>NZ_JALLIO010000002.1:0-600151 GCF_023242305.1 Curtobacterium sp. MWU13-2055
CCGGGAATCTGTCGCTTTCGCGGAGCTGGAGCTAGAGCTGAAGTCAGCTGGCTACTTCACCGCACCGGCGGTCAAGCCGGCCACGAACTGGCGCTGCACGATGAGGAACGCGATCACCACGGGGATGGACACGACCAGGGACGCGGCCATGATCTGGTTCCAGTACACGTTCGTCTGCGTGGAGTACTGCTGCAGACCGACCGCCAGGGTCTGCCCGTCGCCGTTGGTCATGACCGAGGCGAAGAGCACCTCACCCCAGGCCGTCATGAACGAGTAGATGCCGACCGCCACCAGACCCGGGCGGGCCGAGGGCAGGATGACCCGGAACAGGGCACCCATCGGGCCGGAACCGTCGACCATCGCGGCCTCGTCGAGCTCACGCGGGATGGTCTCGAAGTAGCCCGCGAGCATCCAGATCGAGAACGGGAGCGTGAACGTCAGGTACGTGATGATCAGGCCGGTCCAGCTGCCGACGAGCTGGATGCCGAGCGAGTTCCCGAGGTTCGTGAAGATGAGGAACAGCGGGAGCAGGAACAGCACGCCGGGGAACATCTGGGTGGAGAGCACCGCGGTGGTGAAGGTGCTCTTGCCCTTGAAGTTCCAGCGCGAGACACCGTAGGCGGCGAACGTCGCGATGATCAGCGAGAACACCGTGGCGACCGTGCAGACCACGAGCGAGTTCACGAAGTACTTGCCGAGCGGCACCGTCGACCACATGTCGATGAACGGCTGGATGGTGATGTTGGTCGGGATCCACGTGAAGTCGTTCTGCACGTCACCGAGCGGCTTGATGGCCGTGGTGATCATCACGTAGAGGGGCACGACCGTGAACAGGGTCAGGATGACCAGGGTCACGACCTTGAAGGACTTGGCGCCGAATGTCTCACGCACGGACGGACCTCCGGTTGGTCACGGCGAGGTAGATGCCGGTGACGATGAGCAGGAAGATGAGGAGCAGGACGCTCATCGCGGCACCGGAGCCGAAGTTCCAGGTGATGAAGGACGCGTTGTAGATGTGGAAGCTCAGCAGGTCCGCGGCCGGGGGCTGCGCGGTCGAGCCGAACAGCACGAACGGCGTGTTGAAGTCGTTGAAGGTCCAGAGGAACATCACGAGCACGAGCGTCACGTTGACCGGGCGGACCATCGGCAGCGTGATCGAGCGCCACTGCCGGAACGGCTTCGCACCGTCGACCGAGGCGGCCTCGTACACGTCGTTCGGCACGGACTGCAGGCCGGCCATCAGCATCAGGAAGGCGAAGGGCCAGGTCTTCCAGATCGCCACGACGACGACGGAGACGAAGGCGTTCGAGCCGATCAGCCAGAACGGGCCGGTGCCGTTGAACAGGTGCAACTGGTCGACCAGGACGTGGTTCACGGCGCCGGAGTCACGCTGGAACATGAACTTCCAGGTGATGATGCCGGCGTACATCGGCAGCGCGTACGGCACCAGGAACAGGGTGCGGAACAGCCCGCGGCCCCTGAACGGCTTCTGCAGTGCGACCGCGGCGGCCATGCCGAAGGTCCAGGAGAGGCCGACGACGAGCACCGTGAAGCCGCAGGTGATCAGGAAGGAGTGCAGGACGCCCTTGCCGATCGCCTGGTCGAAGTCGACGACGACCGAGTAGTTGTGCAGTCCCGCGAAGGGTGCAGCGCCCCAGTTCGCGATGAAGTACTTGGTGAGCTGGATGAACGAGATCCAGATGCCGGTGAGCATCGGGACGATGTGGATGAGCAGCTCGAACAGGATGGCCGGCGCGACGAGCGCGTAGGGCAGCCAGTTGGTCTTGCGCTTGCGACCTGGCGGACGGCCCGACAGCGTCGAGCCCTTCGTGTGCGTCAGGTCGATGCGCTCCGCATCGGGCAGGACCGTCGTGGACATGGGCGGGGGCCTTTCGGCAGGAGGGGGTTCGGGTGCTTCGCACTCCGGTCCGTGGCAGCGGACGGGAGGCACGGCGTGCGTGAGACGGGACGCTCACTGCCGGCGGATGGCCGGCTCTGGGGCTGTGGGGCCGGTGACGACCTGCCCCGGCGCGTCCGGCTGTGGACGCGAGGGGTGGAGGCCCGGGGGCGTCCTTGCGGACGCGCCCCGGGCCTCCTGGCTGGATCAGCCGTTCGCCTGGGACACCTGGTCCTGGGCGGTCTGCAGCGCGGTCTTGATGTCGCTGTCGGACACGGAGCCGCCGGTGGCGATCTTGGCGAACATGTCGTTCATCGCCTTGCCGACGGTGGACTCGAACTGGTCCTCGGCGGGGACCAGCGGGAGGGGCTTGGCCTTGTTGTTGTAGATGTCGAGGAACGTCTTCGTCTGCTCGTCGGTGACCGAGTCAGCCGCGGCGGCGAGCACCGGGAGGGCCGAGTACGGCTTGTCGAGCGTGGTCTGCGTGTCCGCGCTCGTCATGTACTTGACGAACTTGAGCGCGCCGTCCTTGTTCTTCGTGTTCTTGAAGATCGACAGGTTGATGCCGGCCGGGAACGACGCGATGTCCGCGCCGTCAGCAGTGGTCGGGAACGGCACGACGCCGAACTCGTCCGTCTTCATGCCCTGCGAGGTGATCGTCGCGTTCGCGTTGTTCTGCGTCAGCATCATCGCGGCCTTGCCGTTCGCGAAGTCCGAGACGGCCTGCGTGCCGTTGTCGTACTGCGCGTTCGAGGTGTTGACGACCTTGTCGGACTGCATCAGGTCGAGGTAGCGCTTGATGCCGTCGACGTTCGCCTTGTCGGTGAAGGTCGGCTTGCCGTCCTTGTCGAACCACTCGCCACCGTTCTGCGCCGAGGTGATGAACGCGAAGTGCGAGTTCTCGGTGTACGAACCACCGGCGATGGTGAAGCCGTACTTGCCGCCGGTCGTGAGCTTCTTGGCGTCCGCCGTGAGGTCCTCCCACGTGGTCGGTGCCTCGAGGCCGGCGTCCTTGAACATGGACTTGTTGTAGTACAGGCCGTACGCGAGGCCGTAGAGCGGGACGCTCGTGACGGTCTTGCCGGGGGCGCCACCGGTGGAGAGCGCGACCTTGCCGAACTTGTCGGCACCGCCGATCGCCTTCATCTCGGAGTCGCCGTACTCCTGGAACGCACCGGTCGCCTGGAGCGAGGTGGCCCAGGTGTTGCCGATGTTGACGACGTCCGGGCCCTGGCCCGAGGTGACGGCGGTCTGGATCTTCGTCTGCAGGTCGTTCCAGCCGATGACCTGGAGGTCGACCTTGATCCCGGTCTCCTTCGTGAACTTCTTGAGGACTGGGGTCAGCACCTCCTTGTCGTTCTGGAGCGACGTGCCCTGGTTGGACGCCCAGTAGGTGAGCGTCTTGGAGTCGCCGGAGGAACCGGACGATCCGGAGGAGCAGGCTGCGAGGCCGGTCACGGTGAGTGCGGCGGCCGCGGTGATGGCCAGTGCGCGGATGGCAGTGCGCATGACTCTCTACTTTCTCGTCGTTGAGATGGTGCAGGGATGGTGCAGGGGTGGTGCGGGATGGATCTTCGGGTGCTGCTGTGGTGTGCGGGGCGGATCCGGGCCGGTCAGGCCAGGGTCTGCTCCGCGGGGTCCCAACCCTCTGGGAGGGTCTGGGAGGGCGACACGGTGCTCTCGACGAGCACCGCCTCGCCACGTTCTGCCGCCTCGGCGATGGAGACCATCACGTCGAGGACGTGGAAGGCGAGGGCACCGGGGACCCGGTTCTCGTCGCCTGCGCGGAGCGAGCGGGCGAGGTCGACCACGCCGGTGCCGCGCGAGTAGGTGGAGCCGATCGCGGGGATCGTCTCGGGCTCCTCGGCGCCGAGCGCGTACAGCTCGGTGTCGCCGTCGAAGTTGTTCGGGTCCGGGAACACGACGGTGCCGGTCTCGCCCGCGATCTCGACGACGCCCGTGCGACCGCGGTCCGACTCGAACGAGAAGACGCTCTGCGCGCTCCCGCCGTCCTCGAACTCGATCAGTGCGGAGTGGTTCGTCGGGACGTCGACGGGGAACTCGGTGCCCGCCTTCGGGCCGGAGCCGATCGTGCGCGTGGCGCGGGACTTCGACGCCGTCGCCGTGACCTTCTTCACCGGACCGAACGTCTGCACCAGGGTGGTGATGTAGTACGGGCCGATGTCGAACAGCGGGCCCGCACCGTACGCGAAGAGGAACTCGGGGCTCGGGTGCCAGGACTCCGGGCCGGGGCTCTGGAAGAGCGTCAGGCCGTTGAGCGGCTTGCCGATGCGGCCGTCGCGGATGGTGCGGAGCGCGGTCTGCAGGCCGGCACCGAGGAAGGTGTCGGGTGCGACGCTGACGGTCTTGCCCGCGGCGCGTGCGGCGTCACGGAGTTCGGTCGCGCTCTCGCGGTCGAGGGCGTAGGGCTTCTCGCCCCACACGTGCTTGCCGGCGGCGAGGACCTGCAGGGCGACCTCGACGTGGGCGGCCGGGATCGTGAGGTTGACGACGATCTCGATGTCGTCGTCGGCCAGGAGCTCCTCGACGGTGCCCGACCCGGCGACGCCCCACTTCTCGGCCTGGGCGGCTGCGCGCGGCAGGTCGATGTCGGCGATGAAGCGGACCTCGACGTCGGGGAAGACGGTGAGGTTCGACAGGTACTGGTCGGAGATGACCCCGGCGCCGATGACGCCGACGCCGACGCGGCCGGTCCGGGTGCTGCTGTCGAGGGCGGTGGACGCCGTGGTGTCGGTCATGCGCGGGCCCCCTCGAGGAACGTGTAGGAGTCGGCGACCGCCTGGAAGACGTCGCCCTCGTGGCCGTCGAGCTCGACGACGTGGAGTGCGTCGGGTGCGGCGGCGAGGATCTCGCGGATCGGCATGATGCCGTTGCCGACGGCGACCTGCTTGTCGTCGTCGTGCGAGCCGTCGCCGTCCTTGACGTGCAGGAACTCGATCTTGTCGCCGTACTTGCCGATGATCGCCACCGGGTCGTCACCGCCGACCTTGACCCAGTAGGTGTCGAGCTCGAGCACGACGTCGTCGGACAGCGCGTCGGCGAAGACCTCGTAGGCGCTGACGCCGTCGATGCGGTTCGAGAACTCGAACGCGTGGTTGTGGTAGCCGAGCACCAGGCCGTGGTCGGCCGCGCGGGGGGCGAGGGCGCTCAGTTCGCGGGCGATGGCCTCGACGTCCTCGCGGGTGGTCCAGCGGGCCTCGTCGATGTGCGGGTCGATGAGGGTGCCGAGTCCGACGGTGACGCTCGCGTGGAAGATCCGCTCGAGGTCCTGCTCGCCGGCGTCCAGCAGTCGTGCGTGTCCGCTCGGGGCGGCGAGGCCGGCGTCGCGGAGCGCGGCGGCGAGTTCGTCGGCGTTGTCGACGAAGCCGAAGGCCTCGACGTTCGTGTAGCCGATGTCGGCGATGCGCTTGAGCGTGCCGGGCAGGTCGGCCGAGAGGGCGTCGCGGACGGTGTAGAGCTGAACCGAGATCGGTTGGGTCACCAGGGGTTCTCCTCGTCGAGATGGTGCGGTCGTCACTGACCGAGCGTCACACTATGACCACTTCTGTCGGCGGTCAAGCAGAAGTTCGTGGAAGGTCGACGAACTTCGTTGCGTGGCGCGTTCGATGTGTGCTTCACTCCCCCCATGGTCGACTTGACTCGGACGGCAGCGTCGCCTCCGGTCGGGACGAGCGAGCTCTTCCAGATCCTCCGCGACGGCGTGCCGCGGACCCGGGCCGAGCTCGCCGCACTGACAGGACTCGCACGCTCCACCATCGGCGTGCGCCTGGACTCCCTCATCGAGGTCGGTCTCGTCGGCCCCGTCGACACCGCCGTCTCCACCGGAGGACGGCCGCCGGCCCAGGTGGCGCTGAAGCCCCGCGCCCGACTCGTGATCGCCGCCGATCTCGGCGCCTCGCACGGCCGTGTCGCCGTCACGGACCTGGTCGCCGCCCCGCTCGCCACCCGCGAAGCGCGCATCGACATCGCCGCCGGCCCGGTGGAGACCCTGTCGTGGCTGGTCGCCACCATCGACGAGCTGCTCGACGAGGTCGGCCGCGCCCGACAGGACGTCATCGCCATCGGGATCGGCGTGCCCGGTCCGGTCGAGTTCTCGACCGGACGCCCGGCGAACCCCCCGATCATGCCCGGGTGGGACGGCTTCGACGTGCCGTCGTGGCTCCGCCAGCACATCGCAGCGCACGTCCTGCTCGACAACGACGTGAACATCGCGGCCCTCGGCGAGCGGGAGCACGGCTGGCCCGACGTCGACCACCTGTTGTTCGTCAAGGTCGCCACCGGCATCGGGTCCGGCATCGTGTCGGACGGCGAACTGCAGCGCGGCGCCCAGGGCACCGCCGGTGACATCGGCCACGTGCGGGTGTCCCGCGCCGGCGACGTCCCCTGCCACTGCGGCAACACCGGGTGCCTCGAGGCGGTGGCGTCCGGTCCCGCGATCGCCCGTGCCCTGCGTGCAAAGGGGCACGACGCCCACACCGGCGCCGACGTGCTGGACCTGGTGAACCGGTCCGACCTCGACGCGATCTACGCCGTCCGACAGGCGGGCCGCGACATCGGCGAGGTGCTCGCCACCTGCGTCTCGCTCATGAACCCGTCGGTGATCGTCCTGGGCGGCTCGATCACGCAGGCCGGTGAGCACCTGCTCGCCGGCGTCCGCGAGGTCGTCTACTCGCGGTCGATGCCGCTCGCCACCGAACACCTCGTCATCGCCCAGTCGCGTGCGGGGTCGCTCGCCGCGCTGCAGGGCGCAGCGGCGCTCGCGATCGGCTACGCGCTCTCCCCCGCCGGGGTCGACGAGCTGGTCGCGTACGCCGAGGGGCGTGAGCTGGTCTCCTGACGTGGGCGCTGCGCCTCGTGAGCGCGTCGGATTCGGTCTTGCCGGTGGTCGGGGGGAGAATCGTCGGGTGACGATCGTGCAGCCCACCCTGTGGGGCGACCTGGACCCCGGCCCGGAGGCGCCTTCTGCCTCCGCCACGCCGGCTGCGGTCCCCGGGCGCGATGCGTTCACCGCCCTGCGCGGCCACACCGAGCGGATCGTCGCGCACTCCTCGGACCGCTTCGCCTGGCTCCGCGCCCGCGCCGCGGGCATCACTGCGACCGACGTCGCTCGGCTCGCCTCGCTGCACGCGGTCGAGGCCGTCGTCACCGAGAAGCGCTACGGCTCACGGTTCTCCGGCAACGCGTTCACCGAGCACGGCAAGGACCGCGAGCCCCACATCGCCGCCTGGGTCGCGGCCACGCACGGCATCCAGCCCTCGGCGCACCTGTTCCACGCCGCCGCGAACCGGGCGCACCTCGCGACCCCCGACGGCGTCGGTGTCCAGGGCTCGCGGGTGGTGCTCGCCGAGATCAAGACCACCGCGAAGGGCTGGCGGAGCATCCCCCGGCACTACCTGCGGCAGATCTGGTGGCAGCAGTACGTGCTCGGTGCCGACCGCACCCTGTTCGTCTGGGAGCGCCACGACGGCTTCGTCCCCGTCGCCGACGAGCCCGAGTGCCGTTGGGTCGACCGTGACGACGACCAGATCCGCGGACTCGTGCAGCTCGCCGACCTGGTGCTCGACAAGCTGCGCGACTTCCGTTCGTAGCCCGTCAGCTCAGACCTTGACGAGTCGGAGCCGGCTCATCCCCACGACGAGGACGCCGAGCAACCCGATCGAGACGCCCACGCCGACGCAGTAGATCGCCACGACCCCGTACCCCTGCGCGGGGTCGAGGAACGGGTACGGCACCCAGCCGTCGGTCGCGCCCCGGATCAGGATGACGATCGTCCACACGGCCGGGTAGATCAGGAACCACCAGACGTGGCGGAGGAGCAGCTTCGACCGGTCGGAGAACAGCAGCCAGTCGAGGACCGCGTACGCGGGGATGACCTTGTGCAGCACGTCGTTCGACCACTGGACGCTCGCCGACACGTCGACGTTCGTCAGCAGGGTGTTGTAGACGATGCCGGTCGTGGCGATGTAGACCGTGCCGGCGCCCCGGAGCAGGCTCACCCGCAGGTCCCCACGCTTGCGGCGGGCCGAGGCGACGAGGGTCACCGCCAGGGCCACGGCGATGATGACGTTCGACTGGATCGTGAAGTAGCCGAAGAAGTTCCACGGGTTGTAGACGTCCGTCTTCGAGCTGACGAGCCACTGGGCGACGATCGCGACGACGACGGCGATGACGGCGATCAACCGGAGCGAGTTCACGAGGGTGCGCACGAGACCACGCTACCGGGACGCGCGCCCCTGCACGCGAAAAGGGCCCGCACCGTTGCCGGTGCGGGCCCTTCTGCGAGTCAGTGGACTCAGATGCTGTTGACGTCCAGCGGGATGCCGGGGCCGAAGGTCGTCGAGACGGCGCCCTTCATGACGTAACGGCCCTTCGAGGAGCTCGGCTTGAGGCGGTTGATCTCCTCGAGCGCGGTCGAGATGTTCTCGTCGAGCTGCTCCGGCGTGAACGAGGCCTTGCCGACGACGAAGTGCACGTTGGCGTGCTTGTCGACGCGGAACTCGATCTTGCCGCCCTTGATGTCGTTGACGGCCTGCGCCACGTTCGGGGTCACGGTGCCGGTCTTCGGGTTCGGCATGAGGCCACGCGGGCCGAGCACCTTGCCGAGACGACCGACCTTGCCCATGAGCTCGGGCGTCGCGACGGCGGAGTCGAAGGACGTGTAGCCCTCGGCGACCTTCGCGATGAGCTCGTCGCCACCGACCTCGTCGGCGCCGGCTGCGATCGCGGCCTCGGCCGCTGCACCCGTCGCGAACACGATGACGCGGGCGGTCTTGCCCGTGCCGTGCGGCAGGATGACCGTGCCGCGGACCATCTGGTCCGCCTTGCGCGGGTCGACGCCGAGCTTCAGTGCGACCTCGACCGTGGAGTCGGTCTTCGCAGAACCGGTCTCCTTGGCCAGGGCGACTGCCTCGGTCGGGGTGTAGAACTTGTCGGCCTCGATCTTCGCGGCCGCGGCTTCGTAGGCCTTGGACTTCTTCGCCATGGTGGTCTCCTTGCGAGATACGTGGTTGACGAGCCGGCGCGGCTCTCCCACGGAAAGGTGTCTGGGTGTGGGCCGGAGCCCGATCGGTGCTTAGGCCTCGACCGTGATGCCCATCGAGCGTGCGGTGCCGGCGATGATCTTCGCGGCCTGCTCGATGTCGTTGGCGTTCAGGTCGGCCTGCTTGGTCTCGGCGATCTGACGGACCTGGTCCATCGAGATCTTCGCGACCTTGACCGTGTGCGGGGTCGCGGACCCCTTCTGCACACCAGCAGCCTTCTTGATGAGCTCAGCGGCCGGCGGGGTCTTGAGGACGAACGTGAACGAACGGTCCTCGTAGACGGTGATCTCGACCGGCACGACGTTGCCACGCTGCGACTCGGTCGCCGCGTTGTACGCCTTGCAGAACTCCATGATGTTGACGCCGTGCTGACCGAGTGCCGGACCGATCGGCGGGGCCGGGTTGGCGGCTCCCGCGTTGATCTGCAGCTTGATCAGGCCCGTGACCTTCTTCTTCGGTGCCATGACTTGTCTTCCTCCTGGAATCGAACGCACGGGGATCCGTGCACTCTCCCGCTGGTCCGGCCGTTCCGGACCGCGGTGAAGGCCCACACGCACGAGGCGTGCGGGCCCAAACTCGATGAGTCTACCCGAACGGGGAGACCTGGACTAGAGCTTCGTGACCTGGTCGAAGCTGAGCTCGACCGGGGTCTCGCGCTCGAACAGCGAGACGAGGACGGTGAGCTTGCCGCTCTCCGGCTTGATCTCGGAGATCGAACCCGGCAGGCCCGCGAACGAGCCTTCCTTGATGGTGATCGTCTCGCCGACCTCGAAGTCGACCTCGGCCGCGGGCTGCGCCTGCAGGGAACCGCCGGACTTCGAGCCACCCTTGGTCGGGGCGGCCTCGGCGACCTGCACGAGGGACTTGAGCATGCCGAACGCCTCGTCGAAACGGAGCGGCGTCGGGTTGTGGGCGTTGCCGACGAAGCCGGTGACACCGGGCGTGTGCCGGACGACGGACCACGAGTCCTCGTTGAGGTCCATGCGGACGAGCACGTACGAGGGGATCCGGACGCGGGTGACCAGCTTGCGCTGCCCGTTCTTGATCTCGACGACGTCCTCCATCGGGACCTCGACCTGGTAGATCGACTCCTCCATCGACATCGACACCATGCGGTTCTCGATGTTCGACTTCACGCGGCGCTCGAAGCCCGCGTAGGAGTGGATGACGTACCACTTGCCCGGCTTCATCCGCAGCTCGACCTTGAAGGCCTCGTACGGGTCGACCTCGGTCTCTTCGGCGTCGTCGTCCTCGGCGTCGATGGCTTCGTCGGCGGCGAGGGTCTCGTTCGCCTCTTCGGCGGTCTCGGACTCGAGTTCGATCTCTTCCTCGTCCTCGACCGCCTCGACGGCGGCCTCGGCCTCGTCAGCGGAGTCGATCTCGAGGGCGTCCTCGACGACGGCGTCGGCCTCGGGGTCCTTGGACTCCTGCAGTGCCGTCAGCTCCTCGTCGATGCCGAGGGACTCGTCGTCCTCGGACTCGACGGAGATCGCGCGCTCCTCGGCGGACTCGGCGGAGCGCTCCTCGCCGGTCTCGACGTCGCCTTCCTGGTTCTCCTCGACCTCGGAGGACTGCTCGGCAGCCGTCGCGAGGTCGATGTCGTCGCGGGAGTAGTCAGACACAGTCGATTCTTTCCGTTCGGTGGTGCGGGTCGGGATGGCGGACGGTCCTGGTCACGATCGGCACCGTCTCGGGCGACCGTACTCCAGTGGACTGCCGCACTCGGCAGTCGACGTCCGGGTCAGGCCGTGGGCCCGTTGCCGAAGACGTACCCGACGCCGAGACCGAACACGAAGTCGAGGATCGACACCAGGATCATCATCACGACGACGAAGACGAGCACGACCAGCGTGTAGCTGAAGAGCTCCTTGCGGGTCGGCGTCACGACCTTGCGCAGTTCGCCGATCACCTGACGGATGAAGAGCACGATGGCAGCGATCGGACCCCGGCGCTCGGCCCGGTCCTGCTTCGCCTTGGCGACGACGTCGTCCGCCGTCGTCTCCATGTCTTTGCTCGCCAACTTCTACCCTTCCAGAGTTGCAGGGCGGACAGGACTCGAACCTGCAACCTGCGGTTTTGGAGACCGCTGCTCTACCAATTGAGCCACCGCCCTTCAGAGCACGTCCGTCACCGATCGTGTTCCGGTGGTCGAGTGTACGGGAGTCCGTCACACGGTGTCCACTTGGCCCCCTCCACGGCGTGCCGCGCCGATAGGCTGGCACCCGTGAGCACCGCAGCCCCCGGCCCCGAGTCCACCGCAACCCCCGCCGCCGCGCCGACCGATCGGCCGCGCATCGCGTCCCGCATCGCGGCGATCGCCGAGTCCGCGACGCTCAAGGTCGACGCGAAGGCCAAGGCCCTGAAGGCCGCGGGCCGACCCGTCATCTCCTTCGCCGCCGGCGAGCCCGACTTCGCCACGCCCGACCACGTGGTCGTCGCCGCGGTCGAGGCCGCACAGGACCCGAAGAACCACCGGTACACGCCGGCGACCGGTCTGCCGGAGCTGAAGCAGGCCATC
This sequence comes from Curtobacterium sp. MWU13-2055, assembly GCF_023242305.1. Classification (NCBI taxonomy): domain Bacteria; kingdom Bacillati; phylum Actinomycetota; class Actinomycetes; order Micrococcales; family Microbacteriaceae; genus Curtobacterium; species Curtobacterium sp. MWU13-2055. Next base: position 11,477 of record NZ_JALLIO010000002.1, read on the forward strand.
GCCGAGAAGACCGCACGCGAGTCCGGCATCACCGTCGACCCGTCGCGGGTGATCGTCACCAACGGCGGCAAGCAGGCCGTCTACCAGGCGTTCCAGACGATCGTCGACGCCGGCGACGAGGTCCTGCTCCCCGCCCCGTACTGGACCACCTACCCCGAGGCCATCCGCCTGGCCGGTGGCGAGCCGGTCGAGGTCTTCGCCGGCAGCGACCAGGGCTACCTCGTCACCGTCGAGCAGCTCGAGGCCGCGCGCACCCCGAAGACGAAGGCGCTGCTGTTCTGCTCGCCGTCGAACCCGACCGGCGCCGTGTACACCGCCGAGCAGACCACGGCCATCGGCGAGTGGGCACTCGAGCACGGCATCTGGGTGATCAGCGACGAGATCTACCAGGACCTCGTGTACGACGGACTCCCCTTCACCGGCATCCTCGACGCCGTGCCGGCCCTCGCCGACACCACGATCCTGGTCAACGGCGTCGCGAAGACCTACGCGATGACCGGCTGGCGCGTCGGCTGGTTCATCGGTCCCGCCGACGCGGTCAAGGCCGCGTCGAACCTGCAGTCGCACCTGTCGTCGAACGTGTCGAACGTGTCCCAGCGCGCCGCGATCGCCGCGCTCACCGGGCCGCAGGAGCCGGTGGCGGCCATGCGCGAGGCCTTCGACCGCCGTCGCCAGGCCATCGTCGCCGGGCTCAACGCGATCCCGGGCTTCGTCACGCCGACCCCGCAGGGCGCCTTCTACGTCTACCCCGACGTCACCGCACTGCTCGGTCGCGAGTGGGCGGGCTCGACCCCGACGACGACCCTCGAGCTGGCCGACCTGATCCTCGAGCACGCCGAGGTCGCGGTCGTCCCGGGCGAGGCCTTCGGTCCGTCCGGCTACCTGCGCCTGTCGTACGCGCTCGGCGACGACGACATCGCCGAGGGTGTGGCCCGCCTGGCGGAGTTCTTCGCGTAGTCGCCGCGCCCACGACACCCCGCAGAACGCAGAACGGGCCGCCTCGTCGAGGTGGCCCGTTCTGCTTTCCGGGAGGCCCGTGGCCGGGTCGTGCCCGTGTCCATGCCCGTGCGCTCAGTCGAGCAGGTCCCCCACCACGACGGGCTCCGGCACGAGCGACACCCCGAAGCGGTTCAGGACCGTGACCTGCACGTACCGCGCGAGCTCGGCCACCTGGGCCGCCGTCGCGCCGCCACGGTTCGTCAGGGCCAGGGTGTGCTTCGACGAGATCGCCGCGCGCGACCCCGGCACGGCGTAGCCCCGGTGCACCCCCGCGTGCTCGATGAGCCAGGCGGCGCTGAGCTTGACGTCGTCGCCGGCCGGCCACCGTGGCGCGTCGGCGGGGAGGGTCTCGGCGAAGGCCGCGGACACGATCGGGTTCGTGAAGAACGACCCGGCGCTCCAGGTGTCCCGGTCGTCGGCGTCGAGCACCATGCCCTTCGAGGCGCGGAGGCGCAGGACCTCGTCGCGGACCGTCGCGGGTTCCACGAGGGCACCGAGGTCGACCCCGAGCGAACCGGCGAGCTGGGCGTACCGCACCGGCACGCCGTGCTCCCCCGCCGTGCCGAGCCGGAACTCGACCGTCAGCACGACACCGCGGCGTCCGTGCTTGAGGGTCGACGTGCGGTAGCCGAGCGCCAGCTCGGCCGCGGGCACCCACGTGCGCTCCCCCGTGGCCGCATCGAGGAACTCGACCCGGGTGAGCACGTCGGAGAGCTCGACCCCGTAGGCGCCGATGTTCTGCACGGGGGCGGCGCCGACGGTGCCCGGGATGCCGCTGAGGGCCTCCAGGCCGGTCCAGCCGTTCGCGACGGTGGTGGCGACGAACGCGTCCCAGGGTTCGCCGGCCGCGACACGGACGGTGACACCGTCGGCGTCCGTGTCGGCGTCCACCCCCGTGGTGCGGACCAGGACGACGGTGCCGTCGAAGCCGGAGTCGGCGACCAGCACGTTGCTGCCGCCGCCGAGGACCAGCCACTCGTGGTCGTCCCATGCGGTGCGCGTGTGGGCGACGAGCTCGTCGGTCGTCGTGGCCGTGAGCAGCCGCGCGGGCGCCCCACCGACGCCGAGCGTCGTGAGGTCGGCGAGCACCGGCTCGTGCACGGTCAGCGGAACGCCACCGTGACCTGCGCCTTGCCGAGCACGGTCTGCCCGCCGGCGGTCACGGTGAGGTCGATGCGCTTCGGTCGGCCGTCGTCGTCGACGGTGCCGACCTTGGCGACGATGCCGATGGTCGCGCCCTGCTCCGGGTCCACGACGACGGGGCGGGTGAAGCGGACGCCGTAGCCCGCGACCCAACCGCTGTCGCCGAGCCACTCGGAGACCGGCTGCACGGCGATGCCCATCGTGAGCATGCCGTGCGCGAGGACGCCGGGCAGGCCGACCGAGGTGGCGACGTCGTCCCGGTAGTGGATCGGGTTGAAGTCACCGGAGGCGCCGGCGTAGCGGACGAGCGAGTCGCGGGTGACGTGCACCTCGCGCTCGGCGACGACCGTGCCGACCTCGATCGCGGTGGCGGGTGCGGCGGTCATGCGTCGTCTCCTCGGACCACGAGGGTCGACGTCGCCGTGACGACGTGCTCCCCCGCGGCGTCGTTCATGGTGCTCTGGGCCGTGACCATCGCGTTGCCGCCGAGCGTCTTGACGCTCGTGACGGTCAGGGTCGCGGTGAGTTCGTCACCGGCCACGATGGGCCGGTCGTAGGTGAAGGACTGCTCGCCGTGGACGACACGGGAGAAGTCGATGCCGGCGTCCGACTCGGCCAGGAGCTGCGCGAGCGTGGCTTCCTGCACGACGACCGCGAAGGTCGGCGGGGCGACGACGTCGGCGTACCCGGCGGCGCGGGCCGCGTCGGGTTCGTGGTGGACGGGGTTGGTCGCGAACACCGCGCGCGAGAACTCGCGCACCTTCTCGCGACCGACCAGGTAGGGCTGGGCCGGCGGGAACGTCCTGCCGACGAGCTCGGGGTTCACTGACACGTCGGCAGTCTACCGACGCCCGTCCGGGGGCCTGTCGATGCTGAGGATGCATCGGCTAGGCTTGCCGGACCGGTTCGGGGGAATCGGCGGTCCGGTCGCGACACCGGATCAGGGGACGGGGGAGCAACCATGGACACCAGGACCGAGTTCGCCGTGCACACGGGCGACCGGTGCACCGCGATGGAGGCCGCCGGCGCGGCACTCCGCACGGCGGGACACCGCGTCGAGTCGACCGGTGGGACCCTCACCGCGACGACCGGCAACCTGCTGCTGACGATCCTGCTCGGCGCGCTCGTGCACCCGTCCCGCGAGTTCCGCCGCTACGAGCTGTCGACGACCGTCACCGGGGCCTCCACCACGATCACGCTGCGGCACCGCGGACACGGCACGGCCGTCTCCGGCGGCAGCATCGGCGCGAGCCGGCGACGGGCCGCGTGGCACGAGGTGAACGCGGCGATCGAGCGCGCGCTGCGCGCGGCCGGCGTGCTGCAGACGCGGACCGAGACCGGGTCGCACTCCGCGCTGTAGGGCCGACCCCAGGGCGGACGGGAGGCCCGGTGTGCGTCCGCCACGTGCCTCTTGGCACACACCTGGCCAAGTGCACAGCCGAAGTGCGTCCGCACCGCTGTGCACGCAGCCCGGGAACGACGAAAGCCCGGCGAACAGATCGCCGGGCTTGCTGTAGCGAGGGCGGGACTTGAACCCGCGACCCCACGATTATGAGTCGTGTGCTCTAACCAACTGAGCTACCCCGCCAGAGATCCGGAGCGACACGCGCACCGGGTCGGAGCCCCGAGTCAGGATTGAACTGACGACCCCCTCCTTACCATGGAGGTGCTCTACCACTGAGCTATCGGGGCGATGTGCCGCGAACGGCACCACACGAGGATAGCAGACCTCCGACGCTGCTCCGGAACCGGGCGAGACGCCCGGGCGTGCCGCGTCGGCGACCGCTAGTTCGCGTTGGTCTGGAGCCACGCCAGCGGGTCCACGGGGACCCCGTCGACGTGCACTTCGAGGTGCAGGTGCGGGCCCGTGGAGTTGCCCGTGCTGCCCACGAGACCGAGCTCGTCGCCGACCTCGATCTGCTGACCGGTGACCACCTTGAAGGAGTTGTCCTCCATGTGGCCGTACACGCTGACGAACTGCTTGCCGTCGACGTCGTGCTCCACCCAGACGTCGTTGCCGAAGCCGCCGTCGTTCGCCTGGACCTTGATGACGGTGCCGGCGGCGATCACCCGGATCGGGGTGCCCTCGCCGGGAGCGAAGTCGACGCCCATGTGGTTCGTCGAGCAGAACGAGCAGCCCGCGACCTGACGACCGCCGAAGCCGGAGGTGATCGGGACGCCGGTGAGGAACGGCCACTGGATCGTGCCGGTCGGGTCGTTGGTGAAGCTCGAGGCGTCGACGTTCTTGTACTGCGTGGCGTCCGACACCGTGTACTGGTCGCGGCTCGTCGACCCGTCGGCTGCGGCGCTGACGCTCATCGACTGGGTCGCACCGCTCGCCGTCGACCGGGCCGCGGTCGAGCCGGTCTCCGGCACGTAGAGCGCCTGGGCGGGCAGCGACGTCGAGACGACGAGACCGGCGACGAAGAGGAGCGCACCGACGGCCGTCACGCGCGAGGCCGCACGGCGGAACGAGGCACCCTGCTTCCGGGCGGCCGGAGCCGGGGCGGGCACGGCGGCGGTGCGGCTGGCCGCGATGTGCCGGGTGGCGCGGTCGACCTGCACGGCCGGTGCGGCACGGCCGGTCCGCCGACGGGACGCCGGGACCTGGCCGATGACACGGCGGGGCTGGGGCGCGACGGACTCCGCTGCAGCCGTCGCGGTGTGCGGCGCCGTGGCGCGGACGTCCGGCGAGGTGGGAGCCGGCGGCGTCGTGATGCGCGAGGCCGGACGGACCGCCGACTCGGGCAGCGCGGGCGACACCGGTGCGAGGTCGATCGGCGACACGGGAGCCGCGGCCGACGACGGCGTGGTCAGCCCGACGACCTCGTCGAACGACGGGCCCGCGGCACGGTCAGCTGCGACGTCCTGCGCGTGGTCCTGCGTGACGGGAGCACCCTTCGCAGCCGCTCGCTCCGCCTCGATCCGTGCTCGTCGGGTCAGGTGGACGACCGGGGTGGCGGCGTCGACGGGACCGGTGGGGACGGACGTCAGTGGGGAGTGGGGCATGCGTGCGGTGGCGATCCTGATCGGGGAAGGGGCGCGCTCGTTGGTAACGAGCAGATAACGGGACCTGAGCACGGTAGCAAACGTCGTCGCACGTCGCCAGTCGTGGTCGTGTCCACCGGGCACCCCCAGACCGAGGGACCGACGGACCTCAGACGCCGAGCGCCTCGGCTTCCAGCCCGCGCAGCAGCGCCTCGAGGTCGTCGGCCACCCCGGGGCTCGCGAACAGGAAGGAACGGGTGCCGCCGGCCTCCCAGATGCGGACCGATGCTCCGGCCTCACGCGCGACGACGGAGCCGCCGGCCATGTCCCACGGGTTGATCCCGCGCTCGTAGTAGGCGTCGACGACCCCGGTCCCGACCGCGCAGCAGTCGAGCGACGCCGCTCCCCCGCGCCGGATGTCCCGCACCTCGCCGATCAGCCCGGCGAGCACGGACACCTGCTCACGGCGCCGGTCGGCCGTGTACCCGAAGCCCGTCGCCACGAGCGTCTCGGCGAGCGAGGCTGGAGCGCTGACGGACAGGGGGACGCCGTCACGGGTGGCGCCCTGTCCGGCGGCGGCACGGAACACCACTCCGGTCGCGGGGGCCACCACGACACCGGCGATCGGCTCCCACGTCGTCGGGTCGGCGGAACCCCGCACGACGCCGATGCTCACGCCGTACTCGGCGCTGCCGTACAGGTAGTTCACCGTGCCGTCGATCGGGTCGACGACCCAGGTGATGCCCGACTCCCCCGACGCGGAGCCGGACTCCTCGCCGTGGAACGCGTCATCCGGCCGGGCCTCGGCGATCCGGGCACGGATGAGCGCCTCGACCTCGCGGTCCGCCGCCGTGACCACGTCGACGATGCTCGACTTCCGGTCGGCGACCTCGACCCCCTCGGTCCGTCGTCGTGCGGCGAGCGTGGCCGCTTCGCGCGCGATCGTCTCGGCGAGGTCGGCGAACTGGGACGGTGCGAGGTCGGATGCCATGCACCGATCCTGCCAGGGACGACGAAAGCCCCGTCCGGGTCGGACGGGGCTTCGCGATGGTGGCAAGTGAGGGATTCGAACCCCCGAAGGCTACGCCGGCTGATTTACAGTCAGATCCCTTTGGCCGCTTGGGTAACTTGCCATGCGCACCCAGCCGGTGTGATCACCAACCGAAGGCGCGCACAAAAGCATAGCGGATCCGGAACGGTGGTCGTGACCACCGCGAGCCGATCCGCGCGACCGGAACCGGGCCTCCAGTCCGCCGTTAGGCTGTCCGGCATGGCAGACAGTTCCTTCGACGTGGTCAGCAAGGTCGACAAGATGGAGGCGGAGAACGCCCTCAACCAGGCGGCCAAGGAGATCGAGCAGCGGTACGACTTCAAGGGCGCGGACGCGTCGGTCGCCTTCAGCGGCGAGGACGTCCTCATCAAGGCGAACTCGGAAGAGCGCGCGAAGGCCGTCCTCGACGTCCTGCAGAGCAAGGCGATCAAGCGCAACATCAGCCTGAAGAGCCTCGACGCCGGCGACCCCTACCCCTCGGGCAAGGAGTACCGCATCGAGGTGAAGTTCAAGAACGGCATCGAGCAGGACGTCGCGAAGAAGATCGGCGCGTTCCTGCGCGCCAACGCCCCGAAGACCGTGAAGAGCCAGATCCAGGGCGACGAACTGCGGGTCTCCTCGAAGAGCCGCGACGACCTCCAGAACACGATCCAGCTCCTCAAGGGTGAAGAGTTCGACGTCCCGTTGCAGTACATCAACTTCCGCTGACGTCCGTGGAGCACTGGCTCACCGTCGCGATCACGGTCCTGGCCGTCCTGCTGGACCTGGCGATCCGCGTCTTCTCGATCATCTACGTCCCGATCAACCGGAAGCCGCAGACGGCGACCGCCTGGTTGCTCGCGATCTTCCTGATCCCCTACATCGGTTTCATCGTCTTCCTCGTCATCGGGTCGACGAAGCTGCCGCGTGCCCGGCGTGAGAAGCAGACCGAGATCAACGCGTACATCCTCGAACAGACCGAGGGCATCGAACGCGTGCGCCGTGACCACCCGTGGCCGCTGTGGCTCGAGAGCATCACCACGCTGAACCGCGAACTCGGCGCGATGCCGCTGGTCGGCGGCAACTCGGCGGAGCTCTACCCCGACTCCGAGGAGTCGATCGCGGAGATGACCCGGGCGATCGAGCAGTCGCGGCGGTTCGTGCACGTCGAGTTCTACATCGCGACGCTCGACGACACCACGCGACCGTTCTTCGACGCGCTCGCCCGTGCACAGGCCCGCGGCGTCACCGTCCGGTTCCTGCTCGACCACTGGGCCAGCCGCGGTTACCCCGGGTACAAGGACACGCTGGCGTTCATGGACCGCGCCGGCATCGAGTGGCACCTCATGCTCCCGCTGCTGCCGCTGCAGGGGAAGTTCCAGCGCCCCGACCTGCGCAACCACCGGAAGATCATGGTCATCGACGGCTCGGTCGCGTTCACCGGGTCGCAGAACCTGATCGACCCCTCGTACGACATCAAGTCGCACATCGAGAAGGGCATGGTCTACAAGGACCTGTTCGCCCGGTTCGAGGGACCGGTCGTCGCGGGGTTGAACGCCCTGTTCGTCACCGACTGGTACAGCGAGACCGACGAACTGCTGCTCCGTGAGAGCGACCCCGTCCAGCGGGCCGACCGCGGCGACGCCCTCGACTGCCAGGTCGTGCCGTCCGGGCCCGGGTTCGACGGCGAGAACAACCTGCGCCTGTTCAACGCACTGCTCTACTCGGCGCAGAAGAAGGTGTCGATCACCTCGCCGTACTTCGTGCCGGACGACTCGATGCTCTACGCCATCACGACGACCGCCCAGCGCGGCGTCGAGGTCGAGCTCTTCGTCGGCGAGATGGGCGACCACGCCATGACGTGGCACGCGCAGCGCTCGTACTACGAGGGACTCCTCCGCGCCGGCGTGCGGATCTGGCTGTACCGGGCACCGACGATCCTGCACGCCAAGCACTTCACCATCGACGACGAGGTGTCGGTGATCGGGTCGAGCAACATGGACATGCGCTCGTTCAGCCTGAACCTCGAGGTCTCCGTGATGGTCCGGGGCCACCGCTTCGTCGACGCCCTGCGCGAGGTGCAGGACGCCTACAAGGAGCACAGCTTCGAGCTCACGCTCGACGAGTGGGTCGACCGTCCGCGCCGGTCCAAGGTGCTCGACAACGTCGCGCGGCTCACGGCAGCGCTGCAGTAGCGGACGACCGGGAGGCGCGGCTCGCCTCCGCCGCGCACGGTGCGTCGTCAGCCACCCGGTGCGACCTCCGCAGCACGGTGCGTCGCGACAGCGTGTCACCCAGCGGGCAAGCCCGCGGTGAACGAACAACGCTGCACCGTGCGGCAGCGCTCCGGGACCGGATCGGCCCGGCAGGAGCGCTCAGCGCATCGGGACGGTGGACGCCAGGGCCGCGACGGCCCGCTCGAGCGGGCCCCGGCCGAGGAACCGGCGCCAGACCATCGCGAACACGACCGAGCCCAGCGCGAACCAGCCCCACGCCTCGGCCGACTCCGGGTACTCGGGCAGCATCGCGATCACCACGAGGTGTCCCGAGTAGATCGTCAGGGGCATCGACCCGACGGCGGCGAGCGGGAACGCGATCCGCTCGGCGACCCGCCCGCGCCCGTCGAACACCAGGGTGCAGAGCGCGATGACCGCCACCGCCACCCCCGCGGTGCCGACCACGTCCACCGTCGTCGACGAGTGGTCGCGCGGTGACAGGAAGAGCTGGGCGAGGGCCTCGGCCGGCGTGCTGCCCTCGGCGGCGTACGGGACCCCCGGGAACGCGAACGCCGCCCCGGACGGAAGCGGCGCGAGGACCGTGCCGACGACGTACGCGGTGGCGGCGACCAGTGCGCCGGATGCGAGGAGCGCGACCTGCGTGCTCCGCGCCCCCAGACCGGCCCGGGCGACCGCGAGACCGACGAGGACGTACGCCAGGAAGGTGACCACGGGGTAGACCAGGCCGAGCTGCTGTCCGACCATGCCCGCGTCGGCGTAGGCCGGTGCGGTCGCGACAGCGACGATCGGCGACAGCACGGCGCAGGCGCCCGCGATGGCGAGGAGCCACGCCGGGCGGACCCGGAGCACCGGGATCACCAGCAGGAACAGCACTCCGTACGTCGGCAGGATGACGTAGACCGGGGTGTCCAACGCGATGAGCACGAACCCGATGCCGACGACGGCCGCGGCGCGGACCGCCAGGCGCGCCCGGACCCGCCCGATCGTCGGCGGTCCTGGCGGAGTCGTGCGACCGCTCGTCAGCCCGATCGACACCCCCGCGAGGACTGCGAACAGCGTGGACGGGCGCCCGTGCGCCACGGCGGACCACGTCGACGGATCGGACCAGTCGAGCTGGTCCGCGATGCCGCCGATGTGCGCGGCCATCATGCCGAGCAACGCGACGGCCCGCGCGACGTCGACGCCCTGCAGTCGCACGCCGGACACGGACGCGCCCCGCACCGCGGTGGGTGGGACGGGGCGCGTGTCGGTCATCGGTGTCAGTTCGTGGGCACGTCGACGCGACCGAGGGACACGTCGATCATCTCGTCGCGGGGCACGACCTTGATGCGCTCACGGCCCTCGGCAGCACCGAGCGCGAGCTCGTGGGTGTCCAGGTGGTGCCAGCCCTCGAGATCGGTGTACTCGACGCCACGCTCGCGGAGCAGGGCCGGGATCGCACCCTCGGAGGGGTCCTCCGGCGTCCACCAGCTCGCCTGGTCGTTGACGATGTGCTGCACGGTCTCCATGGCGTCGGACTTCGTGTGCCCGATGAGCCCGACCGGACCGCGCTTGATCCACCCGGTGGCGTAGACGCCCGGGATCTGCTGGTTGTCGTCGTCGAGGACCTGGCCCTCGTGGTTCGGGATGACGCCATGGCGCTCGTCGAACGGCAGCCCGGGCAGCGGGGAACCGAAGTAGCCGACGGCGCGGTAGGCCGCCTGGATCGGGATCTCACGGATCTCGCCCGTGCCCTCGACACCGCCCTCGCCGTTCGGCCGGGTGCGCTCGTACCGGATCGCGGTGAGGTTGCCCTGCTCGTCGCCGACGAACTCGGTCGGCTTCGCGTAGAAGTGCAGGTGCAGCCGCCGGCTCGCCTGGCCGGTCTCGCGGGTGCGCCACTGCTCGAGCACCCGGTTGATGACCATGACCTGCTTGTTCGTGGCGATCGCGGTCTTCGACGCCTCGTCGTGGTCGAAGTCCTCGTCGTAGACGACCATGTCGACGTCACGGACCTCGCCGAGCTCGCGGAGCTCGAGCGGCGTGAACTTCACCTGGGCAGGACCACGGCGGCCGAAGACGTGGACGTCCGTGACGGGCGACGCCTTGAGGCCCTCGTACACGTTCGCCGGGATCTCGGTCGGCAGCAGGTCGTCGGCGTGCTTCGCGAGGATGCGGGAGACGTCGAGCGCGACGTTGCCGACGCCGATCACCGCGACGCTCTCCGCGGTCAGCGGCCAGGTGCGCGGGACGTCGGGGTGACCGTCGAACCAGCTGACGAAGTCGGCGGCACCGTAGGAGCCCCGGAGGTCGACGCCGGGGACGTCGAGGTCGGCGTCCTTGATCGCGCCCGTCGAGAAGACGACCGCGTTGTAGTGCTTCTTCAGGTCCTCGAGGGTGATGTCCTCGCCGAAGCGGACGTTGCCGAACAGCCGGACGACACCGCGGTCGAGCACGTCGCGCAGGGCGTTGACGATGCCCTTGATCCGCGGGTGGTCGGGTGCGACGCCGTAGCGAACGAGTCCGTACGGCGCGGGGAGCTGCTCGAACAGGTCGATCGACACGTCGTGTCCGTGGGCCTCGCGCAGCAGGATGTCCGCGGCGTAGATGCCGGCGGGTCCGGCGCCGACGATGGCGATTCGGAGGGTGGGCACTGATCGTCTCCAGTTCGTTCGGGTGGGGTGCTCCCGGTGGTGCGTCCCGCGCGGCGACCGTGGGGTCGACCGGTCGCGGGTGGTGTTCAGCGGCTGCGGTCGACGACGGAGTCGGCGAAGCGGGTGAGTGCCCGCTTGACGGTGCCGTCGGGCAACGGGGCGAGGGCGTCCACGGCTTCGCGGGCCCAGCGGACCGCGACCGTGCGCGTCGACGCAGTCGCCTCGTGGTCACGCAGTGCGGCGACGGCCGACTGGTACGGCACGGAGCCGACCGCGTCGTCCGGGGCGCCGTTCACGTCACGCTCGATGCGCAGGACGAGGTCCTGCGCCGCCGGGTCGGTCGCCGCGTGCCGCCGCAGGTGCAGCATCGGCAGCGTGTCGACGCCGGCACGGAGGTCGTTGCCGGCGATCTTGCCGGTCTTGTCCGTCGCCGGTGCCAGGTCGATGACGTCGTCGACGAGCTGGAAGGCGACGCCCACCTTCTCGCCGAAGGTCCCGACGGCGTCGAGGTAGGCACGGTCGGCACCGGAGAACATGACACCGGCGCGGGCGGCGGTCGCGATGAGCGAGCCGGTCTTGTCGCTGAGCACCTGGATGTAGTGCTCGACCGGGTCGTCGTCGGGCTGCGGGCCGGTGGTCTCGTGCAGCTGACCCATGCAGAGGCGCTGGAAGGTCTCGGCCTGCATCCGGATGCCCTCGGTACCCAGGTCGGCGGTGATGAGGCTGGCGCGGGCGAAGAGCAGGTCGCCGGTCAGGATCGCGACGTTGTTGCCGTACGTGATCTGCGCTGCGGGGACCCCGCGGCGGACGGGCGCTTCGTCCATGACGTCGTCGTGGTAGAGCGACGCCAGGTGGGTCGTCTCGATGCTGACGGCGGCCTTGACCACGGCGTCGGTCACCCCGTCGCCGAGCTGCGCGATGAGCAGCGTCAGCGTCGGACGGATCCGCTTGCCGCCCGCGGACAGCAGGTAGCGGCTCGTGGTGTCGGCCAGGGTGTCCGTGGAACGCATGGCGTCCTCGAGCCCCTGCTCGACGAGCTCGAGACCGTCGTCGACGGCGGCGATGAAGCGGCGGTCGGCGGGCGTGGCGAACAACCGCTCGCCGATGCCCAGCGAGGCGCGGAGGCTCGGCGCGCGACGTGCGACCGGGACGCTCGGATTCAAGTGCTGCTCCGTCTTCGGGGGATGGTGACCGGTCAGTCGTCGGCCGGGTCGACGCGCGGCTGCTCGCCGGTGGCCTGGTGGTCGCGGCGTGCCTTCGCACGACGGGCCGCGGACTCGCGCACCGTGTCGGCGACGGGCTTGCGACCACGGTGCAGTGCGACGATACCGGCCGTGAGGTTCCGGTAGGCGACCACGGAGAACCCGACGCCGCGCAGCCACTGGGTGAGGACCTGCTGGTCCGGCCAGGCGTCGATCGACTCGGCGAGGTAGCGGTAGGCGGCGGGGTTGCTGCTCGAGAGCTTCGCGATGCCCGGGAGCACGCGCTTCAGGTAGGTGCCGTAGCCGAGGCGCAGCAGCGCACGCGGCGGGGTCGAGAACTCGCAGATGACCACTCGGCCGCCGGGCTTGAGGACCCGCAGCATCTCGGCGAGCGCCTGCTTCGGGTCGTTCACGTTGCGCAGCCCGAACGAGATCGTGACGGCGTCGAACGTGTCGTCGTCGAAGGGCAGGTGCTCTGCATCGCCCTCGACGAAGGTGATCTCGGGGTGCCGCTCGCGACCGACCGCGATCATGCCTGCGGAGAGGTCGAGCGCGCTGACCTCTGCCCCCTTCTTCGCGAAGGCCGCGGCACTCGTCCCGGTGCCCGCGGCGATGTCGAGGACCTTCTCGCCGGGCTGGGGGTCGACCGCCCGCACCGTGGCGACACGCCACAGCGGTGCGTTGCCCGCCGACAGGATGTCGTTCGTGAGGTCGTACTTGGCCGCGACGTCGTCGAACATCGCCGCCACCTCGTCCGGCCGCTTGTTCAGGTCCGCTCTGCTCACCCGACCAATCCTAGAGGTCCCGACCGTACGTTCACCGGACTCGCAGCAACGGCCCACTCGTCGAGCGCGCGGCCAGGTGGTCCACCGACCGCGCGTAGCATCGGAGCCGTGACCCGAACCACCACGGCGGCGCCCCCGCTGACGGTCTCCACCCGGATCCTCGACGACCCGGGCACCGTCCTCCGCCACACCCTGCGCGACCGTCCCCTGGCCTTCGTCCGGAACGGTGACGGCATCGTCGGCATCGGGGAGGCGCTGCGGTTCACGTTCACCGGCCCCGACCGGATGCGCGACGCCGCCGCGGTGTGGCGCACCGTCGTGGAGTCGGCCGTCGTCGACGACCCGGTGCAGCTGCGCGGCTCCGGCCTGGTCGCGTTCGGCTCCTTCGCCTTCGCCGACGACTCCGCCGACGAGAGCGTCCTGATCGTCCCGCGCGTGGTCATCGGCCGTCGGCGCGGCAAGGCCTGGCTCACAGCGATCGACACGACCGTCGGTGCCGAGCCGCTCACGTTCACGCGGACCTCGGTGCCGGTCCCCCACGTCGGACCACACGTCTCCGTCGCGCTGCACCCCGGCCGGATCGACGAGGCCGCCTACGCCGCGAACGTCGCCGAGGCCGTGCGGCGCATCGCCGCCGGGAGCGCGCAGAAGGTCGTCCTCGCCCGCGACCTCGTCGGCGAGATGCCAGCGAACGCCGACCACCGCGCCCTGCTGCTCGACCTCGCCGCCGCCTACCCGCAGTGCGTCACCTTCGCGGTCGACGGCCTGGTCGGTGCGACCCCCGAGACGCTCGCCCGCACCGACGGCACCCGGTTGACGGCGCGGGTGCTGGCCGGCAGCGCCGCACGCGGCGAAGACGAGGTGTCGGACCGTGCCGCTGCCGAAGCCCTCGCCGCCAGCGCGAAGGACGTCGAGGAACACGCGTTCGCGATCGACAGCCTGCTCGCCTCGCTCCGCCCGCTCGTGACCGAGTTGCGCGCCGACCCCGAGCCGTTCCGGCTGCAGCTGCCGAACCTGTGGCACCTGGCGACCGACGTGCAGGCGACCCTGCCGCCGGACACCACCTCGCTCGACGTCGCCGACGCCCTGCACCCGACCGCCGCCGTCGCGGGCACCCCGACCGACGTGGCCGTCCGGCTCGTCGCCGAGCTCGAGGGCGTCGACCGCGGTCGCTACGCCGGCCCGGTGGGCTGGATGAGCGCCACCGGCGACGGTGAGTGGATGCTGGCGCTCCGCAGCGCCCGGATCGACGACGGCGGCACCGTCCGGGCCTGGGCGGGTGCGGGCGTCGTCGCGGGGTCGGAACCGGCGCGCGAGGTCGCCGAGACCGCCCTGAAGTTCCGACCGGTCACCGACGCGCTGGCCTGAGCGGCGCTGCGGCCACGCGTCAGTCGGCCAGCGGGACCTCGATCACGACGCGCTCGGCCGGGTCGGTGAGCACCCGCTCGAGGTCGCCCCACGTCTCCGCGCGGCGGTACTCCCAGCCGAGGCCGGTCACGACCCGTTCGACGTCGACGTGCTGCGGGGTCGACATCATCCGCCGCATGTCCTCTGGTGGGGTGGTGCGTGCCACCTCGAGCCCACGGAAGATCGCGCCGCCGTGGTCGTTGCCGACGACGACCTGCACCCGGTGCGTGCGTTCCTCGGCGCCCGTGACGAACGCCCCGAGGTCGTGCAGCAGGGTCAGGTCGCCGAGCAGCACGCGCGTGGTGCCCACCGACGCCGACGACTGTTCCAGGGCCGCGGCGATCCCGAGCGCCGTCGACACGGTGCCGTCGATGCCGGCGAGCCCGCGGTTCGCGTGCACCCGGATCTTCTTGCCGAGCACGCGCCCGTCGGCGACGCGGATGATCTGCGAGGCGCCGAACACGAGCCGGTCGTGCGGCCACGTCACGCCCCACACGGCGTCGGCGAGCATCGCGCGGTCGACGGGTCGGCGGCGGAGGGCGACCTCGTCGCGCAGGAACTTGTTGCGTTCGGCGCGGTCCGTTGACCGCTTGGCGCCGAGGTCGGGTCCGGCGTCACCGTCGCCCAACAGCTGACGGCTCGCACCGACCCAGCGGCCGACCCACGCACGGTGCTCCGGCCGGGTCCGGCCCGTCACGCGGACGTCGGACACGAAGGTGGTGTCGGAGGGCCGGGAGGCGCGGGCCGGGTCGAAGGGGTCGGCCGCGTGTCCGCGGACCACGATCGTCTCGACCCCCTGCCGCTGCAGGAGCGCCGGGACCTCGCGGCTCAGGGTGGGGTGGCCGAGCACGACGGCACGACGGACCGCGCCGCCGAAGTCCTGGTCGCGCAGGAGTTCGCGGTAGGTGACGACGAGGTTCCGGCCGAACCGTGCGCCGCTGGAGACCTCGGCGAGCAGGGGCGCCCCGAGCTCCCACGCGATGCGCTCGGCGTCCTCGCCGGCGTCGTGCCCGGCGATGACGACCGTGCCCGGCTCGTCGTCCGGCGACAGTTCGGCCACCGGGAGTCCGCCGTGCGCACGACGGGTGGCGAACGCGGTGTCGACCTCGTCGTCGGGGACGCCCTGCACGCGCTCGGCGTCGAGGCCGGCGGACAGGGGTTCACGGAACGCGACGTTGAGCTGCGCCGGCCCCGGCTGCCCGGTGTGTCCGGCGGCCGCGGCGACGGCCTGGCGGGCGAGGTCGCGGAGCGCTGCACGCACCGAGGCGTCGGCTCCGTGCGCAGAGGGCGCCTCGACGTCGCGGACGAAGGCGACCGCGTCGCCGAACATCCCCGGCTGCACGGTGGTCTGGTTGCTGCCGATGCCGCGGAGCTCGTCCGGCCGGTCGGCGCTCAGCACGATCATCGGCACACCGGAGTGGTGCGCTTCGAGGACGGCCGGGTGCAGGTTGGCGACGGCGGTACCCGAGGTCGTCACGACGGCGGCCGGTCGACCGGACTCCACCGCGAGACCGAGGGCGAAGAACCCGGCGGTGCGCTCGTCGAGCCGGACGTGGACGGTCAGGCCGCCGGCACGCTCGAGGGCGACGGCCGCGAGCGCAAGGGCCTGGGATCGTGAGCCCGGGCTGACGACGACGTCGGTGACGCCGGCGCGCACGAGTTCCTGCAGCAGCGTCAGGGCGGCGTCCGTCGCCGGACTGCCCGATCCGGCGGGACCGTCAGCGATCGGTGCGGCCGTCGTCGTCTCGGTCGTGGAACTGGTCTTCGAGGTCTCGGAGGGTCGCGTCGTCCTGGTCCTTGTCCGTGAGGGTGTCCCCCGGAACGGGCGTGGTGCCGAGGAAGTCCGGGTCGTCTTCGGGTCCACGGTACCGGGCGGTCGTGCCCGGGGACGCCGGCGAGCGGCCGAGCAGGAACCAGAGCACCCCACCGAGGACGGGGAGGACGATCACGAGGAGGATCCAGACACCGCGTCTGAGGGATCGGACACGTTCGCGGGGCATCGTCGCGCAGTCGATGGCCGCGTACACCGTGAAGGCGACAGCGGCGACGACGACGATCAACCACAAGCGGACCATGCCCAGGAGTCTAGGTCGCGAGCCTGTGACGACCCTGCCGGTCGGCCGTCCGTAGACTCGCAGGGTGAAAGCGTGGCTCCTGTACACCCTGGCCCGGCTCGGCATCTTCGCGGCGGCGCTCGTGCTCCTCCGGCTCCTGACCCCGATGCCCTGGTACTGGGCGACGATCATCGCCGCCCTCGTCGGGCTGCTGGTGTCCTACATCGCGCTCGCCGGACTCCGCACCAAGGTCGCCCTGAGCCTGGCGAACCGCCGCGGTGGCCCGGAGCGCGATGCGGACACCGACTTCGAGGACGACTTCGTCGACGCGGCGGACACCGACGCCGCGGACACCCCGACCGTGCGCCCGGTGTCGGACGCCGACCGGCACGCCGCGCGCCGGGACACCGACGCGGAGTAGTCCGGTGGAGTCCTACGGCTGGACGGCGAGTGTAATGCCGAGCACCACGCCGAAGACCAGCGACGCGAACGACGACAGCTGCAGTGCTGTGATGAGTTCACGGGGCTTGCGGGACGACACCCCGATCGCGAGCGCCGGCAGGGCCAGCAGCAGTGAGAAGTACGCGAAGCCCGTGCGGAAGTAGAGCAGGACGAACCAGAGCAGCACGACGTACGGCAGCAGCAGGAACAGGCCGTACAGCACCCGTGCCACCGGTCGTCCGACGACGACGGCCAGGGTGCGCTTGCCGGCGAGACGGTCCTCGTCGATGTCGCGGATGTTGTTCACCATCAGGACCGCGCAGGCGAAGAACCCGGCGGCGACCGCGGCGGCCCATCCGCTCGTGGTGGCCTGGCCGATGAGCACGTACTGGGTGCCGAGCACGGCGACGAGTCCGAAGAACACGAAGACGAAGACCTCGCCGAGCGCGTTGTACCCGTAGGGCTTCTTGCCGCCGGTGTAGAACCAGGCAGCGACGATCGCGGCGGCGCCGACGAGCAGCAGCCACCACAGCTGGGTGAGCACCACGATGACGATCCCGGCGACCGCGGCCAGCCCGAAGAACGTCAGCGCGACGGTCAGCACCGTGCGGGGCTTCGCGAGGCCGGCCCCCGTCAGTCGAGCGGGGCCGACGCGGTACTCGTCGGTGCCGCGGACCCCGTCGGAGTAGTCGTTGCTGTAGTTCACGCCGATCTGCAGGAACAGTGCCACTGCCAGGGCGAGCAGCGCGATGGCGAGGTGCCCGTCCTGCGCCAGGAACGCACCGAAGTCGCCCGTGGTGCCACTGTCGACGAAGCCCACGGTGGTGCCGAGCACCACGGGGACGACGCCGAGCGTCAGGGTGCGGAGCCGTGCCCCGCCGATCCAGTCCCGCGCGGTCGCCCGGCGCTTCGAGCGGACCGGGGTCGCAGCCTTCGCCGGGTTGCCCGAGCGGCCCTGCTTGTGCGTCGTGTTCTTCGTTCGTGCCACGACCACCGATCCTATCCGCGCCGCGTCGCACTGCACCGCGGTGCCGACGCGCGGGCCTACGAGGACGCCAGGTCCTGGATCGCCCGCCGGTCGGGCTTGCCGGACGCGAGCATCGGCAGCCGGTCGACCACCACCACCGCGGCCGGACGTGCCGCTCGGCCGAGGGCGTCGCCCACGTGGGACCGGACGGTGTCGAGGTCGAGCGGCTGCTCGGTGACGACGACCGGCACCTCGCCCCACTCCCCCGAGGCCCGTCGGGTGACGACTGCACCGTGCTGGTCGGGCAGGTCGCGCACGAGCCGCTCCACCGCGCCGAGCCGGACCTTCTCGCCGCCGGAGATCACCACGTCGTCGAGGCGTCCGAGCACCCGGACCACCCCGTCCGACACCGCGGCGGTGTCCCCCGTGCGGTACCAGCGCAGGCCGTCGCGCTCGACGAAGGTCGCAGCCGTGCGGTCCTCGTCGCCGAGGTACCCCTCGGCGAGCATCGGACCCGCCAACTGGAGCTCCTCGTCCACCACCGCGGTGCGGACGGTCCCGAACGGCACGCCGTCGTACACGCAGCCGCCGCTCGTCTCGCTGGCGCCGTAGGTCGTCACGATGCGCACGCCCGCGGCGACCGCTCGCTCGCGGAGCGCCGCCGGGGTCGCCTGCCCGCCGACGAGGACCGCGTCGAACCTGCCCAACGCAGCCGTCGCGCGGTCGTCGTCGAGCACGCGGGCGAGCTGCACGGGGACGAGCGACGTGTAGCGACGGGGAGCCGCTGGGCCGGTGACGAGCTGGTCCACGGCGTCCGCGAACGCCGTGGCGTCGAAGTGCCCCGGTGCCACGACGACCGGCGTCGTCCCCGCTGCGATCGAGCGGGTCAGGACGTTGAGGCCCGCGATGTAGTGCGTGGGCAGCGCCAGCACCCAGCTGCCCGGTCCGCCGAGCGCTGCGTCCGCCGCTGCGGCACCGGCGAGGAGCGCCTCGGACGAGAGGGCCACGCGCTTGCCGGTGCCGGTGGACCCGCTCGTCTCGACCACCAGGGCGACCCGCTGCCGGACGTCGGCCGGTGGCGGGGTCGGCAGCGCCGGTGTCCCTTCGGCGACGGGGAGCAACGCGGGGCCGCCGGCGAGCGCTGCCTCCAGGCCGCGGAGCACTGCCAGCGGATCCGACGTGCCCAGCGCGACCAGCGGACGGGTCATGCCGGCACCGCCGGGCTCAGTAGTGCCACGGGAACGACGTCCACTCGGGGGCGCGCTTCTCGAGGAACGAGTCGCGGCCCTCGACGGCCTCGTCGGTGCCGTAGGCGAGCCGCGTCGCCTCGCCCGCGAAGACCTGCTGGCCGACCATCCCGTCGTCGACGGCGTTGAACGCGTACTTGAGCATCCGGATCGCCGTCGGGGACTTGCCCAGGACGATCTCGCCCCAGCGGATCGCCTCGCGCTCGAGGTCCTCGTGCGGGACGACCGCGTTCACCGCACCCATCTCGTACGCGCGCTGCGCCGAGTACTCCTGCGCGAGGAAGAAGACCTCGCGCGCGAACTTCTGGCCGATCTGCTTGGCGTAGTAGGCGCTGCCGTAGCCGCCGTCGAACGATCCGACGTCGGCGTCGGTCTGCTTGAACCTGCCGTGCTCGGCGCTGGCGATGGTCAGGTCGCAGATCGCGTGCAGCGAGTGCCCGCCGCCGGCTGCCCAACCGGGGACCACGGCGATGACGACCTTGGGCATCATGCGGATCAGGCGCTGCACCTCGAGGATGTGCAGTCGTCCCATCGACGCCTGCGCGGCGGCCGGGTCGACTCCTTCGGGCGGCGCACCCTCGTCGCCGACGTACTGGTAGCCGCTGCGCCCCCGGATGCGCTGGTCGCCGCCGGAGCAGAACGCCCAGCCGCCGTCCTTCGGGCTCGGGCCGTTGCCGGTCAGCAGGACGACGCCGACGCGGGGGTCCTGGCGGGCGTCGTCGAGCGCCCGGTAGAGCTCGTCGACGGTGCGCGGACGGAAGGCGTTCCGTACCTCGGGCCGGTCGAACGCGACCCGGACGATCCCCTTCGAGACGTGCTTGTGGTACGTGATGTCCGTGAACTGCTCCGCGATCGGAGCCGCGGTCCAGACGTCGGGATCGAACAGGTCGGAGACGGGAGCAGCCATGCCCCCAACGTACCGCCGCCGGTCAGGCGCCCATGCCGGTCAGGACCTCGGGTGCGACGAACACCAGGATCACGATGAGGATCACCGGGTTGGCGAAGAAGGCCACCACGACACCGATCGCCCCGTACCACCGGCCGAGGCCACCGACGGCCGCGACGAAGCCGAGCACCGCCGCGATGAGGGTCAGGAAGACCACGACGAAGCAGATCCCGAACGCGAACTCGGTGTCACCGCCCATGAAGACCGCGAAGGCGCTGGCGTCCACCGCGGCGGACACCACCGCGAGGCCGAGGGCGATCTTGCCGACGATCGGGCTGCGGCGCTTCCGACCCGCCGTCTGGCGGACGTCGACGGTGTTCTGCTGCATGAGCCGCGCGAACTCGTCGGTGTCGCGACCGGGGCGCTGCGCACGCTGCTGCGGTTCCCGCGCCACCGCGCCTCCCTCGTTCCGGACGGTTCGATCCGGGTCGTGACCAGTGCCGACCGAGGCCGACCGATGCATGCTAATGCCCTGCCCTGGCGGTCCCCTCCGAGGAACCGGCAGGTGCCCTGGGTGCGGTGGGAGGATGGCCGACGTGCTCCCCGACCTCGCCGAACTCACCGCCGACGCGCACGTGGTCGCCCTGCCGATGCGGGTGCGGTTCCGCGGCATCACCACGCGCGAGGCGGTCGTCCTCCGCGGCCCCTCGGGCTGGACCGAGTTCTCACCCTTCGTCGAGTACGACGACGCCGAGGCCGCCGCGTGGCTCCGGGGCGCGATCGACTTCGGCTGGACCGAGCACGAGGCCGCCGCCGACTCGGTGCCGGTGAACGCCACGGTGCCGGCGATCGCCCCGGACCAGGTCGCCGCACTGCTCGCGCGCTATCCCGGGTGCACCACCGCCAAGGTCAAGGTCGCCGAACCCGGCACCACCGTCGACGAGGACGTCGCCCGGGTCGCCGAGGTCCGACGGGTGATGGGCCCCGCGGCCGCCGTCCGGGTGGACGCCAACGGGCTGTGGAGCGTCGACCAGGCCACCGAGGCGCTCGAACGCCTTGCTCCCTTCGACCTGCAGTACGCCGAGCAGCCCTGTCGGACCGTGCCGGAGCTCGCCGCGCTGCGAGCACGGATCGACGGCCTCGGGGTGCGGATCGCCGCGGACGAGAGCGTTCGCAAGGCCGCGGACCCCCTCGCCGTCGCACGAGCCGGAGCGGCTGACGTCCTGGTCGTCAAGGCACAACCGCTCGGGGGCGTCACCGCAGCGCGTACGGTCATCGCCGAGGCCGGGTTGCCGTGCGTGGTCTCCAGCGCGCTCGACACCTCGGTGGGGCTCGGCATGGGCGCGTTCCTCGCCGCGGCCGCGATGTCCCCGGGGTACGCCGCCGGGCTCGGGACCGCCGCGATGTTCGCGTCCGACGTCACCGTGGACCCGCTGCTGCCGGTCGGGGGCCGCGTGCCGGTGCGACGGGTCGCGGTGTCGGCGGACCTGCTCGACCGGAACGCCGCGTCGCCGGAGCGGACGGCGTGGTGGCTCGCGCGGGTGGCGCGGGTGCACGCCGTACTGGCCGCCGCGTAGACCCGTCTTCCCGGCCCTGCACGCGACCGGACGACGGACGGGAGGCACGGTGCCAGCTGGCACCGTGCCTCCCGTCCGGTCCTGGTCGCGACCAGAGCCGCGTCAGTGACGCGCGTCGCTCACAGGCCCGAGTAGCTGTGCAGGCCCTTGAAGAAGACGTTCACGACCGAGAAGTTGAACATCACGGCGGCGAAGCCGATGAGCGCCAGCCACGACGACCGCGCACCGCGCCAGCCGCGGGTCGCACGGGCGTGGATGTACCCGGCGTAGACGACCCAGATGATGAAGGTCCAGACCTCCTTGGTGTCCCAGCCCCAGTACCGGCCCCAGGCACGCTCCGCCCAGACCGCACCGGCGATCAGGGTGAAGGTCCAGAGGACGAAGCCGACGAGCAGGACGCGGTAGGTCAGGACCTCGAGGCGGTCGGCGTCCGGCAGGGTCGCCATGAAGCGGAGCTTGCCCGAGGCGGTCCGGCCCTGGCGGTACGTCTGCACGAGCTGCGCCACCGCGAGCCCCGCACCGAGCGCGAAGAACCCGGTGCCGGCGATCGCCACGAAGACGTGGATGACGAGCCAGTACGACTGCAGCGCCGGCTGCAGCGGCACGACCGGGACCCAGTAGTTCACCGTCGCGATGCCGAGCAGGATGATCGTCAGCCCGGTGATGAAGACGCCGAGGAACTTCAGGTTCTGCCAGAACTGCACGAGCAGGAAGATGAGCGTGATGAGCGCCGTGCCGGTCAGCGAGAACTCGAACATGTTGCCCCACGGCACACGGTCGGCCGCGATGCCGCGCAGGACCACCGATGCGACGTGCAGCACCAGCGCGAGGATCGTCATGGCCATGCCGACGCGCTCGAACTTCGTGCCGCGCGCGGCCGAGCCGCCGGCGTGCGCCGGGGGTGCCGCGACCGGTTCGAGCACGACGGTGCCGCCCCGGACGGTGGCGACGGTCTTCGCCGAGCGGGCCGCGCCCACCGAGGCGGTCGCCGCAGCGTCGTCCGAGTCCGCACCAGCGTTCTTCGCAGCTGCCGTCACCTCGCCGGAGCGTTTCGCCATGTCCAGCGCGAACGAGATGAACGCGATGACGTAGACCGCCATCGCGGAGTACGTCAGCACGACCGAGTAGGTCGCGAGGTTCGTGGTCATGTCGTTCACTGGGGCATCCTAACTCCGAGGTCCGACGTGTGGCGCTGTGCGATGTCCGCGACGGCCCGTTCGAGGTTGGGGTCCTCACCGCGGGCGAGGCCCGCGTACTCCAAGTCGTACTCGCCGTGCTCTGCGCCCTTGCGGGGGACGACCTTCACCCACACGCGTCGGCGCGGGACGAAGAGCGACGTGAGCAGCCCGAGCGTCGAGAGCAGCGCGAAGGCGGCGACCCACGCCTGCGACGGGTCGTGGTGCACGTCGAGCGACACGTAGCGCTTGACGCCGTCGAAGGTGATCGACCCGGCACCGTTCGGCAGCTTCTTGGTCTGCCCGGGCTCGAGCGCGATGCTCGCCGTGTCGGACTGACGGCCCGCGATCTGCGTGAGGCCCTTGGTGTCGAGCGTGTAGACGCTCTGCGGCACGCCGCTGTCGAGGCCGAGGTCGCCGGTGTAGACCTGCAGCGTCAGCAGCGGGTTCTGCGTGTCCGGGTAGGCGCTCGTGTACGCACCCGAGGCGAGCTTCGACGCCGTCGGGTAGAAGAACCCGACCATGCCGAGCTGGTCCGGCAGCGCGTCCGGCACCTTGATGACGCCGGTGGACGTGTAGTTGGCGTCCTCGGGCAGGAACGGCACGACGTCCTGGAACGCCACGTTGCCCTCGCCGTCGCGCACCGTGACGTTCATCGCGTAGCCGTTGCCGAGCAGGTAGACGTTGGTGCCGCCCACGTGCAGCGGGTCGTTCACGCCCAGGCGGCTGGTCGTCGACTCGCCGCCCTTCTCCTTGCTCGTCACGGTCGCCGAGTAGTCGAGCGCCTGGCCGAGGGCGTCGAGGTTGCGCTCCTCGTACTTCGTGACGAACTTGTCGAGCGTCAGGTTGTAGCCCTTGAGGTCGGTCTGCTGGAACCAGCGACCCGGGTTGAACGAGTCGTAGGAGCCGAGGACGTTCGAGAACGTCTGCCCCTCGACCAGCAGCCGCTGGCCGGTGAACCCGAACCCGCCGCCGACACCGACGGCCAGCAGGACACCGACGAGCGCCGCGTGGAACACCAGGTTGCCGGTCTCGCGCAGGTAGCCGCGCTCCGCGCTCACCGAGTCGCCGAAGCGCTCGACGCGGTACCCGGAGCGCTTCAGGATCGCCATCGCGCGCGTGACCGCGTGCTCGCTGGACGGGAGGCCCGTGGTCACGTCGATCCCGGTGGTGCCGTCGATCATCGCGTCGGGCTGCACCGCCACGGTGCGGAAGCCCGCCAGTCGCGTCAGGCGGACGGGGGTCCGGGGCGGACGGGTGCGGAGCGCCTGCCAGTGGTGCTTCGTGCGCGGCACGATGCAGCCGATCAGGGAGACGAACAGCAGCAGGTAGATCGCCGAGAACCACACCGACGTGTAGGTGTCGAAGACCTGCAGCTTGTCGAGGATCGGGTAGAGCGTGGCGTGGTCGGCCTTGTACTGGACGACACCGTTCGGGTCGGCGGTGCGCTGCGGCACGAGCGAGCCCGGGATCGCCGCGAGGGCGAGCAGCATGAGCAGGAACAGCGCGGTGCGCATGCTCGTGAGCTGTCGCCAGAAGAACCGGAGGGTGCCGACGAAGCCGAGCTTCGGCTGGTTGATGCCGGCGTCGCCGGGTCCGGAGCCGTCGACGTGGTCGGACGGTCGCTGCGGGTCCGACGCGGTGTCGGCGCCCGTCGCTTCGGTTTCGGGATCAGACCGCGGGGACAAAGCTCTGGATCACCGCCCCGACGCTCGACATGACGGCCGACCAGATTCCGGTGACCATGAGCAGACCGATGACGATCAGGATCGCTCCTCCGATGATGTTGACGGTGCGCATGTGCCGCTTCACGGCGCGGATCGCACCGGTCGCCCAGCCGGCCCCGAGGGCGACGAGGACGAACGGGATGCCGAGGCCCAGGCAGTACGCGACGCCGAGCCACATGCCCTGCCAGGCACTGCCCGACTGCACGCTGAGCAGGTTGATGGCGGCGAGGGTCGGGCCGAGGCACGGGGTCCAGCCGAGGCCGAACACGATGCCGAGCAGCGGGGCGCCGACGAGTCCGGTCGCGGGTGTCCAGCTCGGCTTGATGGTGCGCTGCATGAACGTGAACCGGCCGACGAACACCAGCCCCATCGCGATGACGACGACGCCCAGGATCTGCGTGATGAGGTCGCGCCACCGCACGAGCCAGAAGCCGAGCGCCCCGAACACCGTCGTGTACGCGACGAAGACCGCCGTGAACCCGAGGATGAACAGGAGCACGCCGAGCACGACCCGCCCGCGGCGCTGCCCGCCCTCGGCGATCCCACCGACGTACCCGAGGTAGCCGGGCACGAGCGGGAGCACGCACGGCGACAGGAACGAGACGAGTCCCGCGAGCGCCGCCACGGGCAGTGCAACGGCCATCTGGCCGCTGAGGATCGCCTCGGCGAAGGGGTTGGAGGCCACGGGTCAGGAGGCCTTGCCGGCGTCGACTTCGTCGCTGATCAGGGTCTTCAGGATGCTCGTGCCGTCGACGGCGCCGAGCACCCGGGCAGCCACGCGGCCCTTGGTGTCGAGGACGATCGTGGCCGGCACGGCGTTCGGGGCGATCTGACCGGACAGGGCGAGCTGCATCGTGCCGGTCTTCTGGTCGAGGACGGTCGGGTAGTCGACGCCGAAGGTGCGCTCGAAGGCGGCTGCGGTCGCTGCCTCGTCGCGGACGTTGACGCCGATGAACGCGACGTCGTCGGCACCGGCGTAGGACTCGTGCACCTCGTTGAGGTACTTCGCCTCGGCGCGGCACGGCGGGCAGCTCGCGTACCAGAAGTTCAGGACGACGACCTTGCCCTTGAGGTCCTTCGACGAGACGGTGTCGCCGTCGGAGTCCTTCGCCTCGAAGTCGACCGCGTCGGACCGCTTGTCGGCGGTGACCTCGGTCACCGCGCCGTCGCCGGAGATGTAGTTCTGGGTGGTGCCGTTGCCGTACTGCTTGGCGAGGCCACCGTTGTCCGACGAGCACCCGGACAGGACGAGCGCCGCGGCGACCGCCGTCGCTGCGAGGACCGCGAACCGCTTGCTGATGACGCTCACACTGCTCCTTCGTCGATGGCGGTCGCGCGCAGCTCCTGCGCGGGATCCGTGTACCCGACCTCGGTGAACCGACCGGTCGACGTGGCGGGTACCCGTTCGACGGTCGTGATGCTCGACAGGTCGCAGCGGCGCTTGCGTGGGTCGTGCCAGAGCGACTCCCCCGCGAGCTTCCGGTGGACCGTCCAGATCGGCAGCTGGTGGCTGACCAGGACGACGTCGCCGCCGTCCACGCTCTCCCACGCCGTGGTCATCGCGGCGAGCATGCGGTTCGCGATCGACTCGTACGCCTCGCCCCAGCTCGGCCGGAACGGGTTCGCGATCCAGGGCCACTCCGCCGGACGGCCGAGCGAACGCTTCGTGAAGCCCGGGGGCTGCCCCTCGTACCGGTTCGTCGGCTCGATCAGGCGCTCGTCCAGCGTGACGTCGAGCCCGTACGCGGCCGACCACGGCGCCGCGGACTCCTGCGTGCGCTGCAGCGGCGAGGCGACGATCCGGCGCACGTCGACACCGGCGTCCTTCCACGCGGTCGCCGAGGCGAGGGCCATCTGCTTGCCGAGGTCGCTCAGTCCGAAGCCCGGGAGCCGCCCGTACAGGACGCGGTCGGGGTTGTGCACCTCACCGTGCCGGACGAGGTGGAGTCGGGTGGCGGGCATGGGTTCCAGTGTAGGTCGCCCACCGGTGCTCACCGGCCCCACAGCCGATTCACCGGATGCGGAAGCGCTCAGCCGAGCTCGCCCGACAACCGCCCGTGGATGGCCACCGACCCGGTGTTGAGGCCCACGACCTCGACCGTGGACCCGTGCTTGGCGAACCGCTGCTCGACGCCGTCCAGCGCCGCGACCGTCGAGGCGTCGAAGACGTGCGCGTCGGACAGGTCGATGACCACGTGCTCCGGGTCCTCGGCGTAGGAGAACCGCGTGACGAGGTCGTTCGACGACGCGAAGAACAGGGCGCCGCGCACCCGGTACCGCACGGTGTGCTCGTCGACCGGCTCGCGGACGACGGTGACGACGTGCGCCGCCCGGCGAGCGAAGACCAGTGCTGCGACGACGACCCCGACGAGCACGCCGGTCGCGAGGTTCTCGGTCACGACGACCACCACGACGGTGATGAGCATGACGGCGGTCTCCCCGAGGGGCATCCGCCGCAGGGTGCGCGGACGGATGCTGTGCCAGTCGAAGGTCGCCACGCACACCATGAGCATCACGGCGGTCAGCGCGGCCATCGGGATCTCGGCCACGAGGTCGTGCAGCACGATCGTCAGGACGAGGACCGACGCACCGGCGACGAAGGTCGAGATCCGGGTCCGTGCGCCCGCGGTCTTCACGTTGATGACCGTCTGGCCGATCATCGCGCAACCACCCGTCCCGCCGAAGAACGCCGACGCGATGTTGGCGACGCCCTGCCCCCAAGACTCCCGCCACTTGCTCGAGCCGGTCTCGGTGATGGAGTCGACGAGCTGCGCGGTCAACAGGGTCTCGATGAGGCCGACGATCGCGACGCCGAACGCGTACGGCGCGATGATCTGCAGCGTCTCGAAGGAGAACGGGGTGACGATGCCGTTGAACCCGGGCAGTGCGGTGGGCAGTTCGCCCTCGTCGCCGACCGTGGGGACGACGACGCTGAAGAGCATGGTGATGCCGGTGATCACGACGACCGCGATGAGCGGCGCGGGGACGGCCTTGGTCAGGAACGGGAAGCCGACGATGATCGCGATGCCGAGGGCGGTGAGCGGCCAGACGACGAACGGGACGTCGGGGCCGAGCAGGTTGGGCAGCTGCGCGGTGAAGATGAGGATGGCCAACGCGTTGACGAACGCCACGTTGACGCTGCGCGGGATGAAGCGCATCAGGCGCGCGACCCCGAGGAACCCGAGCACGAGCTGGAACACGCCGCCGAGGACGATCGCGGGCACGAGGTACTCGATGCCGTGTTCGCGGACGAGCGGCGCGATGACCAGGGCCACCGAACCGGCCGCGGCGGACACCATCGCCGGACGGCCGCCGACGATCGAGATGACGACGGCGATGATGACGCTCGAGAACAGGCCGACCGCGGGGTCGACCCCGGCGACGACGGAGAACGAGATCGCCTCGGGGATGAGCGCGAGCGCGGTGACGACACCGGCGAGGACCTCGCGGGTGAGCATGCGGGGTGAGCGGAGGGCGGTGAGGACGCTCGGGGCCGCCGGCGCGTGTGTGATCACGGACATCGATCGGAACTCTACCCTCACGTGAGGGTAGAGTTGTGCACCGTGAGCGCCACCGACACCCCGGACACGATGCACATCGGCGAGCTGGCGGACCGTGCCGGCATGTCCCTGCGGACGATCCGCCACTACGACGAGGTCGGGCTGCTCGTGCCGAGCGGCCGCACCACGGGCGGGTTCCGGGTCTACACCGCACAGGACCTGGACCGGCTGCTCGTGATCCGCCGCATGAAGCCACTCGGGTTCACGCTCGACGAGATGGCGGACCTGCTGCGGGTCGTCGATGCGCTGGCGGCGAAGGACCCCGACGACGAGCCAGCGCTGGCTGCACGCCTCGACGAGTACCTCGACGATGCCCGGGCCCGGCACGCCAAGCTCGTCGAGCGCGCCGGCATGGCCGAGGAGTTCATCGGCACCCTGGGGTCACTCCGCGCTTCGCTCCCCTGACACCCCGCTGTCCTCGGCGAGCACCCGAGCCCGCATGCGCTGCCGCTCGAGCTCGAGCTTCAGCTCTCCTTCTTCGACGTGCAGCTGCCAGTCGATCGCTCCTCGTTGCGCCCAGTCCCACATGCTCTCGCCGGGCGCAGGACCGATGTGCGGCCGCTCGGCAGGAGCCGCTTCCTTCCGTACCAGTTCTCGCCAAGCACGACGCAGACGAGTCGTCATCACGGTCTCCTCTTCTCGATGAACAGTTCCGCCAGCACCCTTGCAGCGGGTTCTTCTCCGGCGGGCACTTTTTGCATGTCGTACATCGCCTGTGCCAGATTGCGTCCGATCTCGCGACGTCCGACCTCGCTCGCAGTGATCAGGTCGAAGACCACCGTCAGCCGCGTCCAGTAGCGGTCCCGCTGCTCGCGCGCGACGTCCCGCCGCCAGCGGATGACCGCCCACAGCCCACCGACGAACGCCGCGAGCAGCGTGAACGCCGCCGTGCACAGCGCTGCTGCCACGACAGCGACCGCCGCAGGCGGCCAGGTCGCGAGCTCCCCCGTCCCCGTCCCCACCCGGTCCCCCTCTCGTCTCGCGACCCGGCCACGTCGAGAACGCTACGGAGCCACTCGACGCCCCACGGGCCTCCCGGTCAGACCTGTGGACGACGCCGGAAGCGATCCGCCCTGTGGAGAGGAACACCCTGCGGACCGACGCCGCCGGACGCAGACGGTTAGACTCGACCACCGTGATCGAACGCACCCGCATCGCCGACCTCGCTGCCCTCCCCGACGGCCCCGTCTCCGTGGCCGGATGGGTCGAGACCGTCCGAGACCAGAAGAAGGTGCAGTTCGTCGTCCTCCGCGACGAATCCGGCGCCGTCCAGCTCGTGAACCCCGCCACGCGCGAGGCCGAGGACGGTGACGACGCCGCCCAAGCCGCGCTCGCCACCACCACCGAGATCTCGGCCCTCGCCCACGGCACCTTCATCCACGCCACCGGCACCCTGAAGCACGACGAGCGCGTCAAGCTCGGCGGGCTCGAGGTCAAGGTCGGCACGCTCGAGGTGGTGAGCGCCGCGATCCCGGAGACCCCGATCGCCGACGACTCGTCGCTCGACAAGCGGCTCGACTGGCGCTTCCTCGACCTGCGCAACCGCAAGCAGAACCTCATCTTCCGCATCCAGACGACCCTGGAGCACGCGTTCCGCACCTACTGGGTGGACCGCGACTACATCGAGATCCACACCCCGAAGCTGATGGCGTCGGCGTCCGAGTCGCGCGCCGAACTCTTCCAGCTCGAGTACTTCGAGACGACCGCCTACCTGGCGCAGTCGCCGCAGAACTTCAAGCAGATGGCCCAGCCGGCCGGCTTCGGTGCCGTGTTCGAGATCGCCGACGCGTTCCGCGCGGACCCCTCCTTCACGAGCCGCCACGCGACCGAGTTCACGAGCGTCGACGCCGAGTTCTCGTGGATCGAGTCCCACGAAGACGTCATGGCGATGCACGAAGAAGTCCTGGTCGCCGGCATCACCGCGGTCAAGGAGAAGTACGGCAAGGACGTCGAGGAGGTCTTCGGCTTCGAGCTGCAGGTCCCCGCGACGCCGTTCCCCCGCGTGACCCTGGCCGAGGCCCGGAAGATCGTGGCCGACAGCGGACACGACGTCGTCCGCGCCGACGGCGACCTGGACCCCGAGGGCGAGCGCCGCGTCGCCGCCTGGGCGAAGGAGCACCACGGTTCGGAGTTCGTGTTCGTCACCGAGTACGACGCCTCGATCCGGCCGTACTACCACATGCGGAAGCCCGGCGACCCGTCGCTCACGAACAGCTACGACCTCATCTTCAACGGCGCGGAGATCTCCACGGGCGCGCAGCGCGAGCACCGCGTCGACGTGCTCGAGGCGCAGGCCGTCGAGAAGGGCCTCGACCCCGAGGAGATCGGCTGGTACCTCGACTTCTTCCGCTACGGCGTGCCGCCGCACGGTGGGTTCGGCATGGGCCTT
The DNA here is from genome assembly GCF_023242305.1 of Curtobacterium sp. MWU13-2055. Classification (NCBI taxonomy): domain Bacteria; kingdom Bacillati; phylum Actinomycetota; class Actinomycetes; order Micrococcales; family Microbacteriaceae; genus Curtobacterium; species Curtobacterium sp. MWU13-2055. Next base: position 41,924 of record NZ_JALLIO010000002.1, read on the forward strand.
GCGCGCGTGCTCATGCTCATGTTGGGTGAGCCGTCCATCCGCGAGGTCACGTACCTCTTCCGTGGACCGACGCGCCTGACCCCGTAGTCACATCGCGCGCCGCCCCGCGCGAGCGCACGTCGCGCGGCGCCCCGCGCGAGCGCACATGGTGAACAGGAATGGTCGCCTCCCGATGCGGGAGGCGACCATTTCTGCTCACGAAGCGCCACAGCGCACGCAGCGCCGGGGGCGGGACGGGACGCCCGGCTCAGCTCTGCCAGTCGATGGCAGCCCGCCCCGTGACCAGTCCACGGATCTCGGCTGCGGCAGCCTGGTGGTCCGGGTGCACCTGGTACTCGTCGAGTCCGGCGAGGTCGTCGAACGATGCGACGACGGCGACGTCGCTGTTCTTCTCCGGGTAGGCGACGTTCTCGACGACCTCGAGCGAACGGATCGACCCGATGGTGCCGGTCAGGCCGGTCAGGAGTTCGCGGATCCGGGCGATGGTCGCGGCGCGGTCGAGGTCTTCGCGCAGGGTCCAGGCGACGACGTGGGAGATCATGCGGGGGAACCGGCCTTCTCGAGGGCACGTGCGAGCCGGTCGGCGTCGACGTGCCAGTTGCTGTGGACGCGCCCGTCGACCAGCACGACGGGGATGTCCTCCGCGTACTCCTGGCGGAGGGCGTCGTCGTCGAGGATCGAGCGTTCCTGCAGTGTCACGCCGGGGTGTTCGGCGACGACGCGTTCGACCACGGGCCGTGCGTCGTCGCAGAGGTGGCATCCGGGCTTCGTCAGGAACGTCACTGCGGGCATGGCTCCAGCGTAGCCCGCGGTCCGCGTCCCCTGGGGAATGCGAAAGCCCCGGCGAACCGGGGCTTGACGCTGCAGGCTCGGGGCCTACTTCTTGTTGCGACGCTGGTGGCGCGTCTTGCGAAGCAGCTTGCGGTGCTTCTTCTTCGCCATGCGCTTGCGACGCTTCTTGATGACAGAACCCATGTGGACCTCGCTCGGACTGTGCTGATGTATCGGACACCGGGCCGTCGAGACCGCGGAAAATCAACCCGGCCGAGTCTACCGGAGGGCTGACGCGATGTCGAACGCGCCCGGAACGGACGGGTGTGCGCTCAGCCGACGTCTGCGATGCCGCCGCGCAGCACGTCGGCGACGGCTGACTCGGGGACACGGAAGGACCGGCCGAAACGGATGGCGGGGAGCTCACCGGCGTGGACCATGCGGTACACGGTCATCTTCGAGACACGCATCATCTCGGCGACCTCAGCGACGGTGAGGAAGCGCACGTCGTCGAAACTGCCGGTCATGATCCGCCTTCGGTGGCTCGCACGCGATCCGCGCACGGGTTTGGTGTGACCTGTGTGGTCACTGGCAACTGTAGAGGCGCGTGCGACCCAGTGTCCAGGCTCAGTCTTCGTCGCCGCGGCGGGTGAAGCGCTTGCGGCTGCGGTCGACGACACGCTCCCAGCCCTGCTGCGCACCGGAGATCGCCGCGGTGGCCCGGTAGGACGCCTCGGCCATGACACGCCCGAGCTCAGTCCCGACCTCGACGGTGGTCTTGCCGGCAGCACCGTTGCGGCGGACGGACACGGGCTGACCGTCGGGGGTCCAGGCCGTGGTCGCGGGCATGCCGTCGGCGTCGACCGCGCCGGTGAACGGCAGGACCCAGTCCTCCAGCGACACGAGCGGTTCCGGGTCGAGCCGGTAGAAGCGGTGCTGCCCTTCTTCACGGCTGGTGACGAGTCCGATGTCGCGCAGGACCCGGAGGTGCTTCGACACCGTCGGCTGGCTGACGCCCAGTCGTTCGACCAGTTGCCCGACGCTGAGTTCCCCGCCGGTGACGTCCGATCCGTACGCGGCGAGGAGGGTCCCGAGCAGCTCGCGCCTCGTGGGGTCCGCCACGACGGAGAAGATGTCGGCCATGCGGGCAAGGCTAGCCGGGGCACCACGGATGTACCATGACGAACCGTCCCGGCCCATGTCCTCGGAGGCATACGATGCTCGACCGTACCGAGCCGCTCCCGCGGCACGTGACCGTCACCCGACGACGCGGCGGACGGATCGCGACGGTCCTGCGCTCGTCGCCGTCACGTCTGGCGATCCTGGTGTTCGTCGCCCTCATCTTCGTGTTCACAGCGCTGTTCATGACCCCGTGGGCTGCGGCCGACGGGACCGGCACGCACTTCTCCGACGCGCTGTTCACGGCGGCGTCGGTGGTCTGCGTCACGGGCCTCGCGACCGTCGACATGGCCACGCACTGGTCGGTGTTCGGCAAGGTCCTCGTGGTGATCGGGACGCAGATCGGTGCGGTGGGCGTCCTGACCTTCGCGTCGATCCTCGGGCTCTTCGTGACCCGCAAGCTCGGGCTCCGCGCGAAGCTGATGGCCGCTGGCGACTCGAACCCGCTCCGCACCCACCACGGGGCGGTCCCCGAGGGGCAGGCCGTCCGCCTCGGCGAGGTCGGCACCCTGCTCGCCACGGTCGCGGTGAGCACCCTGTCGATCGAGATCGTCCTCGGCTTGCTGCTGCTGCCGTCCGTGCTGATCGCCGGCATCCCGTTCTGGACCGCGGTCGGTGACTCCTTCTACTACGCCGCCATGGCGTTCACGAACACCGGCTTCTCACCGAACGCGGACGGCCTCGACCCGTTCGCCCACGACTACTGGTTCCTGACGCTCCTGATGATCGGTGTCGTCGCGGGGTCGATCGGGTTCCCGGTCATCCGCACCCTGACGAAGCAGCTCCGCACGCCGCGCCGCTGGCCCATCCACGTCAAGCTCACGCTGGCCACGAGCGCCGTCCTGCTCATCGGCGGTGCGATCGTCTACACCGCGCTCGAGGCGTCGAACCCGACGACCTTCGGCGAGGAAGGGGCCGGCCGGACCGCGTTCCAGGCCCTCTTCCTGTCGACGATGACCCGGTCCGGTGGCTTCTCGCTCGTCGACTTCGACCAGCTGAACGGCTCGAGCCTGCTCGTCACCGACATGCTCATGTTCATCGGCGGCGGGTCGGCCTCGACCGCCGGCGGCATCAAGGTCACGACGCTCGCCGTGCTGTTCCTCGCCGCGGTCGCCGAGGCCCGGGGCCGGCAGAGCATGGAGGCGTTCGGCCGCCGCATCCCGAGCGACGTGCTGCGGGTCGCGGTCGCCATCGTGCTCTGGGGGGCGACGATCGTGGCCGTCGCGACCGTGGTGCTCCTGCAGATCACGGACGATTCGCTCGACCGTGTCCTGTTCGAGGTGATCTCGGCGTTCTCCACCAGTGGGCTGTCCTCGGGTGTCTCCGCGAACCTGCCCGAGTCCGGCAAGTACGTCCTGGCCGCCACCATGTTCCTCGGCCGGGTCGGTACAGTGACCATCGCCGCAGCCCTGGCCGCGAGTCAGAGCCGGCAACTGTTCCGCCGTCCCGAGGAGAGGCCGATCGTTGGCTGACCGAACCCGTCCCCCGCACCCGATGGGTGCGATCAGTCACGACGCACCCGTGCTCGTCATCGGCCTCGGCCGGTTCGGCGCCGCCACCGCCGGTCAGCTCGAACGGCAGGACCGCGAGGTGCTGGTCGTCGACACCGACCCGGGCCTGGTGCAGAAGTGGTCCGACCGGGTCACGCACGCCGTGCAGGCCGACGCGACGGACATCGACGCCCTGCGCCAGATCGGTGCGCAGGACTTCGCGATCGCGGTCGTCGGCACGGGCAGCGACCTGGAGTCGAGCGTGCTGATCACCGCGAACCTGGTCGACCTCGGCATCCCGCAGATCTGGGCGAAGGCCATCAGCCGGTCGCACGGCACGATCCTGTCCCGCATCGGCGCGAACCACGTCGTCTACCCGGAGCGCGAGGCCGGTGAGCGCACGGCGCACCTGGTGTCCGGACGCATGCTCGACTTCATCGAGTTCGACGACGACTTCGCGGTGGTGAAGATGTTCCCGCCGCGGGCGGTGCGCGGCAAGGACCTCGCGACCACGGTGATCCGCACGCGGTTCGGCCTGACGGTGCTCGGCATCAAGCCGCCGGGCAGCCCGTTCGTGCCGGCGACCCCGGAGAGCATCATCGGCGAGAACGACGTGATCATCGTCTCGGGTTCCGAGACGGACCTGGAGCGCTTCGCCGCCTACGAGTAGTCCCGGACGCGTCTACGACGCCGCGATCTCCTCCGCACGCGCGATCGCCGCGCGCGACGCGCGCAGGAACGTGTCAGCGAGGTCGGCGTCCTGCAGCACCGCGACGGCCCGCTCGGTGGTGCCCTTCGGGCTCGTGACGGCACGCCGCAGGTCTGCGGGTCCGCGATCCGACCGCTCGAGCAGCTCGACGGCACCCCGGAGCGTGCCCTGCACCATCGCGGCCGCCTGCTCCGGGGTGAAGCCGAGCGCCTCGGCGGCACGCTGCCACTCCTCGACGAGCAGGAAGACGTAGGCCGGGCCCGAGCCGGACACCGCCGACAGGGCGTCGAGCTGCGCCTCGGGCACCTCGAGCACCCGTCCTGACGCCGTGAACACCGACGACGCGAGCGCGACGGCCTCGGCGTCCGCCGACGCCCCGGCGCTGATCCCGGTGACGCCGTGGCCGACGCCGATCGGCGTGTTCGGCAGCGCCCGGACGACCCGGACCCCGGCCGGCACCCGCGCCTCCATGCTCGCGGTGGTGGTGCCGACCGCCACGCTGACCAGCACCGCACCGGGCTCCAGGTCGGCGGCGACCTCGTCGAGCAGGTCCGCGATCACGTACGGCTTCACACCGACGACGACGAGTGCCGCGCCACGGACGGCCGCGCGGTTCGCGTCGGGGTCGGTGTCGCTCGCGGTGGCGTCGAGCCCGCGCTCCCGGTGGGCGGCCGCCGACGCCTCGGACTTCGTCGTGAGGGTCACGGTCGCCGGGTCGAGTCCGGCGGCGAGCAGGCCGTCGAGGACCGAGCCGGACATGGAGCCGACGCCGAGCAGGGCGGTACGGGGCAGGTCGATCGTCATGCTCCCGACCCTACCGACCGGCCTCGCCTAGGATCGTCTTCCAGATCGGGAGAAGGGGACAGCTGTGAGCGCTTCAGGAGGCACGAAGGCGATCCTCGCCGCACTCGGTGCTAACGTCGGCATCGCGATCGTGAAGTTCGTCGCGGCGGCGATCAGCGGGTCCGCGTCGATGCTGGCCGAGGGCGTGCACTCCCTGGCCGACTCCGCGAACCAGCTCCTCCTGCTGCTCGGTGGTCGCCGGGCGCGCCGCGCTGCCGACGAGGAGCACCCGTTCGGCTACGGCCGCGAGCGCTACGTCTACGCCTTCGTCGTCTCGATCATCCTGTTCTCCGTCGGCGGCGTCTTCTCGCTCTACGAGGGCATCGAGAAGCTCGCCCACCCGCACCCGCTCGAGAACTGGTGGCTGCCGCTCGTCGTGCTCGTCATCGCGATCGGGCTCGAGGGCTTCTCGCTCCGCACCGCGCTGAAGGAGGCCCGCCCGCAGAAGGGCACGCTCAGCTGGGTCCAGTTCGTCCGCCGTGCCAAGGCTCCGGAGCTGCCCGTCGTCATGCTCGAGGACACCGCGGCACTGCTCGGCCTGGTGTTCGCACTCTTCGGCGTCGGGCTGACCGCGATCACCGGCAACGGCGTCTTCGACGCGATCGGCACGATCTTCATCGCTGCCCTGCTCATCGCCGTCGCGGTCGTCCTGGGCATCGAGACGAAGAGCCTCCTCGTCGGGGAAGGCGCGACCGCCGCCGACGTCGAGCGGATCAAGCACGCGGTGCTCGACGGCCCGGAGGTCGACTCGATCATCCACATCAAGACCCTGTACCTGGGTCCGGACGAGCTGATGGTCGGCGTGAAGGTCGCCGTCGACGGCGACCGCCGCCTGGGGGACGTCGCCGCGGGCATCGACACGGTCGAGCAGCGGGTGCGCTCCGCGGTGCCGATCGCCCGGGTCATCTACGTCGAGCCCGACGTGCTCCGCACCGGTCCGCGCCCGCCGACCGAGGCGATCGTCATCCTCACCGCTGACTGAGCGCCGCCCGGCTCAGCGCCGCCCGGCGAAGAACGCGTCGAGCAGCGCGGCGCACTCGCGTTCGAGCACGCCGCCGACGACCTCGGAGCGGTGCGGCAGCCGACGGTCCCTGGCGATGTCGTAGACGCTGCCGGTCGCGCCCGCCTTCGGGTCCCAGGCGCCGAACACGACCCGCGGCACGCGTGCGGCCAGGATCGCCCCGGCGCACATCGGGCACGGTTCGAGGGTCACGACGAGCGTGTGCTCGTCGAGGTGCCAGTCCCCCGTGACCGCGGCGGCCGCGCGGAGCGCGAGCACCTCGGCGTGGGCGGTCGGGTCCTGCAGCGCCTCGCGCTCGTTCCGGCCGACGGCGACGACGAAGCCGTCGCGGTCGAGCACCACCGCGCCCACGGGCACGTCGCCGGTCGCCAGGCAGGCCCGGGCCTCGTCGAGCGCGCGCTCCATCGCCGGGACGAACGGACGGGCAGCGGGCGCTTCCACGGGACCTCCAGGTGGTCGGCAGCACGGTAGGCTCGACCCTATGCGAGTCCACGTCGCCGACCACCCGCTCATCACCCACAAGCTCTCGGTGCTCCGCGACCGGACCACACCCTCCCCCACGTTCCGCGCCCTGACCGAAGAGCTCGTCACGCTCCTCGCGTACGAGGCCACGCGGAACGTCCGGGTCACCGCGACGCCCATCGACACCCCCGTGGCGCACACCATGGGCGTCTCGATCGCCAAGCCGCGTCCGCTCGTCGTCCCGATCCTGCGTGCCGGCCTCGGCATGCTCGAAGGGATGGTCAAGCTCGTGCCGACGGCCGAGGTCGGGTTCCTCGGCATGGCCCGCAACGAGGAGACGCTCGAGCCGCAGACCTACGCCGAGCGCCTGCCCGACGACCTGTCCGGCCGTCAGTGCTTCGTGCTCGACCCGATGCTGGCCACCGGCGGGACCCTCGCCGCTGCCATCGACTTCCTGTTCGCCCGCGGTGCCGAGGAGATCACCTGCGTGTGCATCCTCGGTGCGCCGGAGGGGCTCGCCATGGTCGAAGAGGCCGTCGGCGACCGCAACGTCTCGATCGTCCTCGGTGCCCTCGACGAGAAGCTCGACGAGAACGGGTACATCGTCCCCGGTCTCGGCGACGCCGGCGACCGCCTCTACGGTCTGGCCGAGTAGGCAGTCGACGTCACCGACGATCGACGGGAGGCCCGTGGCGACACCGCCACGGGCCTCCCGTCGTCCGTCAGCCCGGTCCACCGCGACCGGTGCGCGGAACGCACCGTCTGCTCGGACGGTTGACACCACCTTGGTATACCGCCGATACTCGTCCCATGACTGCAACCGTGTCCACCCGCGTCCTCTCCGAGGTCCAGGGGACTGCCGGCATGATGATGCCGGTCGCCGTCATGCGTTGTCGAATGTGTGCCTGATCGGCACCCGTTCCAGCCGGATCCCCCGCGACACCACCCCGGTCGCGAGCGTGTGATCCCCGGGTGACGGACACCGTCGGCGACGCGCACCACGTCACGAGGTCTGTCTCCCGTTCCCCCGGGTCCGCCCCGGTCCGCAGCAGGACCGCAGGGCACATCGGCATCCAGCCGTACCCGGGTCGACGCATTCGACACCGCCGCCAGCGCCACACGCGCACCGGCCACATCGCCCGGAGAACCACCATGTCGCTCACCATCGCCCAGCCCCGCACCGCGCTCCGCACCGCCGCTCCGGCGCCGACCGACCTCGGGACGGTCACCCCGATCCGTCCGCGTCCCGCGACACCGGCCACGACCGGGCAGACGAGCGTGCCGACCAGCCCGGTCGTCGCACCGCAGCGCAACCGCTCCCTGCCCGAGGGCACCGAGGCCCGTGGCTTCGCGCTCTACGTCGGGATCGACGAGGCGAAGGCGGCGGCGGCCGGCACGACGCTCGCAGCCGTCGTCGAGCAGCTGAAGGCACTGACCGCGCAGCTGGTGCCGAACTCGGAGACCTACGCGGCCGTCGCCGTCGCCGCGGAGCAGTCCGGTGGCCGTGACGTCGACGTCGTCCGCCTGGCCCTGCAGGACCGGTCCGCGGTCGCCGCCCGCAAGCAGGCCGAGAAGCCCGAGCCGGAGGAGACCGGGGTCGTCATCGACATCTCCCGCAAGCGCGTCACGCTCGACGGCGACGCAGCCCCCCTGACCTACAAGGAGTTCGAACTCCTGCAGTTCCTGGTGCTGCGCGAGGGCCAGACGGTGGACCGCTCGGCCATCATCGACGGCCTGTGGTCCGACGGCGAGGACGAGACCCCGAACGAGCGCACCATCGACGTGCACGTGCGCCGGCTCCGCTCCAAGCTCGGCGCGTTCGAGGAGATCGTCCGCACCGTCCGCGGCGTGGGCTACCGGTTCGACCGGCACGCCGACGTGGCCGTGCGCTACGCCTCGACGCCGTCGCCCGACCTCTTCTGATCCTGATCGGCCGCTCTTGGTGAACTCGCAGCGAACGACGCACGCGGAGGCTAGCGCGCCGTTACCGCTTCGTTATACAGTCGGTGGTGCAGACGGTGTTTGCTGTGGCACCGCCTGCGGAATGTGATTGCAGGAAACTCTTGGTGCAAGGGAGAGGGCCGGTCGCTCGGAAGAGCGGCCGGCCCTCGTGCATGTCCGAGCGCGTGCATGTCGAACCCGCGCCTGTCGGGGGCCGTCGGTAGTGTTGACGGACCGTCCGACCAGAGGGGAGCGCCATCGTGAGCGAGTCACGCCGCAGCGAGAAGGCGACCGCCGTCGCTGCCTGGGAATCACTGTTCCGCGCCCAGGTCACCGTGATGCGGAGCCTCAACGCGGACTTCCCCGGCGGCGAGATCTCCTTCAACGAGTACGACGTCTGCTTCAACCTGTCGACGCAGCCCGGTCGACGCTGCCGCATGCGTGACCTCACCGGCCACCTGCTCCTCACCCAGCCGAGCGTGAGTCGCCTGGTCGATCGCCTGCTCGCCCGCGGGATCGTCGAGAAGCAGCCGGATCCGTCCGATGCCCGCGGCGTCATCGTGGCACTCACCCCGCACGGGTTCGACGTCTACCGCCAGGTGGCCGTGCAGCACGCGGCGAGCATCGCGCAGCAGGTCGGCGCCGGACTGTCCGACGCCGAACTCCGCACGCTCACCGAGCTCTGCACGAAGCTGCGCCTCGCGGTCGGCACCGCCCCGGGCCGACGGGCCGTCGCGCGGTCGGTCTCCGAGTCGGACCCGGCAGCGGTGTGACCGGCGCACTGGTCTGGCTCCGCGACGACCTGCGGCTGGCCGACAACCCTGCGCTGCGTGCCGCGATCGACCACGGCGGCGACGTCACGGTGGTCTACGTCCTCGACGACGAATCCCCCGGCATCCGTCCCGCGGGCGCGGCGAGCCGTTGGTGGCTCCACCACTCGCTCACCGCACTGGACGGCGAACTGCGTGACCGTGACTCGCGGCTGGTGCTGCGACGGGGTGCGGCCGCCGCGGTGATCGACACCCTCGTCGCCGACACCGGTGCCGACGCCGTGTTCTGGAACCGTCGGTACGGTCCGGCCGAGCGCGAGGTCGACGCCGGCATCAAGAGCGCCCTGCACGAGCGCGGCATCGAGGCGCACAGCTTCGCGGCGAGCCTGCTCTGGGAACCGTGGACCGTCCGCACCGGACAGGGCGAGCCGTACAAGGTGTTCACCCCGTTCTGGCGCGCTGCCCAGGCGATGCCGGAACCACGGCACCCGCTCCCGAAGCCGCGCGACCTGCCCGCCCCGGCCCGCGTCGAGAGCGACGACCTGAGCCAGTGGGACCTCCTGCCGACCCGCCCCGACTGGGCCGGCGGACTCCGCGATGCCTGGGAGCCCGGCGAGCACGGCGCACACCAGCGGCTCGAGCACTTCGTCACCCATGCGCTCGAGGACTACGACCAACGCGACGAACCCGCCATGGCCGCCACGAGCGACCTGTCCCCGCACCTGCGCTGGGGCGAGGTCAGCCCGTACCAGGTGTGGCACCGGCTGCACGGAGCGCTCGAGCCCGAGCAGCGCCAGAACGCCTCGGCCTTCCTGCGGCAGCTGGCCTGGCGCGAGTTCAACTGGAACGAGTACTTCCACTGCGAGGACATCACGACGGTGAACGTGCGTCGTGAGTTCGACGCGTTCCCGTGGCGGGACGCCCCCGATGCCGAGGTCGACCGGTGGCGCACCGGGACGACCGGGTTCGACCTCGTCGACGCCGGCATGCGCGAGCTGTGGCACTCCGGCGCCATGCACAACCGTGTCCGGTTGGCGACCGCGAGCTTCCTCGTCAAGAACCTGCTCGTCGACTGGCGGGTGGGTGAGCAGTGGTTCTGGGACACCCTCGTCGACGCCGACTCCGCCAACAACGCCGCGAACTGGCAGTGGGTCGCCGGGTCGGGCTTCGACGCGGCGCCGTACTTCCGGGTGTTCAACCCCGACCGGCAGCTCGAGCGCTTCGACCCGCACCGCGAGTACGTACACCGGTGGGTGCCGTCGGAGGAGCTCCGGCCCGAGCCGATGGTCGACCTCAAGGCGACCCGGCAGCGCGCCCTCGACGCGTACGCCGAGATGCGTCGGTCATGAGTCCGTGGGACGCCGCCGTCGCGCAGGTCGACGCGCTCTTCCGTGACCGTGTCGACCGTGGCGTCGCGCCGAGCAGTGCGTGGGGTGTGTTCGACCGGACGGGTCTCGTCACTTCCGGGGGCCACGGCGACCGCGGCGACGGGCAGCGGCCGGACGCCGACACCGTCTACCGGATCGCGTCGTGCACGAAGAGCATCACCGCGGCGACACTGCTGACGCTGGTGTCCGACGGCCGACTGGACCTCGACGCGCCGATCACCGCGTTCGTCCCGGCGTTCGGCGCGGTGCCCCTGCCCACACCGGACTCCCCCGTGCCGACCGTGCGGATGCTGCTGACCATGTCGGCCGGCTTCCCCACCGACGACCCCTGGGCGGACCGGCAGGAGTCGATCAGCGACGCCGAGCTCGACGACGTCCTGCGCGGCGGGCTGTTGTTCGACTCGGTGCCCGGCACCCGGTTCGCGTACTCGAACCTGGGCTACGCCCTGCTCGGGCGGGTCGTCGCCGTCGTCACCGGCCGTCCGTTCACCCAGGCAGCACGTGACACCGTGCTCCGACCGCTCGGTCTCGACCACACGGTGTTCAGCGCGGCCGAGGCGCAGGGACCGGTCGTCACCGGGTTCCGCCCGCACGACGGCGACTGGGAGCCCCTGCCGATGACCGGCCCGGGTGCGTTCTCGTCGATCGGCGGACTGTTCTCCACCGTCCGCGACCTCGCACGGTGGGCGACGCACCTCGGGTCGGCATCCTCCGACGCCCCGGAACCCGGCCCGGTCTCCCCCGCCGACCGCCGGCTCATGCAGCAGGCGATGCGGGTCGTGCCGTCGTCCGTCGTCCCCGGCTCGTCACGCGCCACGGCGTACGGCTTCGGGCTGTTCGTCGAACAGGACGACCGGTTCGGCGAACTCGTCTCGCACTCCGGCGGCTACCCGGGGTTCTCGGCGCACATGCGCTGGTCCGCGCAGACCGGCCTCGGTGTCGTCGCGTTCGAGAACGCCACGCAGGCGAAGGTCTCCGCCGCTGCCCAGCAGGCACACGACCTCCTGCTCGAGGCAGCGCGTCCGGCGGCGTCCGGCGGGTACGCCGACACGACGACCGGACCGGTGCGCCGCCCCGGCGCCGAGCCGACCGTCCGGGCGACGCGAGCGGCGCAGGCTGCCGTGACGGGCCTCCTGGCCGACTGGCAGGACGCCGTGGCGGACGCGGTCTGCACGCCGAACGTGGCGATGGACGACCCCTACGACCGACGCCGGCGGGCGATCGCGGCGGCGGTGGCCGAGGTGGGTGCCGACCTGACCGCCGCTCCCGTCGCCGAGCAGTCGTCGGCGCCGTCGCACCTGCGGTGGTGGCTGCCCGGCACCTGCGGGCGCCTGCGCGTCGAGATCCGGCTCGCCCCTGGCGCGGCAGGACGCGTCCAGACCCTCACCGTCGTGGCGGAGCCCGCCGAGCACTGACACACCGGACCGCACGCGACGGGCCGGCCAGGTCCGTGTCGGTACCGGTCTGACGACTGCCCGTCACACCGGTGGGCGACCCCCCACGAACCCGAGTGCTCGGGCCGCGACGCGCGTGCCCTCACGTGCAGCCGCTCCGACGCGCACGGGATCGGTCGCCCAGGCACGCACGAAGCCCGCGGAGAACGCGTCACCGGCGCCGACGGTGTCGACGACCGTGGCCGGCGTCGCGGGGACGCGGTGCACGCTCCGTCCGCGTCGCCCCACCAGCACGCCGTCGGCGCCCACCGTGACCACCACGAGCGGCACGTGCTCGGTCAGTCGCCGCACCGCGTCGTCGAGGTCGGTCGTCCCGGTCAGTTCGAGGGCCTCCTGCCGGCCGGGGAAGAGGACGTCGACGCCGACGAGGGCCTCGAGGAAGGCAGGAGCTCCGACCGACCGGACGATGGCCGCCGAGGACGGGTCGAGCGACACCCGGGCCGACCCGGTCCGGGCGCGTGCGACCAGCGATGCGATGCGGTCGGCGCCGCCACCGAGCATCGCGTGCCCGGTCAGGTGCACGATGTCCGCGCGTCGGGCCACGGCCTCGGGGACGTCGGCAGCCGTGAGCTTCCCGCTCGCGGCCGGGTCGGACATCGCCGTGCGGCCGCTGTCGTTGCGCACCGACACCACGACCCCGGTCGAGGTCATCGCGTCGTACCGCAGGTGCGGGCGGACACCGGCGTCCTCCAGCGACCGCTCGTGCCGGTAGACGTCGTCGACACCCACCCGCGCGACCAGGTCGACCTCGGCGCCGAGCCAGCCGAGCCAGGCGGCGGTGTTGCCGGCGGCACCGGTCGGTCGGTGGCGGATGACGGCGGCGGGATCGTGGACCCCGATGGTGTGCGCGGTCGTCTGCACGAGCACGCCGTCCAGGACGTCGCCGACGACCAGGAAGCGTTTTCCGGCCCCCCGGCGGCGCCCCGCGACCACCCGTCCGGCACGGGTCCCCTCGGGCTGCGACACGGGCACGGAGGCCTCTTGCGGCATGGACATCTGCCCCAGTGTACGGGGAACCGAGTAAAGCTCCGTTTTCGGGACCGCACGGACCCTCGCCGTGGTGGCCAATCGCACTGCCCGACCGGTAACATACGCAATGCCACCATGTGGCGGGTCCTGTGCCCGCCGCCGACGATCCGACGGAGATGCCATGCCCCGGAAGCCCGACCCGACGCTCAAGCCGGCGATCCTCGAGAAGGTCACCCTGCACCTGCTGGACACCAAGCTCGAGGACGTCTCGGTCCGCAGCCTCGGGCGCATCCTGGGCACCAGTGCGTACCCGATCGTCTACCACTTCGGCTCCCGCGACGCCCTCATCGACTCGGTCGTCGTGCACCTGGCCGACACGGTCTGCCACGCTGCGCTCGATCCCGCTGCAGACCGCTCCGCCCTCGCTGACTACTTGGTGACCAGCTTCGGTCGCCTCGACGACCCGCACCGAGCCCTCGCCGCCCGGCTCACCTTCGAGCTCGGGTCCATCGAGGCGATGGACGGCCGGGTCCGGCAACGCGGTCTGCACCGGGACCACGTGGCAGCGGTCGCCTCGTGGTGCCTCGCACACGGCTACGACGCCGAGGCCGCCGACCGCGTCGCACGCGACGCCGTGACGACTGCCCGCGGTGCCCAGTGGACCGCGATCGTCGACCGCGAGCGCGCCGACACCGACGCCGTGCTCCGGGCGATCGCCGACCGGCTCGCCGCCGGCGCGGCAGTCACCGCGGCGTGATGCACGAACGGGAGGCACGGTGCCAGCTGGCACCGTGCCTCCCGTTCGTCCGTCGGTCGCGTCACGCGACCCGCGGTCGGTGGATCAGAGCGTCACGAACGACTGCGACTTCGCGTTGGCGAAGCGAGCCGCGACGTTCTCCCAGTCGACGATGTTCCAGACGGCCTTCACGTAGTCCGCCTTGACGTTGAGGTAGTCGAGGTAGAAGGCGTGCTCCCACATGTCGAGCAGGAAGATCGGCACGAGGCCGAACGGCACGTTGGCCTGCTGGTCGAACAGCTGGAACGTGGTCAGCTTCTGGCCGACGGTGTCCCAGGCCAGGACGGCCCAGCCGGAGCCCTGGATGCCGTTCGCGACGGCGGCGAACTGCGCCTTGAAGGTGTCGAACGAGCCGAAGAACTCGTCGATCGCCGCGGCGAGCTCGCCCTCGGGGACCTTCGTGTCCGGGCCGAGGTTGGTCCAGAAGATCGAGTGGTTGACGTGGCCACCGAGGTGGAACGCCAGGTCCTTCTCGAGCTTGTTGATCGCACCGAAGTTGCCCGACTCGCGCGCTTCACCGAGCTGCTGCAGCGCGGTGTTCGCTCCGGTCACGTAGGCCTGGTGGTGCTTGTCGTGGTGCAGCTGCATGATCTTGCCGCTGATGTGCGGCTCGAGTGCGGCGTAGTCGTACGGCAGCTCCGGCAGGGTGTACTCAGCCATGTGAGGTCCTTTCGATCAGTGGGTTGCGGATGGGATTCCGCGGCTCACGAGAGCCGGGAACGATCGGTGAGGGAGTGGAATTCCCGGTTGTGGTAGACCAGCGGCTCGCCGTGCTCGAGGCCGACGACGATATCGAGGACCTCGGCGACGACGACGGTCGAGCTGCCGATCGGGGTCGTGGAGAGCGGGCGGCACCGGAGCGCGCTCGCGGCACTGGGCAGGTAGCGGTCACCCGAGGGCAGGGTGCCCCAGATCGGGTCGTCCGCGGTCGGGCTGCCGGTCGAGGCGAACCGCCGGGCGAGCGCCACGCTGAGCGAGTCGACCAGGTGCACGACGAAGACCGGGGCGCCGAGCACGACCCCGGCGGACCCGGAGTTCGTCGACAGCGAGAAGACGAGCACCGGCGGGTCCACAGCCACGCTCGCGACGCTCGAGGCGGTGAGTCCGGTCGGACCGTCCGGTCCCTCGGCGGTGATGACGGCGACGCCGGCCGGGTGCCCGCGGAACGCGGACTTGTACGCTTCGGCGATGTTCGCCGGGGCTTCGTCGGGCATGGTGTTCGTCGTCGTTCCTTCGCGCGGGGGTGTGCCGTCACTGGGCGGGCATGTCCCAACGTATGACCTGAACCATGGTTGAGGTCAACGATTCACAGGTTCGACGGCTCCCGGGCGCGCCGTGGCGATGGCTTCGTGAGCAGAAATGGTCGGGTCGCGTGGCGCAACCCGACCATTTCCGCTCACGAAGCGACGCGCGTCAGCGACGCTTGAGCATGACGACGGCGCCTGCGGCAGCGATCACCATGAGCACCGCGGCGACGCCGGCCGTGATCGTCACGCCGGAGTCGAACGCTGCCCGTGCCGACTCGAGGAGCGCCTGGCCGGCGCCGCCGCCGAGGGACGACGCGGCGGACACCGCACCACCGAGCGTCTCCTGGGCAGCGGTGTGCGCCGTCGAGCTCAGCCCGCCCGGCACCACGACGTGTGCCCGGTAGGTGGTCGCCAGGATCGTGCCGAGGACGGCCGTGCCGAGGACCGCACCGATCTCGTACGCCGTCTCGGACATCGCCGACGCGGCACCGGCCTTGTCCGCCGGAGCGGTCGAGATGATGAGGTCGTTCGTGACGGTCTCGGATGCGCCGATCCCGATGCCGAGCAGCACGAACGCGAAGGCCAGCGCCGCGATCGACGCGTGGTGTCCGAGGACCGCCACGAGGGCGTACGCCGCGGCGGAGAACAGCAGGGACACCGACACGACCCAGCGCGGTGCGACCCGGGCGACGACCGGCACCACCGCGAGGCCGGCGACGATCGTGAGCACCGATCCGGGGATGAGCACGACGCCCGAGGCGAACGGATCGAGCCCCGCCACGAGCTGCAGGTGCTGCGCGATGAAGAACAGGAAGCCGGTCAGCGAGAACATCGCCATCAGGTTCATGAGCACGCTGCCGGTGAACGCCGTGCTGCGGAACAGGCGCAGGTCGAGCATCGGCGTGCGGGACCGCAGCTGCCGGCGGACGAACGCGATACCGCACACGACGCCGACGGCGAGCATCGCGACCGCGAACCCGCGCTCCTCCGGGTGCACGAACGACTTGATCGCCCAGGCGATCGGCGCCAGCGCGCCGAGGGACAGGAACATGCTCGGCACGTCGACCGGCCCCGGCATCGGGTCGCGCGACTCCGGCACGCAGAACGGGACGCCGACGAGCATGAGCACGAGGATCGGCACCGCGACCAGGAAGACGCTGCCCCAGTGGAAGTGCGCGAGCAGCGTGCCACCGACGAGCGGACCGAGGGCGTTGCCGGCCGCGAACATGGTCGACCAGACGGCCAGCGCCATCCGCCGCTCCCCCGCGTCGACGAAGACGTTGCGGATGATCGAGAGTGTCGCGGGCATGAGCATCGCGCCGAACACCCCCATCGCGATCCGGGCGGCGACGAGCATCCAGGCGTCGGTCGCGAAGGCCGCGGCGACGGAGAACAGCGCGAAGCCGGTGGCCCCGATCACCAGGATCCGACGGCGGCCGATGCGGTCACCGATGCTGCCCATCACGACGAGCAGCCCGGCCAGGACGAGCGGGTACGCGTCGACGATCCAGAGCTGCGTGGTGGCGTCCGGGTTGAGCGCACGGCTGATCGACGGCAGCGCGAAGCTCAGCACGGTGTTGTCCACCGAGATGAGCAGCACCGGCAGCATCAGCACGGCGAGCGCGAGGAACCGTCGGGCGCGGCTGCCGGTGACGCGGGTGGCGATGGGACTGGTGAGCAGTGCGGACACGGCGGACTCCTGGGACTTCGAGCCGGACCTGGTCGACGGCGGGCGGTGCGTGGGGCAGACGAGACGGGACGCGGGATGGACACGCGCCCCGTCAGGACTCCGTCAGTGTACCGTCTGGACGGTGATGGTTGCAAATGCAACCAACAAGCGGACGGGAGGCCCGTGGCGGGCTCGCCACGGGCCTCCCGTCCGACGGCTGGTCCCGCCCAGGGCGGGAGGCTGGGGCGGCGGCACGACCTGCGTCCGGTGCCGGGGTTCCGGTGCCGGGGTTCCGGTGCCGGGGTTCCACAACACGCCGCGTGGTCTCCGCCCGGGTTCCGATGTCGGGCGGCCTGAGCGCCGACATGCCGAGATTTCGGAACCTCGGGGGCAGGGCTGGGCCGGCGGGGCGGGCGCCGTCAGGCTGAGTCGCGGACCAGCAGACTGTGGCGCACGGTGCGCTGCACTGCGGCGCCGTGCCGTGGCAGCTCACCGGCGAGCATGCCGAGCGCGAGCGTGAGGGCCTCGCGCGCCACGGCGTCGAGGTCGACCGCCAGGGTCGTCAGCATCGGCGACACCAGAGCGCCGAGCGGCAGGCCGTCGACGCCGACGACCCGGACCTCACCGGGGACGTCGACGCCCGCGCGGCGGCAGGCCTGCAGCACGCCGAGCGCCATCACGTCATTGAAGGCCAAGATCGCGTCGAGCCGGCGCTTCCGAGCCAGGATCCGCACCGTCTCCTCGGCACCGCACTCGGCGGTGCCGTGCGGCGCGTGCACGAGCTCCGGCAGGTAGCCGCGGCGGCGCAGCGCGTCCAGCATGAGCAGCCCGCGCGCACTCGTGTGGTCCGGCGACGAGTTGTCGAGCACGACCGGGTGCCGCACCCCGGTCGCCACCAGGTGATCGGCGAGCGCTTCGATCGCGTCGGCGGGGTCGATCCACACCGCAGCCGTGGGCGGGTCGGACGACGGGTCGAGCTCGACCATCGGCACGTTGCCGAGGAGCTCGCTCCACCGGTGCCGGCGCGAGCCGAGGTAACCGATGACCACGTCGGTCTGCGCACCGAGCGCCTGGACCATCCGGTCGGCGTCACTCGCCAGGTCGACGTCGGCGAGCATGACGTTCCACCCCTGCTCGGCGGCGAGCCGGAACACGGCGGACGCGAGCTGGGGCGTGTACGGGTTCCGCAGGTCGTTCACGACGAGCCCGAGCTGGTGGTCGCCGCCGGTCACCAGCCCGCGGCCGAACCGCGACGGCCGGTAGTCGAGCGACGCCGCGACGGCGAGCACCCGTTCCTTCGTGGTCGCGCTGATGCCGGACATGCCGTTCATCGCGCGGGTGACGGTCTGCCGGGACACCCCGGCGGCCGCAGCGACGTCGATGATCGTCGCGCGGCCGCCGGAGTGCGGGCCGTCCGGTGGCGACTGGGTCAGTCGCGGAGGTCCAGCCATGCCACCTGTTCCGGGGTGAGGTCGACGGAGAGGCCCGTCATGGACGATCGGGCTTCCGCGATCGTACGCGGTCCGAAGAGCGGGAACGTCGGGAACGGCTGGTTCAGCACGTACGCCAGGGCGATCGCCGTGGCGGGGACGCCGAACCGGTCGCCGAGCTCCCGCGCGCGACGGAGCCGCTCGAAGTTCTCGTCGCTGTAGTAGCAGCGGACGAGTTCGGCATCGCTGGTGTCCTCCGGCGTCGCACGGCCGGTGAAGAAGCCACGGGCCTGCGACGACCACGGCAGCAGCGGGACCTGACGCTCCTCGAGCCACGCCTTCGACGCGGCGTCGGTCGCGTGCTCGCAGCCGTCCCACGGCACGTCGTACGCCTCGGCCAGGCCGAAGTGGTTGCTGAGGACCTCGAACTCGTGCTTCCCGTTCGCCCGTGCGTAGGCGTTCGCCTCGTCGAAGCGTGCCGGCGTCCAGTTCGACCCGCCGTACACGCGGATGCGGCCGGCGCGGCGGTGCTCGTCGAGGACGTCGACGAACTCCCCCACCGGGATGTCCGGGTTGTCGCGGTGCATCATGTAGATGTCCGCGTAGTCGGTGCCCTGGCGCTCGAGGCTCTCGAGCAGCTGCTTCGTCAGGGACTCCGGGTCGCAGAACGGCGTGTGCGCACCCTTCGTGATGACGACAACGTCCTCGCGGATGCCGCGGTTCTGGATCCACTTGCCGAGCCGACCCTCGAGCACACCGCCGCCGTAGATGTAGCCGGTGTCGAAGACGTTGCCGCCCTGCTCGACGAACAGGTCGAAGATCGCGCTGGCGTGGGCGAGGTCGGGCTGGTTGTCGACGCCCATCACCAGGCGCGACAGCCGCTTGCCGACACCCGGGATCTCGCCGTACTGCATGGGGTTGCCGTCCTGCACCCGGAGCGGCCGACCGCTCACGGTGGGGATGTCGGCGGACTCGGCCTCGAACGGGTAGCGCAGGCCGATCGCGGCGCGCCACTTGTCGAGGGTGCGGGCGGTCGCGAGCGACTCGTCGATCGTCATCTGTGCTGCCTCGACCGCACCGGCACGCAGGGCGTCGGTGGTGGCGTCGGCCTCACGTGCGTAGGGGTGCTCGCCGGCGAAGGACAGCGTGCGCGGATCCTCGTCGACGGTGTGCACCTCGATCGTCGGGTCGGCGCCGAGGGTCCACGGGTCGGCGAGCAGGAGGCGACCGCGCGTGCCGTACACCGCGACCGCGTTGTCGTCCTGCACGAAGACGCCGGTGCGGACGGACGCCGTGATGCCGCCGCGGTAGGTCAGCTGCGCGACGGTCCACTCGTCGACACCGGTCGGCCCGAGGGTGCCGGTGGCGGTGAGCTCCGTCGGCTCGGCGACGGCGACACCGGTCGCGGCCTGCACGATCGCGGCGGCCATCGTCACCGGGTACCCGCCGACGTCGAGGATCCCGCCGCCGGCCGTGTCGACGTCGAACAGTCGGCCGGTCCGCTCACCGGTCCGGAACGCGAACGAGGCGTCGATGTGCGTGACCTCGCCGATCACGCCGTCCCGCACGAGGTCGAGCAGTGCGGCGGTCTGCGGGTGGAAGCGGTACATGAACGCCTCGACCAGCGGCAGGCCGGCCTGGCGTGCGGCATCGGCGAGCGCCATGGCGGTGCCGTGGTTCGGGGCGAGGGGCTTCTCGCACAGGACGGCCTTGCCGGCCTCGAGCGCGGCGAGGACGAGCCGCGCGTGCCCGGTGTGCACGGTCGAGACGTACACGGCGTCGACGCGCGGGTCGGCGAGGACCTCGTCGTAGGTCGCAGCGGAGACGTCGGCGAACCCGAGCTGCGCGGCTTCGTCGGCGAAGGTCTGCGCCCGCTCGGTGGACGAGCTGCCGGCGGCCACCAGGGCACCACCGCTCGCGGGCAGCTGGGAGAGGAAGCGGCGGGCGATGCCCCCGGGGCCGAGGACGGCCCAGCCGGGGCGGTCGGCGACCGTCGGGGTCGGGGTGCTGGCGGTGTTCGCGGTCTGCGCTGACATGCGGATCCTTGTCGTCTCGTGAACCTTCACGGTCACGACGACGCTAGTGCCACACGCCCGGCGGATCAATGCGGAAGTGCTTGACACGGCGTGTCTCACAGAGGATGCTCTGGACCACTTCGTGAGCGTTCACGGTCGAACGCTCCGGGGACCCGGTATCGCTGTTTCCAACCCGATCTCAACGACGAGAGCAGGTAGTTTCGTGACGTCATCTCCATCGATCAGTCTCAGCAGGCGGGGGTTCCTCGCCGGCGCAGGTGCCCTCGGAGCCCTCGCCACCACCGCCTTGTTGGCCGGGTGCTCCACGAGCACCGCCATCTCCAAGGACCCTGACGAACTCGTCCTCTGGTACTGGAACCGGTCGCTCGACCCGAAGTTCCTGCGGCAGGCCGCCGGGGGGATCGCCGGGCAGGGGTCCAAGCGGCTCCGCCCCGACCTGATCGGCGGCGCCTCGTACGACACCAAGTTCCGGACGGCACTCGCCGGGAACGCGTTCATCCCCGACGTCCTCATGGTCAACTCGAACTGCTGGCTGTACTTCCCCGACGAAGACCTGTTCACCGACTTCGACGACCACGGCGGCGCGGCGAAGCGGGACGAGTACTACGACTGGAAGAGCGCGCTCGGCCGGACGCCGAGCGGCCGGCAGTGCTTCTGGCCCGTCGACACCGGACCGACCGGCTTCTTCTACCGGCAGGACGTCCTGGCGAAGGCCGGGCTGCCGACCGACCCGGACGAGGTCTCCGACGCGATCGCGACGTGGGACGGGTTCCGCTCCTTCGGCGCGAAGATCCGGAAGGGTGCGGACGCCGCGACGGTCATCACCGCAAACCAGCTCTTCAACCAGTACATCTACGCCAGCCCCACACGGTACTTCGACCGCGACGACCAGCCGGTCTTCGAGCAGGACGACAGCTCGGTGCGGCAGGCGTGGGAGAACGCCGTCGCCTGCGTCCGTTCCGGCCTCACCGGCAACCTGCAGTCCGGCACTGACCAGAACGCCGGGTGGGTGTCCGGCCGGGTCGCAGGACAGATCGAGGGAGCGTGGTGGACGCAGGTCATCCACGACACTGCTCCCGACGCCGCCGGTACGTGGCGGGTCGCCCGGCAACCGGATCGCCCGGGCAACAGCGGCGGGTCGTTCCTCGCCGTCCCGAAGACCTCGAAGGACCCGGCCGCGGCCGCCGCGTTCGCGCAGTGGATCACCTCGCCCGAGGTGCAGTCGCACACGTACAACGACATCCAGCTGTTCCCCTCCACCCCGGCGTCGTTCGACAACGGGATCATGCGGAAGCCCGGCGACTACTTCGGCGACCAGGACCCGCTGGCGTTCTTCAACGCCTCGGCGATGGACGTCCCGGTGACGTACATCTCGAACTCCGAACGGTTCATCGGTGCGTTCGCGACCGAGATCACGAACGTCGAGGCCGGGGGCAAGGACCCGGACCGCGCCTGGCAGGACGCCGTGGACCAGACCAACCGGGTCCTCGACAAGCGGGGGGTCCGCGCATGAGCACCAAGCAGGCACCACCGACCACGAGCATCCCCGCGGTCGTCGGGACCCCGACGTCCTCCATCACCACCGCAGCGACCGGAAAACGGTACGGCCTCCGCCGGTTCTGGCCGCAGTACGTCGCGATCGCGCCGTTCTACGTGCTCTTCCTGGTGTTCGGGCTGTTCCCGATCGTGTTCTCGATCGTGCTGTCGTTCACCGACTGGGACGGGGTCGGCTCCCCCGCGTTCGTCGGTCTGGCCCAGTACCAGTACCTGCTCGGCGACCCGCGGTTCTGGAACGCCGTCGGCAACACGTTCCTCATCTGGGTGATGTCGACGATCCCGATGCTGTTCCTCGCGCTCGTGCTCGCGTTCCTGCTGCACGGCAACATCCGGGCGAAGGGCTTCTACCGCGTCGCGTTCTTCGTGCCGAACGTCACGAGCATGGTCGCGATGGCGATCGTGTTCGGCTCGGTGTTCTCCGACGGCTTCGGCCTGGTGAACGCGGCACTGCGCGCACTCGGCGCGGACCCGGTCGGGTGGCTGTCGTCGTACTGGGGCATCAAGGTCACCATCTCGGTGATGGTGATCTGGCGCTGGACGGGCTACAACGCGATCATCTACCTGGCCGGACTGCAGTCCATCTCGACCGAGTTGTACGACGCCGCCAAGGTGGACGGCGCGAACGCGTGGCAGATCTTCTCGCGCATCACCGTGCCCCTGCTGCGCCCGGTGATCCTGTTCACCCTCATCACGTCGACGATCGGTGGGCTCGGGCTCTTCACGGAGCCGCAGATCCTGTTCAACGGACAGGCGGTGGGCGGCCCCGACGAGGCCGGCATGACGATCGTGCTCTACCAGTACGAGCAGGCGTTCAACCAGTTCGACTTCGGGTACGGCTCGGCGATCGCCTGGGTGCTGTTCCTGTTCTCCGTGGTGTTCGCGATCATCAACTGGCGTCTGCTCAGTGAACGCGACGGCCTGAAGACCCCACGACGACTCCGCGTGGCCCGCACGGTCCGCACCAGCACGAAGGGGGTCGACGCATGACCGCGACACCGACCACGACGACGACCAACACCGCCGCGGCACTCGGGCGACCGGGCGCCGCGGGGAACGACCGCGGCCGCGGGTTCCGCCGCGGCTGGCTCGGGACCGCCGTCACGCACCTCTGCCTGATCATCGGGGTGCTGCTGTCGATCTTCCCGTTCTGGTGGCTCCTCGTGATGTCGACGTCGACGAACGCCGAGATCTTCGGCTACCCGCCGTCGCTCTGGTTCGGGGACAACGCCCTCGCGAACGTGGCGTCCGTCTTCAGCAACGTGGACATGCTGCGGGCACTCCTCAACACCGTGCTCGTGGCCGGCAGTACCGCCGTCCTGGTCATGCTGTTCGACTCGCTCGCCGCGTTCGCGTTCGCGAAGTACGAGTTCCCGTTCAAGCGCACACTGTTCACCGTCATGCTCGCCACGTTCCTGGTGCCCGGCAGCCTGTCGCTGGTGCCGAGCTTCGTGCTCATGGCGAACCTCGGGTGGATCGGTGGTCTGCAGGCGCTCATCATCCCGGGGGCGGCGAACGCGTTCGGCATCTTCCTGCTCCGGCAGTTCGCCACCTCGTCGATCCCGAACGAGGTCATCGACTCGGCCCGGGTGGACGGAGCGGGGTTCTTCCGCACCTGGTGGTCGGTGGCGGTCCCGATGCTCCGCGGCGGGCTCGCGTTCCTCGGCATCTTCACCTTCATCACCGCCTGGAACGACTACGTCTGGCCGCTCATCGTCCTCATCGACCCGAAGGGACAGACCCTGCAGGTGGCCCTGGCCGGACTGAGCTCGGTGAACGCGACCGACCTCGGGGCGGTGATGGCCGGAGCCGTGATCAGCGTGTTCCCGCTCATCGGCGTGTTCATCATCGGCTCGCGCCACTTCATCGCCAACATCGCCGCCGGAGCGCTGAAGGGCTGACGCGCCGAGCGCCCCGACCGGCAGGGTGCAGGCGTCGCGGGACGGCCCGCGACGCCTGCACCTGCTCGTGCACAACTCCTCCTAGACTCGTGCCCATGGCCAGTGCCCGCGACCGCGTCCTCGACAGCTTCGTCGCCATCGTGTGCGAAGACGGCGAACGTCCCGCGACGCTCGACGCCGTCGCCGCCCGCGCCGGTGTCTCCAAGGGCGGGCTGCTGTACCACTTCGGCTCCAAGGCGGCCCTGGTCGAGGGGCTGTGCGAGCGACTCTCCGACCTGTCCGCCATCGACGTCGAGCGCATGGCCGATGCCGAGGACGGCGCCGCCCGCTACTTCGTCCGCAACTGCCTGTTCGTCGGCAGCGAGCTCGACCTCGCGCTCCTCGCCGCGAGCCGCCTGCAGCAGGCCGGCTACGAAGAAGCGGGCCGGACCCTCGACGACACCGAGAACGCGTGGCTCGTGACCCTCGTCGACGCCCTGCACGACGAGCCCACCGCCCAGGCGGTCAAGCTCCTCGGCGACGGCCTGTACCACCAGGCCTCCCTCGGTGCCGCGAGCGACGGTCGACCGAAGCGCAGCACCGTCGACATGGAGGCGCTCCTCGCCGTCGTGGACCGGCTGATCGCGACGAAGCCCGGCGCGTGAACGACCATCCCCGTTCCTGGGGATAGACTTGGCGACGTTCCACTCGTCGACACCCGGAGGTATCCCGTGGGCCGCGTCATCGCCGCTGTTTTCTCGATCCTGCTGCTGCTGGTGTCGATGTACCTGTTCGGGTTCGCGTTCCAGGTCGACTCGGGCCAGGCGTTCATCTTCATGGGTGGTCTCATCCTGATGACCCTCTCCTTCTTCCTGCCGATCCACGTGTTCGGCAAGCGGTAACCACTCCGCACGCAGAACGGCCCCGCACCTCTCGAGGTGCGGGGCCGTTCTGCGTACGGGCGCCGTGCCGGGAGCCCGCGCGAGCGCGGTGCACAATCAACGTGCATCCGCGCCGCGGCATCACGCAGCGCGGATGCACTTTGGTTGTGCGGTCACGTGCTCGGAACGCACGACGCCACAGACGGGAGGCGCAGGGCGGGGCCGCCACGGGCCTCCCGTCCGTCGTCGCGCGCGTCCACAGCCCGCCGCACAACCACAGTGCGCTCGCGCCGGGCCGTCGCTCGGTTCGGGCGCCTTGTGGTTGTGCGCAGCGCATCCGCGCCATCCGCGCGCGGCCGCCGGCGCGGCCGCGGGCGTTCGCTACGCGAGCACGCGCAGCGAGCGCAGCGTCACCGCGGTCGCGACCGCGGCGTGCACGGCCTCGGCGCCCTTGTCCTCCTTCGAGCCGGGCAGCCCGGCCCGGTCGATGCCCTGCTGCTCGTCGTCCAGGGTCAGCACGCCGAACCCGACGGGCTTGCCGGTGTCGATCGCCACGCGGGTGAGCCCACTCGTGGCGGCGTCGGACACGTACTCGAAGTGCGGGGTGCCGCCCCGGATGATCACGCCGAGCGCGACCGCGGCGTCGAACCCGGCCTCGAGGGCGGTCTTCGCGACGACGGGCAGCTCGAAGCTCCCCGGGACCGGGAACACCGACGCGGTGGCGCCGAGCCGTTCGACCTCGCGCTGCGCCCCGGCGAGGAGGCCCGCCGCGATCGTGTCGTGCCACTGCCCGGCGACGATGGCCACCCGGATCCCGGTGCCGTCGACGTGGTCGCGGTCCGCCGCGCCTGCTCCGCTCATCGTGCTGTTCCTTCCGTGGACAGGGCAGCTGCTGCCGCCGTCCGGTCTGCCGCGTCCAGCCACTCGACGAGCGCGGCGATGGTGATGACGGGCACGCCTTCGCGCGCCCCGAGTGCGACGAGCGCCGGCAGCCGCATCATGCTGCCGTCCTCGTCGACGATCTCGCAGATCGCCGCGGCGGGCCGGAGCCCGGCTGCGGTGACGAGCTCGATCGCGGCTTCGGTGTGTCCCGCACGCTCGCGGACCCCGCCCGGTCGTGCCCGCAGGGGGACGACGTGGCCGGGGCGGTGCAGGTCGTCGCGCACGGAGGTCGGGTCGGCGAGGACCCGCAGCGTGCGTGCACGATCGTGGGCGCTGATGCCCGTGGTGACCCCGACGGCTGCGTCGACGGTGACGGTGTACGCGGTGCCGCGGACGTCCTCGTTGTGCTGGACCATCGGCGGCAGGTCGAGGGCGTCGGCGATCTCGGTGCTGACGGGCGCGCAGATGAACCCCGACGAGTGCGCCACGGTCCAGGCGATCCACTCCGGCGTCGCGAGTTCGGCGGACAGGATGACGTCGCCCTCGTTCTCGCGGTCCTCGTCGTCGACGACGATCACCGGGCGGCCGGCCGCGACCGACGCGATCGCGAGTTCGATGCTCGACGAGCCGAGCGTCTGCGGGACCGAGGCGACCATCACCGGGCCTCCGATCCGACGGCCTCGAACGAACCGACGGGCTCGAGCGAGCCCGCGGGCTCGAGCGAACCGACGGCGGCGTCGAGCCGCAGCATCCGCCGCACGTGCCGCGCGAGCACGTCGGTCTCGACGTTCACCCGGTCCCCCGGCACGCGCAGGCCGAGGGTCGTCGCCTCGAGCGTCTCCGGGATCAGGCTGACCTCGAACCAGGCGGCGTCCGGCGCGGTGTCCTCGGGCGAGACGGCGCTGACGGTGAGCGAGACGCCGTCGAGCGCGATCGACCCCTTGTCGACGACGAGCGGGCTGAGCGCCGGCGCGAGCGAGAACCGCACCCGGCGCCAGCCGTCACCGTCCGCGGTCTCGAGCACGGTGGCGGTGCCGTCGATGTGGCCCTGCACGATGTGGCCGCCGAGCCGGTCGCCGACCGACGCCGCGCGCTCGAGGTTCAGGCGGTCGCCCACCCGCAACGCTCCGTGCGCGCTCATGTCGAGCGTCTGCTTCATGACGAACGCGGTGAAGGAGTCGGGGGTCTGCTCGACCACGGTCAGGCAGACGCCGCTGGTGGCGATGGAGTCGCCGTGGCTGGCGTCCGCGACCACGATCGGCCCGCGGACGGTGAGCGCGACGGAGTCGCCGTGCTGCTCGACGGCGGTGACGGTGCCGAGTTCCTCGATGATGCCGGTGAACACTGGTGTCCTCTCAACGGGACTCCGGGGGTGTTCGACGATCGTCGGCATCGACGGACGGGTCGTCCCACGCAGGGTGGGTCGTCTCGTCCGCCAGCGCGCCTCCCATCCGGACTCTCACCGTCGGTCCCGGAGTTTCACCGAGTCAACCTCTGCCGGGTTCGCACCCGTCATCAGTTCGTGGACTGTCACCACCGGTTCGGAATTGCACCGACCCCGGAGCGCTTGCGTAGTCGGAACGATACCCCAGACCGGGGACCGACGCGTCGGGCCGGAGCGGGGCACGTAACGGGGCGACGCGGCGCACGACCGGGAGGCCCGGGGCGGGCCCGCACCGCGCCTCCCGTCCGCCGCCCGGTCGCGTCCACCGCACCGGCCCCGTCGACCGTGCCGCCTCAGCCGCGTCCGCGCGCGAGCGCGACCGCCTGCCGCAGGGACAGGTCCGGCAGGTACGCCCGGACGACCGCGAGGCCGATCGACGGCAGCGCGACCGGGTCGGGGTAGGCGAGGACGAGCGGGTGCAGGTCGGGGCCGAACTTCTGCTTGAACCGGAGCAGCGACCGGAAGCCGTAGACCGGCTCGAGGACTCCCCCGACGAGCTCGAGCAGGCTCTGCACGCCGTCGCTCGGTGCAGCGTTCTCGCCCGCCTGCGCGAGCGGGGCCGCCGACAGGCTGAGTCGTTCGACGCCGTCGTCGCGCATCCGTTCGGCGGCGCTCGCGACGAGGAACTCCATCACGCCGTTCGGCGCGGCCTCGGTCCGGCGCATCACGTCGAGGGTCCAGCCGACGACCCGCCCCTCGCGGTGGCTCGGCAACCAGCTCGTCACGGCGAGCACCCGCCCGGTGGCGTCCTGCGCGACGAGCGTCCGGACGGCGGGGTCGCGCATCTCGTCCACCCCGCCGAGCGTGAAGCCCATCTCGGGGAGCTCGCGCTCGGAGACCCACTCCTCCGAGATCGCCTCGATCTGCCGCGCCGTCGACGGCGGCAGGTCCTGCCAGGACGACCAGGTGGCGGTGATGCCCTCACGACGCGCCCGGTTCACGGCGGTGCGGACGTCCTGCTTGCGTTTGCCTGTCGTCGTCCACGTGCGGGGGTCGAGGTCGGCGTCCTCGGCGACCGGCAACGTCGACCACCCCTGCGTCGTGAGCAGCTCGGCCGTCCCGGCGTCGATGCCGTAGAAGACCGTCGTCCACCCGTTGTCGTCGCAGTACCGGGCGAAGTCCGTCATCGCGGCGGCGCGGGCGTCCGGGTAGCCGAACGGGCCGCCCACGGTGACGGCCACACCACCGTTGCGCCGGAACGCCACCCCGGCGCGCCCGTCGGCCGCGAACCAGTAGGCGTTGCCGCGCCAGGTCGTCATCCACCCGAAGGTGTCGCCGCCGCCGGCGAGCACCAGCGCCCGGGCCCGTTCGCGGTCGGACCGGGAGCCGTCCGCGTCGGTGTCGGGTTCCACTGCGCCGGTGGGCCGGACCGCGGCGAGCGCGACGACGAACCAGAGCACGGGGCCGGCGAGTCCGATCACGATGCGCAGCGCCGTGCCGAGTGAGGGCAGTTGCTCCCAGAAGGTCAGCGGCGAGAGGGGGCCGAGGGCGGCGACGGCGAGCCGGAGCGGGTCCTCGACGTGCTCCGGGGCCGACGCCGCGAACACCGCGACGGTGCCGACCACGACGGCGACCGCAGCGACGACGGTCACCGCGAAGGCGACCACACGCCGCCGTGAGGGCAGCACCGTGAACGACCGGCGCCGGAGCACGAGGACGGCCGCGGTCGCGAGCGGCACCACGATCGACGCACCGACCGACAGCGCCGTGACGAACTCGTCGGCGGTGCCCTGCAGCCCACCGGCCCGCGCCGGCAGCACCCCGTAGGTCACCGCGGCCGCGACCGCCGTCACCACGTCGACCGCCACCACGAGCCAGACGGCGAACCGGCTGCCCCGGAAGAGCCCGAGGCCGCCCACCACGAGGACGAGCAGCGGCGCGATCGCGAGCAGCAGCGTCCACGGGTCCGTCGCGCGGTACGCGAGCAGCGCGCGGAGGCACTGCCCAGCGGCCCCGTCGGTGCCGCAGCCGCTCACGGGAGTGACCGGCCCGGTGCCGAGCACCGCGGCGATCGGCGCGAGCAGTCCGATCCGTGCGCGGGAGACGAGCGCCACCACGGGGCCGATCGCCGACACCAGCACGACCGTCCCGAGCAGGACCCGGGTCTCGCGGTGCGAGCTGCGCACCCATCCGCCGCGCTCCGGGGTGCGGCGGAGCAGCTCACCGAGCACCCATCCCGTCCCGGCGGCGAGCACCGCGTACAGGTCGGAGGCGTGTCCGGCGTAGAGCAGGAGCGCGGCCACGACGGCGAGCGCGTTCACCCGGATGCGCCGTCGCCAGAGCGGTCCGGCGAACGCGCTCGCGGTCACGATCGTCCCGACGATCGCGGTCCAGGGGTCGAAGGCCGTCGCCCGCCCGAGCAGCAGGCCGGTGAGGTCGCGGCCGTCCGTGTCGACGAACGCGGTGAGCGCGCCGGCCGCGGTGCCGACGACCGTGGTGACGACGAACGCCAGGGCGGTCCGCCACGACCCCATCAGCCGCTCGGCGGCACCGACGAGGACGACGACGCCGGCGATCGTGGTGAGCAACGCGACCGCGCCGGTGGACGCCGCGAAGATCCGGAAGGGCCCGTACGAGGCCGGGTCGGCACCGTGCAGCACCCGGACGACGATGCCGAAGACCGCGGTCGCGACCACGAGGAACGTGATGGCGGCCGTCACCGGATGCCGGACGAGGGCGGAGCGCACCCCCTCATGGTGGTGCCGGCCGGCCGTTCGGACAACTCCGGGCACGGTGACGAGGGGCGCCGGCGGTGCGACGCCCCTCGGTCACCTGCTGTCAGCGCGGCCCGTCGGTGTCGACCGCCGAGTGCCGACGACGGAGCACGAGCGTGCCCGCCCCGGCGAGCAGCAGCAGGAGCGCGAACCCGACGGGGACGACCGGCGAGGTCGCTCCCGTGTAGGCGAGCGCGGTCGCGCCGTCACCGGCGGCGACCGTGTCGGCCACCGTGCGTGCGACGGCCGGGATCCCGGTGGTCGCGGCGGCCGTGGTGGTCACCACACCCGCCGTGGAGGCCCGGGTCGGCCCGTCCGCGCCGGTCGCACCGGCCGGGGTGGTCACGGTTCCGGGCACGGTGCCGTCGCCGGCGTCCGTCCCGTCACCGGGGGTCGTGCCCGGGTCCGTGCCGTCGCCCGGGGTCGTGCCCGGGTCTGTGCCGTCGCCCGGGGTCGTGCCCGGGTCTGTGCCGTCGCCCGGGGTCGTGCCCGGGTCGGTGCCGTCGCCCGGGGTCGTGCCCGGGTCGGTACCGGGGTCGGTACCGGGGTCGGTGCCCGGGTCCGTGCCGTCGCCGGGCGTCGTGCCGGTGCCCGGGGTGGTGGCGGTACCGTCACCGACGACGCCGATGCCGTTCCCACCGATGGTGATCGGCAGGCTGATCACCGGGACCACCTGGGTGCCGGAGAGCAGGCCACCGTCACCGGAGGTCGACCCTCCGGCGGACGGGGTCGTGCTGCTCGGGGTGGTGCCCGCCGGGGTCGCCCCGACGGTGCTGGTGCCGTCGCCGACGACGCCGATGCCGTTCCCGCCGATGGTGATCGGGACCGCGACCACCGGGGCCACCTGGGTGCCCGAGGCGGTGCCGTCCGCCCCGTCCGTCGTGCCACCGGCAGCCGGAGCCGGACCGGCGGTCGTGCCGGTGCCCGCGGCGGGCGTCGTGCCCGCCGAGGTGCCGTCACCGAGCAGCCCGATGCCGTTGCCGCCGATCGTGACCGGGACGTCGACCAGTCCGCCGACCTGCGTGCCGGAGAGCAGCCCGCCGTCGCCGGACGTGCTCGGCGTGGTCGTGGCCGGAGCGGCCGGTGCCGGCGTCGCCGCAGGGCCGGACCCCGCAGCGGTGCCGTCCCCGAGCACCCCGATGCCGTTGCCGGACACGGTCACCGGGACCGACACGACCGGGGCGACCTGGGTCCCCGAGGCTGTGCCGTCCTCACCCGAGGTGACCGGTGCCGGAGCAGCGGGCTCGGCCGGTGCAGCCGGGGTGGAGGCCGCCGGGGTGGGCGGCGTCGTGGTCGACGCCGCGTCACCGCCGACGGCGACCGCGTTGCCACCGACCGTGACGGGGACGGTCACGTCGCCGGCGACCTGGGTCCCCGAGCCGGTGCCGTCCGAACCGGACGTGGTCGGAGCAGCGGCGGCGGCCGGAACCGGTGCAGGCGCAGGAGCAGGAGCCGGTGCAGGCGCGGCGGCTGGGGCTGCAGGAGCTGCAGGAGCCGCGGCGGGCGAGGTCACCGACGACACTGCGTCGCCGAGCACCCCGAGGGCGTTGCCGGTGAGGGACACCGGAGCGTCCACCGACGGAACCACCTGGGTTCCGGACACGGCGCCGTCCGCTCCGGAGGTCGTGGCAGCGTTCGCCGCTGCCGCCCCTCCGAGCGTGAGGCCGCCGACGAAGAGGGCGAACCAAAGCCCTCTCGAGACGTACTTGTTCATGGTCGTACTCCCTGATCGAGATCGTTGGCCGACCGCGGTCGCGGTCGGTGTGTGTGCGTGCCTGCCGTGCCGGACAGGCGCACCGATCTCAGTCAGGGGCGACGTCGTGCTCGCCGACGACCGATGCGGGGACCGCGTCGTCGGAGAGCGTGCCGCGAGACCCCGCGGCGAGGGAGACGATGTCGTCGGTCGAGCCGACGATGCCGACGGCTGCGACGCCGCCGGGAGTCGAGGTGGCACTGCCACCGAGGACGCCCGCGCCGCCCTGGCCGTCGGAAGGCGCACCGTGGCCGTCGCCCGGCTCGGGGACGAGCAGGGCGGTGCCGCCCAGCGTCGCGTCCTGCACGGCACCAGCGACGGGGCCGGCGAGCGGTCCGGTCACGAAGGTGGACGGGACGGCCAGACCGGGACGGCGCTCGACGCTCGTTCCGCGAGCGGCATGATCGTCGGACGACGCGACCGTGGTCGCTGACGGGGTCGTCACCGGGGCGGCCGCCAGCGGCGGTCGCGCGGACGGGACAGCTGAGCCGGGCACGCCGGACGGGGTGGTGCCGACGACGACCGGAGGTGCGGGGACGTCGATGACGGGATCCGTGCCTCCTGGCAGGACGCCACCGACCGACGGGACCACACCCGCGACGACGTCGGGGACCTGTCCGACGATCGTGCCGACACCGCCGAGGGTGTCGTCGACCAGGCCGGTGACCGGAGCGGTGACCGTGCCGAGGGTGTCGTCGCCGACGACGGGGCCGACCACCGGGACGCTGCCGACCACGTGGTCGACCGTGTCGACGACCGTGGTCACGGGTCGCGCGTCGGTGACCGTCTGCACGGTCCCGGTGACGGGACGCAGCACCGTCGCGACGGCGTCGGTGACGGGCCGGGAGGCGGTGCCCACGTGCTCGACGACGCCCTGCACCGGGTGCGTGGCCGGCTCGGCCGCAGGGGCGGTCGTGGCCGACACCGCGGGCGCGGTCGCCGGAGCGGCGGGGGTCGGAGCTGCGGGAGCCGGAGCTGCTGGGGCGGGGGCGACGGGAGCCGGCGCAGGCGCGGGCGCTGCCGGGGCTGCCGCGGGCGCCGGGGCCGGCTTCGGGGGTGCCGGTGCCGGTGCCGAAGCCGGCGCCGGTGCGGGCTTCGGAGCTGGCGAAACCGCCGCGCGGACGGGGTCCACGACGCCGCCGACGACCTGTCCGACACCGCCGGACACGTCGTGCACGGTCTCGCCGAGCCCGTCGACCACACCGCTGACGAGCCCGCGCTGCTGCGTCTGGGCGGGCGGAGTGGATGCTGCCTCGGCAGCCGAGGCCGGACGGGCCCCGAACGCCAGGGACAGCAGCACGAGGGCAGCGAGGGTCCCGACGCCCAGCAGGGCGATCCGGAGCACCGCGAGCCAGGGTGCGCGCGACGTCGTGTCCATGCGCTCACCTCCTGAACTCGGCTGCGCACGTAGAGTGGTTGACCGGCAATGTACGCCGGTCCGTTCCGGAACGCACCCCGTTCTGGAAGAAATTCTCAGGAAAGGCCGTCCGTGGTCTCGATCTTCTCCGCCCCGACCCGCAACCTGGACATCGTCACGCTGCACGAGATCCTCCGCCTGCGACAGGACGTCTTCGTCGTCGAGCAGGGCGCCGCGTACGGCGACATCGACGGGCGTGACCTCGAGCCCGGCACGGTGCAGTTCTGGGCGGGCCAGGGCTCGGTGGACGCCACGCTCCGGCTCCTGCGCGAACCCGACGGCACCGAGCGCATCGGCCGGGTCGTCACGGCGGCGCACGCCCGCGGGCAGGGTCTGTCGGGGCGGCTGATCGAGGCCGCGATCGCCGAGTCCCGCTCCGCGAGCATCGCCCTCGGTGCCCAGTCGCACCTCGAGCAGTGGTACGCCCGCTTCGGGTTCGTGCGCTCCGGGGACGAGTACCTCGAGGACCGGATCCCGCACGTCCCGATGACCCGGCAGCGCTGACCGGACCGGCTCGTCAGGCGCGTCTGACTGGGGGCGCGCGTCAGGCGCGCCAGCGGCGGAGCTCGTCGAACGAGCGGCCCTGCGTGGACCGGTCGGCGACGAGCCGCTCGAACACGATGTTCGTCTGGGTCGTCGCCACCGACGGGTCGCCGCTGAGCTCGTCGGCGACGAAGTCCCGCAGCTGCTCGGTCGACTCGCACGCGATGTGCACGAGGAAGTCCTTGTCGCCGGCCAGGAACGAGACGTCCTGCACGACGGGCACCCGGAGCAGTCGCTTCGCGAAGTCCCGGAGTTCGTGGCGGGCCGCGGCGTGGACCCGGACGGAGACCATCGCCTCGATCGAGAAGCCGAGGCGCGCGATGTCGACCTCGGCCCGGTAGCCGCGGATCACCCCGGCGTCCTCGAGGGCCCGGACCCGGGTCAGGCACGTCGACGGCGCGATGCCCACCGCGGCGGCGAGTCGGTTGTTCGGGATCCGGGCGTCGCCGGCCAGGGTCCAGAGGATGCGCTCGTCGACCTCGTCGAGGCGCGGGGCGGGGTCGGGACGGCGGGCTGGTCGGTCGGACACGGCTCGACGCTACCGCGACGGTGCGAGCAGGGCGCGGAGCGCGTCGTCGAGTGCCCCGGCCACGACGTCGTCGTCGGCCGACGCGAGCGGCTCCACAGCGGTGGACCGCCGGAGCATCGTCATCCCGAGCACCACCGACAGCGCGATCTCGGCCCGGACGAGCAGTTCCGCGGTGACCTCGCCGCCGACGGCCGTGGCGAGCCGTTCCGCGTACCGGCGGAGGGTCTCGCGGCGGATGGCGTCGGCACCGTCGTCGCCGGAGGACCGGAGCAGCAGCATGAGCTGGAGGGAGTCGTCGTCGGTCGGCGCGCGGACCACGTGTGACACCAGGCCGGCCAGCGCGCGCTCGAGGCCGCGCTCGACGGGCTGCTCGACCCCGAGGTCCTGCACCACACGGTCGAGGCAGGCACGGAACAGCCCCTCCTTCGAACCGAAGTAGCGGTTGATCAGCGCGACGTTGACCCCGGCGTCGGCGGCGATGTCGCGCACCGTCGTCGCCTTGTACCCGTCGAACGCGAACCGGTGCCGCGCCGCCCGCACGAGCAGCAGTCGGGTGGCGGCGGCGTCCTTGCTCATGGTCGAAGCGTACCGGCCCGACCCGGGATGTAAGCAAGTGTTGACATCGCGTGAGAACTGCGTACCCTCGTCAAGTCAGCAATTGTTTACATCACCCGAGACACGGAGCACGATGACCGACACCATGCAGAGCCCCCGCACCGGCTCGCACCCCACCACCGACGGACACCGGCCGAACAGCACGGCGATCATCGTCTACCTGTCCCTCGGCGGTCTGTCGTTCGCGGTCCTGCAGTCGCTCGTCGCCCCGGCGCTGTCGACCATCGGACAGGACCTCGGCGCCTCAACGAGCGCGACGAGCTGGGTGCTCACCGCCTACCTGCTCTCCGCGTCGGTGCTCACGCCGATCCTCGGCCGCCTCGGCGACATGATCGGCAAGCGCAAGGTCCTGATCGTCGTGCTGTCGATCCTGCTCGTCGGTGCCGTGCTCGCCGCGCTGGCACCGAACCTCGGCGTCCTCATCGTCGGCCGTGCGCTGCAGGGCGCCGCCGGCGCGGTGATGCCGCTGTCGATCGGCATCGTCCGCGACGAGCTGCCGAAGGAGAAGGTCAGCGTCACGATCGGTCTGCTCTCCGCGATCTTCGGCATCGGCGCCGGCGTCGGCATCGTCGCCGCCGGACCGATCGTCGAGCACCTGTCGTGGCACTGGCTGTTCTGGCTGCCCGCCGTGCTCGTCGTCATCGCCCTGCTCGGCGCGATCTTCGGCATGCCAGAGTCGCCGGTCCGCAAGCCCGGCCGCCTCGACATGGTCGGCACGTTCGTCCTCGCCGTCTCGCTCGTCTCGATCCTGCTGGCCGTCAGCGAGGGCGAGACCTGGGGCTGGGGTGACGGCAAGACCATCGGCCTGCTGGTCCTCGGCGCCGTGGCACTGGTCGCGTTCGTCCTGGTCGAGCTCCGCGTCGCCGAACCGCTCATCGACGTCCGCCTGTTCGCCGTCCGCGGCGTCTGGACGGCCCACGTCGTCGCGCTCGTCTTCGGCTTCGCGATGTTCGGCACCTTCGTGCTCGTGCCGACCCTGCTGCAGCTGCCGAGCGCACTCGGCTACGGCTTCGGCAAGGACGTCACCCAGGCCGGCCTCTTCCTGCTGCCGACCGTCCTGATGATGATCGTCGCCGGGCCGATCGCCGGCATCCTCGTCCGCAAGGTCGGTCCGAAGCCGCCCATGCTGCTCGGCGGGATCGCCATCGTTGCCGCGTTCCTGCTGCCCGCGATCGCGCACGGCGAGCTCTGGCAGGTCGTCGTCTCCGGCGTCCTGACCGGCATCGGCATCGGCCTGGCCCTCGCCGCGTGCTCGAACGCCATCATCGAGAGCGTCCCCGCGAACCAGACCGGCGAGGCCATCAGCGCCAACACCGTCGTCCGTACGATCGGCTCGAGCGTCGGCACCGCGGTCATCGCGGCGCTCATCACCTCGCACAGCACCCCGCAGGGTCTGCCGACGGACGACGCCTTCACCATCGGGTTCTGGGCGTGCACCGGCGTGGCGGTCCTCGCCGTGCTCGCCGCGCTCGCGGCCCCGTCGATGCGCGCGCGCCGCGCAGCGGCGGCGGCCCGTGGCATCGACGACCTCGAGGAGATCGCCGAGTAGGGCCCTCGGCCCGACCACCCCGGGAGGCCCGTCCTGCGTCGTCGACGCGGGGCGGGCCTCCCGGCGGTCGCGCCCACCGCCACCGGCGGCTCCGCAAGCTGGGAGGCGACCGAACAGGCCGCCGCCGACGTGACGATCATCGGACCGGACGCGTCACAGCAGGTGGACGCGATCACCGCGCCCGGACAGGAGACCCATGAGCACCACGGACCACGACGACACCACGACCAGCAGCAAGCCGTCCTTCCGCGACACCGTCACCGCCGGCCTGGTGCAGAAGGCGCTGGAGCCCGTGCTGCGCGCCGTCCGTGACGAGGTGGCCTCGGCTCGGCGGGAGATCAGCGAACGGGCGAACGGCGCGAAGACCGGGCTGGTGCTCACCGGCGCCGCGGTGGCCTTCGCACTGACCACGCTCGTGCTGCTGGCCGGCCTCGTGGTGGCGCTCCTGGCCCTGGCACTGCCGATCTGGGCCGCGACGGGGATCACGTTCGTGGTGTTCGCCGTCGTCACCGCCGTCCTGTTCGTCGTCGGACTCCGAGGCATCCGACGGGGCGTGCCGCCGGTGCCGAAGGACACCTTCCGCGCAGCGAAGGACCGTGTCACGCACACGGGCGACTCGTCGGCCACGACCGACTGACCCCGACGGCGCTCGAGCGCTACATCGCGAGGGTCATGCCGACGACGGCGACCGT
This sequence comes from Curtobacterium sp. MWU13-2055, assembly GCF_023242305.1. Lineage (NCBI taxonomy): Bacteria > Bacillati > Actinomycetota > Actinomycetes > Micrococcales > Microbacteriaceae > Curtobacterium > Curtobacterium sp. MWU13-2055. Next base: position 78,552 of record NZ_JALLIO010000002.1, read on the forward strand.
CATCGCGAAGACCTCGCCGCTGCGAACGGCCCGGCGGTCCTCCTGCGCCCACTCGTACCGCAGGAGCCACCCGCTGAACGCGCAGTAGCCGATCACGCCGGCACCGAGCACCGCGGACAACGCGATGCCGTGCCCCGCGTGCCCGTCGGCGAAGCCGGTCGCGTGGCCCATCAGGAGCATGCCGGCCATCACGACCGCCGACAGCGCGCGGTGCACGTCCATCGGCTCGGCGCGGCGGCCGTCGGCACGGCGTCGGCGCATCACCGGCAGCGGTGCGAGCAACAGCAGGAGCGTCGCCGCGAAGAGCGTCCACACCGCACCGGCGTGCACGACGGGCATGAGCATCGCGACGAGCATCACCGCGGCCGGCACGATCACGCCGGGACGCGGTCGGTAGCGGTCCCCGACGATGCAGCACACCGACGCGAACTGCGGCACGACGAGCATGGCGTCGGCGACGGTCTCGTGCACGGCGGGTCCTCAGCTGCGGCGGCGCGGTGCCGGGCGGGTCAGTCCTCGGCGCGGGCAGCGGCCTTGGCGGCGCGCTCCTGCTTCACACGGGCGTTCTCGACGTGCACGGCGGCCTGCGTCTCGCGCTCGCGGACGAGCCACTCGGGCTTCTGCTCGAGCAGCGTCTTGATCTCCGCCGTGGTGAGCGCGTCGTCGATCCCCGCACGGGTCAGCCCGGAGATCGAGATGCCGAGCTTCTGCGCCACGACCGGTCGCGGGTGCGGGCCGTCGCGTCGGAGGTCCTCGAGCCACGTCGGGGGTTCGGTCCGGAGCTCGTCGAAGGCGGTCCGTGTGACGGGAGCGCCCTGGAAGGACTCCGGAGCGGCCGCCAGCAAGATGCCGAGCTTCTTCGCAGCCGTTTCGGGCTTCATGGTCTGTTCCTGCGCCATGCCCCCTAGAGTACGGCCCCTATGCTCGTCTGCATGACCGCGGCACTCACCATCGCATTCGTGCCCGGGGTCTCCCCGGCCAAGTGGGCCCGTGTCTGGCGGGATCGACACCCCTCGATCGAACTGCGACTGCGGCCGATCGGGTCCGACGACGTCGACGACACGCTCGACGGCGAGGTCGACATGGTCTTCGCACGCATGCCCGTCTCCGACCAGCACAACGCCATCCCGCTCTGGACCGAGACCGCCGTGGTCGCGATGCCGAAGGACTCCCCCCTCGCCGACCTGGCCGAGGTGGACCTCGCCGACGCCGAGGTGCACGTCGTCGACGCCGGTCCGGTGCCGGCCGACATCGCCGCCGCGCTCGACCTGGTCGAGGCGAACGTCGGCGTGGTCGTGCTCCCCCAGTCGCTCTTCCGCGCGGCGAGCCGCAAGGACCTCGTCGCGCGCCCGCTCTTCGGCGCCCCCGGCACGCAGATCGCGCTGGTCTGGCGTGACGAGGACGCCACCGAGACCACCGAGGAGTTCATCGGCGTGGTGCGCGGACGCACCGCCAACAGTTCGCGGAACCAGCCGACCGGCACCGATCGCGACGTCGAAGAGGCCCTGCGAGCGACGCAAGCTGGCTCGAAGGCCGGCGGCGGATCAGGCAAGGGCGGATCGGGCAAGGGCGGAGCGGGTGCCGGAAGCGCCGGCGGCAAGGCGAAGGCGAAGTCGCCCGGCAGCGGCAAGTCCGGCAGCGGCAAGAAGTCCAACACCGGCAAGGGCCCCACCCCCGGACGCGGGAAGATGCGCGGCAAGCCGAGCCGGGGTTCGAAGGGCAACCGATGACGGACACGCGCCTGCAGGAGATGCCGGCCACGCGCCTCCCGGCCTGGCTCGACCGGACCATGGCCGAGTACGTGGCGTCGCGGATGCAGGCGGGTGAGACCCGCGAACAGGCCGAGGCGAACAAGCAGAAGTCGCTCGACCAGTGGTTCCCGGGCGGGGCCCCGGCCGACGGACACCTGGTGTGGGACGTCCTCGACCAGGACGGTACGGCCGTCGGGTACCTCTGGATCGGCCCGTTCGCGCCGGGCGGGACCGACTGGTGGGTGTTCGACGTCGAGATCGACGAACCGCACCGTCGTCGCGGGCACGCCCGACGTGCGCTCGAGCTCGGCCAGCGGGCTGCAGCGGAGCACGGCGCGACGAGCATCGGGCTCAACGTGTTCGGCTACAACACCGGCGCGCAGGACCTGTACGCCTCGCTCGGGTACGAGGTCACGGCGACGCAGATGCAGAAGCCGCTGGTCTGAGGGTTCTGCCGCTGGAATCTGCCGCTTCGTCGCGGCGCTGTGTCGTCGCGGCGCTGTGTCGTCACGGCAGGACGGCAGCCGCTGCGCGGGTGACGCGGTCCCCGCGAGCTGCCTCAGCCGCAGCCCGTGCGCGGGCGACCACGACGGCGTCGGCGCGCTCCGCGGAGCCCGCGTCGAACGGCGGCTGCGGGTCGTACTCGATCTGCAGCTGGATCGCCTCGGCCGCTGCCCGCCCCGCGAGCTCGGCCGCCAGCCACAGCGCCATGTCGATGCCCGCACTGACGCCGGCCGCCGTGACGACCGCGCCGTCGTCGACGATCCGCTCGTCGACCGGTTGCGCCCCGAACGCCTCGAGCATCGGCTTCGACGCCCAGTGGGTCGTCGCACGCTTGCCGGCGAGGAGTCCCGCGGCACCGAGGACGAACGCACCCGTGCAGACCGAGGTCACCCAGGTGGCGCGCTCGGCCTCGCGCCGGACGAACCCGATGAGCTCGGGGTCGAGCATCGCGTCGAAGGCGCCGTCACCGCCGGGGACCACGAGGACGTCCGCCGGACCCGCCTCGGCGATGGTCGTCGTCGGGACCAGCGCGAACCCGCAGTCGGTCGGCACCGGGTCGAGCGTCGCCGCCACGTACTCGACGCGTGCGCCGGGCACCCGGGAGAGCACCTGCGCCGGACCGGTGAAGTCGAGCTGCGTCAGGTCCGGGAAGAGCAGGAAGGCGATCCGGACCTCGGCGGGGTCGTGGCCAGGCTCCGGCTCCGTCGCCGCGTCCCCGGCCGTGTCCGGCGTGGGGGCCGGCACGTCGACGGGCACGTCGACGACGTCGGCGTCGACCGGGTGGACAGGACGCACGCGCGGGTTGGGCTGGTCGGTGCTCATGCCGCGACCCTAGCCCGGTGCCCTCGCCGGCGGTGGGGTCGGCGTCCTGGTCAGTTCCAGACGCCCGAGGTCCCGCGCCGGTGGCTGCCGAGCAGATGCGTGTCGACGATGCCGAGCGCCTCCATCAGGGCGTGCATCGTGGTCGGACCGACGAACGCGAAGCCGCGCTTCCGCAGTGCCTTCGAGAGTGCGACGGACTCGTCGGAGGTCGTCGGGACCTGGGCGTACGACTCCGGTTCGGGCGTCGTCGTCGGACGGAACGACCAGACGAAGTCGGACAGCCCGCCGTCCTGCCGCAGGGCGACCGTCGCGTTCGCGTTGGTGATGGTCGCGAGGATCTTCGCCCGGTTCCGGACGATGCCGGCGTCGGCCATCAGCCGAGCGACGTCGTCCTCGCCGAAGCCCGCGACGGTGTCGGGGTCGAAGTCCGCGAACGCCGCACGGAACGCCGGACGCTTCGCCAGGATCGTGCGCCACGACAAGCCGGACTGGAACGCCTCGAGTGACAGCCGCTCGAAGACGCCGCGCTCGCCCCGCACGGGCATGCCCCACTCGGTGTCGTAGTAGTCGCGGAGCAGCTCGTCCGTCGATGCCCACACCGGTCGGGCGAGTCCGTCGTCGCCGATCACCAGGTCGGAGTGGGGCGCGGGCTCGGTGGCTGCGGGCTCGGTGGCTGCGGGCTCGGTGGCTGCGGGCTCGGTGGCTGCGGGCTCGGTGCTCATCGCACCATCCTGGCGTGCGCCGCCGACACCGTCGTTGCCGGCCGTGTGGTCACTCGGCCGGCGGGCCGTCCTGGGCGGCCTGCGGGTCCATCCACACGTACTCCCACCGGTGGCCGTCCGGGTCGGTGAAGCTCCGCTGGAACATGAAGCCGAGGTCCATCGGCGCGCGGTCCTCGCTCCCGCCGGCCGCGACGGCGGCGTCGACGATGCGGTGCACCTCGTCCTTCGACCCGGCGGTGAGCGAGTTGATGACCTCGACGGTGCCGGCGTCGGCGATCGTCTTCTCGGTGAAGTCGGCGAACTTCGCGTGGGTGAGCGCCATGACGTAGATCGTGTCGCTGATGACGATGCACGCAGCGGTGTCGTCGCTGAACATCGGGTTGATCGAGTAGCCGAGGGCTTCGTAGAACGCCTTCGAACGGTCGAGGTCGGTGACGGGCAGGTTGATGAAGACCATCGTGTCCATGGGGATGTTCCTTTCGTCACGCTCAACCTGGCCCGTGGCGCGGCGATGCGCAACCGTTCCGTCGGGGTACGGACTGATACGCAATATGCTGGACCGATGCGGGCGTACGTCGACGAATCGGAGCCGGGCGGCGGACGCGACCACACGACGTACGTCATGGCGGCCGTGGTCATCACGGCATCCGCCTGCGAAACCGCACGTGTGGACGTGCGGGCAGCGACACCGAGGCGGATGCGGAAGCTGCACTGGTACGAAGCCCTCCCCGGTCAGCGGCTCTCGTGGCTCGACCTCCTCCGACGGGCTGTCGAGATCGTCGTCGTCCGCTACGAGGGAGCCGCTGCGCGCGCCGAACGGCGACGACGCCGGTGCTTGGAGCGACTCGTCTGGGAGCTCGAGGTGCGGGGCGTCACACTCCTCGTCCTCGAATCGCGAGGGAGGGCACGAGATGACGGCGACCGGTCGATGTTCGATGCCCTTCGACGACGAGGAGTCGGCGTTCCGGTGCGACACGAGCACGTCCGCGGGGTCGATGAACCACTGGTCGCACTGGCTGATCTTGCTTGCGGTGCGCACGTGGCGGGCCTCGACGACGAGCTCGACAGCACCCTTGTCCGCGTGGGGTGAACGACCCTGGACAGCGCAAAACCCCGGTCCCGCGCTGGCTGCAGGATTCTCCGGGGCTCACTTTCGACCGAGCAGCACGCGGTCGACATATCAATTTTACGAGTCCAGCGCGGGCCACGTCAAGTGATCCAGGACACCGACTCGGAACGACGAAGCCGCTGTCGAGCGACAGCGGCTTCGTCGTTCCGAGTCGGCTCAGTGGCGCGCGCCCGAGGTCAGGCGGACGCGCGGCCCTCGCCGGCAGCCTTCTGGTCGGCCTCGGCCTCGGCCTGGCCGATGATGTCCTCGGCCGGCACCGGGTTCAGGCGGTCCCAGAGGAAGAACAGCAGGCCGCCGACGAGCATCGACAGTCCGACCCACAGGTTGATGTGGATGCCGCCGGTCTTCTCGGGGTCGGTGTCCCAGTGGACGATGCCGACGATCGTCACGATGACGCCGTAGAGCACGAACAGGCCGCCGAGGATGCGGCGCAGGTCGAGACGACGGGTCGAACGGACGAGGGCGGCCTTCTGCTCCTCGGTCAGCGCGCCGGGGGTGGTGGTGTCACTCATGGTCGGTGATCTCCTTCGCGGATCAGAGGAACGGCAGGTACAGGACGACGCACAGGATCAGTGCGACGGTGCCGAGCAGTGCGGGCGAGCGGTACCAGGCGGTGTCGGTCGCGACGGAGTCGCCGTGCAGGTCGATCTTGCCGATGCCGTAGACCAGACCGCCGAGCTCCTTCTCGTCCTTGGGCGTGGTGAACATCGAGACGATGAACCCGACGATCAGGACGGTCACGAACGAGATGATCGCGCCGTACAGGGTCTCGGCGGTCGCCGTGGCGAACAGGTCCGGGTTCACGAGGTACGCGATCCAGGTGATCGTCGGCGTGACGATGCCGAGCACGTAGCCCCAGAGCGCACCCTGCGTGGTCATCCGCTTCCAGAGCAGACCGAGGATGAAGACGGCGAACAGCGGCGCGTTGAAGAACGAGAACAGCGTCTGCATGTACGTCATGATGTTCGACGCCTGGGCCGCGATGAACGCGGTCGCGATGCCCACCAGGACGCCGACGACGGTGACCCAGCGACCGGTCTTCAGGTAGTGGATGTCCGGCATGTTCGGCTTGATGTAGCGCTGCCAGATGTCGTACGTGAAGACGGTGTTGAACGACGAGACGTTGGCCGCCATGCCGGCCATGAACGACGCGAGCAGGCCGGTCACCGCGACGCCGAGGACACCGGTCGGCAGGTACATCTGGATGAGCTTCGGGATCGCGTCGTTGTAGGTGAGCGAGCCGTCGGCGAACTGGTTGCCGACGACCGCCGCGGCGATGAGACCGGGGATCACGACGATGGCCGGGATGAACAGCTTCGGGATCGTGGCGATGAGCGGCGTGCGGCGTGCTGCGGACATGTTCTTCGCCGAGAACGCGCGTTGCACCTCGGTGAAGTTGGTGGTCCAGTAGCCGAAGCCGAGGACGAAGCCCAGGCCGAGCACGATCGCGAGCCAGTTGGCGCCGATCGGGTTGGTCACGTCACCGAAGCCGGTGCCGGCCCACGCCTGCAGGTGCTGCACGCCCTGGGTCTCCACGATGGCAGACGACAGTCCGTCCCAGCCGCCGACGCGGTGCAGACCGACGATCGTCAGCGGGATGAGCCCGGCGATGATCACGAAGAACTGCATGACCTCGTTGTAGATCGCGCTGGAGAGCCCGCCGAGGGTGATGTAGACGAGCACGAAGCCGGCGGACACGACGATGGCCAGCCACTCCGGCCAGCCGAGCATCGCCTCGATGACGATGGCCATGGCGTAGAGGTTGATGCCCGCGATGAGCACGTTCGACACCGCGAACGCGATCGAGTTCACGAGGTGCGGGGCCTTGCCGAAGCGGCGGAGCATGAACTCCGGCACCGACCGGACCTTGGAGCCGTAGTAGAAGGGCATCATCACGAGCCCGAGGAACACCATGGCCGGCACCGCGCCGACCAGGTAGTAGTGCAGGGTCGCCATGCCGATCTGGGCACCGTTGGCGGCCATGCCGAGGATCTCGGTCGCACCGAGGTTCGCGGACACGAAGGCCAGGCCCGTGATCCACGCCGGCATCGAGCGCCCGGACAGGAAGAAGTCCATGCTCGTCCGGACCTGTTTGCGGGCGGTGAACCCGATCCCGATGACGACCGCGAAGTACACGATGACCATCAGGTAGTCGACCCAGCCCAAGTCGAGCCGGATCCCTTCGTTCGCTGCAGCGAGAACCATTCAACATCTCCACGTCAGTGTGTTGCAGTCGACAACTCCGCCGACCCGGACGGAGACGTTACACCGAATTGTGACCGTTCACATAGCCGAGGTATGTGTCTGCCCGGCGGTACCCCGTGGCCCGCGATCGCTAGGCTCGCCCCATGACCGACCAGGCGCGCATCCTCGTCCTCAACGGACCGAACCTCGACATCCTCGGGCGGCGCGACCCGGAGCAGTACGGCACCGTGACGCTCGCCGAGCTCGAGGCGATCGTGCACACCGAGGCGGCCGTGCACGAACTGGACGCGGACTTCCGCCAGACGAACCGCGAGGGCGAACTGGTCGAGTGGCTGCACGAGGCCCTCGACGACTTCGCCGCCGTGGTGATCAACCCCGCGGCCTACGCACACACCTCGGTCGCGCTGCACGACGCGGTCGAGGCGCTGTCCGTCCCGGTCGTCGAGGTGCACCTGTCGAACACGTGGAAGCGCGAGCCCTTCCGGCACGTCGACCACGTCGCCACCGCCGCGACCGCGGTCATCGCCGGCGCGGGCGCCGACGGCTACCGCCTGGCGGTCGCGCACGTCGCGTCCCTCATCGCCTGACACCCGTCACGCCGCACGGGCGTCTCTCGCCCCGCCGAGGTTCCGAGATCTCGGAACCTCGGCGCCGCTGCCGCCTCGGAGTGGAACCTCGGTGTCACGCGGACGGCAAGTCGTGGAACCTGGCGGTCGCGCACGTCACGCAGGTCACGCGCGCACGTCGCGCCCGACACGCGCGCAAAAGGCGGACGGGAGGCCCGTGGCGGGGCCGCCGCGGGCCTCCCGTCCGCCTCGTTGGAACGTTCCCAACGCGGGCTGGACGCGCTAGGTTCACATGTATGGACAAAGTGCGCATCGGACTCGTCGGCTACGGCATCGGAGGGCGGGCATTCCACCGCCCGTTCCTGCTGGACGCGGCAGGCATCGACCTCGTCGGCGTCGTCGCCCGCTCGGCCGCGAAGCGCGAGCAGCTCGCGACCGACCTGCCCGGCGTCACTGTGTACGACTCCCTCGGTGACCTGATCGCCGCGGGCGTCGACGCCGTCGTCGTCACCACTCCCCCGTCCACCCGGCGCGAACTCGTCCTGCAGGCGATCGCCGCCGGGGTCGCCGTCGTCGCGGACAAGCCGTTCGCCCCGGACCCGGCCACCGCGCGCGAGATCCGGCAGGCCGCGGCCGACGCCGGCGTCGTGATCACGCCCTTCCACAACCGCCGCTGGGACACCGACCTCACCACCCTCCGGAGCGTGCTGGACGCCGGACGGGTCGGGACGCCACTGCGCTTCTGGTCCCGCTTCGACATGGTCGAGCGGCACGGCATCGCGACCGGCATCGGCGGCGGTGTGCTCTCCGACATCGGATCGCACCTGGTCGACCAGGCCGTGTCGTTGTTCGGACCGATCGCCCGGGTGTCCTGCACGCTCGACGTCCGCGATGCCCGCTCGCTCGGCCGCGACCAGGACGGCCCGATCGACGCCGGCTTCACGCTCGCAGCGACGCACGTGTCCGGCGTCGAGTCCGTCCTGACGTCGAACAAGGCCGGTTGGCTGGGTGCACGGCAGCTCCGCCTCGACGGTGTCGACGGGACGTACGAGGCCACGAGCACCGACGTGCAGGCACAGGCAGCCGTGGCGGGGGCGTCACCTGCCGACGACCGGTCGACCTGGGGAGTCGAGCCCTCGTCCGGGACCCTCACGACGGAGTCCGGCACGGTCGACGTCCCGTCGGCGCAGAGCTCCTACACGGACTACTACGAGCGGTTCGCGCAGGCCGTCCGCGGGCTCGGTCCGGTGCCGGTGCCCGTCGACGACGCGGTGCACGTGGTCGAGGTGCTCGACGCGGCGCGCCGGTCGGCGGCGTCGGGCGAGACGGTCACCGTCCCCGCTCCGTAGCGCGTTCTTTCCCACGACGTCTGCGATGCGAGGTCGATTCGGGCGTACCTGGTGAGAACTTCAGACCAGGTACGCCCGAATCGGCCAGGAACGCGCGGGAGAGCGGCGGCCCCGCGTCAGAAGTCCGCGGGGCGCCGCACGTCGGCCAGGCCGGCCGTGGCGAAGCCCCCGCGGATGATCGGGATCGCCCGGCGCACGGCCTGGTCGATGCGGAGTTCCAGGTCGACGTTGCCGATGTCGTAGCCGCCTTCGCGCTTGGTGAAGTCGCGCTCGTTGCCGAACACCCCGATCGGCAGCGTCGTCGACTGGAAGAAGCCGAACAGCGGGCGCATCTGGTGCTCGACGAGCAGGGCGTGACGGTCGCTGCCGCCCGTCGCGGTCAGCAGGACCGGGGTGTCGACGAGGTCGTACTGCCCGATCCAGTCGAAGAACAGCTTGAACGCGCCGGAGTAGGCGGCGCGGAACGCCGGGCTGCCGACGACGAGCACGTCGGCGGCCTCGACGGTCTCGAGTGCCGCCCGGGTGCGCTCGGACATCGCCTCGCGCGAGGACGCGGCACCGAGGTCGGCCAGGAGCGGGCCGATCTCGATGGTCTCGGTGCGGGCACCCTCGATCTCCTGCCCGAGGCGCGCCACCGTGGCCGCGACCAGGGTGGACGTCCTCGAGGGGTCCGAAGGGCTACCGCTGACGCCGACGACCAGTTCTCCACTCATGCGGTCGATGCTCACACGCCTGCCACCGGGGCGGTCCGCGTGTGACGACATGTGTCGGGTGCCAGGCCCCCCGGGTACCGTCCCGCGGCATGCAGACGTTCTTGCCGTACGCCGACTTCCGGGCCTCTGCCGAGGTCCTCGACGACCGGCGTCTCGGCAAGCAGCGCGTGGAGACCCTGCAGGTGATGCGCGCGCTGACGCTGCCGGGGTACGGCTGGCAGCACCACCCGGTCACCGCGATGTGGCGCGGCTACCGTCCGGCGCTGATGGCGTACCAGGAGGCGACGTGCCGCGTCTGGGTCGACCGCGGGCACGTGGACACCTGCCTGGAGAAGACGCTGCTGGACCTCGGGCGGGTCCCGGAGGACCTGGCGGCGTACGAGCGCGGCGACGTCCCGATCCCGCCGTGGAACGACGACGAGGCCCTGCACGCGTCACACCGCTCGAAGTTGGTGCAGAAGGCGCCGGAGCACTACCGCGCACTGTTCCTGGACGCGCCCGACGACCTCGACTACGTCTGGCCGGGCGCGCCGCACGCCCCGGACGGCACGGCCGCAGCCGTCACGCCACCGGGATCCACCGCGCACCGTCGCGGCGCGTGACGACGTCGGAGCGGATCTCGACCACGTCGCGGAGGCCGTGCACGGCCCGGTCGCGCACGACCGCTGCCGTGGCGTCGTCGTCGGACTCGAACCGGACGACCGCGCACGGCACACCGCGCAGCAGGCGGACGTCCTGCGCCTCGACCACGGCGTGCTCGGCGACCAGCCGGGCCGCAGCGGGCAGGACGGCGTCGGGCGCGGTGCCGGCGGCGAGCGCGCCGATCGCCAGGGTCACACGGTACGAGGGCATGCCCCGACGGTAGCGGGAGCGGGAGACACCGGGAGCCCGCCGTGGGCTGCAGGGGAACTGACGTCGTTCAGGGGGTCGACGTCGGCCCACGGCGGGTCGCGGTGTGTGGCGGGACGCGACGACAGGGGGAACGTCGCGCCCCGCTCCGGATGTCGATCAGGGGTATCGGCATCCGGTCTGGGGCACCGGCCGGATCACGGGAGGAGCCGGGCGGTGTCGGACCTCAAGGGTGTTCGGTGTCCTCTCGGTACCGGTCCGTCTCGATCGGTGCGGGCATCGATCGTCGAGCGGCGGCGGGTCGGATCATGGGGAGCAGGGCGCTCCCGACGGTCGCGAGGGCTCCGACGGCGGCGATCAGCCCGAGGGGGGCGGTGCCGAGGTCGTGCTGCGCAGCCAGGGCGAGCGCGACGAGGGTCGCCGGTGCGGGCAGGAGCTGCACCGCTCGGAAGCGGTCGTCCCGTCGTGTCCGGGTCAACATCACGTTTGCCATGTGGACACTCTGGCGCAGATTCCGTGTCCGCATAAGGGGGGACACGACCCCACTCATGGAGTAGAACGTCTAGTACACCCTGCGTTCGACACGTCAGCCGAGTGCACGGACGGTGGCCACGGCGTCCGCGACGGCTCCGACGACGACCGGGACGTCCTCGGCGCCGAGGGAACCGTCGAAGGTGAGTCGGAGCGCGGTGCGGGCGACCTCGTCCGGGATCCCGAGCGCGGTGAGCACGTGCGACGCCTCGGTGCTGCCCGCCGCGCAGGCACTGCCCGACGAGGACACGACGTCGCGCTGTTCCAGCTCGAGCAGCACGGTCTCGCCGTTGACCCCGGGGAAGCAGAACGACGCGTGCCCGGGCAGCCGGTGCTCGCGCGACCCGGTCACGAACGCGCCGGGGACGGCGGCGAGCACCCCGTCGAGCACGGCGTCACGGACGGTCGTCGCGGCGGCGGCAGCAGCAGAACCACCAGAGGCAGCAGCACCGCCGGCGGCAGCAGCACCACCGGCGGCAGCAGCACCGCCGGAGGCCACCAGCCCGAGCGCCGTCGCGACCGCCACCGCGCCGGCGACGTCCTCGGTGCCGGAGCGTCGGCCCCGCTCCTGTCCCCCGCCGTGCAGCAACGGTTCGACGGGCACCCCCGACCGGACCGCGAGCACGCCGGTCCCCTTCGGCGCCCCGATCTTGTGCCCGGACAGCGACAGTGCGTCGACGCCCAGGACGTCGAGCCCGACCGGCAGCCACGGCGCGGACTGCACGGCGTCGGTGTGGAAGCGCGCGCCGACCGCGTGGGCCTCGGCGGCGAGCGCCGGGACGTCCTGCACGGTGCCGATCTCGTTGTCGGCGTGCGCGATCGACACGAGGGTCGTGTCCGGCCGGAGCGCCGCACGCAGCACCGACGGGTCGACCAGGCCGTCCGACGCGACCGGCAGCACCGTGACGTCGAAGCCGTGGAAGCGTGCCAGGTACGCGCAGCTCTCGAGCACGGCCTCGTGCTCGATCGCACTGGTGACGACGTGGCGTCCGCGTGGGGCGGCGAGCGCGATCCCCTTGACCGCGGTGTTCGCACCCTCGGTCCCACCCGTGGTGAAGACGACCTCGGCCGGTCGACAGCCGAGCACGCCGGCGACCGTGGCCCGTGCAGCGGCGAGCCCGCGCGCGGCCTCGTCACCGACACCGTGCGTCGACGACGGGTTGCCGAACACGCCGGTCAGGTACGGCCACATCGCCTCGAGGACCTCGCGGCGGACGGGGGTCGTGGCCGCCCGGTCCAGGTAGAACACGGTCAGTCCCCGGCCGCCACCGCGATGTCGAGCCCGAGGTCGAGCGCCCGGGCCGAGTGGGTGAGCGCCCCGACCGAGATGACGTCGACCCCGGTCGCGGCGATGGCCGCGACGGTGTCGAGTGACACCCCGCCCGACGCCTCGACGAGCGCGCGACCCGCGACGATGCCGACACCCGTCTCGAGCTCGGCCGGCGTGAAGTTGTCGAGCATGATCGTGTCGACGCCCGCCGCGACGACGGGCTCGATCTGGTCGATGCGGTCCACCTCGACCTCGACGTGCACGGTGTGCCCGAGCCGCTGCCGCGCTGCGGTGATCGCGTCACCGATGCCGATGCCGCCGGCGAGCAGCACGGCCAGGTGGTTGTCCTTGGCCAGCACGGCGTCGGACAGCGACGTGCGGTGGTTGTGCCCGCCGCCGCAGCGCACGGCGTACCGCTCGAGCGCACGGAGCCCTGGCGTGGTCTTCCGGGTGTCGACGATGCGCGCCGAGGTGCCCGCTGCGGCCGCGACGTGGGCCGCGGTGGCGGTGGCGATTCCCGACATGCGCTGCACCAGGTTCAGCGCGACCCGCTCGGCGCGGAGCACCGAACGCGCCGACCCCGTCACGGTGGCGAGAGTGTCGCCGGCGGTGAACGCGGACCCCTCGTCGGCGTGCAGGCTCGCCCGGATCGACGGGTCGACCGCGTGCATGACCGCCACGAAGACGGTCCCGCCGCTCAGTACTCCGGGCTCACGGGCCGCGAGCGTCGCCGTCGCGGTCGCGTCGGCCGGGATGAGCGTCTCGCTGGTGACGTCGCCCCAGGGCGCGTCCTCTTCCAGCGCGGTCTCGATGACGCGGCGGAGGGCGTGCGGCGGGATGGTGCCGGGGTCGATGGTCATGCGGGAACCTCCTGCGGAACGGCGATGTGTCGAGTGACCGTCTCGGCGACCCAGGCGTACGAGGCCGGGGCTGCTGGATCGGTGTCGGGGTGGTCGGTGCGGGCGTGGGCACCGCGGGACTCGGTGCGGGTCTCGGCGGCGAGCGCCACCAGCCGTGCCAGGTCGAGCAGTGCGCGGTCCTCGTGCTCGCGCACGCCGCCGGTGGCGGGCGCGGTGAGCGCGTCGAGGTCGCGCCGGGCGCTCGCCAGTCCGGTCGCGTCACGCAGCAGCCCGACGCGGTCGGTCATGACGGCCTGGACCGCCTGCCGGACGGCACCGACGTCGTCGAGGTGGGTCGCGCCTCCAGGCAGGGTCTGACGGGAGGCGCGGATCACGTCCGCCGCTCGGGGAACGCTGGTCACGCGCAGGTCTGCGTTCCCCCGCAGGCGGAGCAGGCCGGGCCGGGTTCCGGCGACCGCGTCCGCTGCGCGGACCGCGAAGACGAGCCCCTCGAGCAGGGAGTTCGAGGCCAGTCGGTTCGCGCCGTGGACCCCGGTGCACGCGGCCTCGCCGATCGCGAGCAACCCCGGGAGGCTGGTGCGCCCCTCGGCGTCGGTGGCGATGCCGCCCATCGAGTAGTGGGCCGCCGGGGACACCGGCACACCCTGTCGGGTCCAGTCGAAACCGGCCGCACGGGTGGCCCGGGTGAGTCCGGGGAAGCGTCCGGTCAGGAAGTCCGCGCCGAGTCCGGTGGCGTCGAGGAGCACCGGTGCGCCGCCCTGGTCGCGGACGGCGGCGGCGATGCCGCGGGCGACGACGTCGCGTGGAGCGAGCTCGGCGTCCGGGTGCACCGCCGTCATGAAGCGGCGTCCGCGCGCGTCGCGGAGGACGGCTCCTTCGCCGCGGACGGCCTCGGACACGAGCCCGCCGTCCGGCACCGCGAGGCGGGTCGGGTGGAACTGGACGAACTCCAGGTCGGCGACCACCGCTCCGGCACGCCACGCGGCGGGCACGCCGTCCCCCGTCGCCACGAGCGGGTTGGTGGTCTCGCGGTACAGGTGTCCCGCTCCCCCGGAGGCGATCACGACGGCGTCGGCGTCGATCCGTCGGGGTTCGCCGAGCAGGTCGAGGACGTCGATGCCGACGACGGTGCCGTCGCGCACGACCAGGTCGGTGAGGCAGGTGCGCTCGAGGATCGTGACGTGCTGGCGGTGCAGCGCGTCGATGAGCGTACGCTCGATCGCCGCGCCGGTCGCGTCGCCGTCGGCGTGCACCACGCGCCAGCGTCCGTGCGCGGCTTCGCGCCCGCGGGCCAGGTCGTCGCCGTACCGGTCGAGTGCCGACGGGTCGGTCGAGCGGTCGAACGGCACACCGAGGGCGAGCAGGTCGCGGACCCGGGCCGGCCCGTCGGTGCAGAGGACCTCGACGGCGCGCGCGTCCGCGCTGCCGGCTGCCGCGACGTGGGTGTCGGCCTGGTGCAGTGCCGGCGAGTCGTCGGCTCCGAGCGCCACCGCGACCCCGCCCTGGGCGTACGCGGTGGCACTGTCGGCGAGCGCGCCCTTCGTCACCAGCGTGACGTCGTGGACGGCGCTGGCACGGATCGCTGCGGTCAGTCCGGCGATGCCGGAGCCGACGATGACGACGTGCACGGTGGTCTCCCTCGGTCGTTCGGGTTCGGGCTCGGGCTCGCGCTTGGGTTCAGCCGCGGGGCTCGGGGCTCAGCCGCGGGGCTTGGCCGCGAGCATGCGCTCGAGCGCGACCTTGGCGTCGGCCTGGACCTCGGCGGGCACGACGATCTCGTTGAGCACCTCGCCGCGCACGAGGGCCTCGAGCACCCAGGCGAGGTAGCCCGGGTGGATCCGGTACATCGTCGAGCACGGGCAGACGACCGGGTCGAGGCAGAAGATCGTGTGCTGCGGGTACTCGGCGGCGAGCCGGTTCACCATGTTGATCTCGGTGCCGATCGCGAACGTCGTCGGTTCGGTGGCCGCGGCGACGGTCTTCCGGATCAGGTCGGTGCTGCCGGCGTGGTCGGCGGCGTCGACGACGGCCATCGGGCACTCGGGGTGCACGATGACCTGGACGCCGGGGTGCTCGCGGCGGGCCCGGTCGATCTGGTCGACCGTGAAGCGGCGGTGCACCGAGCAGAAGCCGTGCCAGAGGATGACCTTCGCCGCTTCGAGGTCGCTCGTCTCGTTGCCGCCCAGGGGCTTCCGGGGGTTCCACATCGGCATCAGGTCGGTGCTGATCCCCATGGCCTTGGCGGTGTTGCGACCGAGGTGCTGGTCGGGGAAGAACAGCACGCGCTGCCCGCGCTCGAACGCCCACTCGAGCACCGTCGCGGCGTTCGAGCTGGTGCAGACGATGCCGCCGTTGCGCCCGCAGAACGCCTTGAGGTCGGCAGCGGAGTTCATGTAGGTGACGGGGATGACGGGCACCCGGCCGTCGGCGTCGGGCTCCGTGCCGTAGACGGCGGTCAGCTCGGCCCAGGCGGCCTCGACGCTGTCGATGTCGGCCATGTCCGCCATCGAGCAGCCGGCCGCGAGGTTCGGCAGGATGACGCGCTGGTCGTCGCGGGCCAGGATGTCGGCGGTCTCGGCCATGAAGTGGACGCCGCAGAACACGATGGCCTCGGCGTCGGGCTTCGTCAGCGCCGCGTTGGCGAGCTGGAACGAGTCGCCGAGGAAGTCCGCGTGCCGGACGACCTCGTCGCGCTGGTAGAAGTGCCCGAGGACGACGACCCGGTCGCCGAGCGTCGCCTTCGCCCGCTCGATGCGCTCGTGCAGCTCGTCGGTCGGCGCGGTCTTGTACTCGTCCGGCAGCACGCCCTGCCGCGGTGCGCTCGTCGGGATGACGTCGGTCATCGACGAGCCCGGGCCGTACCCGGGCCGGGAGTCGAAGTCCCACGTGGGCATGGCGAGGTCGGGCGTGCAGGTGCTGCCGCCGGCCTTGCCGTTCGAGATGAGGTCGATGGTCGTCGCGATGGACACGGTGGTTCCTATCGGTTCTGCGGTCGTGTGCCCTGCTGCAGCGGGCCGTTGTCCGCGTAGGCCAGGTCGGGGTTCGAGCGGTACAGCCGGGCCGGACGGTGCCGACCCCCGCTCGTGGTCTCGTCGGTCGGCAGGATCGCGTCGGTCTTCTCGACCTGCCGACGGAAGTTCGCGGGGTCGAGCGCGCGCCCGAGCACCGCCTCGTACACCCCGCGCAGCTCGGCGAGGGTGAACCGGTCCCCCAGGAAGGCCTGGGCGATGCGGGAGTACGACATCTTGGTGCGGAGCCGCCAGAGCGCGTACTCCACGATCCGGTCGTGGTCGAAGGCGAGCGGCGGGTGCTCGTCGGCGAGGAACCAGCGGACGTTCCAGTCGTCCGGCACGACGTTCGCCTCGTCCGGGTGCACGAGCGCCCAGTACACGATCGACACCACCCGGCTCGGTGAGCGGCCGACGTCGCCGAACGCGTAGAGCTGTTCGAGGTAGCGGGGCTGCACGTTCGTCGTCTCGCGCAGTCGGGCCGCGGCGGAGTCCTCGAGTCCCTCGTCGACGCCGACCCAACCGCCGGGCAATGCCCACGACCCCTCGAACGGTTCGGCCACCCGGCGCACCAGCGGCATCCACAGCGCCGGCGCCCCGGTGTCGGGGTGCGGGCGCAGCGCGACGATCACGGTCGAGACCGCGACGCGGATGCCTGCTTCGTCCATGGTGGACCTTAATGTCATTCTGACTCGAAGTGTTCGGGTTGCGATGACCCTATCACCGCTTCGCGGTGTGTTGCGCCCGCAGGCGGCTCCGGGTCGTCACGAACCGGAAACAGATCGTCACGAGGCCGAAAACTCCGGGAGGCCCCGCGTGGATACGGTGAGGATCATGACGACGGTGACGAGGATGCATGCCGTGGTGTCGGGGACCGTCCAGGGGGTCGGGTTCCGGTACTGGACGGCACGGAAGGCCGACGGGCTCGACCTCGTCGGGTACGCCAGGAACCTCTGGGACGGCACCGTCGAGGTCGAGGCCGAGGGGCCGTCGGTCGCGGTCGAGACGCTGATGGAGTGCCTGCGGAGCGGGCCACCGTCCGCCACCGTGACGGACGTCGAGTTCCGGCCGGTCGTGCCGCACGGCGACGCCGACGGGTTCGCGATCCTGCACTGACCCGGTCGCACCGACCGTTCACGTGCGGATGTCGGTGCGGAGCGGAATAATCGAATCCACTCAGGCGGTTGCCCTGTCTGCGCGTTCTGCGCCACCTCGTTCCACCAGTCGTGATCCACCAGGAGCTCCCGCATGACCCAGGCCGTCGATTCCGCCCCCCGCACGGGAAGCGTCTCGCAACCGACCGCTGCCGAGACCCGTCTCGTGATCGGGCTGCTGCTCGTCTCCGCGTTCGTCGTCATCCTCAACGAGACGATCATGGGCGTGGCGCTGCCGCGGCTCATGGACGACCTCGACATCAGTGCGGCGACCGGGCAGTGGCTGACCACGGGCTTCCTGCTCACCATGGCGGTCGTCATCCCGATCACCGGGTTCCTGCTGCAGCGGTTCAACACCCGCCCCGTCTTCGTCTGGGCGATGGGCCTGTTCTCGGCCGGCACCCTGATCGCCCTGCTCGCACCCGGGTTCACGCTGCTGCTCGTCGGCCGCATCGTCCAGGCCAGCGGCACCGCGATCATGATGCCGCTCCTGATGACGACGGTGCTCACCCTCGTCGACCCGGCCCACCGCGGCCGCATCATGGGCAACATCTCGATCGTCATCTCGGTCGCGCCGGCCATCGGCCCGACGATCTCCGGGCTCATCCTCAACGCGTTCTCGTGGCGCTGGCTGTTCGGCTTCGTCCTGCCGATCGCGATCGCCGCGCTCATCCTCGGCATGGTGAAGGTCCGCAACGTCTCGACGCCCCGCCGGGCACCGCTCGACGTCGTCTCGGTGATCCTGTCCGCGTTCGCGTTCGGTGGGATCGTCTACGGCCTGTCCAGCATCGGCGAGGCCGGCACCACCGGCCTGTTCGTCCCGGTCACCGCGCTCGTCGTCGGTGCCGTCGCCCTGACGGTCTTCATCCTCCGTCAGACCCGACTGCAGCGCACCGACAGCGCCCTGCTCGACCTGCGCACCTTCCAGACCCGCGGCTTCACCGTCCCGATCGTCGCGATGGCGCTGAGCTTCATGGCGATGTTCGGCACGCTCATCCTGCTGCCGATCTACCTGGAGCGCGTCCTCGGGCTCGAGGTCCTGAACGTCGGACTGCTGCTGCTCCCCGGCGGGCTGCTCATGGGGCTCCTCTCCCCCATCGTCGGACGCATCTACGACCGTCGCGGACCGCGCGTGCTGCTCATCCCCGGCTCGATCATCGTCAGCGCGGTGCTCTGGGCGCTCTCCACGGTCGGCGTGGACACCAGCGTGTGGTTCGTCCTCGGGGCGCACGTCGTGCTGAGCATCGGCCTGGCACTCACGTTCACCCCGCTGTTCACGGCGGCGCTCGGTGGCCTGCCCCCGAAGCTCTACTCGCACGGCAGCGCGGTCCTCGGCACGGCGCAGCAGCTCGCCGGAGCCGCCGGCACCGCCCTGTTCGTCACCCTGCTCACGATCGGCGCCGCCACGGCAGCGACCGGCGCGGGTGCGGACGCCGTGGCCGCTGCGACCGCCTCCGGTGTGAAGACCGCGTTCATGGTCGGCGCGGTGATCTCGCTGTTCGGCATCCTGGCATCGGTCTTCGTCACCCGTCCGGCGGTGCCCGAGGGCGCGCCGACGCCCCCGCCCGCGCACTGACAGCAGTGCCGCCCACGGGTCCACGTGACATCGTGGGCGGCATGCGGTCGACGGCGAGCGAACTGAACTGGTCCGGCACGGTCACCTACACGGCCGAGCAGGTGCTCCGACCGGGCTCGATCGACGAAGCAGCCGAGGTCGTCGCACGCTCCCCGCGGGTGCACGGGCTCGGCACCCGGCACTCGTTCAACGACTCCGCCGACGCCCCTGGCGTCCTGCTCGACCTGACCGCGATCCCCACCGACCTGGTCGTCGACCCCGAGCGGCGGACGGCGACCCTCGGAGCCGGCACCCGCTACGGCGTCGTCGCTCCCGACCTCGACCGCGCCGGGTTCGCGCTGCACAACATGGGCTCGCTCCCGCACATCTCCGTCGGCGGCGCGGTCGCCACCGGCACCCACGGCTCCGGCACCACCCTCGGCTCGCTGACCACCGCGGTCCGGTCCCTCGAACTGCTCGGCCCCGACGGTTCGCTCCGGACCGTCGACCGCACCGACCCGGCGTTCCCCGGCACCGCCCTGCACCTCGGGCTGTTCGGCATCGTGACCCGGGTCACGCTCGACCTCGAACCCACGTACCGGATGCGGCAGGACTCGTACGGGCCGTTCCCGTGGAGCACGTTCACCGACCACGTCGTCGCAGTCCACGCCGCCGGGTACTCGGTGTGCGCCTACACGGTCTTCGGCGACGAGATCAGCGAGGCGCTCGTGAAGTCCCGGGTCCCCGACGGCGCCGACGACACCGCCGTGCCGGACGACCTGTTCGGCGCTCCCCGGCTGCCCGGCTCCCCCGGCGACGGCCACCACACGGCCCGCGACGGGTCGGTGGGCCCCTGGTGGGACCGGCTGCCGCACTTCCCCATCGAGTCCGTGCCGAGCCACGGGTCCGAGGTGCAGAGCGAGCACTTCGTCCCGCTCCGGCACGCGGCGGCGGCGCTCGACGCCCTGCGCGGGCTGGCCGACCGCATCCAGCCGCACCTGCACGTGTGCGAGCTCCGGACGATGGCGGCCGACGACCTCTGGCTGAGCCCGACCCAGGGCGAGGACGTGCTCTGCATCGCGTTCACCTGGCAGAAGCACCCGGAGGCGGTCGCTGCGCTGCTGCCCGACCTCGAGGCGCGGCTCGCTCCGTTCGACGGGCGACCGCACTGGGGCAAGATGAGCTCGCTCGACGGCGACGCGATCGCGGAGCTGTACCCGAGGGTGGCGGACGTCCGTGAGCTGATCGCACGAGCCGACCCGGACCGGACGTTCGCATCCGCGTTCGGCGAGCGGGTGCTGCGGGCCTGACCCGCGCCTCCAGTCCGACGCCCCTGCGCCCCGCGCACCCGCGCACCTGCGCCCCGGAACCAGGTTCCGGACACAGCACCACGCGATCGCGCAGTTCCGTGTCCGGAACCTGGTTCCGCAGGCCCTTGCCGACCGTGCCGCCCCTTCCGTCCGGGAGGCCCGGTGCCGGTCCGCAGCGTGCGTCAGCGCAAGCGGGTGACCACCCTCGCACCCCCGTCCCAGTGCCGGAGACCGCCCACCGTGAGCACCTCGGGCAGGGGCGCGTCCGCAGCGAGGACCCGGAGCGCCGCCGGCAGGTCGACGTCGCGGATCCGCCGAGCGAGGGTGACGTGCGGCGCCCACCGACCGGGCAGCGACGGGTCGACCGAGCCCGGAGCGGCGGCATCGACCGCGCGGTGGAAACGGGCCAGTGGCTCGTCGACGACCACGCCGAGGCCGAGCACGTGGCGACCGGGGCCGGCGGGGAAGAGCAGGACGCCGGCGACGCGCAGGGTCTCGGGCACCGCGACGTCGAGGTCCGTCGGGACGGGAACGGCCTCGCCGGCCACGAGGGTGACGTGTGGGTCGTTCGTCCCCGAGTGGCCGAGGCTCGGCAGCTCCGCGGCGACGAGGGTCTGCCAGAGTGCACGGACCGCCGCGTCCGAGGGGCCGTCGAGGACGAGTTCGATGCTGCGCACGTACCGAGTGAACCAACGCACCCCGTGACGGCGATGTAACACGGCGGAACGGAACTCGCACCGGGGACCCGCTCCCGTCACACTCGACTCCACGCCGCGGACCACCGCGGCTCCCCCGCACAGCACGGCCCACGAGGAGCACCAGCATGTCCGCAGCCCCCGCACTGCCCGAGAAGCCGAAGGGCAAGCGCCCGATCGGCTGGATCGTCGCCGCCGTCATCGTCGTCGTGGCGATCGTCGTCGCCGTCATCGTCGGAGTCGTGCGCTCCGGTGGCGACAGCGGTGGCGCTGCCGCCGGTGACGCTGCGCCGAAGACCGTCACGATCGGTGTCTCGGACAAGTCGCTGCCCTACTGGAACACGTACGTGAAGGCCGCCAAGGAGCAGCTCAACGTCACCGTGAAGCTCCAGAACTTCTCGGACTACTCGCTGCCGAACCCTGCGCTCAAGGACAAGCAGATCGACATCAACCAGTTCCAGCACATCCAGTACCTGGCGAACTACAACGTCACCTCGGACGACGACCTGCAGCCGATCGGCGCGACGGCCGTCTACCCGCTGCCGCTGTACTCGACGAAGGTCTCCGACGTCGCGGACTTCGAGGACGGTGCGAAGGTCGCGATCCCGAACGACGCCATCAACGAGGCCCGTGCGCTCCTGGTCCTGCAGGCCGCTGACCTGCTCGAGCTCAAGGACGGCGGCAACGCCTTCTCGACCACGGCCGACATCACCTCGCACAAGGTCGACGTGCAGACGCTCGACGCCTCGCAGACCGCGAACGCCCTGCAGCAGGGTTCCGTCGAGGGCGCGATCGTCAACGTGAACTACGCCACCTCGGCCGGGCTCGACACCAAGGACGCGATCTTCCAGGACGACCCGAAGAGCGCCTCGGCTGCCCCGTACGTGAACGTCTTCGCCGTCCGCGACGCCGACAAGACCAACAAGACGTACCTCGACCTGGCGAAGCTGTTCCAGGACGAGGCCGTGCAGAAGGTCTTCGCGAAGGACTACCCGGACGCCGTCCCGAGCGACGAGAGCGCCGCCTCGCTGCAGAAGGAGCTCACCACGGTCGAGTCCGACGCGAAGGCGGCAGCAGAGTAGTGCCGGTCCTCGTCGAACTCCGCGGCGTCTCGAAGCACTACCGCCGCGCCGACACCGGCGAGACCGTGGTGGCCGTCGAGGACGTCTCCCTGGACGTGCACCAGGGAGAGGTCCTCGGCGTCATCGGGTACTCCGGTGCCGGCAAGTCCACCCTGGTCCGTCTGGTGAACGCCCTCGAGCTCCCCAGCTCCGGGACCGTCACCGTGGCGGGCAAGGAACTGACGGCGATCCCCGAGCGGGATCGCCGTCTGGCGCGTCGCAACATCGGGATGATCTTCCAGCAGTTCAACCTGTTCCGGTCCCGCACCATCGCCGGCAACGTCGCGTACCCGCTCAAGGTCGCTGGTGTGCCGAAGGAGGAGCGGGACCGTCGCGTGGCCGAGCTGCTCGACTTCGTCGGGCTCCTCGAGCGCGCCCACGCCTACCCGGAGCAGCTGTCCGGCGGTCAGAAGCAGCGCGTCGGCATCGCGCGGGCCCTCGCGGCGTCGCCCGACCTGCTGCTCGCCGACGAGGCCACCAGCGCCCTCGACCCGGAGACCACGTCCGAGGTGCTCGGGCTGCTCCGCCGGGTGAACAAGGAACTCGGCGTCACGATCATCGTCATCACGCACGAGATGGACGCCGTCCGGCAGATCGCCGACCGCGTCGCCGTGATGGAGCAGGGTCGCGTCGTCGAGGTCGGGGACGTCTACGACGTGTTCTCCGCGCCGAAGACGGGTGCTGCGCAGCGGTTCGTCCGCACCGCGCTGCACGACCGCCCCTCGGTCGACACGCTCGCTCGCCTGCGCGAACGCCACCCCGGTCGTCTGGTGACCGTGCAGATCACCGACGAGGCCGGGCTGCAGAACCGGATCGACGCGGTGTTCCGCTCCGCTGGGGTCACCGCTGAGCTCGTCTACGGCGGGGTCGGCGAGATCCGCGAGCGCCGGATCGGTTCGCTCACGTACGAGCTGACGGCCGGCGGGGTTGCCGACGCCGGTGCTGGTGCTGGTGCACCGGACGCCATCGACCGCGCCGTCGCCGCCCTGCGCGCCGACGGGGTCACGACCGACGAGGAGGCAGCAGCGTGAACAACTCGTTCCAGAGCGTGATCGACACGTTCGACGTCTTCCTCGCCGCCATGCGCGACACCATCGTCATGTCGCTCGTGTCGCTCGTCATCGCCGGCGTCATCGGGCTCGCCCTCGGGCTGCTGCTCTACGCGACCCGGCCGGGCAACCTGCTCGGCAACCGCACCGCGTACACGATCATCAACGTCGTCGTGAACCTGGTCCGGCCGATCCCGTTCGTGATCTTCCTCGCCGCGATCGCCCCGCTGTCGCGCGTCGTGGTGCAGACCACGATCGGCGTGCCCGCGGTGACCTTCGCGATCTCACTGGCAGCGGCCTTCGCCGTGTCGCGCATCGTCGAGCAGAACCTGCTCGCGGTCGACCCCGGCGTCGTCGAGGCAGCTCGAGCATCGGGTGCGCACCCGATCTCGATCCTGCTGACCGTCCTGATCCCCGAGGGCCTCGGGCCGCTCATCCTCGGCTACACGTTCATCTACATCGGCATCGTCGACATGACGGCGCAGGGTGCGTTGATCGGTGGCGGTGGACTCGGTGAGTACGCGATCACCTACGGATCGCAGCGGTACGACTGGTGGATCGTCTACGTGTCGGTGGCGGCGATCGTCGTCATCGTGCAGCTCGGCCAGTTCGTCGGCAACCGGCTGGCGCGCGCGACCCTGCGTCGCTGACGCGGGCGCGCCGCGCGCGGCGTGTGCTGCGACCTCGGCACGTGCCGTGGTCGTGACTGCCTGGAGGCCCGGTGCCGGTTCCTGGAACCGGCACCGGGCCTCCAGTGCGTTGCCGCGTTGCGGGCGCGCCCCGCGTCGTCCGCCGAGCGGTCACCGACGAGGCGCCACCCACGCCCGCCGAGGTTCCACGACTCGCCGCACGCGTTCCGCCGAGGTTCCACGAACGCCCGCTGGGGACGCCGAGGTTCCGAGATCTCGGAACCTCGGGGCAGCGGCGCGGGCGGGGCGGGGCCGGGGCGGGTCCCAGGCGCCGCTCGGTGCCGTGCCTGCTCCGTCAGGTCGTCGAGGTTCCACGACTTGCCGCACGCGATCCGCCGAGGTTCCACGAACATCCGCTGCGAACGCCGAGATGCCGAGATTTCGGAACCTCGGGAGCAGTGGGGCGGGCGGGCGCGGGGGCGGGGGCGCGGGGCCTCGCGCGGGTCAGGCGGCCGGGGACTCCACGGTCTCGATCGTGCCGGTCGCTCCGGGGTGCTCGTAGTGCGCGCGCACCAGGATCGGACGGTGGTCGGAGATGCCCGCCGGCAGGGTCTCGACGCCGGCGATGTGCAGCCCGACGCTCGTCGCGAAGTCGAAGTGGCCCGTGAACTTGCGGTACCGCAGGTACGTCGGCTGGTCGGACAGCGACAGTGCGAACCCGCCCTGCTCGATCTTGCGACGCAGGTTCGTCTGGAACCAGGGGTAGTTGAAGTCGCCGACCATGACCGCGGGGACGTCCTTCGCGAGCTCGCGGAGGAACTGGTGCGCCGCCTCGATCTGCTTGCGACGCAGGGAGTTCGTCGCGGTCAGCGGTGAGGCGTGGAACGAGGCGACGACGACCTCGGCGTCGGCCTCGGTGTCGCGCAGGTGCATCGCGATGAGCCGTTCGTGCGCGGGTGCGAGGACCCGGTCGTGCAGGGACTTCTGCAGCGAGTGGATGCTGAAGTCCTGCACCTCGAAGCGGTCGTCGCGCTTGTAGATGGCGAGTCCGAGGCGGTTCGTGCGGGTCGACGCGGCGAGCGAGAGCCCACCGATCGACGGGGCGAGGTCGTTGCTGTCGCACTCCTGCACGCAGAGGACGTCGGCGTCGGAGGCCTCGGCCAGGGCGGCGAGTTCACCGTTCGCGGTGTGCTCCCGGAGGTTGTAGCTGACGACCCGGAGGGAAGTGGGCGGCACGCCTGCGTCGGTGGCGATCGTGCTCTGCTGTTCTGGCGCGGCCATGCTGCCTTCCTGTCCGGGTGGTCCGGGTCACCCTGCCGCGGCAACCGTACTCGGCGTTCGCAAACGGATGCTGAGACTGTAACGCCTGTCGGGTTTCGCGCGTGTGACCGTGACGGAAACGGACAGTCGCGGGCCGCGGGCAGAGCCTCGTGGAACCGCCCGGGTCAGGCGCGGACCCGGCGGGCAGGGCGGACGGTGTCCCCCGCTGTGCGGCTCATCAGGATGCCCTCGACGCACGCGACGGCGAGCAGCGCCGCGATGACCCAGAACGCGACGGAGTACGGGCCGTCGCCTCCGAGCCCGCCGGCCGCGCGGATCACGACCGCGGCGACGGCGACGCCGAAGCCGGCGGCGGTCTGCTGCAGCGTCGACGAGAGCGTGTTGGCCGGGGTCATGTCGGCCTGCTCGACGTCGGCGAAGGCGATGGTGTTGTACGCCGTGAAGCCGACGGAGCGGGCGGCTCCGCTGACGACGAGCAGGACCGCGAGCAGCCAGAACGGGGTGTCCTCGGTCATGAACGCCATCGCGACGACGGTCAGCGCAGCGATCGCACTCGACACGATGATCACCGGGCGGTAGCCGAACCAGCGCAGGAACGGTGTCGTCATCGGCTTGATGCCGAGGTTGCCGACGAAGACCCACAGCACGGCGGACCCGGCGAGCACGGCGCTCCAGCCCCAGGCGTCCTGGAACAGCAGCGGGAGCACGAACGGCACCGCGGAGACCGCAAGTCGGAACAGGCTGCCGCCGGCGTGCGACACCCGGAACGTCTCGAGCCGGAACGCCTCGAGCCCCATGATCGGGTGCGGCGCCCGGCGGAAGTGCCGGATCGCGAACCAGCAGCAGACGGCACCGACGACACCGGACACCACGACGGCCAGGACCGGGATGACGTCGAGCGCGAGCAGCGACGCCATCACGACGAGCGACCCGAGGCCGAAGCACGCGAGCAGCGATCCGAACCAGTCGAACGGCACACGCTGCGCGGCGCGCTCCTGCGGGACGAGCACGAGCGCGGCGACGAACGCGATGACGCCGAGCGGGATGTTGATCAGGAAGATCCAGTGCCACGTCAGGGTGTCGACGAGCACGCCGCCGATGAACGGGGCGATGATCGGCGCGGCGAGGGCGGGCCAGGTGAGGATCGCGATGGCCGTGACGAGCTGCTCGCGGCCGGCGCTCCGGAGCACCACGAGCCGGCCGACGGGCACCATCAGTGCACCGCCGAGCCCCTGCAGGATGCGCCAGAGCGTCAGGTCGACGAGGCCGGTCGACATCGCGCAGAGCGCCGATGCGATCGTGAAGAGCGCGATCGCGCCAGCGAAGACGGTGCGGGACCCGATCCGGTCGGTGAGCCAGCCGGAGACGGGGATGAAGACCGCCAGGGTGACGAGGTACGCGGTGATCGCGACGCCCACGGCGGCCGAGTCGACGCCGAGGTCGCGTCCCATGGCGGGCGCCGCCGTCGCCAGGATCGTGCCGTCGAGGAGCTCCATGAAGAAGGTCCCCGCCACGAGCACGGCGACCGCCGTGCTGCCCGTCCGCCGTCTGGGTGTCGTCATCGTCGTCGCCATGTCGCGTCAAAGGCTATGCCCGGTGCCGGGTCGCGGGGGGATCGTGTCAGGAGGTTCCGCGATCGTGTTGTGCATTGCAGAATGATGCGCACCAGCGCGTTGCCCTGCGGGTCCGCCGAGCGGGAGCGTGGAGGCTGCGCGACGACAGGAGGCTCACCGATGACCGACGCCGACACGACGACCCGGACCGTGACCACGAAGGGCGCCTGGGACCCGGCAGCGGGCACTCCGCACCACGTCCTCGACCACGCCCACCTGCCCGTGATGACGCTGCGCGAGTCCGCCCTGGCGAACAACACCGCCGTCATGCAGGCCTACGTCGACCGCCACGGGCTGCTGTTCGCGCCGCACATGAAGACGCACATGGCACCGGACCTCGCCGCACGGCAGATCGACGCCGGGGCATGGGGAGTCACGGTCGCGTCGGTCCAGCAGGCGATGGTCGCGTGGGAGCACGGGGTGCACCGGATCCTGGTCGCGAACGAGGTCCTCGACCCCGCCGGCCTCGCGTGGCTCGCGTCCCGGCGCACGGTCGACCCGGACGCCGACGTCCTCTGCTACGTCGACTCCGCCGCAGGCGTCACCGCCGCCGTCGCCGCGCAGGGCACCGTCGCCGGCGAGCTGCACGTCCTGGTCGAACTCGGGTTCCCGGGCGGACGCACCGGGGTCCGCTCCCCCGACGACGCGCGTGCCCTCGCGCTGCTCGCCCACGACGCCGGACTCGTGCTCCGCGGTGTCTCCGGGTACGAGGGCGGGCTGCCCGGCGTCGACGCTGCACGCGAGTACGTCGCCGGCGTGCTCGACGTCGCCGAGGCCGTCCGCGGGCTCGTCGACGGTCGCGAGCTCCTCAGCATGGGCGGCAGCGCCTGGTTCGACGCCGTCGTGGACGCCGTGGCAGACCGCACCGACGACCTCGACGTGCTGCTGCGGTCGGGTGCGTACCTGACCCACGACGACGGCTTCTACGCCGAGCGCACGCCGTTCGGCCGGCACCCGGCCGAGGGCTCGCTCGTCGCCGCGATCGAGGTCTGGGGACGCGTGACGTCCTGCCCGGAGCCCGGGCTCGCGTTCGTCGCCGTGGGCAAGCGCGACATCTCCTTCGACGAAGGGCTGCCGGTGGTGCGGTCGGTGCGGTCGGTACGGCCGACCCTGCCAGGAGGCCCGGCGGGCGCCACACAGGTCGTCCCGCCGCCCGGGGCGGTCACCGTCACCCGCCTCGACGACCAGCACTGCTACCTCGCGCTGGCGGACGGTGCCCCCGAGCTGACGCCCGGCGACGTCGTCGTGTTCGGCATCTCGCACCCCTGCACGGTGTTCGACAAGTGGCGGCAGGTGCACGTCCTGGCCGACGACGACACCGTGCTCCGGACGATCGCGACGTGGTTCTGATGCGCGCGACCACCGCGGCCCCGGTGCCGACGGACGGCGACGGTCCTGCCCGGAACGCTGCACTGTCCCTGCGTCGCGGGCTCCGCCTGCTCGACTGCATCGCCGACCGGACCCGCAGCGGCGCGGTGTCCGTCAGCCTGTCCGTGCTGGCCGCCGAGCTCGGCACCTCGAAGTCGACGGTGCTCCGCCTGACGGCCCCGATGCTCGAGAACGACCTGCTGCGCCGCACCCCGGACGCCGGGTTCACGCTCGGCCTCGGCGCCCTGCTGCTCGGGCAGAGCTACCTCGAGGGGATCGACCTGCGCTCCGCCGCTGCCCCGTTCCTGCGTCGGACGGCGGAGCAGACCGGGCTGACGTGCCACCTCGTCGTGCCGGACGGCACCGACATCGTCTACGTCGACAAGGTCGAGACCCGCGGCACCGTCCGCATGGGCTCCCGGATCGGGAACCGCCTGCCGATGCGGAACACGGCGTCCGGCAAGGCGATCGTCGCGTTCGGTGAACCGGAGCTGCTCGACCGGGTGCTCGCCGAACCGGCCCAGGTCATGACGGAGCACACCATCACCGACGACGACCGCTGGCGGCACGAGGTCGACCGCACGCACGGACGGGGGTACGGCATCGACGACCGCGAGAACGAGCCGGACATCCGGTGCGTCGCCGCCCCGGTGTTCGACCACGCGAACCAGGTGGTCGGCGCGATGAGCATCTCCGGGCTGGCCTCGCGGTTCCCCGCAGCAGCGGTCCGCGAACTCGGCGACGGCGTCGTGCGGACTGCCCACGAGATCTCCGTCGCGCTCGGGTCCTCGTCGGCGCAGCTCGCCCTCGCGCGGGGTGCCCGGTGACCGGCTCGGTGCTGACGTTCGGCGAAACGATGCTGCTCCTGACCGGGCGCGACGTCGGCGCGGTGCCGGACCTGGAGCACATGCGGGTGGACACCGGCGGCGCCGAGAGCAACGTCGCGATCGGCCTGGTCCGCGCCGGGGTGCCGGCCACGTGGATCGGTCGGGTCGGCACGGACCCCGCCGGCGACCGGGTCGCCGCCGACATCGGTGGGGAGGGCGTCGACGTCCTCGCGGTCCCCGACGCCGAGCGCTCCACCGGCATCATGATGAAGGAGCGGCTGCTCGACGGCCGCACCCGGGTGACCTACCACCGCCGTGGTTCGGCCGGCTCGGCGTTGGCCGCGACGGACCTGCCCGGCAGCGTCGTCGAGACCGCTGCGCTCGTGCACGTCACCGGGATCACCCTCGCGCTCTCCGAGTCCGCACACGACACCGTGACCGCAGCGCTCGACCGGGCCGCCGCCGCCGGTGTGCCGGTGTCGTTCGACGTCAACCACCGGCCGAAGCTCATCGGCGCCGACGCTGCACGAGACCGGTACCGAGCCGTCGCAGCACGGTCCGCCGTGGTGTTCGCCGGCGACGACGAGGCCCGACTCGTGCTCGACCGCGACGAACAGGACGACGACGAGGAGTCACTCGCGCACGACCTCGCCGCACTGGCACGGGGCCGCGCGGTCGTGAAGCTCGGCTCCCGCGGCGCCGTGGCGTCGATCGACGGCGTGTTCGTCCGTCGGCCCGCGACCCCGGTGCGCGTCGTCGACCCGGTCGGTGCCGGTGACGCGTTCGTCGCGGGCTGGCTCGCGGCGAGCATGGGCGGAGCGGACGCCGCCGAGGCGCTCGACCGGGCCGCCGACGCCGGCGCCCTCGCCTGCACCGTCGAGAGCGACTGGCGCCGACCGGACCCGGCCGCGTTGCACCACGCCCCGGACCCGTCGGACACCGACCACACCGTGCACGACCACGTCGACCGCTGACACCGCGTCCGCCGACACCGTGTCCGCCGAACACCACCACTCGAGGAAGCGCACCATGACGAACGACACCACGAGCACCGAGCAGCACGCCGGCGCACGGCACCGCCACCAGGCCGGACCGGCGATCGCGATCCTCCGCGGCGGCACCGGCGACCACGTCGAGGACGTCATCGCCACCCTGGTCGAGTCCGGCGTGACGGCGATCGAGATCACCACGAACACCCCACGCTGGCGCGAGGGCATCGCGTGGGCGGTCGAGCGGTACGGTTCCGCGGCCTCCATCGGCGTCGGCACGGTGCTCGACGTCCGCCAGCTCGACGAGGCCGCCGCCGCCGGCGCCTCGTTCGCCGTCAGTCCCCACCTCGACGCCGAACTCGGCGAGCGCGCGCACGAGCGTAGCCTCGGCTGGTACCCCGGTGCCGCGACCCCGACCGAGATCGTCCACGCGTGGCGGCTCGGAGCCCGCGCGGTGAAGGTCTTCCCGGCGGCGCAGCTCGGCGGCCCCGCGTTCCTGAAGCAGGTCCTGGCACCGCTCGACTTCGTCGACGTCATCCCGACCGGGGGCATCGGGGTCGACGACGCCCCGGACTACCTGGCCGCCGGTGCGGTCGCCGTCGGACTCGGGTCCCCGCTCGTCGGCGACGCGCTGACCTCGGGCGACCTCGACGCCCTGCGGGAGCGGGCCGGCCGGCTCGTCGCGGCGCTCGACCGATGACCACCGGCGATCCCGAGCACCTGACGGGCTCCGAGCAGCCCACCGGCGAGCAGTCCGCCGGCGGCGTCGTCCTGCTGCGCGGCGGGTCGGTCCTCGGTGCGGACGGGGCCCCGGTGCGCGCCGACGTCCTCGTCACCGACGCCGTCATCCGCGCCGTCGGTGCCGACCTGGACGCCCCTGCCGACGCGCACGTGATCGACTGCGACGGACGCCTGGTGCTGCCGGGCTTCGTGGACGCGCACTCGCACGCCGGGTCGCTCGTGTTCGACGAGGGCGTGCAGCTCGCGCTCCTGCGCCAGGGTGTGACCACGATCGTGACCGGACAGGACGGCGTCGGACCGGCGCCGGGTGACGGTTCGTACGCCGACACGTACTTCGCCGCCATCGACGGCCCGCACCCGACGTACCGCGGTGGCGGGGTCGACGGCCTGCTGACGACTTACGACGGAACGACCCCGATCAACATCGCGACGCTCGTGCCCGCCGGCACGGTCCGGCACCAGATCATGGGCGACGACCCCGGGCCGGCGGACCGCGCGCAGCTGGCCGCGATGCGGGAGCTCGTGCGCGACGGCCTCGCGGACGGTGCGGTCGGCCTCGCGACGGGGCTCGACTACGTCCCCGGCCTGTTCGCCGGCACCGCCGAACTCGCTGCGCTGTGCACCGAGGTCGCTGCCGTCGACGGCCTCTACGTGTCGCACATGCGCGGTGGTTACGAGGGGAACGCCCGCGCCGGCCTCGACGAGATCGCCGACATCGTCCGCGCGTCGGGCGTCCGCGCACACGTCTCCCACCTGCACGCGCCCGTCGACCTCGCGGTGACCGCACTGGCCGAGCTCGAGGCCGAGGGCGCCCCGATGTCGTTCGACGCCTACCCGTACTCGCGCGGCTGCACGATCCTGTCGATGCTG
This sequence comes from Curtobacterium sp. MWU13-2055, assembly GCF_023242305.1. Lineage (NCBI taxonomy): Bacteria > Bacillati > Actinomycetota > Actinomycetes > Micrococcales > Microbacteriaceae > Curtobacterium > Curtobacterium sp. MWU13-2055. The sequence continues at coordinate 110,033 of NZ_JALLIO010000002.1, forward strand.
CTGCTGCCCGCGGCCCTGGCCCGCCCCGGCACCGAGGACCTCGCCCACGCGATCGCCGACGACGAGGGTCGTGCCGCGGTCCGGGCGGCCGTGCTCGACCGCGTGCTGTCCCGCGCCGACCTCGGCACCGGCTGGGCGGAGCAGATCACGCTGTCGCACGTGCCCGCCGCCGAGTTCCACGCGCTGCAGGGCCGCACCCTCGCCGACGCCGCCGAGGCGACCGGGACGGATCCGGTGGACCTGGCCCTCGACGTCCTGGTCGACTCGGCCTTGCAGGTCACCGCCGTGATGCGCGTGCCCCGTCCTCGGACTGCCGACGACCTAGCACCGCTCTTCCGGCTGCCCGGGCACACGGCCGGGTCCGACGGCATCTTCGTGGGCACGCACCCGCACCCACGGGCGTACGGGACGTTCGGGCGGTACCTGCAGGACTTCGCCCGCACGGGGCTCCTGACGTGGCTCGAGGCCTCGCGGCACCTGTCCGCCACTGCGGTCGAGCGACTCGGTCTCGGTCGACGGGGCGCAGTCACCGTCGGGGCGGTCGCCGACCTGGTGGTCGTGGATCCCGATCGGGTCGCGGCGCGGTCGTCCTACGACGAACCGATGCGCCTGGCCGAGGGCATCGACGACGTCCTCGTCGCCGGCGTCCCCGTGCTGGCCGAAGGCGCCCTGACGCACGCGACCCCCGGTGCCGGGCTGCGTCGCCACCCGGGTCGGATCGACCACGGGCAGGGAGCAGCGGGCACCGGGGGTCGGTGATCCAGCGCGGCGAGGCGCCTCGGTGAGGCTTCTCACAGCCTGCGCCGACGTCACGAAGCGCTCGGCAGCACCGCCACGACGTCGATCTCGACCAGGATGTTCGCCAGGTGCGACTGCACGGTGGTGCGGACCGGGTACGGCTGCGAGAAGTGCTTCGCGTACTCCTCGTTGAAGGCCGGGAAGTCGCGGTCGGAGTGCTCGAGGTGCACCGTGGACTTGACGACGTCGTCGAGGGTGGCACCGTGCTCGGCCAGGACCGCTGCGACGTTGGCCAGCACCTGCGCGGTCTGACCGGCCACGTCGTCGGCGATCGCACCCGTGGCGGGGTCCTGCGGGCCGAACCCGGCGGTGTAGATGAAGCCGTTGGCGACGATGCCCTGGCTGTAGGGCCCGGCGGGCTTCGGGGCGTTGTCGGTCACGATGGCGGTCTTCGGCGCGGTGGGGTTCGGCACGGTTGCTCCTGTGGTTCGTCGGTCGTGGGCGGACTCCAGGCTAGGCGGACGCCACTCGGTGGGGCCGACCACCCGACCAGCGCATTCCGCATTGCAGAACGCGGGGCGGGCCTCCCGTCCGGGGTGCCGCACCGACCACCCAGGTGGAGGGCGACTACCCTGGCCGGGTGCCGTCCTCCCTGCCCGAACGCCGCCGAGCGCGCACGGGCTCGCGCCGAGCACGCGCATGAGCCGGCTCGACGGCGCGGTCACCGGGACCGCCGCGACCGGACGGCGCCGCGCACTCGACACCGTGACCTCCCTGCCGGCGTGGGCGGCCGTGCTGCTCGTCTGGACCGGCGGCCGGATCGTGTCGACGCTGTGGCTGGCACTCGCGTACCCGCTCATCGGACGGGCGATGCCGGACAACGCCATCTGGGGCAACGGGCACGGCTTCACGGCGTTCCTCACCGCCTGGGACGGCCAGTACTACGAGCAGATCTCGCTGCACGGGTACCCCGACGTGCTGCCGCTCGACGCCGTCGGCAACGTGGCACAGAACGCCTGGGCCTTCCTGCCGGCGTTCCCGTTCACGATCCGGATGCTCACCGCATCGACCGGGCTGCCGTTCACCGTCGGTGCCCCGCTCATCTCCGTGCTGGCCGGTCTGCTGGCGACCTACCTGCTGCACCGCCTGGTCCGGGACCGTGCGGGCAACGCCGCCGCGATGTGGGCGGTGTTCTTCTTCACGTGCGGGCCACTGTCGTTCCTGTTGCAGGTCGGCTACGCGGAGAGCATGTTCCTCGCGCTCACGTTCGGCGCACTGCTCGCCCTGGAGCGTCGCCGGTACGGGCTGCTCACCGTGCTCGGGGTCGCCGCTGCTTTCACCCGTCCGGGTGCGTTGGCCGTCCCGCTCGTGCTCGGGGTCATCGCCCTGGTGCGGTGGGTCCGGGCTCGCCGCGAGACCGGGCGGGTGCTCGACACCTTCCCGATCCGCGAGCAGGTGCAGGTCGTGGCCGCCGGTGCCGTGATGGTGGCGGCGGGCCTCGCGTGGCCGGTCATCGCGTCGCACGTGACCGGCACGCCGAACGCCTACCTCGAGACCGAGATGTCGTGGTGGGTGAACTTCATCGGCCGCGTGGACTTCGTGCCCTTGTCGCCGTGGTTCCTCATCGCCGGGCGCTGGCTCGGCGTCGGCGGGATCCTGATCGTGGTGTTCCTGCTCGTCGGGTTCCCGATCTGGCTGCTCCGCCGGTCGACGAAGCGGCTCGGGTCGACCACCGTGCTGTACTCGGCCGCCTACGCGCTCTACATCTTCGCGGTGTCGCTGCCGATGGCCTCGACCCCGCGGCTGCTCATGCCCCTGGCGCCGTTGTTCGGCTCGCCGGAGCTCGTCGCGAAGCCGTGGATGCGGTGGACGTTCGTCACTGCGGCGCTGGCCGGGCAGCCGGTGCTCGTCGCGGTGCTCTGGCTGCTCGGGCCTCCGTAGCGAGGACGGCGACGCCGGCAGCGGCCCGACGACAGCTCCGACTCCGAACGACGAGACCGACGTCGTACGACATCGGTCCCGTCGTTCGGAGTCGGTTCGAGCCGAGCCGAGCCCGCCCCGCCCCGCCCCTACAGCTCGACGGTCCCGTGGTCCCCGGTGTCCGGCTGGCTCTGCTTGCCGAGTGCGGCCTTGAGCGTCTGCACGAGACTGCCGACCGGGCCGGTGTCCTGCGTCCAGTACTCGACCGAGTCCCCCGACACGGTGAGGAGTCGGATCGAGGGGTCGTCGCGACCGTCCGGGAACCAGGCCTCGGCGAACGGCGACCACAGCTCGTCGATCACGGCACTGTCCTGCGTCACCGTGGCGGTGCCGGCGATGGACAGGTAGCCGCCCTGCGACTCGATGGAGACGTTGACGTGCGGGTTCCTGGCGATGTCGTCGACCTTCTCGCTGCCGTCCTGCACCAGGAAGCGGAGGGTCCCGTTGAACGCCTTGTCCTGCACGGCGAGGGGCCGGGCGTGCAGCTGGCCGTCCTCGCTCACCGTCGTCAACAGGGCCGTGTGGGCGCCGTGGACGATGTCCGAGATGGCGGCGCGCTGGTCGGTCTGCGTGTCGGTCATGATGCTCCTTTGCGTCGTGCGCCCCACCCGTCCCGACGTTCGACCGCGGGTCCGGCGGGGCCGTACCGTTCCCGCCAGTGTGCCCCTCGACGCTGGGCGCGTCCGGCACGTGGCAGCACCACCCCGACCGGGAGGCCCGTGCCGACTCCCCCGGACACTTCCGGCCACGCAGGTGGCCGGTCCGCAGTGCCCGCACCCGGTCCGGCGCGCTCCATGCGTCCGCACACAGCGACACTCCACCAGACGATCACCGCGTGCATCGTCGGAACATGCACACGCACCGGATGCATGCGCAACGAGCGACACTCCACGAGTCGATCCGGTGGTGGATCGACGGAAGATGCGCCCGTACGGAACGCGTCAGGCGGGTTCGCGGATGGTGGTCTCGACGTCGACGACCTGCGGCACCCGCGGCATCGATGCGAAGCCGAACGCCACGGGCGGGTCGAGCGGCGCCAGGGTGCCGAGGGGCTCCCCCGCCCAGGTCCCGCGCACGCCGGTGACGTCGTGCGCCCCGGTCACGCCGTAGTACTCACGGCGGCCGTTCCCCGCCGAGCCGGCGGTGCCGGACCCCGGAGCGACGAGCCGGGCGATCGGGTCGATCACGGCGAGCCACCGCGGGTCGCGGGCGATCGGCTTCGGCACGACGCGCAGCACCCGGCCGAGCGGTGAGATCGTGCCGACGTCGACCGAGACCTGCAGGGCGCCGGCGTCGAGCTCCAGGCCACGGGCCGTCCGTCGCGCCCGGACGTCGACCACGGACACGGTGTCGAACCGGTAGGTGCCGGAGACGTAGGCGGCGACGATCTCGTCCGGCGCGAGCAGCACGCTGGTGCCGTCGGGGAGCTCGAGGAACACGTCGGTGAACGCCCCGAACGGCGAGCGGTCCCACATCCCGACGACGATCCGGACGCCCGAGGTGGTGCCGACGCCCATGATCCGGCCGCGGAACCGGCGCTCGACGGGAGGGGTGCTGGGGCGTGACGGCATGCCGTGGACCGTACCCGGCGCGCCCGTGAGCCGGACCGACGGAGCCGACCCGCGCCTCCCGGCCGACGGGTGCGCGAAAGCGACAGATCGCCGCGAACGTTCCGCGGCGATCTGTCGCTTTCGCGGGGTAGGCCCGCCGGGGTGATCGCCTACGGGACGGGGACGGGCTCGGCGAGCAGCTCGCGCACGCGCGGCGCGACCCGGGTGCCGTAGAGCTCGATGGACCGCAGCATGTCCTCGTGCGGCAGACGACCGGTCGCGTACCGCATGTCGAACCGCGAGGCGCCGAGGATCCGCATGTTCCGGGCGATCTTCCGCGCCACGGTCTCCGGCGACCCGACGTACAGCGAGCCACCGGCGGACAGGCCCGCGTGGTAGCCGCCGACGTCGAGGGGCGGCCAGCCGCGCTCCCGGCCGAGCTGGTCGGTGACGGCCTTGTGGTACGGCCAGTAGCGCTCGGCGGCTTCCTCGTCGGTCGCCGCGACGAAGCCCGGCGAGTGCATCGCGATGGGCTGCTGCGGCAGGTCGAGCTGGGCGAGCGCCTGACGGTACAGCCGCGAGAACGGGGCGAACTGGGCCGGCTGCCCGCCGATGATGGCGAGGAACAGCGGCAGGCCGTACGACGCCGCACGGATCACCGACTGCGGGGAACCGCCGACGCCGATCCAGGTGGGGATGGCGCCGTGCTCGAGCTTCGGGAAGACGTCCTGGTCGACCAGGCTCGCGCGCTTCGTGCCGGACCAGGTGACGGCGTCGCCGCCGCGCAGGGCCGCCCAGAGCTGCAGCTTCTCCTCGAACAGGACCTCGTAGTCGGAGAGCTCGTGGCCGAACAGCGGGAACGACTCGGTGAAGGAACCGCGCCCGAGGATGACCTCGGCACGGCCGTCCGAGATCGCGTCGACGGTGGCGAAGCGCTCGTAGACGCGCACGGGGTCGTCGGACGACAGCACCGTGACGGCGGAGCCCATCCGGATGCGGGAGGTCGAGGCGGCGATCGCGGCGAGGACGACCTCGGGTGCGCTCACCACGAAGTCGGCGCGGTGGTGCTCGCCGACGCCGATGAAGTCGATGCCGACCTGGTCGGCGAGGACGGCCTGGGCCACGACGTCGCGGATGCTCTGCGCGTCGGACTTGAGGCTGCCGTCAGCGAGTTCGGTGACGTCGCCGAAGGTGTCGATGCCGAGCTCCACGCGTCCGATCCGCTCGGGTGCGGGCGGCGGGACGTCCGAGGGGCGGTCGGTGCCGAATGCGTTGCTCATGGTTCCTCCTGGTCGCACTTCCATGCGTTTGCATCAAACTAGCACGGCCGAGCCGTGATGGCCAGCGCCCGCGTGTACGGTCGCCCGCATGCCGAAGCTCCCTGACCAGACCGGACGCAGGATCGTCGTCACCGGCTCCAACAGTGGCACCGGGAAGGAAGCCGCGACCCGTCTCGCGGCCGCCGGCGCGAGCGTCGTGCTCGCCGTGCGCACGACCGCGAAGGGCGATGCCGCCGCGGCCGAGATCCGTGCAGCCCACCCGAACGCCGACGTCGAGGTGCGCGAACTCGACCTCGCGGACCTGGCGAGCGTGCGCCGCTTCGCCGACGGCATCGTCGGCGAGGACCGCCCGATCGATGTCCTGGTGAACAACGCCGGGGTCATGGCGCCGCCGCAGCGCTTCGAGACGGTCGACGGGTTCGAGCTGCAGTTCGGCACGAACTTCCTCGGCCCGTTCGCGCTGACGAACCTGCTGCTGCCCTCGCTGCTGCGCGCCGAGGCGCCGCGGGTCGCGACCATGTCGAGCCTCGCCGCGATCCCCGGCCGGATCCGATTCGGGGACCTGCAGTGGGACCGCGGGTACAACGGCTGGCGCGCCTACGGCCAGTCCAAACTCGCCGACCTGCTCCTCGCGCTGCACCTGCACCGACTGACCGTCGAGGCGGACGTCCCCCTCGTCAGCACCGCGGCGCACCCCGGCTACACCCGCACGAACCTGCAGTCGGCCGGGCGCTCGCTCGGACGCGCGAAGCCGGTGCGGCCCAGCAACCGCGCGCTCCCCTTCACGCAGGCGGTCGAGCAGGGCACCGAGCCGCTGCTCTACGCCGCGGTCGGCCCGAACGCGGTCGGTGGCGCCTACTACGGCCCGGCCGGCCCCTTCGGCCTGACCGGACCGACGACCGCCGTCTCGATCCCCGGGTCGGCACGGAGCGCCGACCTCGCCCGCTCGCTCTGGGCCGTCGCGGAGGACCTCACCGGGACGCGTCCGCCCTTCTGAGCGCGGGGCGCCGCTCGCACGGTGCGAGGGCGCTGCGGTCTGGTGCGAGGTTCCGCACTCGGTGCGGCGGACCGCGGCTCGAACTGAGTACGGAACCTCGCACGGTGCGCGGGCGCGGGGCGCGGCCGGGAGGCCCGTGGCGCGTCCGGCCCGCCGCCCGCGTCAGGCGCGGTGCAGCTCCACGGACCCGTCCAGCCGACCGGGTTCGGTCAGGCGGGCGTGCTGCAGGACCGTGCGGTCCGGACCGATCGCCGCGGCGACGATCGACAGCGTCGTCATGTGCCCCTCGGCCTCGTGCGCGTCGCGGAGGATCGCGTCGGGGTGGTCGCTCGGCAGCGCTGCGGACTCCGCCAGGACACCGAACCAGCCGCTCCACCCGTCTCCGGCGTCGTCGCCCGCGTCCACCGTCCGGAGTTCGTCGAAGGGTCCGAGCACCGGTGGCCCGACCGGGGCTTCCGCGGCGCGGAAGGCCTCGAGCCACCGGCCGATGCGCGGCGCCGCCGGGTCGTCCGGTTCGCCGTGCGTCACCATGTGCACGCCGGGGCCGAGTTCGGTCGTACGGACCCGTGTGCCGTCCCAGGTCAGGACCGCGGCGCCGTCGGCGGTCGCCCGCACCAGGTTGAACGCGCGGGTGGTCGGCAGCGTGCCGTCGTGTCCGGGCAACAGGTCGTCGGCGACGGCGTCGACCGGCACCACGCCGCGGGTCGTCCACGTGCCGTCGACACTCGGCACCGGTTCGCCGCGGTTGAGCACGACCGCCAGTCCGGCGCGGTCCGAGGCGGCGAGCCACGCACCGCCGGCAGCACGGTCACGCACGCCGCGGACCCCGGGGTCGCGATCGGGCCACCACGCAGCGGGCGGATCCCACGGACGCTCGGGTGATTCGTCCCGCAGGGCGAGCACGGTGACGGGCCACGCGGACCCGGGGTCGACGCGGACGACGACGGTGCACATGCCGTCGATCCTCGCACGTGCCCCCGGTAGCGTGAGCGGCGTGAACGCAGCAGCAGAGCGCACCCTGACCGTCATCGTGGGGATCACCGGGGGCATCGCCGCCTACAAGGCCGTCGGCGTGGTCCGCGACCTCGTCAAGCGCGGGCACGAGGTGCACGTCGTCCCGACCGAGGGGGCGCTGCGCTTCGTCGGGCTGCCGACGCTCGAGGCGCTCAGCCGCAACCCCGTCACCACGAGCGTCTGGGACGACGTCTCCGAGGTCCGCCACGTCGCCCTCGGCCGTCGCGCGGACCTGGTCGTGGTGGCCCCGGCGACCGCGGACTCCCTGGCACGGATGGCGAACGGCCTAGCGAGCGACCTGCTCGGCACGACGCTGCTCGCCACCGACGCCCCGGTCGTCGTCGCTCCGGCGATGCACCCGCAGATGTGGGAGCACCCCGCGACCCGGGCCAACGTCGCCGTCCTGCGCGAGCGGGGCGTGCACCTGGTCGGACCGGTGGTCGGCGCGCTGACGGGCGACGACGCCGGCATCGGCCGGATGGCGGAACCCGAGGACATCGTCGCCGCGGCGCTCGCCGTGCTGGACGACCCGGCCGGTGCAGGCGCGGGGCGTCGCGCCGGCACCGACGGGGGGACGCAGTCCGGCGCCGGGGCCCGTGGCGAGCAGGGCGACCTGTCCGGCGTCCGCATGGTCGTCAGCGCGGGCGGCACCCGCGAGCCGTTCGACCCGGTGCGCTTCGTCGGCAACCGGTCGAGCGGTCGGCAGGGCCTGGCGATCGCCGCCGACGCAGCGGCGCGCGGCGCCGTCGTCACCGTCGTCGCCGCGAACGTCGAGGCCGGCCTGACCGCGGGCATCGACGCGACCGTGGTGCCGGTGGGGTCAGCGCTCCAGCTCGCCGAGGCCGTGCACGCCGCGGCGGTCGATGCCGACGTCGTCGTGATGACCGCTGCCGTCGCCGACTACCGGCCGGCCGAGGTCCTCGCCGAGAAGCTCAAGAAGGACGCCCAGGGCGAGCGGATGACGCTCGAGCTGGTGCGGAACCCCGACGTGCTCGCCGACCTGGTGGCGGCGCGGCGCACCGGGCAGGTCATCGTCGGGTTCGCCGCCGAGACCGAACCCGACCGCGACGCCCGCATCGCACTCGGCCGCGCGAAGATCGCCCGCAAGCCCGCCGACCTGCTCGTCGTGAACCACGTCGGCTGGTCGGCCGGGTTCGAGCGCGAGGAGAACGCGATCGAGGTCCTGGTGCCGGGCGGCGAGGTGGTCCGCGAGACCTCGGGCACGAAGGCCGAGATGGCGGCGGCGGTCCTCGACCTCGTCGCGACCGCACTGACCTGATTCCGAGGACGGGCGAGCACGATGGGGGCATGCGACGACGTGAGCGGATCAAACGAGCCACCCGGACTGCCACACTGCTCGCGGTGCTGCTCGGCGGGGCCGGCGTCACCCACTTCCTGCAGCCGCGCCACTACGACCGGATCGTGCCGGACACACTGCCACCGCGCCTGACGACCGTCGCGTCCGGCGTCGCCGAACTCGGCATCGCCGCCGGGCTCGCGTTCCCGGCCACTCGCCGGGCCTCGGGGTGGGCTGCAGCTGCCCTGTTCGCCGCGGTCTTCCCCGCGAACGTGAAGATGGCGAACGACCTGCTCGACAGCCCGCGGTCGACCCGGGCGATGCGCCTCGTCTCCGTGCTGCGGCTCCCGCTGCAGGCCCCGCTCGTCCTGTGGGCCGTGCGCGTCGGTCGGCACGCACCGAAGCGGTGACCCAGCCGTCCTGGACCCGTGCGGCCGCACCACTGCTGCACCGGCCGGTGACCCAGCACGCGTGGGACGACATCGTCTTCGCGCACTGGCGACACGACCCGGGCTCGCTGGCGCGACTCGTCCCGCGGGGAACGCGTCCCGACGTGGTCGACGGCAGCGCCTGGGTGGGACTGACGGCCTACGTCTTCCACGAGACGCGGGTGCCGCCGTTCCCCTCCGCCGGCCGCCTCGGCCGCATGACCGAGGTCACCATCGAGGTCCTGACCGTGGACGACCAGGGCCGACGCGGCGTCGCGTACCGCACCGTGGACACCGCGAACGTGCCGGCGATCGTGGCCGCACACGCGCTGCTCGGCGTGCCGTACACCTTCGCGCACGCCCGGTCGCGCCGCCGCGGCGAGGTCGTCGCGCACCGGTCGGTCCGGCACCCCGCACGTGCACTGCACCCGGTGCGCTGGGCGCGGTCGCTGCGGCAGGAACGCCCCTCGGGCACGGCCAGACCCCGGCACGCGGCCTCGATCCGGGTCACCGCAGGCGACGTCGTCGACACGCCACTGGCCGCCGAACTCACCACCCGCGCCGGCATCCACGCCCGGTACCTGGCCCAGACGCTGTTCTGGCAGCGACAGCACCCGCCGCTGACCGTTCGGGCCGCGCACCTCGACCGGCTCGAGGGGGACCTGCCGGACGCCGTCGGCATGCCGGGGCTGTTCGACCGGGCACCCGACTCGCTGCTCGTCGTCGACGGCACCACGGTGCGGTACGCCTGGGGCGGGGTCGTGCGGTGAGCGACCACGCCACGGACGATGCCGCCCAGGACAGCCTCGACCGCTTCGTGCGGGCGCAGGACGGCGTGCACGACGACGCCCTCGCCGAGCTGCGGCATGGACGGAAGACCTCGCACTGGATGTGGTTCGTCTTCCCGCAGCTCGCCGGCCTCGGGCGGAGCGCCACCGCTGAGCGCTACGGCGTGCGCGGGCTCACCGAGGCCCGCGCGTACCTAGCGCACCCGGTGCTCGGGGACCGACTCCGGACCGCCGCGACCGTCGTCGCGGCGGCGCCGGCCCCGTCGGCCGAGGCGCTGCTCGGTGGGACGGACGCCCTGAAGCTCCGGTCCTCGATGACGCTGTTCGCCCGGGCGGCGACCGACCCGGAGCCCTTCGCGGCGGTGCTCGACCGGTGGTACGACGGGGCGGAAGACCCGGTCACCGTCCGGCTGCTGGACGCGGGCGAGCGAGCGACCGGTGACACGCGCTGAGCCGAGCGGAACGCCGGTCTCATATCAGGTACGTTGATCGGTGCGCGTGCACTGACCGCGCCCCGATCGAAGGAGAACCCATGCCGGTCCCCCGCAGCGCCCCGACCGAGCACCAACTACTCCGCGACACCGTCCGGCACAAGATCCACGACGCGATCATGGACGGCACGCTCGTCCCCGGCGAGCGGCTCAACGACGACGAGCTCATCGCCTGGCTCGGCGTCTCCCGCACCCCGATCCGCGAGGCGCTGAGCCAGCTCTCCCGCGCCGGCCTCATCGAGATGGCGCCGAACCGGTACACGCGCGTGACGACGCCGAACCCCGCCGAGGTCATCGAGGCGATGCAGACCCTCGGGGTGCTGTTCGGTGGTGTCGTCCGCCTCGCGGTCCCGCGCCTCGGCGCGGGTGCACGGAAGAAGATCCTCGCGCAGCTCGACAAGACGATCGCCGAGCTCGAGTCGCACGACGTCCCCGCCGTCAACCACGACTCGCTCGACGTGTTCGCGCTCTACGTCGCCGAGTGCGGCAACGAGAACCTGCAGCGCGTGTGCCGCGACACCATGGACGGTCTGGCCTTCCGCCTGCGCCTGCCGAACCTCGACGAGCTCGTCGACTGGGACCGCATGACCGCGGACTTCCGTCGGCTGCGCACCGCGACCGAGTCCGGCGACAACGTCGCCGCCGAGCTCGCGACCGAGGCGATCCACCAGCTGCCGGGCGAGAAGCACTGAGTCCGGCTGTACCGCCGTACAGGAACCCGCCCGTCTCGCGCATGCGAGGCGGGCGGTCCGCGTTCCACGGGCCTCCCGGACACCCCGTCCGGACCCGCGACCGACGCGCACGACGCTCCCAGACTGCGGATCCGGCGAGCCGATAGCATCGCTGGCGACCACCCGATCGCCCACCCGGAGCAGCACATGAGTCCTCGATCGACGGACCGTACCGAGGTCGCCGCACGTCTGGCCGCGGCGGTCGGACGGATCAACCGGCGAGCACGGACGGACTCGGCCTCGCTCGGGTACGGGATCGTGTCCGCACTCGCCACCATCCAGCGCGAAGGACCCCTGCGCCCGGGCGACCTGTCGCGGATCGAGGTCGTCACGAAGCCCACGATGACCCGCATCCTGACCGAGCTCGAACAGCGCGGCTTCATCGAGCGCGAAGCGGACCCGAGGGACGGCCGCGCCTTCATGGTCTCGGCCACCGACGAGGGCATCGCGGCGGTTGAACGAGCACGCTCGGACCGCACCGGGATCGTCGCCGAGCTCATCGCCGAGCTCGGTGAGTCCGACGTCACCGCGATCGCCGGAGCGCTCGACGCCCTCGAACGCGTCGCCCAGGGCGACCGCACCCAGGAACCTCACACGTTCTAGGTCCGAACGGGCCGTTACCGAACCGTTACCAACGGGTGGACGGACGGTTCTGCCAGCGATCCTGGACGCGTCATCCAGTCTGACGAGTCATCGTGTCGGCTTCGCCCGACGGCGGCCTCCCCAGGGCCGGTCGCGGCGGACGGACGGGCCCCACACCACCGTCCGGTCCTCCCCGGTTCGCCGGACTCCCCCTGCTGCGCGCACCTCGACGCGCGCAGCATCGCTCACCGTCCCCGACGCGTCGCGCAGCCCGGAGTCCCGCACCACGAACCGCCCGACCACCGGAACCGATGCCAGGACACACCCCCGACCTCCCCACCACCACCGCCTCGACCCGACGTGAGGCCCTGAACTCCCCCAGCCGGCGTGTGCGCCGCGCCCTCCACCACCGTGCGCTCCGACACCGTGCGACGTTGATCGTCGGCGGCGCCGCGGTCCTCGCCGTCGCCGGGGGTGCCCTCACGATCGGCACCCAGCCCGCCATCGGCGAAGCGCTCGGCATGCCGACCGGCACCGCGAGCGCGATCGCGACGGCCCAGCCCGCCCTGCGCGGCACCGCCCTCGACCGTGCCCAGGCAGCGGCGACCATCTCGACCGCGAAGACCGTGATGACGACGGCGAACGCCAAGACCGACACGGCCTCGCTCGAGCAGCACATCGACGCGCTCAGTGACTACCCGGAGCTGTCCGGCGCCGCGCTCACGACGCGCATCTCGTCGACCGTCGAGTCGACCGCGCACGTCGCGCAGGCCAGCGCCACGCAGGACAAGCGCGACGTCGACGCGAAGGCAGCAGCCGTCGCGAAGGCCGCCGCCGAGAAGCGGGCGGCCGCAGCAGCAGCGGAGGCCGCACAGAAGCTGGCGGCGGGCAACACCGTCGCAGGCGCCAAGGCGACGGCGACCTCACTGGCGTCGTCCGAGTACGGCTGGGGCTCCGACCAGTTCCAGTGCCTCGACAACCTGTGGACCAAGGAGTCGGGCTGGAACTACCAGGCCGTCAACGCGAACGGCGGGGCGACCGGCATCCCGCAGGCGCTGCCCGGTTCGAAGATGGCGACCATCGGCTCCGACTGGCAGACCAATGCCACGACCCAGATCAAGTGGGGCCTGCAGTACATCAGCGCCGCGTACGGCACCCCGTGCTCGGCGTGGGCGCACTCGCAAGCGAGCAACTTCTACTGAGCGGCGCGGGCTGGCCGCCTGCTGGCCCACGCACCTGCACGTCGAACGGCCCCGGGTACCGCCCGGGGCCGTTCGTCCTGTAGGCATGCCGGGTGACGACGATCGGACTGCGCCGGATGGCGCCCCGCGACCCCGCCGAGGGACACCGTGCCGCGAGCCCCCTGGAACTGCTGTTCGACCTGGTGTTCGTCGTCGCGGTGGGCTTCGCCGCCACCAACCTGCACGAGATCGAGACCGAGGGGCACGTCAGCTCCGCGGTGGTGGCGTACGCCATGGTGTTCTTCGCCATCTGGTGGGCGTGGCTGAACTTCAGCTGGTTCGCGACGTCGTTCGACACCGACGATTGGCTGTACCGCGTCACGACGTTCGTGCAGATGGCCGGCGTGCTCGTACTCGCCGCCGGGGTGCACGCCGCCATGACCGAGGGGGACTTCACGGTCCCGGTGATCGGCTACGTGGTGATGCGCCTGGCGATGGTGGCGCAGTGGCTCCGCGTCGCCGTGTCGTCCTCGCGGTACCGCCGCACCGCACTCCGGTACGCCGTGGGCATCGTCGTCGTCCAGGTGCTCTGGGTCGGCATGCTCGCGCTGCCGCAGGGATCGACGGCGTGGGCGTTCCCCGTCCTCGTCCTGCTCGAGGTCCTCGTCCCGCCGATCGCCGAGGGCACGGGCGAGACGACGCCGTGGCACACGCACCACATCGCCGAGCGGTACGCCCTGTTCACCCTCATCGTGCTGGGCGAAGGACTCGTCGCCTCGGCGAACGCGGTCATCGACGGCATCGCCCAGGCCGACCACCTCGCGTCGCTGCTCGTGCTGGCCGCCGCCGGGCTCGTCATCGTCGCCGGACTGTGGTGGATCTACTTCTCGCGTGAGCAGCACGACCACATCGGGAACCTGCCGAGCGCGCTCGTGTTCGGCTACGGCCACTACTTCGTCTTCGCCGCCGCGGGTGCGCTGCCGGCCGGGATCGAGGTCGCGGTCAGCGCGGACGCCGGTGAGGCCGACCTGTCGCACGCCACGGTGGCTGCGACCGTGGCCGTCCCGGTCGCGCTGTTCGTGCTCGCGATCTGGGCGCTCGCACTCCGGCCGTCACTGTCCGCCGGGTGGAACGCGATCGTCGTCGTGCTCGCCGTCGCGATCCTCGCGACGATCGTGGTGCCCGACGTCTCCCTCGTCGCGACCGCGCTGCTCGTCGCCGCGATCGTCGTGGTGCTCGAGGTCGCCGAGCGGCGGCCGGGGACGCGCCGCGTGCGCTGAGGACGCGACCGGGGGTCGGACGGGAGGCCCGTGGCGGTGCCGCCACGGGCCTCCCGTCCGTCAGTGGGCCGGGTTCACCCCACCCGCGCGACCCGCACGTCGACCCGCGTGAGCGCCAGGCCGTGCGCCGACGCCGTCGTCAGGGCGACGTCGTGCACGGCGCGGGCGACCTCGGGCGCGGGGCGGTGTCCGTCGGTGCCGATGACAACCCGCAGGACGCCGTCGTCGACCACGACGCGGGCGGGGGCCGTGCTGGACGCCATGCCGCGGACGGCGCTGACCGTGCTGGCCACGGTCGGGCGGGCGCGGTAGAGGTCGGTGACGCCGGGGACGTCGACCACGGCCTGTTCGACCGCGGCGAGGGTGTCGTCGGTGGTGCTCATCGGGTCCCCTCGGTGTCGATGTCGGTGTCGGTGTCGGTGTGCGGGTCGTCGGCGTCGGCGTCGGGCTGCGGTTCGAGCAGGTCGCGGACCACCACGTCGATCGACTCGACGACCAGGTCGGTCTGCTCGGCCAGCGCCTGGGCGACCCCGGTGCGGACCAGGTCCGCCGTCGCGACGATCGACGGACCCGACATGATCGCGACCTCGACGACCACGCGGATCGGTGCGGCGAGTTCGGTGACGTCGCCCTCGAGCCGGCACCGGGCGACGAGGACGCCGGGAACACCGTCGCCGGTCCGGCGGATGAGCGATCGGATGGCTCCCTCGGTCATCACCGGGCGCTCCGACTCGGACTGCGCGCGGAGCGGGACGTCCCGTCCGGAGCGGGACTCCAACGAGATGTTGGCGAGCACGCCGCCGATCCACGACTCGTCGGCCGGGGCTTCGTCGCGGGCGGCGGCCTCGAGGGAGCCGAGCGACGCGTGCCGCACCCGCAGGATCGCCGCGAGGGCGTTCTGGCACGCGGGTGAGCCGTCGATGCTGGGGTCCGGCGGCTGCATGCCGGCGTCCAGGTAGTCGGCGAGCTCGTCGATGGAGTGGCCGTCGAGGTCGTCGAGTTCGAGTGCGTCGAGGTCGCTCATCGCCATCCCTCCATGAGTCGGATCATGTTCTTCCTCGCTCGGGACAGGAGTCCGCGGACCGTCGAGGGAGGCAGGTCGAGTTCTGCGGCGATGTCGTCGTAGCTGTACTCGAGCACCTCCTTCATGATCCAGCAGCGTCGTTGGGCTTCGGGCAGTTCAGCGAGCGCCGTCTCCGCCGCTTCCTCACGCGAGCGGGCCTCGGCGACCCGGTCGGGAGCGTCGTCGGCGGGTGCGGCGACCTCGAGTTCGGTGACGTCGTCGTGGAACCGTCGGGCCCGGATGCGGTCCAGGCACTTCCGGCTGAGGATCCGCATCAGCCAGGACTTCACCTTGGCGTGGTCCTCGAGCCGGTCCAGGCGGTCCCACGCGGTGATGAAGGTCTCCTGCACGACGTCGTCGAGTTCGTCGGTCGATCCCAGGGTCCGACGGGCGTAGGCGCGCAGGAGCGGCGTGTAGCGGCGGATCAGGACCTCGAAGGCCCGGACGTCGCCATCGGACGACCGGCCGGCGAGGACCGCGTCGTCGAGCTCGGCGAGGGACTGGTGGTGCACGCTTTCCTTCTACTGGTCGGGGCTGGGAACGAGGTCGGTCGCTGATGGGACGCGCGAGGACGGCGGATCGTCACACTTCTCGTCACACTTGCGCCAGAGTTGTGGCATGTCGCTCGTCACCGCCGTCTGCCGCGTCGACCGCCTGCTACCCGACTCCGGCACGATCGGCGTCACCGCCATCGACAAGCGTCCGGTCGACGGCAAGGTCCGGGTCCGACCGCTCGGGCTGTACGCCGACGTCCAGGCCGACCGGAAGCACCACGGTGGCGAGGACCAGGCCGTGTACGCCTACGCCGACGAGGACGCCGCGTACTTCGCCGCGTCGCTGGAGCGCGAGATCCCGCCGGGCCTGTTCGGCGAGAACCTGCGGACGACGGGTGTCGACGTCACCGGGGCCGTGACGGGCGAGCGGTGGCGCATCGGCGAGACGCTGGAGCTCGAGGTGACGATCCCGCGGATCCCGTGCGGCACGTTCGCGCGCCGGATGGGCGTCGACAAGTGGGTCCGGCGGTTCACCGAGGAAGGCCGTCCGGGCGCTTACCTGCGGGTCGTGAAGTCCGGCCCGGTGGCAGCAGGCGACCCGGTCGTCGTGACGTACCGGCCGGAGCACGGCGTGACGATCGGCGAGGTCTTCGCGGGGCTGACCCCCGAGCGTGCCCGTGCCGTGCTCGAGTCCGGGGAGCGACTCGCGCCGAAGGTCGTCCGCGACGTCTCGAAGGTCCTCGCCCGGTCCTCGGCAGCCGCCCGGTCCTCGGCAGCCGCCAGCTCCTGATCAGTCGCCGCGCGTCGGGTCGAGGGGCCGCTTCGCTCGGGGCAACCCGGCGACGACCAGGTCGTAGGCGTTCGCGACGAGGTCCTCGACCAGGGTCTCGTCGATGCCGTCACCGGGAGCGAGCGTGATCCAGTGCCGCTTGTTCATGTGCCACCCCGGTGTGATCTCGGCGTGGTCGCGGACGAGTGCTGCCCCGTGCGGCGGCGCGCACTTCAGGTTGACGATCGGCACACCGCGGAGCTCGCTCGTCATCACGAACATCTTGTCGACGACCTTGTAAACCAGGGCGCCCTCGCCGAAGGGCTCCGTCTCGAACACCGCGGGCAGGGCCATCGCGGTGCGACTCGCGATCTCGTGCAACTGCGCGCCGTCCATGCACCCAGCATGCCCCAGACGCCCGACACCGCGGCTCGCGGACCGGACCTGTTCGGGGGCATGTCATGAGCGTCGTTCACATCGTAGGATCAGGTCGCCGCGTACCCGACGCGGCGGTCGCTCCGGCGATCACCCACTCGTTCCAGGGGGAACCCGTGCGCATCATCCGTACCCTCGGCATCGCCGCCGCCACCGCAGTCCTCGCCACCACCGTCGTCGTCGGCGGGGCCTCCACCGCGCAGGCCGCCCCGAAGACATACGCCAACTGCACCGCGGTGCACAAGGTGTACTCGGGCGGCATCGCGAAGAAGTCGGTCACGAAGAACAAGGTCACTTCGAATGGCAAGGTGACCTACCGCGCCCTCAAGGGGACGGTGAAGAAGGACGACGCCCTGTACAAGGCGAACAAGAAGATGGACCGCGACGCCGACGGCATCGCCTGCGAGAAGAGCTGACGCGCTGACGCACCGAAGCGCTGGCCCTCGAACGCCCCGTCGATCCGGCGGGGCGTTCAGAGCGTCGGGACGCCCTCGTGCCCGGACCGCGGGCGGGCGGTCCCGGCGACCCCGGTGACGACCGACCCCGCGGGGACGTCCTTCGTCACCACGGTGTTCGCACCGACGACGGAGTCCTGTCCGATGCTGATCGCCCCGATCAGGGACGATCCCGCGCCGAGCACGACGCGGTCGCCGACGACCGGATGCCGGCGAGCTCCTGGGCCGTGGTCGCCACCGCGCCCGCCCAGGGTCACCCCGTGGAACAGCACGACGTCGTCCCCGATCACCGCGGTCTCCCCGATCACGACGCCCATGCCGTGGTCGATGAAGAACCGTCGGCCGATGCGGGCGCCGGGGTGGATCTCGATGCCTGTGACCGACCGTGCTGCCTGGCCGATGACCCGTGCGACGAACCGGGACCCGGGCAGGCCTCTGGCGAGCCAGAGCCGGTGCGTCACGCGGTAGGTCCAGATGGCGTGCAGCCCGGAGTAGACGATCGCGTTCTCGAGGTCACCACGGGCGGCGGGGTCGCCGCGGCGTGCTGCGGCCAGGTCCTCCCGGACCGTCCGCAGCACGCCTCCTCGGACGGGACGACTCACGCAGTGAGTCCCTCGAAGAGCACCGTCGACAGGTAGCGCTCCCCGGTGTCGCAGACGATCGCGACGATGCGCTTGCCGGCGTTCTCGGGTCGTGCGGCGATCTCGAGCGCGGCGTGGATGATCGCGCCGGACGAGATGCCGGCGAGGATGCCCTCGTCGGTCGCGAGCGCCCGCGCCACACGCAGGGCGTCGTCGAGCTCGACGTCGAACACCTCGTCGATGACGGACTGGTCGAGGACCTCGGGGATGAAGTTCGCACCGATGCCCGCGATCTTGTGCGGTCCGGCCTTGCCCTCGGTCAGCAGCGGGGAGTCCTTCGGCTCGACCGCGACGATCTGCACGCCGGGCACGCGCTCCTTGAGCACCTGGCCGACACCCGTGATCGTGCCACCGGTCCCGACGCCGGCGACGAACACGTCGACGTGCTCCTCGGTGTCGCGCAGGATCTCCTCAGCGGTGGTCTTCCGGTGGATCGCGGCGTTCGCGGCGGTCTCGAACTGGTGGGCGAGGATCGCGCCGGGCGTCTCGTCGACGATCGCAGCCGCTCGTTCGACCGCGCCCTTCATGCCCTCGGGACCGGGGGTGAGCACGATCTCGGCACCGTAGGCGCGCATCACCGCACGACGCTCGACGCTCATCGTCTCCGGCATCGTGATGATCACCTTGTACCCGCGGGCCGCACCGACGAGCGCGAGGGCGATGCCGGTGTTGCCCGACGACCCCTCGACGATGGTGCCGCCCGGCTGCAGGTCGCCGGACTGCTCGGCCGCGTCGATGATCGCGACGCCGAGGCGGTCCTTCACGCTGGCGCCGGGGTTGTAGAACTCGAGCTTGGCCAGCACCTCGGCGCCACCCGCCTTCGGCAGCCGGTTCAGCTTGACGAGCGGGGTGTTGCCGAACGCCTGGGAGATGTTGTCGTAGATCGTGCCGCTCATCCGGTCCGTCCTCATCGGGTCAGGTCGCGCATCGCTCTTCCTGGAGGCGCGGTGTGCGCCCGATCCTAGCGACCGGACCCCAGGTGGTCCTGTCCACGGCATCGGGCTCCCGTTGCCGTGTGGCCCACCTGGGCGTACGGTGCCGGGCAACGACGAGGAGGTCGCCATGTCCAAGCTGCAGCAACCCGAGGTCGCACCGCCCGTGGTCGACCGTGCCGCGTTCGACGAGGCACTCGCCACCCAGGTCCGCGACGAGAAGGAACTCACCCGGCACGGCGACCGTGTGTCCGCCGCCCGCCGACGACTCCCGATGGTCCAGGTGGAGGACTACGAGTTCCAGGGCGCCGACGGCCCGGTCCGGCTCTCCGAGCTGTTCGACGGCCGCTACCTGCTCCTCGTGCAGAACGTGATGTTCGCGCCCGACTGGGACGACGGCTGCCCGAGCTGCACCTGGGCCGTGGACAACCTGCCGGCGAACACGGGTCGGCTCGACGACGAGGGCATCGCGTTCGCCATGGTCTCGCAGGCTCCGATCGAGAAGCTCGAGCGCTGGCGGGAGCTGCGCGGCTGGCCGCACCGGTGGGTGTCGTCGGGTGCCACGAGCTACCACGACGACTGGGGGTGGACCCTGCACCACGACGACTACGACGGTCCGGTGCCGGGCTACTCGTACTACCTGCTGCGCGACGGCGTGCCCTACCTGACGTACGCCACCGGATCGCGTGGGACCGAGGCGATCCTGCCCGTCGCGCACATCATGGACCGCACCGCGTACGGCCGCCAGCAGGACTGGGAGGACAGCCCCGAGGGCTGGCCGCAGTACCCCACCTACGGTTGAGTGTCCTCCGCGGGCCGCAGCGCCCGCCGGAGTTGCGCCTCCGAAGGCAGCGCTCGCTGGATCTCCGCAGGCAGGAACTCGTACGACGAGACGCCGACAGGCGCGCTCGACGTACCGAGCGAGTACCGGACGACCGCGTCGTTCTTGCCTGCGACCAGCAACAGACCGACCGTCGCCGCGTGAGTGTCGCGACGCAGTCTGTCGTCGACGAGGGCGACGTAGAACGAGAGCTGCCCGATGTTGTCCGGCCGGAACTCCCCGGTCTTGAGTTCCACGACGACGTACCGGAGCTGCTCGACGTGGAAGAAGAGGAGATCGACGAAGAAGTCGTTGCCATCGACGTCGAAGTGCACCTGCCGCCCGACGAATGCGAACCCGGTACCGAACTCGCGGAGGGTTTCCTCGATCCGGTGCACCAGTGCGCGCTCGAGCTTTCGCTCGTCGAGGTCGCCGTCGACGGCGAGGAAGTCGAGCACGTACGGGTCCCGGGTCATCTGCCGAGCCAGATCGGCACCGTCTTCGTCCAGGAGACGACTGAAGTTCGTTGGCGGAGTCCCGCGGCGCTCCAGGACACGGGTTCGCAGGTTGTGCACGAGCGCGCTGCGCGACCAGCTGCCCTGAACTGCAGCTACTGCGTACCGAGCCCGGCGATCAGGCTCCGCCACTGGGAGCAGAGCACGGATGTGCCCCCACGGCAATTGGTCCACAAGCTGTGGACCAATTGATGCTTCCTCAGGCCAGGCTGCCGCGAACTGCCGCATGTACTTGAGGTTCGTCACCGACAGCCCCTTCATCGACGGGAACTCGCTTCGCAGATCGTCGGCGAGCCGGTTCAGGACACCGCTCCCCCACTGCCCGCTCTTCGACCGCTCGAGCAGGACCGTGCCGATCGACCAGTACAGGTGCACCAGTTGCGCGTTCGCTGCCAGCTGCACGCGATGCCGCGTCGCGGTCACCTGTTCGCGGATCACTCGAAACGTGTGTTCGTACTCGGCCGGGAGCGTCGATCCATCAGTCATCCGCCGATCGTGGGGGCTGCTGGCACGCGCCGTCCACGAATCGGTATGGACGTCACGTGTGAGGGCACATGGCCAGGGTCAGCGCACGAACGCCGTCCGCGCGAACCGCTCGTCGGTCGCTTCGAGCACCCGCAGCACGTTGCCCCCGGCGAGCGCCCGCAGGTCGTCCGCTCCCCACCCGCGCCGCTGCAGCTCAGCGGCGAGCACCGGGTACCGGGACACGTCTCGCAGGTCCGGCGGCAGCACCGGGGTGCCGTCGTAGTCCCCGCCGAGGCCGATGTGTGCTGCGCCGGCGAGGTCGCGGGCGTGCTCGACGTGGTCGGCGACGTCCGACACCGTCACGAGCGGCGGCTCCCCCACCGAGCCGGCGTCCTCCCAGTCCGCCCAGTCGCGGGAGACGAACTTCGGCACGAACGTGATCATCACGATGCCGCCGTTGTCCGACAACCGGGCGAGCACGTCGTCCGGCACGTTGCGCGGGTGGTCGTCGACGGCGACGGTGGACGAGTGGCTGAAGACGACGGGCTGCGTGGCGACGTCGAGGGTGTCCCGCATGGTGGCCGGTGCGGTGTGCGACAGGTCGACGAGCATGCCGATCCGCTCCATCTCGGCCACCACCTGGCGGCCGCGATCGGTCAGCCCGCCGTGCGGACGCGAGCCCGTCGCCGAGTCGGCCCAGGGGGTGTCGTCGTTGTGCGTGAGCGTCATGTAGCGCACGCCGAGTCGGGCGAAGTCGCGGAGCACCGCCAGGTCGTCGCCGATGGAGTGCCCGCCCTCGGCGCCGAGCAGCGACGCGATCCGGCCGGACTCGACCGCCGCCCGCACCTCGGCCGCCGTCCGGGCGAGTGCGAGCGACTCCGGGTACCGCTCGATGATCCGGTGCGCCAGGTCGATCTGCTGCAGCGTCGTCCGCACCGGGTCCGGTTCGTCGACGGGCACGAAGACCGACCAGAACTGGCCGACGACCCCACCGGCGCGGAGCTTCGGCAGGTCGGTGTGCAGCGAGTCGACCTCGGTGTCGATGCCCTCCACCCCGGAGTCGTGGGTCTCGCGGCGCTCCCACGGCAGGTCGTTGTGGCCGTCGATGACCGGGAACGGGATCGCGTCGAACGTCATGCCCCCGACGCTACCGCGCACGTCCCCGTGGCTAGGCTCGGTGCGTGGACCCCGTCACCCTCCGGACCGATCGCCTGGTGCTCTCCGTGCCGGAACCGTCCGATGCGGAGGACGTCATCGCCTACGCGAACGATCCCGACGTCGTCGCCTACACACCGGTACCGGTGCCGTACGGCCACGCCGAGGCGCACCACTGGATCACCGACGTCGTGCGCGCTGGCTGGTCCACGGACTCCCGCTACGAGTTCGGCATCCGGCGGGCCGACGACCTCCGACTGCTCGGGACGATCGGACTGTTCGGGTTCGTCGACGGCGCGGCCGAGGTCGGCTACGCCGTGCACCCGGACGGTCGCGGCCTCGGCTTCGTGACCGAGGCCGCAGCCGCCGTCCTGGCGTGGGCGTTCGCGCCGTCGCCCGACGGGCTCGCGCTCGTCCGCGTGCAGTGGCGGGCGATCGCGGCGAACGCCCCGTCTGCGGCGATCGCGCAGCGGCTCGGGCTCCGCTACGAGGGACGGCTCCGGTCCGGCGTGTTCCACCGCGGACGACGCCACGACCAGCTCATCGCGGCTGCTCTGCACGATGACGACCGCTCGACGCCGACGGTCTGGCCAGCCTCGTGACGGTGACGTTCCGCGTGGTGACCGAGCTCGCGGCACCGCCCGAGCGCGCGTTCGCGCTGTCGCTCGACATCGGCGCGCACGAGCGGTCGATGGCTGCGACCGACGAACGCGCCGTCGCCGGCACGACGTCCGGCACGATCGGCCTGGGCGAGTCCGTCACCTGGCGCGCGCGGCACTTCGGGATCGTCTGGCGGATGACGAGTGAGATCACCAGCCTGGAGGCCCCACACCGGTTCGTCGACGAACAGGTGCGTGGGCCGTTCGCCCGCTTCCACCACGAGCACCGGTTCGAGCCGTCGGCCGGCAGCACGCGCATGGTCGACACCATCACGTTCCGCGCACCGTTCGGCCCGCTCGGTCGTCTGGCCGAGGTCGTCGCCCTCGAGCGCTACCTGCCGCGGCTCATCCGTGAGCGCAACGCGTCGCTCGCCACCGAGCTGCACGCCGACGGCCCCGACAGCCCCGACGGTCAGGGCGCTGCGAGCTCCCCCAGCGCGTCGTAGGCACTCGCCACCGCGTCGACCCGCGCGCGGCCGGCCGGTCCCGAGGCTTCGTACACGTCGTTCGCGATGGCCGCGACGACCGCGAACAAGGCCGCCATCGAGTCGAACGCCGCCGGTGAGTCGACCGGGCACAGGATCGCGGTGTTCGCCGGTGCCGCGATGACGGCTGCGGTCGGATCGCCCAGCACGACGACGTCGGCGCCGGTCGACACGCAGTGCCGCACGATCCGGTCGACCCCGGCAGTGTGCCGACGCACGGTCACCAGGACGACGAGGTCACGGCGGTCGAGGTCGGCGACCTCTTCGCCGAGCCGCTGCCCCGGTGCCGGACCGACCCGGACGTCGGAGCGGACCTGGGCGAGCTGCGCGCGGAGCTGCAGCGCCACCGGGTAGGCGCCGCGCTCCCCGAACACGAGCACGCGATGAGCGCGGACGATGCGGCGAGCGAGTCGCGGACGATCGGCACGGGCCAGCGAGGCGAAGGCCGCGTCGAGGTTGCGGGCCTCGACGGCGCGCTGGTCGACGTGGGCGGCGTCTTCCGCAACCCACGGCAGGCCGGAACCGCGTGCGGACATCAGGTTCTGCCGGACCTCGGCCGCGTCCTGGAACCCGAGCGACCGGACGAGCCGGGACACCGTGGCCTTCGACGTGCCCGACTCGGCGGCGAGCTCGGCCGAGGTCCCGACGAGCAGGAGTTCCGGGTCGTGCCGGACCATCGCGGCGACGCGTCGTTCGGCGGGCGAGAGCTGCTCCCAGACGGAGTCGATGCGGGCGCGGACGTCCGGTCCGGCGGTGCTCATGCCCGGGCCACCCGCTCCACCGCGACGGCGAGCGCGTCGAGCCCGAGCGCGATGTCGGGCGTCGAGACGAACTCGTCCGGGTGGTGGCTGATGCCGTCCGGGTTGCGCAGGAACAGCATCGCGACGTCGGTGACGAGCCCGAGCGACATGGCGTCGTGTCCAGCTCGCGAGAACAGCTCCATCGGCGCGGCCTCGCCCGTCGACTCGATGCCGGCGCGGACGGCGTCCATCAGCCGCGGCGCGCAGAACACCGCCGGCGCGCGGTGCACCTCGGTCGGCGTGACGCTGACCCCGCGTCGTTCCCCGATCAGCGAGAACGCCTTCGTGAGCTCGTCCCACACCGCGTCGCGGCCGTCGTCGAACTCGCCGCGCAGGTCCACCGAGAACCGTGCGAGCCCGGGGACCACGTTCACCGCGCCCGGTTCGACGGTCATCGTGCCGACGGTGCCGACGTGGTGCGACGCCCGGCATATCCGCTCGACGGCCAAGGCGGCCTCGGCCGCGGCGAGCAGCGCGTCGTGGCGGCGCTCGTACGGCGTTCCGCCGGCGTGCCGGGCCTCGCCGACGGCCTCGACCGAGAAGCGTCGGGCGCTCGCGATGCTCGTGACGACGCCGAGCGCCTGACCGGCCTGCTCGAGGTACGGACCCTGTTCGATGTGCGCCTCGAGGTAGCCGGCGAGCGTGGTCGGGTCGGCCGCCGCGTCACCCACCCGGGCCGGGTCGAGCCCGAACCGGGTGAAGGCCTCGCGCAGGGTCACGCCGTCGCCGTCCGCCAGGTCCCACCAGGACTCGTCCCACACCCCGGCGACGGCGGACGACCCGAGCAGGGCCTTGCCGAAGCGGGTCCCCTCTTCGTCGGAGAACGCGATGACCTCGAGCGCGACGGGCAGCGGTCCCGCGGCCGTCAAGCGCGCAGCGGTGCGGATGGCCATCAGGACCCCGACGATCCCGTCGTAGCGGCCGGCGTCCACCACGGTGTCGAGGTGCGAGCCGAGCAGCAGCACGGGGGCGTCCGGCGTCGCGCCGTGGACCCGTCCGTGCAGGTTGCCGGCGGCGTCCTGCCAGGTGGTGAGTCCGGCGTCCTGCATCCACCCGGCGACGATCCCGTTGACGCGGGCGTGCTCGGGCGACAGGTACACGCGGGTGATCCGGCCGGTCTCCTCGGTGACCAGGGCCAGCTCGTCGCACCAGCGCGCCACGAGCTCGGCGTCGGCGGTGCCCAGGGCGGTGGCGGTCACGACCGGGGCCGCGCTCACGCCAGCACCCCGACCGGCGCACCGGCGAAGACGTCGAGGGCCGCGTCGACCCCACCGCCGTGCGGGACGGCGTGCCCCGCCCGGCGGAGCGCGTGCTCGAGGGCGGCGAGGGTCGTCACGACGGTGTCCTTGCGGGCGTTGTAGCCCATGGTGCCGATGCGCCAGACCTTGCCGTGCAGCGGTCCGAACGAGGTGCCGATCTCGATGCCGTGGTCGTCGAGCATCGAACCACGGACCTGGTCGCCGACGACGTCGGACGGGATCTCCACCGCGACGACGTTGTGCATCTTGTGTGCGACGTCACCGAACACCCCGAGCCCGAGCGCCTGGACGCCCTGCAGCATCGCGCGGCCCGCGAGTTCGTGGCGTGCGATCGCCTGCTCGCGCCCTTCGTCGAGCAGGATGCGGGCGCACTCGTTGGCGGCGTAGAGCATCGACGCGGCCTCGGTGTGGTGGTTCAGCCGCCGCGGACCCCAGTAGTCCAGGATCATCGCGAGGTCGAGGTAGTTCGAGCGGATCGGCTCGTCGGCGACGTCGTCACCGGGTTCGCGGATGCCCGCCTCGACGCTGCGGCGCTCGTCGAGCACGGCGGTCGCACGCGGCGAGACGGTGACCGGCGCGCTGCCGGACGGCCCGCCGAGGCACTTCTGCAGGCCGGCACTGACGGCGTCGATGCCCCAGGCGTCGACCTCGAGCGGGTTACCGCCGACGGTCGCCGTGGCGTCGGTGTAGAACAGCACGCCGTGCCGCTCGCAGATCGCGCCCAGTTCGTCGAGCGGCTGGTTCATCGTGGTGGAGGTGTCGCCCTGCACGATCGCCAGCACCTTCGGCCGGACACGGACGATGGCGTCCTCGATCGCGGACGGCGTGAAGACCTGGCCCCACGCGGTCTCGATGGTGTGGACCTCGGCCCCGGCACGGCCCGCGATCTCGGCGAGCAGGTGCCCGAACCGGCCGAACACCGGCACGAGCACGCGGTCACCCGGCACGAGGAGCGACACGAGCACCGCTTCGATCCCGGCGCGCGAGGTGCCGTCGACGAGCACGGTCGCCTCGTTCGTGGTGCCGAACACACCGCGGTAGAGCTCCTGGGTGTCGTTCATGGCGGAGGTCATCCACGGGTCGTACTGCCCGACGAGCGGGGTCGACAGGGCGCGGAGCACACGCGGGTCGGCGGTGATCGGGCCGGGGCCCATGAGGAGGCGGGCTGGCGGGTTCACGGGGTGCATGGTTGGTCCTTCCGTTCCGGTCACGAGCGTACCGGAACGATCGTTACAGACGTGTTTCGGTGACCCGGGCATCCGCGGTCGCGGGAGCCGCGACGAGCTGCCCCTCGACGGCGGTGACGCCGGACGCGGTGGACGCCACCACGCGCCCGCGCAGCCAGGTCTCGGTGACGCGGCCACGGGCCTCCAGGCCGGCGAACGCGGAGACCGGGTTGCGGTGTGCGAGGCCGGCCACGTCGATGACCGCCGTGGCGGACGGTTCGAACACGGCGAAGTGGGCCAGCGAGCCGGGGGCGATGACCCCGCGGTCGGGGAAGCCGACGAGTGCTGCCGGACCGGTCGTGAACAGCGGCAACAGCACCTCGAGCGGGACGCCGCGGCGGAGGGCCTCGGTCCAGACGGCCTGGAAGCCGACCTGCAGGCCGGCGATCCCGCCCCAGGCGAGTCCCCAGTCGTCGACCTTGAGGTCGGCGGTCGACGGCGAGTGGTCCGACACGATCATGTCGATCGTGCCGTCGAGCACACCGGCCCACAGGGCGTCACGGTTCGCGTCGTCACGGATCGGCGGGCAGCACTTGTACTCGGTCGCGCCGTCGGGGATGGACCCCGCTTCGAACGACAGGTAGTGCGGGCAGGTCTCGACCGTGATCCGGACGCCGTCGTCCTTCGCGGCGCGGATCATCGGGATCGCACCGGCGTCGGACAGGTGCAGGATGTGGACCCGGGCGCCGGTGGCCCGTGCGCCGTCGATGACCCGCGCGATGGCGGACCGCTCGGCGTCGACCGGGCGGGTGGCGAGGAAGTCCTCGTAGTGCCCGCCGAGCGCAGCGTGGTCGACCAGGAACTCGGGGTCCTCGGCGTGCACGATGAGCAGGGCGTCGATCCGGGCGACCTCCTCGATCGCGTCGCGCAGTTGGTCGGCGTCGAGGTGCGGGAACTCGTCGACCCCGGACGGCGCGGTGAAGCACTTGAACCCGAAGACGCCCGCGTCGTGCAGTGCGCCGAGCGAGCCGGCGTTGTCGGGGACCGCCCCGCCCCAGAACCCGACGTCGACGGCGACCCGCCCCTCGGCACTCGCGCGCTTCACGGCGAGCGCCTCGACCGTCGTCGTCGCGGGGATCGAGTTGAGCGGCATGTCGATGATGGTCGTGACCCCGCCGAGTGCGGCGGCCCGGGTCGCGGACGCGAACCCCTCCCACTCGGTGCGTCCGGGTTCGTTGACGTGCACGTGGGTGTCGACGAGGCCGGGCAGCAGGACCTGGTCGGCCGGCACGGTGCGGTCGTCGACGGCGGCCACGGCTGCGTCGACCGGCAGGACGGTGTCGACGCGGCCGTGGCGCACGACGACCGCTGCGGGGCGGAAGGCTCCGTCGATCCAGGCGCGATCTGCGCGCAGGACGAGGTCCGCGACGGTGTCGGTGTCGACGTCGGTGCGGGACTCGGTGCTGCCGTCGGCCGGGAGGCCCGTCATGCGCCCGCCCCGACCGTCGCGCCCGCCGCCGGCTGGCGTTCGAAGCCCGCCAGCAGACCCGACATCGCCTTCGTCGGCGGGGTGGCGTACTCGCCGTGCTTGCCCGTCGAGAGCCCGAGCCGCACGAGCGACTCGGCGAGCACGGTCGCCGCGGCGACGCCGTCGACGACCGGTGCCCCGATCGCCCGCGAGACCTCGGCGCAGAAGTCCGCCATCCCCGCGCAGCCGAGCACGACCGCGTCGGCTCCGCCGGCGATGACGGCCCGGCACTCCTCGATCACCAGGGCGCGTGCGCCCGAAGCGGGGTCGTCGAGCTCGAGCACCGCGACCTCGCACGCCCGGATCTCGGTGACGAGCGACGCGAAGCCGTAGCGCTCGGCGAGCTCGTGGGCCCGTCCGGTCGTCCGCGCCAGGGTCGTCACGACGCCGAACCGGCGCCCGAGCATCGCCGCTGCGTGGAAGCCCGCCTCGGCGATCCCGATGACCGGCCCGGCGGCGAGCTCCCGCGCGGCGTCGAGGCCCGGGTCACCGAAGCAGGCGACGACGTAGGCGTCCACGCCGTCCTGCTCCCCGAGCGCGATCTGCTCGAGGAGCCCCGGCACCGCGAGCGCCTCTTCGTAGTGGCTCTCGATCGACGCCGGGCCCATCGTGGGGTTCACCGCCTCGACGATGGTGCCCGGGCCGGCGACCGCGGTGGCGGCGACGCCGATCGAGCGGGTCATCGAGGCGGTGGTGTTCGGGTTGACGACGCGGATGCGCATCGGGGTCCTTCCGGTGGTGCGGGCGGTGCGGGTGTCGCTGGTGGTACGGGTCTCGCTGGTGGTGCGGTGTCGCTGCGGCGTCTCAGGCTCGTCCGACGGCGGCGCCGTCGTCGACCGTCGGGTCGTCCGAGGCGAGCTCCGGCATGCTCGGCCGGACCCGCTCGAGTCCCCAGAAGACCACGAGTCCCAGGCCGCAGCCGATGAACCAGCTGTAGTTGTTCAGCCCCGGCAGGATCCCGAGCGCGGGCGGCAGGACCGCACTGGCGACCGAGACCACCCCGGTGACGACGAGGGTACCGATGGCGTTCGGGTTGAAGCCGCCGCGGTACCAGTACCGGGCCGAGGTGTCCTTCGTGTACATGTCGTCGACGGCGATGCGCTGCTTCCCGACGATGTAGTACCCGGCGATCAGGATGCCGAACAGCGGGCCGATGAGGGCGCCGAGCACCCCGAGCGTGTACAGGATGGCCTGGTCGTTGCCGTACCAGTTCCACGGGGTCAGCAGCACGGAGCCGACCGCGGCGATCATGCCGCCGGCTCGCCACGAGATCTTGCGCGGAGCGACGTTCGAGAAGTCGAACGCGGGGCTGATGAAGTTCGCGACGATGTTGATGCCGACCGTCGCCGTGACGAAGGTCAGGCCGCCGAGCAGGATCGCGAACGGGGCGCCGATCGCCTGCACGGTCTCGATCGGGTCGGTGATGAGCTTGCCGAAGACCGGCACGGTCGCACTCGCACACAGCACGGTGAGCACCGAGAAGAACAGGAAGTTGATCGGCAGGCCCCAGAAGTTGCCCCGCTTGACGGACGCGAAGGACTTGCCGTAGCGCGAGAAGTCACCGAAGTTGAGCATCGGGCCGGAGAAGTAGCTGACCACCAGGGCGACCGCGGAGAGCATGACCGGGATCGACGCGCCGAACGAGAGCGGCTCCCCCACCGACAGCGTGAACGAGATGTTGCCGATGCCGGCCTGGCTGACGAGGTAGATCGCCAGCGCGATCATCACGACGTACACCGCCGGGCCCGCCCAGTCGATGAACTTCTTGATGGCCTCCATGCCCATCCAGAACAGGGCCCCCTGCGCGACCCACAGGATCGCGTACGAGATCCACCCGAGCGCCGACAGCCCCAGGAACGAGTGGTCGAGCAGCCCGGCCGAGGCGGGGATGAACTTCAGGAAGATGATGTTGAGCGACTG
Source organism: Curtobacterium sp. MWU13-2055 (assembly GCF_023242305.1). Classification (NCBI taxonomy): domain Bacteria; kingdom Bacillati; phylum Actinomycetota; class Actinomycetes; order Micrococcales; family Microbacteriaceae; genus Curtobacterium; species Curtobacterium sp. MWU13-2055. Next base: position 139,931 of record NZ_JALLIO010000002.1, read on the forward strand.
CGCGGCGAGGAACGTCTGCACGCCGTACCAGGCCATCGCGATCAGCCCGCGGATGATCGCGGGCACGTTCGCCCCGAGCACCCCGAACACCGCACGGTTGATGACCGGGTAGGGCACGCCAGTGCGCTGCGACGGCTTGGCGACGAGGTTGGCGAAGACCTGCACGATCAGGATGCCGACCACCAGGGCGATGAGCACCTGCCAGCTCGCGATGCCCAGTGCGAAGAGCGACCCGGCGGTGACGTAGCCGCCGACCGAGTGCACGTCGGACATCCAGAAGGCGAAGAAGTTGTAGCTCGTCCAGCTCTGCTTGCGCAGCGGGGCGAGGTCCTCGTTCGTGAGCGCCGGGTCGTACCCGGGCTTGACGACGCCGGCACCAGCGGGTGCGGCGGTCGTGGTGGGGGCGTGGGGCGCTGCGACGGGTGTCACGAGATCGGTAGCCATGGCGTCCTCCGAGGGAGTGGGGTGGGGAGGCGGTGATCGCCTCCACCACAGAAGTTAGGGAGCCTCTTCGCGCCCGCCGTTTCCCTCGTGTAACGGTCGTGTGTCGTGGTCGCTGTCCTGAAACGCTCGTTCCACACCAGAACGTGCACAGACATGTGCACGATGATGGCCGCATGCCCGACACCATCCGTTACGTCGCGATCGGCGACAGCTTCTCGGAGGGCATCGGCGACGCCGGCGCCGTACCGTTCCCCGGCTGGACCGGCCGACTCGCGAGCGGCATGGCCCGTGCGCACGACGCAGACGTCCGGTACGCCAACCTCGCGGTCCGCGGGCGCCTGCTCGCCGGGGTCCTCGGAGAGCAGCTCGACGCGGCTCTCGCACTCGACCCCGCACCGACGCTGATCACGTTCTGCGCGGGCGGCAACGACCTGCTGCGGCCACGGTTCGACGCCCACGCCCTCATCGCACCACTCGAAGCGGCGGTCGACACGGTCCTGGGCCGCGGGGTCCGGCTGGCGCTGCTGAGCCCCGCCGACCCGAGCGCACGACTCCCCCTCGGACGCCTCATCAACGCGCGCGGCGACGCCTGGGCGGACGCCCTCGCCGACCTCGCCGACCGGTACGACCTGCCCTTCGTCGACGTGTCCCGTGATCCGCACCTGCGCCGTGCCGAGTTCTGGTCCGAGGACCGGCTGCACATGAACGACACCGGCCACCAGCGCGTCGCGGACCTCGCCCTGCACGCGATCGAGGACGGACCGGCACCGATCGAGCCGGCGTCCGAACAGACCGGCCGCACCCGACTCTCCGAGGAACTCCGCTACTACCGCGAGCACGTCCTGCCCTGGGTACAGCGCCGCGTCACCCGGCGGTCCTCGGGCGACGGACGCTCGGCAACCTACCCGGCGTGGACCCCCGTCGACTGATCACGCACGATCGCGGCGGTTCTCCGCACGCGTCCCGCGCTCCGCTTGTCCTCCCCCGCGAACAGCCGTTCTACTCGGGTGATCCACGTCCGAGCCGAACTCAGGGGAGACGGCACCATGCACACTGCGCCACGCCCATCCGGCACCACCGCGACACGTCCTGCAACCGTCACCACCCCGACGGGCACCCCCAGCACCGCACACGGCATCGACCACATCGGCCTCACCGTGCCCGACATCGACCAGGCCACCGACTTCTTCGTCCTGGGACTCGACGCCGTCCCCCTGTACGACCGGTTCCTCCGGAGCGAACCGCTCCGCGGTGAACCCGACGTCCAGCGGCGCCTCGGCATCCCGAAGACCATGGCCCAGGGGGCACTGCGTATGCTCGCGCTGCCGAACGGGCCGGGACTCGAGCTCTTCGAGTACCACGGCCCCGACCAGCGCCCGGCCGTCCGCGCGAGCGACCTCGGCTGGCAGCACGTGGCGTTCTACGTCGACGACATCGACCACGCGCTGTCGCACATCGAGACGGCGGGCGGCCAGCGGTACGCCGACCCGCGTGACCTCGGCGGCAACGAGGGTGGGTTCGGCAACCGGTTCGTGTACGTCGGAACGCCGTGGGGATCGACGATCGAGCTGATCACCTACCCGAGTCGGCAGTCGTACGAGGACCACGCCCCGCGACCGAAGTGGCGCGTCTGACGGTTCAGCGCGCCGGGGCCGTCGCGATGTACGTCCGCGTCGGCCCGCCCGTCAGTGCGTGCGGGAACTCGACCCCGTCCGCCCGGAACCCGCCGGCTTCGTAGAGCCGCAGCGCCCGCTCGTTGCCGGCGAGTGCGTGCAGGACCACCGCGGGGTGTCCCGCCGCTGACGCCGCGTCGACCGACGCGGCCAGGAGCGCACGCCCGACACCCCGCGCCTGCACGTCCGGGCGGACGGCGAGCAGCGACAGGTAGGCGGCGTCGGACGGGTCGGTCGGACGCCCGGACCCCGGCGCCGTCACGAGCGCGAAGCCGTCGATCGCACCGGCCGTTCCGGCAGCGACGAGCAGTGCGACGCGCGGCACGGCGAACTTCGACGCCGCGCGGGCTCGCACCGCATCGGACTCCGGAACGCCGTCCCGTGCCGCGACCGCTGCGACCCACAGGTCGACACACGCCGACACCTCGTCCGGGGCCGCTGGACGCACGGACACGGACGGTTCGATCACCCGGTCAGCCTACGACCGCGCTGCTGCCGATCCTGAACGACGCCCCACGGTGCTCGTCGGGCAGCCGGTCACCGCGGCCGTGCAGCTTGTGCCGCAGCGACCCGAGCTCGTAGCCGGTCGGGTACGCCCCGCGCGCACGGAGTTCGGGGATGACGAACTCGATGACGTCCTCCCACGTGCCCGGGGTCACCGCGTACGCCAGGTTGAAGCCGTCGACGTCGGTGCGTTCCTGGATCTCCTGCAGCCGGTCGGCGATGGTCGCTCCCCCGCCGACGGCGACCGGCCCGAGTCCGCCGATCGCGGTGTGCCGGGCGAGGTCGCGGATCGTCCACGAGCTGCCGTCCTCGCCGGTCGCCGCGGCGATGTTGGCCGCCGCCGACTGGATCGCGTTCGACTCCACGTCGCCGAGGGGCTCGTCGAGGTCCCACTGCGACAGGTCGACGCCCATCCAGCCGGAGTTGAGCACGAGTGCACCGAGCTCCGACGCGTACGACAGGTAGTCCTCGTACTTCGCCTGGGCCAGCTCGTCGGTGGCGTCCGTGATCACGGTGAGCAAAGTGTAGACGCGAGCGGCGTAGCGGTCGCGACCAGCTGCCTCCAGGGCGTCACGGACCTTCGCGACGGTCGACGCGAGCTGCTCGACGGTCGGTGCGCCCACGAAGACGGCTTCGGCGTTCTCCGCTGCGAAGCGGATGCCGCGCGGTGACGCGCCCGCCTGGTAGATGACGGGCGAACGCTGCACCGACGGCTCGGACAGGTGGATGCCCGGCACGTCGAAGTGCTTGCCGTGGTGCTCGATCGGGTGCACCTTCGCCGGGTCGGTGAAGACGCCGGACGCGCGGTCGGCGACGACGGCGTCGTCCTCCCACGAGCCCTCCCACAGCTTGTAGAGGACCTCGAGGTACTCGTCGGCCACGTCGTAGCGGTCGTCGTGCGACAGCTGGTCGGTCTGGCCCATGTTCCGCGCGGCGCTCGGCAGGTACCCGGTGACGACGTTCCAGCCGACGCGCCCCTTGGTCAGGTGGTCGAGCGTGGAGATCCGCCGAGCGAACGGGTACGGGTGCTCGTACGCCGTACCCGCCGTGATCCCGAAGCCGAGGTGCTCGGTCACCGACGCCATCGCCGACACCAGCAGGATCGGGTCGTTGACCGGCACCTGCGAGCCCGTTCGGAGCGCGGCCTCGTTCGAGTCGCCGTACACGTCGTACGTGCCCAGCACGTCGGCGATGAAGATGCCGTCGAACGCCCCGCCCTCGAGCGTCTTCGCCAGGTCCGTCCAGTACGTCAGGTCGCGGTAGTCCCGCGATCGGTCGCGCGGGTGACGCCACAGCCCGGAGGACTGGTGCGCGACGCAGTTCATGTCGAACGCGTTGAAGCGGATCTGCCGGGGCTCGCTGCTGCTGGTCACGCCTGGCGACGCTACGTGCGGGGTCTGCGTCCGTCATCCATCGTGACGAAGCGTGACGGCCGACTGTCGGTAGGTGCTGCTGCGTGTGCCGTTGCCGGTGCCGGTGCCGGTGCCGGTGCCGGTCCGTCCCGCACAACCAAAGTCGTCCGGAACCGGCGATTCACCCTGCTCGGATGCACTTTGGTTGTGCGGCGGTGCACTGCCCACGACTCAGGCGCGGTCGTGGAGCGTGACCTGGTAGCCGTCCGGGTCGGCGAACGTGAACGTCCGGCCGAACGGGCCGTCGATCGGTGCCGACACGATCGTGTGGCCGTCGGCCACCAGGGCGTCGTGGATGGCCTGCACGTCGGTCGCGTGCAGCCAGATCGCCGCGCCGATGCCCGGCTGCGAGACCGCGTCGAGGTCGGCGCCGGGGACGACGTCCCGCAGCGCGAAGGCGATGGGCGTCGTCTCGAAGACGACGGCGTGTGGCGGGCCGGCCTGGGAGCGGACGAGACCGAGGTACTGCTCGTAGAACGCCTGCGACGCCGCCAGGTCGCGGGTCTGCAGGGAGATGAAGTCGGGGCCGGTGACGGGCATGTGGTGCTCCTTCGGTTGTGTCAGTTTTCTGACACGGCACAACCTATGTCAGACTCCTGACATGAGTCAAGACGGCACCGACAGCAGCGACGTCATCGACCTCGAGACGTCCCTCGGGTACCTGCTCAAGGAAGCCGCGAGCGCGCTCCGCGCCGCGATGGAGGCCGTGCTGCGCCCACTCGGCATGACGATGACGCACTACTCGTGCCTCGAACTCCTGGCACAGCGGCCCGGGCTGTCGAACTCCGAGCTCGCACGCGGCGCCTTCGTCACGCGGCAGTCGATGAACGTGCTGCTGCAGGCCCTGGAACGGGACGGCTTCGTGACGCGGGCCACCGAGGCACCGGTGGGCAAGGCACTCCCGACGCGGTTGACGGCGAGCGGCCGGGCGAGCCTCGAGCTCGCGAGCGCGGCTGTCCGCGGCGTCGAGGTCCGGATGCTCGACGGGTTGTCGGACGAGCAGCAGGTGGCGGCGCGGGGGGCGTTGCGCAGCATGGTGCGCTCACTCCGCCGCACCAGCGACGACGAGGCCGGCACGGTCTGACGACGCGCTACCCTTCGACCGGTATTGATGTATCTCTCGAAGGGAACTGTTCGTGCACGAGGACTTCACCGGCCTGTACCTGTCGAGCCTCTGGCTCAGCGTCGCGACGCTCGCCGGCGGGTACGCCCGGACCCGGAACCGATCGGCGTGGACCTGGTTCCTCCTGACGCTGCTGTTCGGCCCGCTCGCGGTGCTGCTGCTCGTCACGTGGCCGGCGCGCCCGCCCGGCCGGACCGACCCCGCGCGGACCGATGCGTCCGCATCGGCACCGGACACGGGCGGTTCCGAGGAGTAGCCCTGACGCAGAAGCGCGCAGGACCAGATCCTCTCAGGGAAGGGCGGACACCATGGCGCTGCAGGACGACGTCGTCACCGACGTCGGCGGGGATCGACGACTACGGACCGCGCTGCTGATCGTCGGCATCGTGGCGGTCCTCGTCGGTGTCGCCTCACTCGCGCTCCCGCACGCGACGCTGTTCGCGGTCGCGTGGGTGTTCGGCATCTACCTGCTGGTGTCCGGCCTGTCGATGATCGTCCGTGCGTTCGCCCGCGGGATCGGCACCGGCCGCCGCATCGGCTTGGTCGTCCTCGGTGCGCTGATCCTCGCCGGGGGCATCGTGGCGCTCGTCGCCCCGCCGGTCGGGGTGCGGTGGATCGCGTTCGTGATCGGCTTCGCCTGGCTGGTCGAGGGCATCACCCTGCTCTACGCCCCGACACCGACGAACCGTGCCCTGACGATCGGCGCCGCGGTGCTCAGCATCGTCATCGGCGTGCTCGTCATCAACCTGCCGTCCATCGGGGCAGCGCTGGCCGTCGTCGCCATCGCCGGCTTCCTGATCCTGTTCGGCATCGTGCAGATCGCCCTCGGGGTCACCGTCGGACGCACTGACCGATCCGCCACGGCCGCCGGTCGAGCGGCCTGACCACGACCTCTGTGCGGGGGTTCGTCACCCGTCGAAGACGACGTCGGCAGCGTCCCTCGGGGCGAACTGCGCTTCGAAGTCGCGTTCGTTGGGGATCCACACGTCCCACCACAGGTCGTCGTGATCACGTCCGAGCCGGCGGTCGCGGGCCATGCCGCGACGAGCGGCGGTGTCGAGGCCCACGTCGCACCAGACCGCCACGTCGATGAGCGGCATCGCGTCGGGGTGGAAGAGGCCGATGAGGTCGACGACCACGACGTCCGTCGTCGGCAGTGGCTCCGCGGGACCGAGTGCCCGGACCGACCAGTCGAACCGCTGGAACGTGCTCGCTCGCCCCGTCCGGTGCGGTTCGAGGACGGACGACGTCAGACGCTCCCGATCGACACCGTCCCAGTCACCCGACCGCCGGTGGGACCGCTCCGGATCGAGGAAGTCGTCTCCACGGATCCGCACGGCGCCCGGCACCGTCCCGGCCAGACTGCGCGCCAGCGTGGACTTCCCGGAGCCGCAGTACCCCGAGATGCCGACGACGATGGGGTACCCGGCCGAGGCGCGGCGTGCCGCCACGAGGTCGATGACACCGTCCTGATCCATCGGACCAGGGTACGAGCCGATCACCAGCACGGGATCCACGCCGACGACTCCTAGGCTCGACGGGTGGACGTCACACTGCGGAACAGCATCCCCGAGGACATCGAGTGGCTCGTCGAGCTGCGTGCACAGGTCCTCCGTGCCGACCTGGAGCGTCTCGGCCGCTTCGACGCGGTCCGGGTCCGCGGGCGGATGCGTGATGCCTTCGCGCCCGAGCACACCCGGGTCGTCGTGGTCGACGGGTGTGATCGCGGCTCGATCACCGTGCGTCCGGACGCCGACACCCGGTGGATCGAGCACTTCTACCTCGCGCCGGAGGTCCAGGGGCGGGGCGTCGGATCGACAGTGCTCCGGACCGTCCTGTCCGAGCCCCACACGGGTGCGACGCGACTCAACGTCCTGCAGGGCAGCGCCGCGCGCCGGCTCTACGAACGGCACGGTTTCGTCGTGGACACCGAGGACGACGTCGACGTCTTCATGACGCATCGTCACGTCTGAACGATAGGTTCGACGCATGAGCCACGTCCTGCGATCCATCGGCCGGGTGGTGCTGACCACGCTGCAGTACCTGGCCGCCGTACTGAGCGCCATCGGTTCCGGCGGTGCCACCGCCCCGGCCCAGCCACCCACCCGATCCACGAAGCCGCGGGACGAGTACCGTCCCTGACCAGGCCCTACAGCACCTTCGCGTACCAGCGGTCGGAGTGCGGGTCGTCGTTGAACGGCGCGACCTGCACGAACCCGAGCCGTTCGTACAGCGCGCAGGCCTCGGCGAGCTCGGCCCGGGTGTCGAGACGCAGCGACGTGATCCCGCGCACCCGGCAGACCTCCTCGACGTGGCGCAGGAGCGCCGAACCGGCACCCCGACCGCGGCGCTCCGGCAGCGTGAACACCTTCGTCGGCTCACCGACGGCACCCACGAAACGCACGCCGGCACACGCGACCACCGCTCCCCCGTCCGAGGCGACGACGAACAGCCCGGAGTCCCCTTGCAGGTCGTCGAAGGGCTCGTCGAGCATCGCGCGGTCGACCTCGGCCGGCGTCGCCGCCCGCCCGTACCACCGCGACGCGACCTCGGTCAGGTAGCCCCGTACGATCGCGTCGGCCCGGCCTGCGCCGGGTCGCTCCGCCTCGAAGATCATCGCGCTCCTTCAACAGGCACACCATTCAAGCCGTTCGGGGCCCGGTCGGTGACCAGCTGCGGACGGGAGGCGCTGGGCGGGCCCGCACCGGGCCTCCTGGCCGTCACGTGGTCGCGATCGCGAGCCGCACCCGGCTCAGCGGGACGCCGTCGCCTCACGCGCAGCGGCTTCCGCCGCGACCCAGGCGAGCATGCCGCACTTGACCCGCATGACGAACTTCGAGACGCCGTGGAAGGCGATGAGGTCCTCGAGGACGTCCTCGTCGGGCTCACCGACGCCGCGGGAGCGCATCATCGTGCGGAACTCGTCGGTCAGTGCGAGGAGCTCCGGGACCGTGCGGCCCACGGCCATGTCGGTGAGGACCGATGCCGACGCCATCGAGATCGAGCAGCCGTCGCCCTGCCAGGCGAGACCGGCGATGCGGTCGGTGCCCGGTTCGAGACGGATGCGGACGGTGATCTCGTCGCCGCACGTGGGGTTGCGCTCGAAGTGCGAGGCGTCGGCGTCGGGCAGGTCGCCGTCGCCGTGCCGGGCCTTGGCGTGGTCGAGGATGACCTGCTGGTACAGGCTGTCGAGGGAGTTCATACGGTCGCTCCGAAGTAGCCGCGGACCTCGCCGACGGCCGCGATGAACCGGTCCACGTCGTGCTCGGTCGTGTAGACGTAGGTGCTCGCGCGGCTGGTGGCGACCAGGCCGAGGCGGCGGTGCAGGGGTTGGGCGCAGTGGTGCCCCGAGCGGACGGCGATGCCCTGCGCGTCGAGGTACTGCGAGACGTCGTGGGCGTGCACGCCGTCGACGTCGAACGACACCAGGCCCGATCGCGGGACGCCGACCGGCGGACCGACGACGCGGATGCCGGGGACGGCGGCCAGGCCGTCGAGCATGCGCCGGGCGAGGTGCTCCTCGTGCGCGCGGACACGTTCCATGCCGATGCCCTGCAGGTAGCGGACGGCCTCGGCAAGGGCGACGGCCTGCGAGACGGGCTGCGTGCCGGCCTCGAACCGCTCGGGTGCCGGCATGAACTCCGACGCCTGCATGGTCACGGTGGTGATCATGGACCCGCCGGTGCGGAACGGGGGCAGCGCGTTCAACAGCTCGCTGCGGCCCCAGAGGACGCCGATGCCGTTCGGGCCGAGCATCTTGTGCCCGGAGAACGCGGCGAAGTCGACGCCGAGCTGCTGCACGTCGAGCGGCCGGTGCGGCGCGGACTGGCAGGCGTCGAGGACGACCAGTGCGCCGCGGGCGTGAGCGAGACCGACGATCTGCTCGACGGGGGCGACCATGCCGGTGACGTTCGAGACGTGCGCGAACGCGACGACCTTGGTGTGGTCGGTGATCAGGGCCGCGGCGTCCTCGGCGGTCCAGGTGCCGTCGGCGGCGACCGGGACCCAGCGGAGCGTCGCGCCGGTCAGCGCGGCGAGTTCCTGCCACGGCACGAGGTTCGCGTGGTGCTCGGCCTCGGTGACCAGGATCTCGTCGCCCGGTCCGATGCGGAAGCGAGCGGCGTCGACCCCGCCGCGGCCACGGCTGGCGTTCGCGATGCCGTAGGCGACGAGGTTGAGGGCGTCGGTGGCGTTCGCGGTCCAGACGACCTCGCTCGGACCGGCAGCGCCGATGAAGTCGGCGACGGTGGCACGGGCGTCCTCGTAGGCATCGGTGCTCAGCGCCGCGAGCGTGTGCGCCCCGCGGTGGACGGCGGCGTTGTCGTGCTCGAGGAACCGGCGTTCGGCGTCGAGGACCTGGGTCGGGCGTTCCGCCGTCGCCCCGGAGTCCAGGTACGCCAACGGTTGCCCGTTCACGTCCTGCGCGAGGATCGGGAAGTCCGACTTGATCGTCTCGACCTCGGCCTCGGTGAGCGGCTGGTTCGGCGCCACGACTGTCACGTCTCGTCCTCCTGGTGTTGCTGTCCGGAGCAACCCGTCAATGGTGGCCGTTGTTCCCGACGGCGTCCAGTCGGCACGGGAACGGCCCAGGACCACGCCGGGTCCTGGGCCGTCGCACGGTGGGGCTACTCGTTGCCGATCTTCTTGTCCGCAGCGTCGCGGGCACCGTCGATCTTGTCGTCGTACTTGCCGCCGGTGGCCTTCTTGACCGCGTCGGCGACGCCCCCGAGGACCTTGTCGCTGATGTCCTCGGCCTTCTCGCTCTTCAGGGCGTCCTGGACCTTGTTGTCCTTCAGGAAGTCCTGGGCCTTCTTCGTGATGTCGTCGAACCCCGCCATGGCCTGCTCCTCAGCTCGGTGCGGAGCCCATCGCTCCGTCATGCCGCAGATCGTAGGCCGCAGAACCGACCTCTGTCCCGGAACGTGACGAAGTGTTCACACCATCTGTGCGCTGCGTCGACGTGCCAGGACGTACCCGACCGCGACCGCCCCGGACACCGCGAGGAGCGACGGGATGAGGATGTCGGTGCCCTCCTGGGTGAACTCGACCACCAGGACGAGCGCCGTGAACGGGGCCCGCATCGTGGTCGCCAGGAACGCCGCGGCGCCGACGAACGCGAAGGCCGCCAGGCCCGGGCCGTCGGCCGGCCAGAGCAGGAGCCACGCGCCACCGAGGCCGCCGCCGATCGCCGAACCGATCGCGATCGAGGGCGTCAGGGTGCCGCCGACCGCGCCGGCACCGATCGTGGCCGACGTGGTGATCGTGCGGACGACGCCGAGCAGCAGGAGCAGCACGATCGGCGCCAGGCCGGCGACGGTGTCGTCGTCGAGCGAGGCGTTCATCGCGACGATGCCCAGCGCCCGGCCGTTGCCGAGGATCTCGGGGAACGGCACCGCGATGAGCCCGACCATCGCGAACACCACCGGCAGCACGACGAGCAGGTGCCAGCCCTTGGGCGCGATGCCCTGCAGCCGGTTGGTGAGCTTCACGAACCCGACGCCCGCCAGGCCGAGGACGGGCCCGACGATGATCGCCCAGACGAGCAGCGACGGCGACATGTGCATCGCGGGCACGTGGTAGAGCACCTCGTCCGGGATCACGAGCCGGGCGACGAACGCGGCGACGGCACTCGTGGCGAACGCGGGCAGGGCCGTGGCGAAGCTGATCTCGCCGAGCAGGACCTCGACGGCGAACAGCGCACCACCGAGCGGGACGTCGTACACCGCGGCGAGGCCCGCTGCCGCTCCGCAGGCGACCAGGATCTTCGTCTCGCGCGGGGTCAGACCGGCACGACGGGTGACGAGCTGGGAGAGCCAGGCGCCGACCTCGCGCGGCGCGACCTCCTTGCCGATCGAGGCGCCGAGACCGACCGCCAGGATCTGCACGCCGGCGTTCGCCAGGGTCGCCAGCGCGGGCATCCGCTTGCCGCCGACCGCCGCGGTGACCGACACGATCGGACGCCCCCAGCGCCGGAGCGCCCACCAGGCGAAGCCCGTCAGGACACCGGCGGCCACGAGGGCGAGGAACCGGTTCAGCGCCGACGGTGCGTCCGCCGCCTCGAGGTGCCCACCGAAGCCGTACCCGAAGGCCACGAACTGGATGAGCTGCAGCGCGAGCCACACGGCGATGCCGGCGATGCCGCCGGAGACGCCCACCAGGGCGGTGACGACGGCGAGCTTGAGCGCCCAGACGGGGGTCGCGTGTCCGGAGCGCGGCATGTCGGAAACCCTAGCGGCTCCGATCACCGGCACCGGGCCTCCCGGTCGTCCCACCCGCCGTCAGACGGCCGTCAGACGGAACGGGACCACGCAGTCGGCGGGCATGAGCGGCGGGTGCAGGCCGACCGTGCCGAGCACGCGACCGCTGAACACCCGTGCGCCGCTCCACCAGTCCGGCCGGACGATCCCGTGCCCGTCGCCGACCACGATCGGGTCGACGCGGTACGAGGCGTCCGGGTCGAGGTCGCGGAAGGTGACCCGACCGGTGCCGGACACCTCGGACCGCCCGATGCTCGCCAGGAAGAAGACGGCGTGCTGCCGGTCCGGCGTGACCGTGCCGTACACGAGCCGGGAGTCGTCGACCTCGTCCATCCGCACCAGGTCGCCGCCGTGCAGCAGCCCGCGCAGCTCCTTGTACAGCGCGATCCACTCGGCCAGCGACGCCGACTCCTCCGCCGTCGCCTCGGTGAGGTCCCACTCGATGCCCAGGTGCCCGACGAGCGCGGTGCCGGCCCGGAAGGCCAGGTCGTGCACGCGGCCCGTCGAGTGGTTCCTGCCGCTCGCGATGTGCGCGCCGAGGAGTTCCGGGGGCAGGAGCTGCTGCGTCCACCGGTGCATCTGCTGCCGCTCGAGGGGGTCGATGTCGTCGGACACCCAGACGCGGTCGGTGTGCTCGATCACGCCGAGGTCGACCCGGGCGCCACCCGACGCGCACGACTCGATCTCGAGCGTCGGGAAGCGCCCCTTCAGGGTCGCCATCAGCCGGTACGTCGCCAGGGTCTGCTCGTGCACCGCCGCGCCGCCACCGGGGAACCCGGCCTCCACCAGGTCGCGGTTGTGGTCCCACTTGACGTACTCGATGCCGTACTCGCCGATGATCGCCGTCATCCGCTCGAGCACGTACTCGTACGCCTCGGGGATCGCCAGGTCGAGCACCTGCTGGTCGCGGGACCGCATCGGCAGACGGCCGTCCGCCTGCATGATCCACTCCGGGTGGGCGCGGGCGAGGTCGCTGTCCTCGTTCACCATCTCGGGTTCGAACCACAGGCCGAACTCCATGCCGAGCGCCCGGACACGGTCCACGATCGGCCCGAGCCCGTCGGGCCAGACGTCCTCGTCGACGTACCAGTCGCCGAGCCCGAGGTGGTCGTTCCGGCGGCCGCGGAACCACCCGTCGTCGAGCACGTACCGCTCGACCCCGAGGGCCGCGGCGCGCTCAGCCAGGTCGGTCAGCCGGGCGAGGTCGTGGTCGAAGTACACGGCCTCCCAGACGTTGATCGTCATCGGCCGCGGCGTCGTCGGGTGCTGCGGCCGGCTGCGGAGCCACTGGTGGAACCGTCGGGCCTGGTCGTCGAGCCCGTCACCGTGGGTGAACCACACCCACGGCCCCTCGTACGTCTCGCCCGTGCCGAGCCGGACCTCGCCCGGCAGCAGCAGTTCGCCGCCGCCGATCACCTGGCGCCCGGTCGACAGGCGTTCGGCGTGGTGCCGGTGGTTCCCGCTCCACCCGGTGTGCACGCCCCAGACCTGCCCGCGGGCGAAGCCGAAGCCGGGCTCCCCCACCGTCAGGACGGTCGCGGCGTCGGCGCCGGTCCGGCCCTTGCGGCTCTCGCGCTGGTGGGTGCCGACGACGAGCTCGCGGCGCTGCGGGGTGCGTTCCTTGCCCCATCGACCGGCGAAGTCCAGGACCTCGCGCGCCCCGGACGGGATCGGCATCGCCACCGTCAGGTCGTCCACCGTGTAGACGCCGTCGGCGGTGTTCGTGACGGCAGCCCGGGCGCGGACGAGTCCGGAGACGAGCACCTCGATCGTCAGCCGGACGGCGAGCCCCGCGGTGTCGTCGGCAGCCTCGGCCGTGACGGTCGTGTCGGTCACGTCGAGCGCCCGGACGGTGAACGCCGGCGACCAGTCGTGGCCGTCGCGGTGTCCGGCCAGGCCGGGTCGTCCGCTCCACCCGCGGTTCGGCTCGGGCAGCACGGCGACACGGACGGGGTCGTCCATCTCGTTCTGGGCCACGGGGGCGACGTCCGCGTCGGCGAGTGCGACGAGCGCGTCGTCGTCGAGTGGCCCGAGGGCTGCTCCCCAGTGCACCACCGCGGGCAGCGCGTGGTCACGGCAGTCGAGGACGAGGGAGACGCCCCCGGCGGTCAGGTGGACGAGGTCGGACGAGGTCACGGCCCCAGTCTTCCTCAGAACCAGCGCTTGACCTTGAACACGACCCACAGGATCGCGGCGAACAGGACCATCCCGACGATCGACAGCGGGTAGCCCCAGGTCCACGTCAGCTCGGGCATGTGCGTGAAGTTCATGCCGTAGATGGCGGCGATGAGCGTCGGGGCGAACAGGATCGCCGCCCAGCCGGAGATCCGCTTCGTGTCGTCGTTCTGCTTCTGCGCCGCGAGCGTCGAGTCGACCGTCAGGGCGTTCTGCAGCAGCTGCCGGAACGTGTCCAGCCGCTCCACCGTGCGGATGGCGTGGTCGAGGACGTCGCGGAACCGGCGCTGCATCTCGATCGGCAGGTGGTACTTCTCGGCGCCGCGGTGCAGGTTCTCGATGATGTGGATGAGCGGTCGGGCCGCACGTTGGAAGTCGACGACCTCGCCGAACAGTTCGTAGATGCGCCGAGAGACCCCGGCCTCGCCCGCGAACAGCTGGTCCTCGATCTGGTTGATGTCCTCTTCCAGCCCGTCGATCACCGGCACGTAGCCGTCGACGATCGTGTCCATGAGCGCCCAGAGCTGCGCCTGCGGTCCGACCGTCACCAGGCCGGGCTTGCCGCTCATCCGCTGCAGCGCTCGCGGGACGGTCGGCTTGCCGCGCGGGTCGGCCTTCACCACGACGAGGAAGAAGTCCTCACCGACGAAGGCGTGCACCTCGCCGAACGCCACCTCTTCCTGCCCGTCGTTGTAGAGCGCGGGCTTGAGGACCACGAAGAGCGTCGAGCCGTACCGCTCGAGCTTCGGCCGCTGGTGCCCCTCGGCGGAGTCCTCGACCGCGAGCTCGTGCAGGCCCAGGGCGACCGCGACGTCGCCGAGCTCCTGCGCGTCCGGTTGGTACAGCACGATGCACGCGCTCGCGCCCTGCTCGTCGAGCATCCGGAAGGTGTCGTCCAGCGACGGACTCGCCATCGGGGCGATCCGGTCGACGTACACGGTGTTCATCTCGACGCTCACGCGACCACCGTACGCAGGTGACCGGCTTTCGGACGGGAGGCCCGTGGCGGGCCCGCCACGGGCCTCCAGTCCGCCGTCCCCCACAGGCTGAACGCACGCTGCGCGCCCGACAGGACCGCCCGCCTACGGTGCAGGTCATCAGCATGCTGACGAAGGGAACGGTCATGAAGAGGATCTGGAAGCGCATCGCGGTCGCCGTGAGTGCCGTCGTCGCGGTGGTCGGGGCGTTCGTCGGGTCCGGCGCCGCCGGCGGGACACCGATCCAGGACGCTGCCGGCGGAGCACTGTCCGCGTCGTCGACCGCCATCGCACCGGACGGCCCGGCGTTCTCGATCTGGAGCGTCGTCTACGTCGGCCTCATCGCCTACGCCATCCGCCAGCTCTTCCGCACGTCGGACGATGACCGGCACGCGAAGCTGGCGGTGCCGGCGATCCTGTCGCTGCTGCTCAACGCGGCGTGGATCCTGTCGGTGCAGTTCGGGTTCCTGTGGGCGAGCGAACCGATCATCGTAGCCCTGCTCGCGGTGCTGGTCTGGACGTTCACGATCCTGCGGCGGACGAAGCCCTCCGGCGTCGTCGAGGCGATCGTCACCGACGGCACGTTCGGCCTCTACCTCGGGTGGGTGTGCGTCGCGACGGCAGCGAACACGGCCGCGGTGCTGACGGCAGCGGGCTTCCGGGGCTTCGACCTCGGGCAGGACGTGTGGGGTGTGCTCGTCGCAGCGGTGGCCGGGCTCGTCGGGCTGCTGCTGGCGGTGTGGGGTCGGGGTCGCCTGGCGCCGATGCTCTCCCTGGCCTGGGGGCTGGCCTGGGTGGCGGTCGCGCGGCTCGACGGTCCGCTGGTGTCGACGCCGACCGCCGTGGCCGCGGTGGTCGCAGCCGCCGCGGTCGTGGTGGTGACGGTCGCCGTGCGGGCGCGTGCGGGTTGGTCCGGCGCGCGTGGCTTGGCGGCGCGCACGGCCTAGCCAACATTCGCGCTCAGCGACAGTTCACGGCCGCGAGGCTGCGTGAACTGTCGCTGAGCGCGAAACAACGCGCGCCAGCGCCGGGCCCGCAGGCGGCCGGGGCCTACCGCGCGGACGCCACGAGCCCGTGCGCGGACGCCACGGCCTCGTTCGTGACCTCGCCGGCGTGCACGTTCAGGCCGAGGGCGAGCGACGGGTCGGCGGCCAGCGCGGCCTCCCACCCGCGGTCGGCGATCGCGACGGCGTACGGCAGCGTCGCGTTCGTCAGCGAGATCGTGCTCGTGCGCGGGACGGCACCGGGCATGTTCGCCACGCAGTAGTACACGGTGTCGTGCACCGCGAACGTCGGGTCGTCGTGGGTGGTCGGGTGCGAGCCCTCGAAGCAGCCGCCCTGGTCGATCGCGATGTCGACGAGCACCGATCCCGGCCGCATGTCCGCGACCATGGCATCGGTGACGAGCTTCGGCGCGGACGCCCCGGGGATGAGCACGGAACCGATCACCAGGTCGGCGTCCCGCAGGGCTTCCGCGATGGCGTGCGCCGACGACCGCAGCGTCGTGATCCGCCCGTCGAACCGGGCGTCGAGCGCGCGCAGCCGGGGCAGGCTGATGTCGAAGACCGTCACGTCGGCCCCCATGCCGAGCGCCATCGTCGCCGCGTGCTCGCCCGCGACCCCGCCGCCGATCACGACGACGCGGCCCTTCGGCGTGCCGGGCACCCCACCGAGCAGCAGTCCGCGTCCGCCGTTCGTGCGCATCAGGTTGTAGGCGCCGACCTGGGCGGACAGCCGTCCGGCGACCTCGGACATCGGCGACAGCAGGGGCAGCGAGCGGTCCGGCAGCTGCACGGTCTCGTAGGCGATCGCGGTGGCCCCGGAGTCGATGAGTGCATCGGTCAGCGGGCGGTCGGCCGCCAGGTGCAGGTACGTGAAGAGCACCTGTCCCGGACGGATGAGCGGGTACTCGGACGCCACCGGCTCCTTGACCTTCAGGATCAGCTCGGCGCGCGCCCAGACCTCGGCGGCGGTGTCGACGATCTCGGCGCCCGCGGTGCGGTACTCGTCGTCGGGGAACGCCGACCCGGTGCCGGCGCCGGCCTGCACCAGGACCTGGTGGCCGTGCAGCGCCAGCTCCGCGACACCCGCCGGGGTGGCCGCCACGCGGTACTCGTTGTTCTTGATCTCGGTGGGGACGCCGATGCGCATCGCAGACTCCTTCGTGGGTGGTGCTCTCGTCCACACCATTCAGCGCCGGATTCGTTGCGGTGACGTTACGGCCGAAGATCCTGACGACACACGGCGCATCCGTGCGATGAGATTCGGCGATCAGCCGCTCAGAAGACCTTGCCCGGGTTCAGGATGCCTGCCGGGTCGAACACCCGTCGGATCCCCCGCTGCAGCTCGAGCACGTCGTCCCCGAGCTCGTCACCGATCCACCGACGCTTCAACACCCCCACGCCGTGCTCGCCCGTCAGGGTGCCGCCCAACTCGATCGCGGCACGGAACATCGCATCAGCGGCGTCCCAGACCTGAGCCGGCACCTCGTCGCCGTCGAAGACGAAGTTCGGGTGCAGGTTGCCGTCACCGGCGTGCGCCACGGTCGGGATCGGGACGCCGTGTTCGCGGCCGATGGCCTCGACACGGGCGAACATCTCGGCGAGCCGGCTGCGCGGCACCGCGACGTCCTCGATGAGCACCCGGCCTCGCGACTCCATCGCGGCGTGGAAGGACCGACGGATCGTCATCAGGCGCTCGCGTTCCGCCGCCGACCCGGCCAGGTGCACGGTCCCGCCCTCGGCCTGGAGGCGCGGCACGGCTCCCAGCGCGGCCTCGGTCGCGCCCGGGCCGTCGAACTCCACGAGCAGGAAGACCCCGCCCGCCGCGGTGCTCCCCACCGTCTCCACGATCACCTCGGGTCCCAGGTACGCCGCGATCCCCTCGAGGGCGAGGACGTCCAGCAGCTCGACCGTCGACGGCCGATCCGCTCCCGCCACGACGGCCGCTGCCGCGGCCGCCGCCTGCTGCACGGACGGGTAGACGGCCCCGAGGGTCGCGGGCTCCCCCGCCGGGATCGGGACGAGTCGGACCGTGGCGCCGACGATGACGCCGAGCGTGCCCTCGGACCCGACGAGCAACGCCGTCAGGTCGAGGCCGGTCACCCCCTTCACGGTGCGGTGGCCGGTCGACACGAGCCGACCGTCCGCCAGCACGACGTCGAGTCCGAGTACGGCCTCGCGCGTGACGCCGTACTTCACGCACCGCAGACCACCGGCGTTCGTGGCGATGTTCCCGCCGACGCTCGCGATCGCCGCACTCGCGGGGTCCGGTGCGAAGCGCAGCCCGTGCTCGGCGACGGCGGCGTTCAGCGCACCGTTGAGCACCCCGGGTTCGACGACGGCGAGTTCGTCCTCGACGGACACCTCGACGATGCGGTCCATCCGCGCGACGCTGAGCACCACCGTGCCCTCGGTGCCGTTCGCGCCACCCGCCAGACCGGTGCCGGCGCCGCGCGGGACGACGGGGACGCCCAGGGCCGAGCAGGTCCGGAGCGTCGCCTGCACGTGTTCGACGGTGCGGGCCTCGACGACGGCGACCGGACCGCCGGGTGCGATCCAGCCGGACTTGTCGGTCCGCGCGGCGTCGAGCACGCCCGGTTCGGTCCGGACGACGGTGCCGTCGGGGTCGTGCAGGGCGGAGCGGAGCTCGGTGACGACGGTGTCCATGTCGTCACGCTACCGCCGCCGGGTGGACTCCCCGGCTCGGTGCCCCCACGGCGGTCAGCGCGTACGGAGCGACTCGCTCGGCAGCTCGCCGAAGCGGGCACGGTACGTCGCCGAGAACCGCCCGAGGTGCCCGAAGCCCCACGACCGGGCGATCTCGGCGACCGAGGTCTCGTTGCGCGCACCCCCGAGCAGGTCCGCCCGCGCACCGTCGAGCCGCACCTCGCGCAGCAGGTCGCCGGGCGTCTGGTCGAGGTGCCGTCGCAGGGACTGCTGCAGCCCGCGCGGGCTGAGCCCCGCCGCCGCGGCGATCTCGGGTGTGCCGATGGGTTCGCGGGCGTGCTCGTGCACGAAGTCGAGCGCCCGGCGGACGCGGCCGTGCTCCGGACCGCCGCCGGCCACGGTCGAGCGCCAGCGATCGCGCTGCGGGAACGCGCGGATCGCAGCGGTCGCGAAGGCCTCGGCGATGTCGCGCTGCGCGATCGGGTCGAGGTCGTGGTCGACGTTGAGCCACGTCGACGAGTGCGTCCGGACCACGTCCTGCCACGCGGCCGTGCCCGCAGCCGTCGGGCGCTGCATCGGCTCGAAGGCGAAGTCGTCCTCGCCGACGATCGCCCGGACGAAGTCGCGGTCCAGGTGCACGAGGTTCAGCGCGATGTCGCGGTGGTGCAGGGAGTACGGCTCGGCGAACGGCAGCACGACGGGCACGCCGGCTTCGAGCGCCCAGGTGTCGCCGCCGCAGGTGATCCGGCTGGAACCGCTCCGCATCCAGGCCACCAGGAACTCGTCGTCGACCTGGCTCTCGCTGCGCAGGTCGACCATGAACCGCGACGACCGCAGCGACATCCGGTCGTCGCCGACGCCGGCGAAGTCCCAGTGCGCGGTGGGGCGGGTGCGCCGGACCGCGGGTGCCCGGAAGTCGTAGTCGCGCCCGAAGAACGCGAGCGCCTGGTCGACGTCAGTGCCGACCACGCGACGGGAGTACCGGCCGCCCGGTCGGTCCATCGAGATCACCATGGCCGAGAACGTACCCGGCACCCCCGACAGAACCGGGTCACATCCTGACTCAGGGCTGCAGGATCGCCTGCCCGACGCTCTCGTCCAGGATCAGGTCCGTGACGAGCCCGGACGCCAGCGCACCCCGCAACGACGCGGCCTTCGACCGGCCCGCGACGACGCAGACCCGACGCGGAGCGCGCTTGATGGTGTCGAGGTCCGGGCCGCCCGCGCGCGCGTTCACGCCGATGTCCCGCCACGACCCGTCGGCCCGGTAGAACACGGTCGAGACGTCGCCGACGACCTGGGCCTTCGTCAGCTCGTCGCGGTCCGCGGGGTCGAGGTAGCCGCCGGAGTACACGTGCGACGGCACCGGGGCCTGCGGGGCGCCGACACCGAACACGACCAGGTCCATCCGCTCGTGCAGGTCGAGCACACGGCGGATCGAGCGCTCGCGGAACAGCGCCTCCTTCGTGGCGGGGTCGTCGAAGAACGCGGGCACCGGGAACTGCTGCACGAACGCGCCGTACGCCTCGCCGAACCGCCGCAGGATCTCCGAGGCGTAGACGATGCCCGTGGTCCGGGTGTTCGCGGCGCCGTTGATCTGCACGATGGTCGACCCGTGCGTGGTCTTCGGCACGAGGTACCGACTGACCGCGCTCACCGTCGAGCCCCACGAGATCCCGATCACCATGTTCGACTCGACGTACTGCGTCAGGATCCGGGCGGCGGACAGGGCGACACGTTCCAGGCGGTCGACGTCGCTCGTGTGGTCCGGCACCGGGACGACGTGCGCGTGCACGCCGAACCGCGAGCGGATGCTGCGGCTCAGCGCGGCGGCCTGGTCGAGGGGTGAGCGGATCTGGATGTCGACGAGGCCGGTGTCCCTGGCGTACTTCAGCAGGCGTGACACCGAGGAGCGCGAGGTGGCGAGTTCGTCCGCGATGGCGTCCATCGTCAGGTCCTGCAGGTAGTACAGGTGGGCGGCGCGCAGCGCCTGCTGCGTGCGCATGGGCTGAGCCGCATCGCTCATGGTGCTCCGATCTGTCGAACGCAACCATGCACGGACGTGCACGGCCTCTGCAACCCCTGTCGCGCCTCCCGGCCCCCGGATCGGAGCGCACGACACGTGTGCTGCACGTTCGTGCACGCGAGTTGCCCGACCTCCCAAACCGGCGCACGATCGATCCTGACCACGAGAACAGACGAAGGAAGCGACGAACCATGTCGAAGAAGACACAGCCCCGGAACACGGTGACCGCCCTCACCGAGCGCCCGAACGCGCAGGTCCTCGTCGTCGGCGGCGGCATCAACGGCATCGCCACGTTCCGCGACCTCGCGCTGCAGGGCGTCGACGTCGCCCTGGTCGAGCGCGGCGACTACGCCTCCGGTGCGTCCGCCGCGTCGAGCCACATGATCCACGGCGGCATCCGCTACCTCGAGAACGGCGAGTTCCGCCTGGTGCGCGAGAGCGTCCAGGAGCGCAACGGCCTCATCCGCATCGCCCCGCACTACGTCAAGCCGCTGCAGACGACGATGCCGATCTTCTCGACGTTCTCCGGCATCATGAACGCCCCGCTGCGCATGCTGACGCACAAGCAGCGCTCCACCAAGGAGCGCGGCGCGATGCTCATCAAGATCGGCATGACGATCTACGACTCCTTCTCGCGCGACGGCGGCTCCGTCCCGAAGCACGTCTTCCGCACCAAGAAGGCCGCGCTCGAGGACATGCCCGCCCTCAACAAGGACCTGAAGTACACGGGGACCTACTACGACGCGAGCGTGCACGAGCCCGAGCGCCTGGCCCTCGACGTCCTCAAGGACGGCATCGCCGCGGGCACCGGGACCGGCTCCGCCGCGACCGCCCGTGCGACGAACTACGTCGAGGCCGCCGGCACCCGCGACGGCGGCGTGCTGCTGCGCGACCGCGAGACCGGCGAGGAGTTCGTGTTCACCGCCGAGGTCGTCATCAACGCGTCCGGCCCCTGGACCGACCTGACGAACGAGGCGTTCGGCGGCGAGACGAAGTTCATGGGCGGCACCAAGGGCTCGCACATCGTCGTCCAGAACGACGAGCTGCTCGAGGCCACCAAGGGCCGTGAACTGTTCTTCGAGAACGACGACGGACGCATCGTCCTCATCTACCCGCTCAAGGGCCGGGTCCTCATCGGCACGACCGACATCGACGCCGACCCCTCGAAGCCGGTCACGACGACCGACGAGGAGATCGACTACTTCTTCGGGCTCGTGAAGCACGTGTTCCCGCAGATCGACGTCACGCGCGACCACATCGTCTACAGCTACTCCGGCATCCGCCCGCTCCCCCGCCACGAGGACACCGCCCCCGGCTTCGTGTCGCGTGACTACCGGATCGTGGACACCCAGATCGCCGGGCTGCCGAAGTCGACCGTGCTGTCGCTCGTCGGCGGCAAGTGGACGACGTTCCGTGCCCTCGCCGCGCACCTGTCGACCGAGGCCACCACGAAGCTCGGCATGCCCCGCAAGGTCGACACCACCGGCATGGCGATCGGCGGTGGCAAGGAGTTCCCCACCACCGACGCGCAGCGCGCCCTGTGGATCACGTCGCACCGTGACGGCCTCGACGAATCCCTGGTCGAGGGCCTGCTGGAGCGCTACGGCACCCGTGCGGCCGAGGTCGTGGACGTCCTGACCGACGGCCCCGTCGAGGCGCTCGAGTCCGACCCGTCGCTGACCCGCGCCGAGGTCGCGTACTTCGCCGAGCACGAGCAGGCCGTCCACCTGGTCGACGTGGTGCTGCGCCGCACGAACCTCGCGTTCGTCGGCGGTGTCACGATCGATCTGCTCGACGAGCTGGCCGACGTGCTCGCCGGGGCGCTCGACTGGACGCCCGAGGAGCGCGCGGACGAGGTCCAGCGCACGCTCGACGTGCTGCGCGAGGCGCACCGCGTGATCGTGCCGCTGACGTCCGCAACGGCACAGGCGTCGGCGTCGCAGCTCGCGTAGTCGACGCGACCACCTACGGACGGGAGGCCCGGTACCAGCTGGTACCGGGCCTCCCGTCCGTCATGGGGTTGCGTTCTCGTGCGTCAGTAGCGCTCGCCGGTCGGGTCCAGCGCGGTGCGGTCGATGAGCTGGTCACCACCGATCGGCTCGCCCTCCCAGTCGACCAGGTGCCAGCCGTCGGCGAAGGACCCCTCGAGCTCGACGATGCCGGTGTTCTCCAGGTGGCGCTTGGTGCCGAAGTGGTCCGGGGTGTTGTCGGCGGCCGCGCTCGCCCAGGTACGGATCGCCGCACCGTGACTCACCGCCGCCGCCACGCCGACGCCGGTGGCCTCGATCTGCCGCACGGCGTCGTCGTACCGCTCGAAGAACTCGAGCCCGCTCTCCGCCCCCGGCATCCGGGTCGTGCGGTCCCCGCCGGACCAGCCGTGCACCGTCGAGATGTACAGCTGCACGGACACCTTGTCGCTCTTGCCCTGGGTGTCCCCGGCCTCGATCTCACGCAGACCGGGCAGCACGACGGGCTCGAGCCCGAGCGACGCCGCCAGGGGTGCCGCGGTGATCTGCGTCCGGATCATGGTGGAGGCGAAGAGCCGCTCGATCCCCCGGTCGGCCAGGGCTGCCGGCAGGGCATCCGCCTGCTGCTGGCCGAGCTCGGTCAGGCCGGGTCCGGGCACCACGGCGTCGAGGACACCGTTCACGTTCGCGGGGGTCTGGCCGTGGCGGATGAGCAGCAGTCGCATGGATCCACCCTACGGACCACCGCCGACGTCAGCCCTGGCGGGTGTTCCAGCGGGGGTTCTGCTTGTTGATGACGTAGACCCGGCCGCGGCGACGGACGACCTGCGAGCCGGGGATCTTCTTCAGTGCCTTGAGCGAGTTGCGGACCTTCATGGTTCTCCTCCGTCGGCGCTCTCTTGTTGAGAACGGTTTTCAGGTAGGGTACTCGACATGCGTGCTGCTGCCATCACCCTCGTCACCGCCCTCCACGAGGTCGACGCCGACCGCGTCGCCGCCCGGATCGCCACGGGGCACCGGATGCACGTCGACGGGAGTGCGTTCGCAGCGGCCCGCGCGGTCGCCGAGCGGGCTGACCACCTCGACCGCGCCTGCGGCCCCGACGCCGACCACGGCCTCGTCGTCACGCTGCAGCCCGGCTCCGACGCCCGTGCCGTGGGCATGATGCTCGCGAACGCCGCCCGGAGCGAGACCGGTGACGACCGGGTGCTCCGGCACGTGGTCGGGGTACTGCGCGCCGACGACGTCGCCCACCTGCTGTGGTCCGACGTCGACGACGCATTCGTGGCCGCCGACCGGGTGGCGTCCCTCGTCGAGTACGCGACCGTCATCGCACTCGACCGTCTCGCGCCACTGTCCCTGCGCCGCCGTCGCGCACTGGTCGCACTGCTCCACCGGCTCGCGCCGCAGGCCGTGATCGTGGCGCTGCCCGCACTCCGGACCGCGCGCGACCTGCCCGCATCGAACGGCGGAGCCGCTCGGGTCCTGGCCTCGGGCGCCGGGTGGATGCGCGCCCTGTCGAGCGGAGCCGACACCGGCCGGGACGCCCGCGACGACCTGGTCGCGATGCGCTACCGGGAGCCGTTGCCGTTCCACCCCGGGCGACTGGCCACCGTGATCGAGCGGGACCTGGCCGCCGGGGCCTCGGGCCGGGTGCTCCGCTCGAAGGGGTTCTTCCGGCTGGCGTCACGCCCGGACCACGTCGGCTCGTGGTCGAGCTTCGGCGCGATGCTCGCGCTCGACCCCACCGCGAACCCGTCGTGGGACGCCGACGCCCCGATCGGGCAGGCGCTGTGGTTCGTCGGCGAGCGGCTCGACGTGCGGGCGATCGAACGGGCCCTCGACGGGGCACTGCTCACGCCGCCGGAGCTGCTGGCCGGGCCGGATCTGTGGCGCGGGTGGGCGGACCCGTTCCCCGTGTGGCCGGCGGTGGACCCGGCGTCGGAGCACCGGCACGAGTGAGGCGCGAGCGCGACTGCTCCGACTCCGAACGACATCCGCGACGTCGTGCGACGACCACGATGTCGTTCCCGCCCCCGTGCAACAGCCCGCGCGTGCAACGAACGACGAGGTCGATGTCGTACGACATCGACCTCGTCGTTCCGAGTTGAGCGACCCGCGGGCGCCCCCGGCGTCAGCGCGCCGGCACGGCCTCGGCGTCGGCGGCCTCGCCCGCGGCCCGGGCGGCGGCGTCCTGCGCGGCGAACGGCAGGTCCCCCAGGTCCAGGTTCGGGTTCGTGTCCTGCGTGAGCACGAGCTCCTTCGCCTCGGCCTCGGTCTCCACCGCCGGCATCGAACCCGGCAGCGGACGGCGCGAGGACTCCTTCATGCAGAAGACGCCGATCGCACCGACCACGCTCATCGCCATCAAGAAGTACGCCGGGGCGAGCTCGTCCCCGGTCACGGTCAGCAGCGCCTGCACGATCAGAGGCGTGGTCCCACCGAAGACCGCGATGGCGATGTTGTAGGCGAAACCCATGCCGCCGTACCGCGTCGAGGTCGGGAACAGCGCCGGCAGCGACGCAGCCTGGTTCGACACCCACAGCGCGGTCATCAGTGCGAGCAGCCCGAGCCCGGCCAGCGTGGACCACTGCGCACCGTGCCCGATCAGCATGAACGCCGGCACGACGAGCACCACGGTCGTCGCGGCACCGATCCACATCACGACGCGTCGACCGAGCTTGTCGGACAGCTTGCCGGTGAGCGGGAGCATGACCGCCAGCAGCAGGAGCACCGGGATCGTCAGCAGAGTGCCGTCGAGCGGCGAGTACCCGAGCGAGTCGGTCAGGTAGGTCGGCATGTACGAGGTCAGGGCGTACCCGACGGTGTTCGACGCCGCTACGAGCATGATCGCGATGACGATCGGCCGCCAGTGGTCTCGGACCATCACGAGCACGTTCGCGGGACGCTCCCCGTCGAAGGACGCGCGGGTCTCGGAGGCGGCCTCCTGCGCGGCCTGGGTCGCCTGGAACACCGGCGACTCCTCGATGCGCAGACGGAACCAGATCGCGACGACGCCGATCACACCGGCTGCCAGGAACGGGAAGCGCCAGCCGTAGGCGACCATCGCGTCCTCGCCGAGGGTGATCTGCAGCACCGAGACCACGGTCGCACCGAGCGCGAAGCCCAGGTAGCTGCCGAAGTCCAGGATGCTCGCGAAGAACCCGCGGCGACGGTCCGGGGCGTACTCGGTCACGAAGGTCGTCGCACCGGCGTACTCACCGCCGGTGGAGAACCCCTGCGCCAGCTTCAGCACGACCAGCACGATCGGTGCGAACACCCCGATCGTCGCGTAGGCGGGCAGCGCTCCGATGAGGAACGTCGACGCCGCCATCATGATGAGCGTCGTCGCGAGCACCTTCTGGCGCCCGATGCGGTCGCCGAGACGGCCGAAGACGATGCCGCCGAGCGGACGGGCGATGTACGTCGCAGCGAAGACACCGAGGCTGAACAGGATCTGCACGGCGGGCTCGGCGGTCGGCAGGAAGACCTTCCCCATCGTGACCGCCAGGTAGCCGTAGACGCCGACGTCGTACCACTCCATCGTGTTGCCGACGACCATGCCGCTCACCGCGCGGCGCATCATGCTCTTGTCGACCACGGTGACGTCGCTCTCGCGCAGACGTCGGTGCGGCCGGGTCGGGGTATGGCTGGGATCGGAGCCCATGTCTCTCCTCGAGGATCGTGACGAGCCGGCAGGGACCGGCTCGGGCCGGTGGAGACCGGCTCAGGAACAGCGAGCGACGTTACCGAGCGACCGAAATGTCATTGGCCGGTGATTCCCAGGCAGCGGCGTGTCACCCGAACGGGGGGAGGGCCCGATCCGCATGCGCCTGCGGATCCGGAAGGCTGAGTATCGAGGACATAACATCGGCGCATGGCGATCGAGCCCGAGACGAAGAGCTGGACCTGGGTCATCGAGGGCACCTGCCCCGAGTGCGGCTACGACGGCACCACGGTGTCGATCCGCGACGTGCCGGGGATCATCGACGCGAACACGACTGCGTGGCCGACCGAACTCGGCCGGGATGACGTGCGCGAGCGTCCCGACGACCACACCTGGTCGGCACTCGAGTACGGCGCCCACGTGCGCGACGTGCACCGGAAGATGACCGAGCGGCTCGCCCTGATGCTCACAGAGGACGCCCCGACGTTCCCGAACTGGGACCAGGACGCCACCGCGGTCCAGGACCAGTACGGCGAGCAGGACCCGGCCGTCGTCGTCCGGGAGCTCGGCGAGGCCGCACACCGGGCAGCGCGGGCGTTCGACGAGGTCCGTGACGACCAGCTCGAGCGCACCGGACTGCGGTCGGACGGCAGTGCCTTCACCGTCGCGAGCCTCGCGACGTACTACGCGCACGACCCCGTCCACCACCTGTGGGACGTGCGGCGCACGCACTAGGTTCGGGCGTACCTGCCGGAATCGGGCGTACCTGCCACGAAGAAACGACCAGGTATGCCCGAAAGCGCCTTCCATCGCGCCCGTTCTGGGAAGGAACGCGCACCTGCAGGCGCCGAGCAGACCGCTCAGGCGAGCGCGTCGAGCAGGGCGCGGGCCGTCGCGGCGTCCGACACCAGCTCGTTGACGAGCCCCCCGCGCACCGCGCCGACGATGCTGCCGACCTTGGCGCTGCCGACGGCGACGCCGACGGCGTGCGGCACACCGGACAGGACCTCGCGTGAGGTCCGGACCATCCGGTCGCTGCCGGGGAACTCGATGGGCGAGCCGTCCGCGGCGTAGAAGTTGAGGCAGACGTCACCGGCGGCGTGGTCGAACGCGGCGTCCTCGACGGGGACGCCCCGCGCCAGGGCGTCGCGCGTCGGGGTCGGCGCCCCGATGCCGAGGATCGCGCCCTTCGCCCGGCCCCAGAGCCCGACGACGTGCTGGAAGGCCGGGTCCTCGTCGAGCGAGGAGCGCATCGCGGGCGACGGCAGCGCCTGCGCGAACAGGAAGGCGGGGATCGCTCCGGAGTGCTCCGCGGCGGTCCGGGTGATCTCGTTCGTCTGGAACCACGGCATCGGGTCGGCCTGCCCGCCCACCGTCGGGACGAGCTGCACGCCGGGCAGGCTCGGCATGCCGGCGTGTGCGACGTCGTACACCGTGCGGCCCGACGACATCAGGACGGCGTCGCCGGGGACGAGTCCCATGCCCTCGACCGCTGCGGCCAGGGGCGCGGCGAGGTCGGCGCCGAGCGTGGCGGTGTGCGTGACGGCGGCCAGGTGCACCGCTCGGATGCCGAGCACGACCTGCAGCCGTTCGGCGAGCGCGACGGTCTCGTCCTGGAACGGGTCGACGACCTCGATGCGGACGAGACCGGCCTTGCGCGCCTCGGCCACGAGCCGCGACACCGTCGGACGCGAGACACCCAGGCGCGAGGCGATCTCGACCTGGGTGGCGTCCTCGAGGTAGTACATCCGCGCCGCCTGGTACACGGTGTCGAGCGGGAACCGGGTCCGGGCACCCTCGGCGGCAGGGTTCTCGGCGGACATGCGCCGATCGTATCCCCGGCACACCTCAGCGGATCGTGAACCCGCCGTCCACCCGGAGGTCGGCGCCGTTCACCATCGCGCTCGACTCCCCCGCCAGGAACAGCACCGCGGCGGCGATCTCGTCGGGGGTGGCGAAGCGGCCGGTGGGGATCTCGTCCTGGTGCCGGATGCCGTTCTCGTTCGCCCACGCGGCACGGCCGAGGTCGGTGAGGACGACGGTCGGCGACACGGTGTTGACGGTGACGCCGCGACCGCCCCACTCGAGCGCGAGCACACGGGTGAGTCCGATGACGCCCGCCTTCGAGGCGCAGTAGGCGGCGTGCCCATCGATGCCGACGTGCGCGGCCTGCGAGGCGATGTTCACCACGCGCCCGTACCCGGCAGCGAGCATGTGCCGACCGACGGCCTGGGCGACGCGGAAGGTGCCGGTCAGGTTGACGTCGATCGTCCTCGACCAGGTCTCGGCGGACAGTTCGTCCGCCGGAGCGAGTGCGGCGATCCCGGCGCAGTTGACGAGCACGTCGACGCGACCGAAGTGCGCGACGACGTCGGCGACGGTGCGCGCCACGGACGTCTCGTCCGTCACGTCGCAGCCGAACCCAGCATGGAGGCCCGCGGCCGCGGCCGGCGCATCGGTCGCAGCCGGCAGGTCGGCCGCGGCCGGTGCATCGGCGGCGGCCGGCAGGTCGGCCGCCGCCGCCGTGGCGCCGTCCGCACGGACGTCGACGATCGCGACCCGCGCACCCCGTGCGGCGAGCGCCCGGGCGATCGCGTTCCCGATGCCCGAGGCGCCTCCGGTCACCACTGCGGTGCGGCCGGTGAAGTCGTTCGTCAGGTCGACGGTGTCCGGGCCCGGGCGCAGGGCTGCGGCGAAGTCGGGGGTGGTGCTGGTCGTCATGTTCGCTCCTTTGCGTCGGGTCGAACCTAGCAGAAATTGTGTTCTGGACAAACGTTCTGCGAGGTGTACAGTCGTCGCCGAAGCCATCCAACGAAGGAGCAGCGCATGTCGACGACGACCGAGAACGCGGCCACGACCGCCACCACGACCATCCCCACGACGATGCGAGCCGTCGTCGTCCACGGCCCGGGCGACTACCGGCTCGAGGAACGCCCCGTGCCGACGCCCGGCCCCGGCGAGCTCCTGCTCCGCACCGACGCCGTCGGCATCTGCGCGAGCGACCTGAAGTGCTACCACGGCGCCGCGAAGTTCTGGGGTGACGAGAACCGCGCCGCCTGGGCCGAGACGGACCGCATCCCCGGGCACGAGTTCGTCGGGACGATCGTCTCCGGCGACGACGACACCCTGGCGAAGCGGAAGGTCTCGCTCGGCGACCGCATCGCGTGCGAGCAGATCGTGCCGTGCTGGGAGTGCCGCTACTGCCTCGAGGGCGCGTACTGGATGTGCAACGTCCACGACATGTTCGGCTTCAAGGGCTACGACGGCGCGATGGCCGAGTACGTCCTCGTCCCCGCCAAGGCCCTGACCCACCCGGTGTCGAGCGCCCTGCCCGGTCAGGTCGCCGCCTTCGCCGAGCCGCTGTCCTGCGCGTTCCACGCCGTCGAGCGGGGCGACATCAAGTTCGGCGACACCGTCGTGATCGCCGGCGCCGGACCGATCGGCCTCTCCGCCATCGCCGGTGCTCGACAGAAGAACCCGCTCCGGATCATCGCCCTCGACGTGGTCGAGGCGAAGCTCGAGCTGGCCCGCAAGGTCGGCGCGGACCTGACGATCAACATCGCCGAGGACGACGCCGTCGCCCGGGTCAAGGAACTGACCGACGGGTACGGCGCCGACGTCTACATCGAGGCGACCGGCCACCCGTCCGCGGTCCCCCAGGGCCTCAACCTGCTGCGCAAGCTCGGCACCTTCGTCGAGTACTCGGTGTTCAAGGACGCCGTCTCCGTCGACTGGTCGATCATCTCGGACGACAAGGAGCTCGACGTCCGGGGCGCCCACCTCGGCCCGCACACCTGGCCGGCGGCGATCAAGCTGCTCGAGGCCGAGACCCTGCCGATGTCGGAGATCTGCACACACCAGTTCCCGCTCGAGCGGTTCCAAGAGGCCCTCGACCTGGTCGGCGACTCCGCCGGCGCGAGCGTCAAGGTCTCGATCCTCCCGTCCCTGCAGGCCTGAGCCCGCCGACCCCTGGAGTCAGCAAGCATGTCAACGACGACACAGCGCGCCACCGGTGCGCCCACGACCCCTCGCGCCGAGGGCCGCCTCGACCGGATGGGGATCCCCCGCCCGCTCGCCCTCGGGTTCGTCGCCGTCCTGGTCTTCATGACCGGGAACGGCGTCGAGTCGAACTTCATCACCCCGCACATGGTCGCGGTCCTCGGCAGTCCCGAGGCCACCGTCGCGACGATCGTGACCTTCTACAGCCTCGCCGCCCTGATCGGCAGCTACGTCTCCGGCGCCCTCTCCGACCTGATCGGGCCGCGCCGGGTGATGATCCTCGGGTTCGCCGTCTGGGTCGTCTTCGAGGTGCTCTTCCTGCTCGCGCTGAACATCGGCAGCGTGCCGTTCGCGGCCGTCGCCTACGCCGTCCGGGGCTTCGGCTACCCGCTCTTCGCCTTCGCGTTCCTGGTCTGGGTGAACATCACCACCCCGGTCGAGCGGAACGGTTCGGCGGTCGGCTGGTTCTACGTCGCCTTCACGGGTGGCCTGCCGACGCTCGGTTCCCTCTTCGCGATCGGCGCCATCCCGGTGTTCGGCGGCGGCACGATCGGTGAGACCGGCGCGATGGTCGCCTCGATCGGCCTCGTCGTGATCGGCTTCCTCATCATGCTGTTCGGCGTGCGGCTGCCGAACGGGTTCTCCCGCATCGCACCGGCCGGTGAGAGCGCCTGGCAGGTGCTGACGAGCGGCATCCGCCTGACCGTCACCCGGCCGAAGATCCTGATGGGCTTCCTGGTCCGCCTGATCAACACCGCGCCCGAGTTCGGCATGTTCGTCGTCCTGCCCGCCGTGATCGCGAACGAGCGCGGGTGGGGCCAGAGCCGCTGGCTGCTCATGACCGTGTGCGTCTACGCGACGAACATCCTGGTGAACGCGCTGTTCGGCTGGGTCGGCGACAAGATCGGCTGGCAGCGCACCGTCAAGTGGTTCGGCATCGTCGGGTCCGCCCTCGGCCTCATTGCCTGGTGGTACGTCCCGCAGCTCGTCCCCGCCGGCTCGGACTGGGGCTACGTGCTCTCCGTCGTCGCCGGTTGCGTGTTCGGGTGCCTGCTCGCCGGCTTCGTGCCGATGGGCGCGATCATGCCGGCGCTCGCCCCCGAGCACAAGGGCGCCGCGATGGCGATGTACACGACAGCGGCCGGTGGCGCGGCGTTCCTCGGCACCGGTGTGGTCGCCGCGGTCTTCGCGCTCGGCGGTGGCGGTCAGGCCGCGACCTGGACGTTCGTCGGCCTGTACGCCTGCGCGTTCGTGATGATCCACTTCCTCAAGGTGCCGCAGGGCACCCGCACCTCCCACTGAAGGACTCCAGCATGACCACGATCCACGACGCTCCCGACGAGTTCGCCGAGGACCAGCTCGCCGGCTGGCTCGCGCTCTACGCCGACCGCGTCCGCGGCGTCCACGGCGGCGTCGTCACCCTGCCCACCGACGGCGCCGACCCCCAGGTCGCGGTGGTCGTCGGCGGCGGCTCCGGCCACTACCCCGCGTTCTGCGGGATCGTCGGCCCGGGGTTCGCCACCGGCGCCGTCGTCGGCAACGTCTTCACCTCGCCGTCCACCGCGCAGGTGTACTCGGTCGCCAAGGCGGCCGACCAGGGGAAGGGCGTCGTGCTGTCGTTCGGCAACTACGCCGGTGACACGATGAACTTCGGGCTCGCCGCCGAGCGGCTGCGTGCCGAGGGCATCGACACCCGGATCGTCGTGGTCACGGACGACATCGCGAGCGCCGACGAGGAGTCGAAGCGTCGTGGCATCGCCGGGGACTTCTCGGTCTTCAAGGCGATGGGTGCCGCGGCCGCCGCGGGCGCGGACCTCGACGAGGTCGAGCGCCTCGGCAACGCATCGAACGCCGCCACCCGCACGATCGGTGTCGCGTTCTCCGGGTGCACCATGCCCGGCGCCACCGAGCCGCTCTTCACCGTGCCCGACGGCCACCTCGGACTCGGGCTCGGCATCCACGGTGAACCCGGCATCGAGGACGTCCCACTGCTCCGCGCCACCGACCTCGCGGCGCTGCTCGTCGAACGACTCCTCGCCGACCGACCGGCGAACGCGGGCACCCGGGTCGCCCCGATCCTCAACGGCCTCGGCGACACCAAGTACGAGGAACTGTTCCTGCTCTGGGGACGCGTCCTCCCGCTGCTGCGGGACGCCGGCCTCGAGATCGTCGAACCCGAGGTCGGCGAACTCGTCACGAGCCTCGACATGGGCGGCTGCTCGCTGACCCTCCAGTGGCTCGACGACGAGCTCGACCCCCTGTGGCGTGCCGACACCTACACGCCCGCGTACCGCAAGGCGGCCGCGCCGATCGCAGCGTTGCTGCCGGCCGACGCGGTGGACGACGCCGAGGACGAGGCGACGGTCGTGCCGGACGCGAGTGATGCCTCCCGGCAGGCCGCGCAGACGGCACGCGACGCGATCGAGGCGATCGACGCGCTCCTGCGGGAGCACGAGGAGGAGCTCGGCCGCATCGACGCCGTCGCCGGCGACGGCGACCACGGACGCGGCATGGTCAAGGGGATCGGCGCGGCTCGGAAGGCAGTCGACCGGGTCGGCCAGGAGGCAGGGGTCGCCTTCGTCCTCGGACGCGCCGGTGACGCGTGGGCCGAGTTCGCGGGCGGCACCTCGGGAGTCCTGTGGGGTGCGGCACTCGAGGCCTTCGGACGGTCGCTGCGCGACGACCGCTCCGCGTACGAGGCGTCCGACGTCGTGGAGGCCGCACAGGCCTTCGCCGACTCGATCGTCCACCTGGGCGGGGCGTCCCGCGGGGACAAGACGCTGCTCGACGCACTGCTGCCGTTCGTGGATGCACTGCGGACCTCGGTGTCGGCTGGCTCCTCGCTCACCGACGCGTGGCAGGCTGCAGCGGAAGTCGCTCGTGACGAGGCCGACAAGACAGCCGACCTCACGCCGAAGGTCGGGCGTGCCCGGCCGCTGGCGGAGAAGAGCCTGGGGACACCCGACGCGGGTGCCACCTCGATGGGGATGATCCTCACGCGGGTCGGCGAAGTCCTCGCTGCCCGTGCGAACGAACTGGAAGGAACACACGCATGACGTACCGTCTCGTGGTCGGCTCGGACGATGCCGGGTTCGACTACAAGGAGATCATCAAGCAGGACCTGCAGGCCGACCCGCGGGTGGCGTCGGTCGTCGACGTCGGCGTCGACGCGGACGGGCACACCGCGTACCCGCACGTGGCCGTCGACGCAGCGCGACTCGTCGCGTCGGGTGAGGCCGACCGCGCGATCCTGATCTGCGGCACCGGACTCGGCGTCGCGATCGCGGCGAACAAGGTCCCGGGCATCCGGGCCGTCACGGCGCACGACTCGTTCAGCGTCGAGCGTTCGGTCCTGTCGAACGACGCCCAGGTCCTCTGCATGGGCCAGCGGGTCGTCGGCGTCGAGGTCGCCCGCCGGATGGCTCGCGAGTGGTTGGGCTACGAGTTCGACCGGACGAGCGCGAGCGCCGAGAAGGTCCAGGCCATCTGCGAGTACGACGGCAGCGCGCCCGCCGGCGTCGACGCCCAGGCGTAGGCGCGGCGGCGTAGGCGCGGCGCGGCGCGCAACCGTTCTGCACAACCAAAGTGGGCCCGAACCACGTGATCGCGTGGTTCGGGCTCACTTTGGTTGTGCGCGCCGCGGTCGCCACCTCAGCTGCGCGCGGCCAAGCGGTGCACGACGGCCTTCGTCGCCTCGTAGAGCTCGCGGTAGTCGCGGTACCCGGGCTCGTAGGCCGCCGTCGCGACGGGGTCCGGCTCGATGACCGTGGCCGGCGGGTTCCACTGCCGGATGTCGACGTCGGCCACGAGCTGCGCCGCCAAGAACGCCGACCCGTACGACGCTCCCACGGTCACCGACGGCACCGTCTGCCGCAGCCCGGTCACGTCGCTCACGATCGTCGGCCAGAGCCGTCCGAGCAACCCGCCGCCGGCCCCGACGAGCTCGCGGACCTCGACCCCGGCCGCACGCAGTACCTCGATGTTGTGCCGGACCGCGTAGGCCGTCGCCTCGAGCGTCGCCCGGTAGATGTCCCCACGCGTGTGCCGCACCGTCAGCCCGGCGATCACCCCGCGCGCGTCCGGATCGGCGATGGGCGTCCGCTCCCCCGCGAAGTACGGCAGCATCAGCAGCCCGTTCGCGCCGATGCCCGCACACCGAGCCTCTTCGAGCATCGTCGGCCACTCGCCGTCGACCAGCCGACGCAGCCAGTCGGTGATCGCCCCGGAGGTCGCCATCCCACCCGACACGCTCGGCTGTCCCGGGTGCGTCCCGACCGTCGTCCACATGCCCGGCACCGGCGTCGGCTCGGCGGTCGGCGCGATCATGAACATCGTGGTGCCGTACTGCAGGAACATCCGGCCCGGCACGGACTCCCCGACGCTCACGCCCTCCGCCCATGCGTCGATGGTGCCGGCCGTCACGGGGATACCGACCGGGAGGCCCGTGGCCGCGGCCGCCTCGCGCGTCACCACGCCCGCCTGGTCGCCGGACCACAGCAGCCGCGGCAGGGGCAGGCCGGGCGCGAGCTGCTCGCACCACTCGGTGATCCAGGTGTTCTCGTGGACGTCGTAGAGCGGCGTGGTCTGGCTGGCCGAGTGGTGGTCGAGGACGTACTCCCCCGTCAGCAGCTCCACCACGCGGGACGCCGGCATCGTGAACCGGACCGCCCGTTCCCAGACGTCGGGCTCGTGCCGGGCGACCCACGCGAGCTTCGCCCCGGCGGCCTGGGTGCTCAGCGCAGAGCCACACCGGGCGCGGATCGTGTCCTCGCCCCCGAGCTCGGCCGTGACCTCGTCGAGCAGGTCGGCCGTCCGGGTGTCGATGCCGTACAGGACCGCCGGGCGCAGCGGATCACCCGCGTCGTCGGTCAGCAGGACGCAGGGGCCGATGCCGCTCACGCCCACGGCCTGCACGTCGGCATCGGGGACGAGCGCGAGGAGCTCGTGCGTCAACGTCGTGAACTCGTCCCACCACACGGCCGCGTCCATCTCGACCAGTCCCTGGGCAGGACGGTCGACGTCGTGCCGACGGCTCACCTCGGCGATCACGGTGCCGTCGAACCGGGCCAGCAGCGCCTTCGTGCTCGACGTCCCGATGTCCAGACCGAGCACCGCCCGCATGCCGCCTCCTTCGCCGCCACGCGACCGCCGTCGGTCGCGTCCCGAGTCTACGAACGATCGCGATCCGTCGACGCCCAGCGTCCTGTCGGGGGCCGGACGTACCGTACTCACGACTCCGATGCTCCACGAGGGGAACCCGATGAAGAAGTCAGCCTGGCTGCCAGCAGTCATCGCGCCGGTGGTCGTCGCCGGCGCCGTCGCCGCCCCGATGATCGCGAACGCGGCGAACGACCCGATCGCGGGGACGAACCCGACCGCGGCCGACGTCATCGCCAGCATCGCGAAGTCCTCGGACGCGCAGTACTCCGGCAAGCTCTCGCAGTCGAGCGACCTCGGGCTCCCCGAACTGCCGACCGGTTCCGGCGGCTCCTCGCTCGAGGGCGACGCCTCGGACGTGCTCGGGCTGCTCACCTCGTCGCACACCGCCCGCGTGTACGTCGACGGCGCCGACAAGCAGCGCGTGCAGTTGACGCAGCAGCTCGCCGAGCAGGACGTGGTCCGCAACGGGTCCGAGGTCTGGACCTGGGACTCGAAGGAACGCACGGCCACGCACGTGACCCTGCCCTCCGACACCGCGAAGGACCTGCAGGACGGCGCCACCACGCCGACCGACATCGCCGAGCAGGCCATCGACGCCATCACCCCCAGCACCACGGTCTCGAAGCCGACCGAGGTCAGCGTCGCGGGTCACGACGCCTGGCAGATCACGCTGACGCCGAAGTCCTCCGACACCCTGGTCGGCACCGTCCGACTGGCGGTCGACCAGCAGACCGGGCTCCCGCTGCGCGCGACGATCCAGGCCGCCGGGCAGGACGACCCCGCGGTGCAGGTCGGGTTCACGAGCCTCGACTACGGCGCCCCGGCCGCACGGCTCTTCGACTTCACTCCCCCGTCGAACGCGAAGGTCACCGAGAAGGACCTGTCCGACGCCGAGCACGGTGCGCACGCGAAGGGCGACCACGCCCGCGGTGCGCACGACGGTGACGAGCCGACCTTCACGGGCGAGGGCTGGGGCACGATCGCCGAGCTCCCCGCCGGCACGGTGGACCAGTCGTCCCTCGGCGACGAGGCATCGGGCCTGCTCGGCCAGCTCACGAAGGCCGTCGACGGCGGCCGTGCCGTCCAGACCTCGCTCGTGTCGGTCTACCTGACCGACGACGGCCGGGTCCTCGCCGGCGCCGTGCCGGTGTCGTCGCTGGTCGCCGCCGCGAAGTGAGCACACCGGAACCCGCGCACACGACGGAACCGGCCGCCGTGGACGCGACCCGTCCGACCACGGGCACCGACCTCGCGATCCGCACCACGGGCCTCCAGAAGGTCTTCCGCAAGCAGCGCGCCGTCGACGGCATCGACCTGTCGGTGCCGCGCGGCGCGGTGTTCGGGTTCCTCGGGCCGAACGGCTCCGGCAAGACGACGACGATCCGGATGCTGCTCGGGCTGTCGAGCGCGACCGGCGGCACGATCGAGGTGCTCGGCCAGTCGATGCCGAAGGCGCTCCACCAGGTGCTGCCGCGCGTCGGTGCCCTGGTCGAGGGTCCGGCCTTCTACCCGTACCTGTCCGGGCGCGCGAACCTGCAGCGCTTCGACGCGGCCGACCCCACGTCGGACCCGCGCACCCGCAAGGCCCGCGTGGCCAGCGCCCTCGACCGTGTCGGCCTGACGCACGCGGCGGACAAGAAGGCGCACGCGTACTCGCTCGGCATGAAGCAGCGATTGGGCCTGGCGAACGCACTGCTCTCCCCGCGCGACCTGCTGGTGCTCGACGAACCGACGAACGGCCTCGACCCGCAGGGCACGCGCGAGGTCCGCAACCTCATCCGGTCCCTGGCGGACGACGGCACGACGGTGTTCGTGTCGAGCCACCTGCTCGCCGAGATCGAGCAGGTCTGCACCCACGCCGCGGTGATGCGCACCGGCAAGCTCGTGGCACAGGGCGAACTCGACGAACTGCGGTCCGCCGGAGCCCGCACCGTGACCGTCCGCACGCCCGACATCGGGCAGGCCGGCAGCGTGCTGACCCGGCTCGGGCTCGTCCCCCGGCACGACGGCGGCGCGGACGTCCTGGTCGCCGACCTGCCGCACGAGCTGCTGCCCGAGACCATCACCGCCGAACTCGTCCGCGCCGACGTCCGCGTCCGTGGGCTGACGGTGGGCGGCGGCACGCTCGAGGACCTGTTCGTCGCGCTCACCGGAGAGGGCTTCGATGTCGCTGCCTGACACTGCCCGTGCGCTGCCCGACGCCGAGGCCGATGCCGAGGCCCCGCGCCGCCAGCGTCCCTTCGCCCTGCTCGGCTCCGAACTCGCGCTGGTGTTCCGACGTCGCCGCACGTGGGCGATGCTCGGGGCGCTCGCGCTCGTCCCCGTCCTGATCGCGGTCGCCGTGAAGCTGACGACCGACGGCGACGACGGCGGCCCGGCGTTCCTCGGCGACATCACCAACAACGGCCTGTTCGTGGCGTTCACCGCGTTGACGGTGTCGATCCCGCTGTTCCTGCCCCTCACGGTGGGCGTCGTCGCGGGCGACACCGTCGCGGGCGAGGCCAGCCACGGCACCATCCGCTACCTGCTCGTCGCACCGACCGGCCGGGTGCGGTTCATCCTGGTCAAGTTCGCCGGCGCGGTCGCGTTCTGCCTGGCAGCGACGCTGCTCGTGGTGCTCGTCGGTGCGGCGATCGGTGCCGTGCTGTTCCCGATCGGTCCGGTCACCCTGCTGTCCGGCACCCAGGTCGGCGGAGCGTCGTACGCCGGTCGGGCACTGCTCCTCGCCCTCTACGTGGCGATGTCGATGCTCGGACTCGTGGCGATCGGCATGTTCGCGTCGACGCTGACGAACGTGCCGGTCGGGGCGATGGCCGCGACGGTGGTGCTGGCCGGGGCCTCCCAGGTCCTCGACCAGCTGCCCCAGCTCGACTGGCTGCACCCGTACCTGTTCTCGCACCAGTGGCTGGGGTTCGGCGACCTGCTCCGCGACCCGATCTCGTTCGACTCGTTCGGGTCGAACTCACTGCTGCAGCTCGGCTACGTCGTCGTGTTCGGCGCGCTGGCGTACAGCCGGTTCGCCTCGAAGGACATCCTGAGCTGAGCCCGACCGCCGAGCCCGACCGCCGTCAGCTCGCCGGGCTCGCTGAGCCGCCCGCCATCGTCTCCGCCTCCGAGCCGCGCGCATCCGCGTAGCGGTCCCGCAGGTCGCGGGCCTTCTCGGAGCGGTACCAGTCGAGCCGTGCTCCGGTCTCGACCGTCTGCATCCCGATGACGACCTTGCCGCGTGACTTCATCTCGGCGAGGTCCTCGTACGCCTCGACGATGTACTCGAACGGGTAGAACCCCGAGATGAGCACCTGGAAGCGACGTTCCTGCAGGGCCTTCGCCAACGTGGTCAGGAGTTCCCGGGTCTCCTCGTCCTCTGCCGGGGCGCGCAGGAACCGCAGCTCGATGTCGCGCCGTTCCTCCGAGGACACGAAGCGCTCGTCCCTGACCCCGAGGCGTTCGGCCAGGAGCTCGGCGTTGCTCTCCCCGTGGTTGTCGATGAAGGCGGTGATCGGTCGGCCGTCCGCGATCGCTCGGATCCGGTCTTCCTCGCCCTCGCCGTACACGACCGGCAGCGTACCGATCTGCCGCAGGTAGTCGTGGTTGCGCGCACTGCCGAGGGTGATCACGGTCGCACCGGCGTCGTGCGCCAGCTGGCTCTCGATGTGGCCGACACCGCCCGCTGCAGCGGTGATGACGACCGTGTCGTCCGGTCCGAGGCGGAGCGATCGCACCACCGACACCGCCGTGCACCCGGCCAGGTACAGGCCACCGGCGACCTCCCACCCGACGTACTCGGGCTTCTTGATGACGGCACCACGCGGCACCGCGATCCAGTTCGCGTGCGAGCCGCCCTGGGGTGCGTGCCCCATGACCTCGTCACCGACCCGCAGGTCCTTCACCCCGTCGCCCCGCGCCCGGACGATGCCGGCGAAGTCGACGCCCTGCCGTGCCGGGAACTCGAGCTCGATGTGGTCCCGGAGCTTCCCCTCGCGCAGGAAGCGCTCGATGTGGTTCAGCCCGGCGGCGACGATCTCGACGACGATCTCGCCGGGGCCGGCCGTCGGCTTCTCCTGGGGGACGAGCTCGACCACGCTGAAGTCGCCGTACCGGTCGTACTGGACTGCCTTGCCGTTCCGCATGGGTGCTCCTTCGCTGGCGTGTGCCTCCGGCCTACTCGGTTTCCCCGCGTGCAGCCCGAGCAGGCGGGGTACCGGCCGTGGGCGGTACCGACGAGCGGACGGGAGGCCCGTGGCGGCGTCGCCACGGGCCTCCCGTCCGTCGGTCGCGCACGTCCAGTGCGCCTCGCGCGCTCGGTGCACGTCGCGCGCTCACTGCACGCCAGCCGCTCGGTGCTTTCCGGCTGCCGCTCAGTGCTTGCCGGCTGCCGCGATGACGGACGCGACGGTCTCGGCGTCGAGGTGGAACGCGAGCGGGTCGGTGTCGGGGCGTGGGACGCGCAGCGGCGTCGACCAGACGGAGCCGTCCTCGGCGACGTCCACGACGAGGGCGCCGCTGTCGGCGTACGCGGATTCCTGGTCGTAGGCGCCGGTGACGTCCGTGTCGTTCGCGACCCCGGGGGCGACGAGGACCGGGACGCCGGCCAGCGATCCGGCGAAGTGGTGGTGGTAGTGCCCGCCCAGGACCACGCGGACGTCGGACCCCCGGATCACGTCAGCGAGCGCCTCGGGGTTCTGCAGCCGGAGCGCCTCGTGCAGCTCGGTCGGGGCCGGCAGGGGCGGGTGGTGCAGGACGACGACCGTGCCGTGCGGGGCGTGGTCCCCGGCGAGCGCGGCGCGGAATCGTTCGAGGCTGGCGTCGCTGAGTTCGCCGTAGCCGGCACCCGGCACGCTCGTGTCGACCGTGACGATCCTCCGGCCGGCGACGAGCGACTGCCCCCACACCGGCACGGTCGGCGGGTGGTACTCCATCGTGTGCATGACGGGGCGGCCGCCCTCGCCGAGGACGTGGCCGTTGGACAGCACCTGGCGGAAGCCCTCGCGCAGGTCGTGGTTGCCCGGGACCGCGACGAGGGCGGCTCCGTGGCGTTCGGCCCATCCGCCGACCCGCTCGAGGACGGCGGCGTACGACTCGGGGCTGCCGTCCTCGGACACGTCGCCCGAGATGACGACGAGGCCGATGCCGGGCACCCCGTCGACGTGGGCGAGCACGGCGTCCAGCGCTGCGGTGGTGTCGACGGCCCCCTGGTGCAGGGCACCGTCGCCGGTCAGGTGGGTGTCGGAGAGGTGGAGGACGCGGAGGGTTCCTGCTGCGGGCGGCTGCATGGGGTCCACGGTAGCCACGGGGGCGATGGGTGGGCTGGGCGGGTCGGGAGCGGTTCGTGAGCACCCGTGCTCAGTCCGGCAGCACCGCGTCCGGGATGTCCCGCAGGAAGATCTCGATCGTCTTCGGACCGATCCCCTTGAGCGCGGCGATTCGCTCGCGCAGGTCCTTCCGCGACGCCGCGGTCTTCACCAGGTGCGACACGGAGCCCTCGTCGGCGTCGAGCGTGTGCATCGTCTCGTGCAGGGCATCGGTCATCTGGTAGTCGAACCGCGCGTAGCCGCCCTCGTCCAGAACCCTCCGCAGCTGCTCGCGTCCGGCGCCCGCGAACTTCCCCGGGCTGGTGAACCCGTGGTCGATGAGGACGCGGTAGGTCGCCGCCGCCTGCTCCTGCCGGATGGGCCGGCCGAAGAGCATGCTCGCGAGGAACCACCGGTAGAGCTGTTGGGGCTTGCCGTCGGACAGGTCGATCCCGAGGTCCGCGGCGTGGGTCACGTCGGCCATGGACCGGACGCTACCCGTGGTGTTCAGCCGTCGGTGCGCCGCGGCCCCCAGTGCAGCGCGCCGACGACGAGCCACCCGACGAACGACAGGATCGTGACGAGCTCGACGACCACGATGAACGGCAGGTCGATCGAGACACCGGCGCCCGCGATGTAGGCGTAGCTGTACGTGTGCGGCGCGACGAAGCTCGTGATCCACCGCACGACGAGGATCACCGCACCCAGGATCGCGAGGGCACCGAGGGCGAACTGGAACGGGTTTCGGCCACGCAGGAATCGCATCCCGCCACCGTAGGGCCGCGGACCGACGGCGCACGACTCCCCGTTCGAGGTGTCCAGCGCTCCTCACTCGGCGGCGGCCGCCAGCTGGTCCTCCAGGTTGAAAACCTCAGGCAGCACCCGCGCGGTCTGGTCCGCCCGACCCGCGGCACCGTCGAACAGGTCCTGCATGTGCGCCTCCCATGCGCTCGCGACCTCGGAGGCCGCGAGCGACGCGTCGGCATCGGCCACCGAGTCGGTCTCGTAGTAGCCGATCAGCAGGCCGTCGTCGTCGAGGAACAGGGAGTAGTTCCGCCGCCCCGCCGTGGCGATCGCCCGGAGCATCGCCGGCCAGACCGCAGCGTGCCGCTCGCGGTAGGCGTCCAGGTGCTCGGCCTGCACCTGCAGTCGGAAGCAGACGCGGGTCACCGGTCGGCCTCGGCGCGGCGACGCCGTTCGGCGTCCTGCACGGCGCGCTCGTCGGCGGTGCGCACGGTACCGGTGACGGTGGTCACGGTGCCGTACCGCTCGGCCTCGATCGCCTCGAGCGTCTTGCCCTGCGTGCGCGGCGCCCAGATGGTGCCGACCAGGAACGACATCGCGAGGAGCCCCAGGATGAGTCCACCGAGTGCACGGAGCCCGATGTCGGACAGCAGCAGCGGGAACCAGATGCTCAGCAGACCGACCATGACCCGCGCGGCGAGGAAGAGCACGCCCTGCGCACTGGCCCGGTACCGGGTGGCGAAGAGCTCGCTCGTCCAGAGGCCGTAGAACGCCTGGGCACCGATGCCCGACGAGATGCCCCACGCCACGGCGAAGAACAGCAGCGTGCCGAGGTTCGCCGGTGCGTAGATCAGGACGGCCCAGGCGACGATCGCCAGCACCGCGCCGAGGGCGAACAGCAGCCGTCGACTGACCCGGTCGCCGTAGCGCATGAAGCCGAAGTAGGTCGCGGCGACGGTGCAGCCCCACACCAGGATCTGCAGGCCGTACTGCTCGGTCACGCTCGTGACCCCGGTGGCCGAGTACACCCGCGGCTGGAAGATGCCGGCCTGCCCGGCGACGGTGTTCCAGAGCGCGTAGACGCCGAACAGGAACAGCATCGCGGTCAGGTTCCGGCGCCGGCTGAACAGCTGGGTGATCCCGTGGAAGAAGTTCGCGGTGCCGGTCGCGGCGCGCTCGTCCTTCCAGATCGCCGACTCCGGCAGCCCGCGGCGAAGCCACCAGACGACGGCGGCGACGACGAACAGGTGCGCGAAGATGAGCCGGCTGCCGAGCAGTCCGAGGGGTGCGGCGGCGATGGCCAACGCGAAGCCGACCATCGGGCCGATCGACCAGGCGAGCTGCGCGGTGCCGACGTGGGCCGCACGCTTGTCC
The DNA here is from genome assembly GCF_023242305.1 of Curtobacterium sp. MWU13-2055. Lineage (NCBI taxonomy): Bacteria > Bacillati > Actinomycetota > Actinomycetes > Micrococcales > Microbacteriaceae > Curtobacterium > Curtobacterium sp. MWU13-2055. Next base: position 182,392 of record NZ_JALLIO010000002.1, read on the forward strand.
GCCGGTGCCTGCTCGGCGATGTAGGTCCAGCTCGCCGGCACCCCGGCGCCGACCGCGATGCCGGTCAGGATGAAGCCGACCAACAGCATGCCGTAGCTGCCGGCGAAGACCGCGAGCAGGATGCCGAGCATGTACAGCAGCAGGTCGTAGGTGTAGATGAACTTCCGGCCGTAGCGGTCGCACAGCGGTCCGCCGATGATGGCGCCGGCGGCCGCGCCGAACGCGTTCGCCGACAGGCTCGCCAGCAGACCGACCTCGAGGTCGCCGACGTGGAACTGCGCCTGCCACAGGCTGAGGCTCGTGGCGATCGCGATGATCGACCCCGACTCGATGTAGTTCGACATGGCGACCGAGACGGTCGCCTTCCAGCCCGTGGTGCTCCGGGCTCCGATTCGGACCGCCATTGGTCCTCCGTTCGCGTGTTCGCCAGTGAATCGTTTCAACGGGACAGCGAGACGATAGTGCGCCCCGGCGGGCGTTGGCAAGTCCGTGCTGTGCGCGTCCGCGTGCGGCGCGCCCGCGTCCGCACGGTGCGCGCCCGCGTCCGCACGGTGCGCGGTCGCTCACTCGGTGCGAGGTTGCCCGCTCCGTGCGGCGCTGCAAGCGCGCACCGAGCGGCCAACCTCGCACGTGGCGGCGCAGCACGCACGGTGCGACGCCGGAGCGGAGCACGCACGGGGCGCGGCCGCACCCACGATCTCGCACCGTGCGGCGGACGCGACCACCCACCGGACGGGAGGCCCGGGCCCAGCCCGCACCGCGCCTCCCGTCCGCCGTTTTCCACAGATCACGGCGCGCACCACCCGGAAGCGCAGGTGCGATGCCAGGATGGCCACATGGCGGTCAGTGTGCGAGAGGTGGCAGCGCTCGCCGGCGTGTCCCTGGGGACGGTGTCGAACGTCCTGAACCGTCCCGACAAGGTGGCCCCGACCACCGTCGACCGGGTGCAGTCCGCCATCGCCGCGCTCGGGTTCGTCCGCAACGACTCCGCACGCCAGCTCCGGGCCGGCCGCAGCTCCACCGTCGGCCTGATCGTGCTCGACGGCGGCAACCCGTTCTTCACCGACGTCGCGCGCGGTGCAGAGGACGCCGCGATGGACAAGGGCCTGGCCGTCCTGATCGGCAACTCCGACGAGTCCACCGACCGCGAGCGCACCTACGTCGACCTGTTCGAGGAACGCCGCGTCGCCGGCCTGCTCATCTCCCCCGCCGGTGACGACCTGTCCCGCCTCGCCCGCCTGCGTGACCAGGGCACCGCCGTCGTGCTCGTCGACCGCCGCGCCGACGACGAGCACTTCGCCTCGGTGTCGGTGGACGACGTCGCGGGCGGTCGCATCGCGGTCGAGCACCTCGCGGCCATCGGGCGGACACGCATCGCGTTCGTCGGTGGCCCGTCCAGCATCCGCCAGGTTGCCGATCGGCACGCCGGGGCACTGTCGGCGGCTCGGGCAGCGGGTATCGAGCTCGAGGTCCTGCCGACCGCGTCACTCTCGGTGCTCGAAGGGCGTCGCATCGGCGAAGAACTCCAGGCACGCCCCCGCGGTGAACGGCCGGACGCGGTGTTCGCGGCGAACGACCTGCTCGCGGTCGGCCTCGAACAGGCGTTCATCATGCGCGGCACGATCGCGGTGCCGGACGAGATCGCGATCGTGGGCTACGACGACATCGCCTTCGCCGAGGCAGCCGTCGTCCCGTTGACCTCGGTGCGCCAGCCTGCACAGGACCTCGGGCGCCAGGCGATCGAGCTGTTGACGAAGCAGGTCGAGCTCGGGCAGGGCATCGACCTCGAGCACGTCGAGTTCACGCCGGAGCTCGTGGTCCGGCAGTCCTCCGTCGCCGACGCGTAGCCGACCGCCTCGCGTCTGCCCACCAGCCTGCCCTGCTCTGCGGCACGGACCGGCCGCCGCCGCGGCCTACGATCGGAGCATGGTGCATGTCCCCCGGCGCGACGGCCCGCCGAGCGTGCACCACGTCGCAGCTCGTGCCGGCGTCTCGCTGGCGACGGTCTCGAACGTGCTGAACCACCCCGAGCGGGTCGCCGAGCCCACGGCCGCACGCGTGCACGACGCGATCGCCGAACTCGGGTACACGCCGAACCGCAACGCCCGGGCACTGGTGTCCGGCAGCACCCGGGCGATCGGTCTCGTGGTCGCCTCGCTCCGCAACTCGCTGTTCACCGACGTGGTCAGCGGCGCGCACACGACCGCCCGCGATCGCCGGCGCACCCTGCTCGTCGCCAGCAGCGAGAACGACCTCGAGGCGCAGGGCGAACACCTCGCGTTCCTCGAGAGCACCCGGGTGTCCGGCATCCTGCTGGCCTCGATGACGGAGTCCCGCGCACAGGTCGAGGCGGCGAAGCAGCACGGCCTACCCGTCGTCTACGTCAACTACGAACCGACCGAGGTGGACGCCTGCTCGGTGGTCGTCGACAACGAGCAGGCCGGGTACGTGGCCGCGCAGCACCTCATCGAGCAGGGCTGCCGACGCATCGGCTTCGTGAGCGCCCGGCCCGACCTGCAGCCGGTGGCCCGTCGCCGCGCGGGGCTCCTCCGCGCGATCGCGGAACACCCCGGAGTCGAACTCGTCGACGTCGACGCCGGTGACATCGACCCGCCCGGCGGCACCGACGCCGGCGCGCGGATCGCCGCGATGCCGGTCGCCGAACGGCCCGACGGCGTCCTGGGCGTCACGGACCTGCTCGCGATGGCGGTCGTCTCCGAGCTCCGAGCCGCCGGCATCCGAGTGCCGGAGGACATCCCGGTGTCGGGGTGCGACCACAACTCGGTGGCGTGGGGCGGCGCGGTGCCGTTGACCTCGGTCACCATGCACGGCGAGGAGATGGGCGCCACCGCCGTGGCCCTGCTGCTCGAGGAACTCTCCGACCCGATGCACGTCCACCGCACCGTGGTGCTCGGCAGCGAGCTCGTCCCCCGCGAGAGCACGCTCGGCCGCGCCGGTGCAGCGGCCGCGCGGGCCACGGCGCCGAGCGACCCGCGCCGCACCGAGGCCTGAGCGCCCGAAAGCGACAGTCCTGCGGCACGGGACGCCGTCTGGTCCGGCAAAGCGACAGATCCACGCGAACAGTTCGCGGCACACTGTCGCTTTCGCGGGTGGGGCGGAGGCAGGGCGGGCGAAGCAGGGCGGGTGGGGCGAGGCGGGACCGCGCGCACCAGGCATGCGCGTTCCCGTAACGAAATCGGCACAGCGATTGACACGCTTCAATCCACGTGGTTCCATCCTGATTGAAACGTTCTAAACAGCAGCAACCGGAGCCCACGACGACGCGGGATCCGGGTCCGTTTCACCCGGGGTACCCCGCCCCGGGCCTTACGAGGAGGTAAGGAATGTCAGCTCGTTCCCTGACCACGAGGACGCTCACCAAGCGCGCCGTCGTCAAACGGCTCGTCGCCATCGGCGGCGCCACGGTCCTGATCGGCGGGCTCGCGGCGTGTTCGTCCGGCGGTTCCGCCGACGAAGGCGGCGGCAAGGTGCAGATCACCTACCAGGCCGACAACTCACCCGCGACCGCAGCCACCGCGAAGCCGCTCATCGAGGCGTTCGAGAAGGCCAACCCCGACATCACGGTCAAGTTCGACACCCGCCCGCAGGGCACCGACGGCGACAACCTGGTGAAGACCCAGCTGTCGACCGGCGAGATGGCCGACGTCTTCAACTACAACTCCGGTTCGCTCATGCAGGCCCTCAACCCGGACAACACCCTGGTGGACCTGTCCGACGAGAGCTGGACGAAGGACGTCGACGAGCAGTTCACCAAGGTCGTCAGCACCGACAAGGGCGTCTACGGCGCTCCGTTCGGCACGAGCTTCGGCGGCGGCGTCATGTACAACAAGAAGGTCTACTCCGACCTCGGACTCAGCGTCCCCACCACGTGGGACGAATTCATCAGCAACAGCGAGAAGATCAAGGACGCCGGCAAGGTCGCCCCGATCATCCAGACGTACGGCGACACCTGGACCAGCCAGCTGTTCGTGCTCGGCGACTTCGCCAACATCACGGCGCAGGACAAGGACTGGGCGGACAACTACACCGCGAACAAGGAGTCCTACGCCAAGGACCCCGCACTCGCCGGCTTCGACCACCTCGCCGAGGGCAAGGACAAGGACCTCTACAACGAGGACTACGCCTCGGCCACGCAGGCGAACGGCCTGAAGATGCTCGCCGACGGCACCGGGGCGCAGTACCCGATGCTGACGAACGCGATCTCGACCCTGCAGCAGGACAGCCCCGACGCGGTCGCGGACATCGGAGCGTTCGCGCTGCCGGCCGAGGACGCCGACGACACGAACCTGACCATCTGGGAGCCGAACGGCCTGTACATCCCGAAGACCACCGAGGGCGACGAGCTCGCCGCCGCGAAGAAGTTCATCGCCTTCGCGAACTCGGCCGACGGCTGCAAGGTGCAGAACGACACCGGAACCCCCGGTGGCCCGTACGTCATCTCGACCTGCTCGCTGCCCGACGACGTGCCCCCGATGATCGACGACCTGCAGAAGTACCTGGACGACGGCAAGGCGAGCCCGGCGCTCGAGTTCCTGTCCCCGATCAAGGGCCCGAACCTCGAGAAGATCTGCGTGCAGGTCGGCTCCGGCATCACCAATGCGGCCAAGGGTGCTGACCAGTACGACGACGACGTCGTCCAGCAGGCACAGCAGCTCGGCATCAAGGGCTGGTGACACGGTGACCGCGACACTCACGACGGCACTCGAGCCGGCGAAGACCCGAGCGGGTTCCGGCGGGACCGGTCCCGCGCGCAAGCGGATGCGCTCGTTCTACCCCGCGTGGTTCTTCATCCCCGCGATCGCGCTGTACGTCGTGTTCTTCGCGGTCCCCACCTTCGCCGGGTTCTACTTCTCCCTCACCCGCTGGACGCTGTTCGACCAGACCTTCATCGGTTTCGACAACTTCGTCCGGTTCTTCCAGGACCCGCAGCTCGTCTCCGGGTTCGTGCACACGTTCCAGTACGGCTTCGTGACGAGCGCGGCGAAGGTGGTCATCGGACTCGCCCTCGCCCTGCTCCTCACGTCGCCCGTGCTGGGGCGCGGCTACCTGCGGGCGGTCGTGTTCTTCCCGGTGCTCGTGTCGACGATCGGCATCGGCATCACGTTCAAGGCGCTGATGGACCCGTTCCACGGGATCATCAACGGCGTCCTCGGCTCGGTCGGCCTCCCCACTCCGGGGTGGCTGACCGACCCGGCCCTCGCCCTGTGGAGCGTCGCCGCGGTGGACGTCTGGAAGGGCGTCGGCATCGCGACGCTCATCTTCATCGCCGGCATCGTGGCGATCCCGCTGGAGTACTTCGAGGCCGCACGGGTCGACGGCGCGAGCGCGTGGTCGATCTTCCGGAACATCACCCTGCCGCTGTCGCGTCCCGCGATGGGCACCGTCATCATCCTGTCGTTGATCGGCGGGCTGCGGTCCTTCGACCTCATCTGGGCGATGACCGGCGGTGGGCCAGGGTTCACCAGTGACGTCATCGCGAGCGTCATCTACAAGCAGTACCAGGCCGGGTTCTACGGCCTGTCGACCGCCGGCAACGTGGTCCTGTTCGTGGTCGTCACGGCGATCATGGTCCCGATCTCGTGGCTCCTCAACCGCAAGGAGGCGGACCTGTGACCGCCGTCACCAGCCCCCGCCGGACCGCCGGCCGTGCGCCGACGCCGGCGAGCCGGAACCGCCACCCGGGCCGGACCCGCCGGTGGGTCATCGGCTCGATCGCCATCGTCGTCAGCTTCGTGGTGTTCCTGGTGCCGTTCGTCTTCGTCCTGCTGCAGGCCATGAAGAACCCGGCCGAGGCGAACCAGCTCGGCTTCAGCCTGCCGACCGAGTGGCAGCTCTGGCAGAACCTGCAGGCCGTGTTCGGATCCGGTGACGGCGTGATCGTCCGTGCGTTCCTGAACAGTGCGGTCCTGACCGTGGGCAGCGTGATCGTGATGGTCGTGTTCTCCGCGATGGTCGGGTACGTGCTGCAGCGTCGTCCGAGCAAGTGGAACGGCGTGATCAACTTCTTCGTCCTGGCGGGCCTCATCGTCCCGCCCGCGATCGTCCCGACGATCTGGGTGCTGCAGGGGCTCAACCTGTTCAAGACCATGGGCGGGATGATCCTCATCGAGGCGACCTTCGGCCTGTCGTTCTGCATCCTGCTCTTCCGGGCGTTCGTGGCGACGATCCCGAAGGAGCTCGACGAGGCAGCCGTCCTCGACGGCGCCGGACCGATCCGTCTGTTCTTCGGCGTCGTGCTGCCGCTGCTCAAGCCGGTCATCATCACGGTCGTGCTCGTGCAGTCCGTCACGGTGTTCAACGACTTCACGAACCCGCTGTACTTCCTGCCGGGATCCGAGAACGCCACGGTGCAGCAGACGCTCTACTCGTTCCAGAGCCAGTCGGTCAGCCAGCTCAACCTGCTGTTCACCGACGTCCTGCTCATCACGATCCCGCCGCTGATCCTGTACATCTTCTTCAACCGCCAGATCGTCGCCGGCATGACCAGCGGCGCAGTCAAGGGCTGACGCCCGACCCCGGCCTGGAGGCGCGACCCGCCTCCGCCGCACCGCCCACCCGGGCGGGCGGCCTGGCCCCGGACCCCCGCACCGGTCGACGACGACCGGTCGCGTGAAAGGACACACCACATGACCGCCTGGACAGCACCGTTCATCACGAGCGACGCCGACCTCGGGAGCGCACCGATCCTGCGCCGTGAGTTCACCCTCGACGACGGCCACGGCGCCGTCACCGGAGCGACCCTCGACGTCAGCGCCCTCGGCGTCGTCGAGGCGTGGCTCGGTGGCGAACGCGTCTCCGACCACCTGCTCGAACCGGGGTGGACGAGCTACGAGTGGCGCATCCGCGTCGTCTCGCACGACGTCACGGCGCACCTGACCGAGACGGCCGCGGGCAGTGCCGCCGTGCTGGCACTCGTGCTCGGCAAGGGCTGGGCCGCCGGCCGGCTCGCCTGGGGTGGTGGCGGCGGCTGGTACGCCGACGAGCCCGCCGGGTTCGCCGAACTCCGCATCACCTTCGCCGACGGCCACGAACAGCTCGTCGCCACCGACACGGACTGGCAGGCGCTGTCCAGCGCGATCACCGCCGATCAGCTGTACGACGGTGAGGACATCGACGCCCGGCTCCGCGACGGCTCCTTCCTGACGCCCGGCGAGGTCACCACACCGAGCGTCGACGGCCACGAGGGACGCACCAGCGCCGTGCGCACCGTCGACATCGGCGAGCGCGAACTCGTCGCCGACACCGTGCCGCCGGTGGGACCCCTCGCCGAGATCGCCCCCGTCGAGGTCTGGACGAGCCCGTCCGGCGCGACGCTGATCGACTTCGGGGTCAACCTGGTGGGCTGGCTCCGCGTGGTCGCCTCTGGGCCCGCGGGCACTGTGCTGGCCCTGAAGCACGCCGAGGTGCTCGAACACGACGAGCTCGGCACCCGCCCGCTGCGCACCGCGAAGGCGACGGACCACTTCACCCTGAGCGGCGGCGAGGACCGCTTCGAGCCCCGCTTCACCTTCCACGGCTTCCGGTACGCCCAGGTCGACGGGTGGACCGGCACGCTCGACGAACTCCGCGCGGCCGTCACCGCGGTGCAGGTCGGCTCCGACCTGACCCGGACGGGCACGTTCGAGTCCAGCCACGAGCTGCTCAACACGTTCCACGACAACGTCATCCGGGGCATGCAGGGCAACTTCCTGAGCGTCCCGACCGACTGCCCGCAGCGTGACGAGCGCCTCGGCTGGACGGGCGACATCGCGGCGTTCGCGCCGACGGCGTCCTACCTGTTCGACACCCGCGCGTTCCTGGGCGACTGGCTCCGCGACGTGTGGCTCGAGCAGCAGCACGCCGACGGTGTCATCCCGTTCGTGGTGCCGGACGTGCTCAAGTACTCCCCCGCCGAGGACTTCGGTACCCCCGACGCCACCGCCATCTGGTCGGACGCCGGCGTCTGGGTGCCGTGGACCCTGTACCAGGCGTACGGCGACACCGCGGTGCTCGAGGAGCAGCTCGACTCGATGACGGCGCACCTCCGCCGCATCAAGGGCCACCTGTCACCCGAGGGCCTGTGGGACACCGTCTTCCAGTTCGGCGACTGGCTCGACCCGGACGCCCCGCCGGAGGACGCCGCCAAGGCGAAGGCCGACCCGGGCGTCGTCGCGACGGCGTGCGCGTACCGCAGCGCGACCCTGGTGGCGCAGGCGGCGCGGTTGACGGGCCACGAGGCGGAGGCGACGGAAGCCGAGGAGCTCGCCACGGGCCTCCAGGCCGCGTTCCGTCAGCACTACGTGACCGACGGCCGCATCCGGAGCGACTGCACCACCGTCTACGCGCTCGCGATCGTGTTCGGCATCCTCGACGAGGACGACGAGCGCCGTGCGGGCGACCGCCTGGCGGAGCTGGCCGAGCAGTCCGGGTACCGGATCTCGACGGGCTTCGCGGGTACGCCGTTCATCACCGACGCGCTGACGCAGACCGGCCACCTCGACGACGCGTACCGGCTGCTGCTGCAGACGGAGTGCCCGTCGTGGCTGTACCCGGTGACGATGGGTGCGACGACGGTCTGGGAGCGTTGGGACTCGATGCTGCCGGACGGCACCATCAACCCGGGTGAGATGACCTCGTTCAACCACTACGCACTCGGTGCCGTGGCGGACTGGATGCACCGGGTGGTGGGCGGCCTGTCGGCGCTCGAACCGGGGTACGCCTCCGTGCTCATCGCACCGCAGCCGGGCGGCGGCCTGACGTGGGCGTCGACGTCGCTCGACTCCGTGCACGGGCACATCGCGGTGCGGTGGGAGCTCGTCGACGGCGAGCTGCTCGTCCGTGCACAGGTGCCGGAGGGCGTCACCGCGGTCGTGCGCCTGCCGGGTGCTGCGGAGCAGCGGCTCGGCGCTGGCTCGCACGAGCTCCGCGCGCCGGCTGCGGTCCCCGCGGCGTAGGGCCTTGTCGTCCGCCGCACAACCAAAGTGACTTCGAGCCGCACGATCGCGCGGCTCGAATGCACTTTGGTGGTGCGGCGGGGAACGGCACCACACGGTTGCGGCAGACCGCCGCGACCCGTACTGTATGAAACGATTCAATCGCACACGAGGAAGTGACACGATGACATCGACCCCGACCTTCACCGGCATCGCCGACCAGCTCGCACGACAGCAGATCGAGCTGCCCAGCTGGGCCTTCGGCAACTCCGGGACCCGCTTCAAGGTGTTCAGCACGCCCGGCACCCCGCGCGACCCGTACGAGAAGATCTCCGACGCCGCCCAGGTGCACAAGTACACGGGCCTCGCACCGACCGTGGCACTGCACATCCCGTGGGACCTCGTCGACGACTTCAGCGACCTCAAGCGGCACGCCGAAGAGCACGGGGTGTCGCTCGGCACCGTGAACTCGAACACGTTCCAGGACGACGACTACAAGTTCGGCGCCCTGACCCACGTCGACGAGACGATCCGGCAGAAGGCGATCGACCACCACCTGCGCTGCATCGACGTGATGGACGCCACCGGCAGCCGCGACCTGAAGATCTGGCTCGCCGAGGGCTCGAACTACCCCGGGCAGGAGGACATGCGCTCCCGCCAGGACCGCCTGCACGAGTCGCTCAGCACGATCTACGACCGCCTCGGTGCCGACCAGCGCCTGGTGCTCGAGTACAAGTTCTTCGAGCCGTCGTTCTACCACACCGACGTGCCGGACTGGGGCACGAGCTACGTGCAGACGTCCGCGCTCGGCGACAAGGCGATGGTCTGCCTCGACACCGGCCACCACGCCCCCGGCACGAACATCGAGTTCATCGTGATGCAGCTCCTGCGCCTCGGCAAGCTCGGCAGCTTCGACTTCAACTCGCGGTTCTACGCCGACGACGACCTGATCGTGGGCGCAGCGGACCCGTTCCAGCTGTTCCGCATCCTGGTCGAGGTCATCCGCGGCGGCGGCTACGACAACCACGACGTCGCGTTCATGCTCGACCAGTGCCACAACATCGAGGACAAGATCCCCGGTCAGATCCGCTCCGTGCTCAACGTGCAGGAGATGACGGCCCGGGCACTGCTCCTCGATCGCGTGGCCCTGACCGCAGCGCAGGAGGCCCACGACGTCCTCGGCGCGAACGAGGTCTTCATGGACGCGTACCAGACCGACGTCCGGGCGGACCTCGCCGCGTGGCGCGAATCCCGCGGCCTGCCGGCGAACCCGATGCGCGCGTACCTGGACTCCGGGTACCAGCAGTCGATCGCCGAGGACCGCGTCGGCGGCGTCCAGGCCGGTTGGGGCGCGTAGACACATGGCACACACACTGGAGGCTCGGGTGGACCCCGCAACGCAGCTCACGGATGCAGACACCACGATCAGTGCGCTCATCGCGCGCTCGAACGCGCTCGGCTCGGATCCGCGGATCACGAACTACGCCGGCGGGAACACCTCGGCGAAGGGCACCGACACCGACCCGGTCACGGGCGAGCCGGTGGAGCTGCTCTGGGTGAAGGGCTCCGGGGGCGACCTCGGCACCCTCACCCCGGCGGGCCTCGCAGTCCTGCGCGTCGACCGCGTCCGTGCCCTCCAGGACATGTACGCATCAGACACAGGCCCGGGGGTGGAGCGCGAGGACGAGATGGTCGCCGCGTTCGACTACACGCTGCACGGCAAGGGCGGTGCGGCGCCGTCCATCGACACGGCGATGCACGCCCTGGTCGACGCCGCGCACGTCGACCACCTGCACCCGGACGCCGGCATCGCCATCGCGACGGCGGCGGACGGACCGGCCCTGACGTCGACGATCTTCGGCGACAGGGTGGTGTGGGTGCCGTGGCGCCGACCCGGGTTCCAGCTCGGGCTCGACATCGCCGCGATCAAGCGGGACAACCCCCAGGCGATCGGCACGATCCTCGGCGGCCACGGGATCACGGCTTGGGGCGAGACGAGCGAGGAGGCCGAGGCGAACTCGCGCTGGATCATCGACACCGCCGAGCAGTACATCGCGGAGCACGGGAAGGCCGACCCGTTCGGCGGAACCCGAGCAGGCTTCGAGGCGCTGCCGACCGACGAACGCCACACACGCGCCGCCGCCCTCGCCCCGACGATCCGCGGCATCGCCGGGCGCGACAAGCCGGTGGTGGGGCACTTCACCGACAGCGACGTCGTGCTCGACTTCCTGGCGTCGTCGCGCGCCGAGGAGCTCGCCGCGCTCGGCACGAGCTGCCCCGACCACTTCCTGCGCACCAAGGTCAAGCCCCTGATCCTCGACCTGCCCGCCACCGCGAGCGTCGACGAGCAGACCGCCCGCCTGCACGAACTCCACGAGCAGTACCGCGCCGACTACCAGGCCTACTACGACCGCCACGCGAACCCGGACTCCCCCGCGATCCGCGGCGCCGACCCGCTCATCGTGCTGGTGCCCGGCGTCGGGATGTTCTCGTACGGCAAGGACGCCCAGACCGCCCGCGTCGCCGGGGAGTTCTACGTCAACGCGATCAACGTCATGCGTGGCGCCGAGTCGCTGAGCACCTACGCCCCCATCGACGAGGCCGAGAAGTTCCGCATCGAGTACTGGGCCCTCGAAGAGGCGAAGCTGCAGCGGATGCCGGCCCCCAAGAAGCTCGCCACCCGCATCGCCCTGGTCACCGGAGCCGCGAGCGGCATCGGCAAGGCGATCGCGAAGCGCCTGGCCGCCGAGGGCGCCGCGGTCGTCATCGCCGACCTCGACCTGGCGAAGGCGCAAGACGCTGCCGCGGAGATCGGGAACACGGACAGGGCCATCGGCGTCGCGGCGAACGTGACGTCTGCAGCGGAGATCGAGCAGGCCATCCAAGAGACCCTCCTGCACTTCGGCGGCCTCGACCTCGTCGTGAACAACGCCGGACTCTCCCTCAGCAAGAGCCTGCTCGAGACCACCGAACAGGACTGGGACCTGCAGCACGACGTCATGGCGAAGGGGTCGTTCCTGGTGTCCAAGGCGGCGGCGAAGGTCCTCATCGAGCAGGGCCTCGGCGGCGACATCGTCTACATCTCGTCGAAGAACTCGGTGTTCGCCGGCCCGAACAACATCGCGTACTCGGCGACCAAGGCCGACCAGGCGCACCAGGTCCGGCTGCTCGCCGCCGAGCTCGGCGAACACGGGGTCCGCGTCAACGGGATCAACCCCGACGGCGTCGTCCGCGGCTCCGGCATCTTCGCGTCCGGTTGGGGTGCGAACCGCGCGAAGACCTACGGCATCGAGGAGCAGGACCTCGGCGCGTTCTACGCCCAGCGAACGATCCTCAAGCGCGAGGTCGTGCCGGAGAACGTCGCGAACGCCGTCTACGCCATCTGCACCGACGACTTCTCGCACACGACCGGGTTGCACGTGCCCGTCGACGCGGGTGTCGCCGCCGCGTTCCTGCGCTGATGGACGACAAGCTGATGCACGACAAGCCGATGTCCGACAAGAGGTAAGAGCATGTCCACCAGCGGCACCGTCGCCGCCGTCGACCTCGGGGCCACCAGCGGCCGCGTGATCCTCGGGCACGTCGACGCCGACGGCGTCCGGATGGAGCACGTCGCCCGGTTCCCGAACGGCCCCGTGACCCTGCACGAGCACGACCGCGAGGCCCTGCACTGGGACGTCGTCGAGCTCCACCGACAGGTGACCGACGGCCTCCGTCAGGCGTTCGCCACGCACCCGGCGATCGTCAGCATCGGCATCGACTCGTGGGCGGTCGACTACGGCCTGCTGCGCGACGGTCGGCTGCTCGGCCTGCCGTACCACTACCGTGACGAGCGGCACGAGGGCGGCGTCGACCGCGTGCACCGACGGATGGACGCGGCCGAGCTGTACGCCCGGAACGGTCTGCAGCACCTGCCCTTCAACACGGTGTTCCAGTTCGCGGCCGACCCGTCCCTGCAGCTCGCGCAGCGGGCGCTGCTCGTCCCCGACCTGCTCGGCTACTGGCTCACCGGTGTCGAGGCGGCCGAGCGCACGAACGCGTCGACGACCGGGGCCCTGAACGCGACGACCCGCGGGTGGGACCCGGCGTTGCGGGCTGCTGCGGGCCTCCCGGCCGGCCTCCTGCCCACCCTGCGTGACCCGGGCGACCGACTCGGGCCGCTGCTGCCGTCCGTCGCCGACGCCGTCGGCGGGCAGGCACCCGTCACGCTCGTCGGCTCGCACGACACGGCCTCCGCCGTCGTCGCGGTCCCCGCGACCGAACCGGACTTCGCGTACATCTCGTCGGGCACCTGGTCGCTCGTCGGCGTCGAGCTCGACGCACCCGTCCTGTCGGACGCGGCGCGCGACGCGAACTGCACCAACGAGGGCGGGGTCGACGGCCGCGTCCGGTTCCTGAAGAACGTGTCCGGACTGTGGTTGCTCTCCGAGAGCGTCCGCACCTGGGAACGTGACGGCGCGAGCATCGACCTGGAGGCCCTGCTCGCCTCCGCAGCGGCCGTCACGGCCCCGGTCCCCGTCTTCGACCCCGCCGACGAGTCGTTCACGGCGCCCGGCGACATGCCCGCGCGCATCGCCGCCTGGTGCGGCGACCACGGGCTGAGCGCGCCCGCGTCGCGGGCCGAGTTCGTGCGCTCGATCCTCGAGTCGCTGGCCGCCGCGTACGCGGAGACACTTGCGACGATCAGCACCATCACGGGCAAAGACGTCCGACAGGTGCACATCGTCGGCGGCGGATCGCAGAACCGGCTGCTCTGCCAGCTGACGGCCGACCGCACCGGGCTGCCCGTCCTGGCCGGGCCCGTCGAGGCGACAGCACTCGGCAACATCCTGGTGCAGGCGCGGGCAGCCGGACTCGGCGGCCTGCGCGGCGCATCGCTCGAGGCCCTGCGCGCAACGATCGCGCGCACCGTCGAGCCCGTCCGGTACACCCCGCGTTCCTCCGACGCTTCCCTCCGCCAATCCACCTCGAGACGTAGGATGTCTGTATGACCTCGACCGACGACCAGCACCGCGTCGACCCCGCCACGGGCGCACCGGCAGCCACCCCGGGCACACCGTCGGCCCGGCGGACCCCGATCAAGCGGCAGCTGCCGACCGTGCGTGACCTCGCGCCGCTCATGCAGTTCAAGAAGCCTTCGCTGCCCGGTCGGCGTCAGCGCCTCGAACAGGCCCTGACGATCTGGGACCTGCGCGACATCGCCGCCCGCCGCACGCCGAAGGCCGCGTTCGACTACACGGAGGGCGCCGCCGAGGCCGAGATCTCGCTCGCGCGCGCCCGCCAGGCGTTCGAGGACATCGAGTTCACGCCCGCGATCCTGCGCGACGTGTCGACGGTGTCGACGTCGCGGGACGTGCTGGGTGCGCCGGTCGCGTACCCGTTCGGCATCGCCCCCACCGGGTTCACGCGCATGATGCAGACCGAGGGTGAGCGTGCCGGTGCCCGGGCAGCCGGACGCGCGGGCATCCCGTTCTCGCTCTCCACCATGGGCACCACCGCCATCGAGGACGTCCGCGACGCCAACCCGAACGGCCGCAACTGGTTCCAGCTGTACATGTGGAAGGACCGCGAGAAGTCGATGGCGCTGGTCTCCCGCGCCGAGAAGGCCGGGTTCGACACACTGCTCGTCACCGTGGACGTGCCCGTCGCTGGCGCGCGACTGCGGGACAAGCGCAACGGCTTCTCGATCCCGCCGCAGCTCAGCGCGCGGACCGTGCTGAACGCCATCCCGCGGCCGTGGTGGTGGTTCGACTTCCTGACCACCGAGCCGCTGGCGTTCGCGTCGCTCGACCGGTGGTCCGGCACCGTCGGGGAGCTCCTCGACCACATGTTCGACCCCACCGTCACCTACGAGGACCTCGCCTGGATCCGCGACCAGTGGAAGGGCAAGGTCGTCGTCAAGGGCGTGCAGTCCCTGGCCGATGCGCGTCGCCTGGCGGACATGGGCGTCGACGGGATCACGCTGTCGAACCACGGCGGACGCCAGCTCGACCGGGCACCCGTGCCGTTCCACCTGCTGCCCTCCGTGGTGAAGGAGGTCGGCATGGACACCGAGGTGCACCTCGACACCGGCATCATGTCGGGCGCGGACATCGTCGCCGCCGTGGCGCTCGGTGCGAAGTTCACCATGGTCGGCCGGGCGTACCTGTACGGGCTGATGGCGGGCGGCGAGGCCGGTGTCGACCGGATGATCCAGATCCTGTCGGAGCAGATCGAGCGCACGATGCGGCTGCTCGGGGTCACGTCGCTCGACGAGCTCGAGCCCGGGCACGTGACGCAGCTGCAGCGGTTGCAGCCGGTACCGCGCGGCTGAGGCGGCGGGCGCGGGCTGCCCGCCGTTCACCGCGCGTTCGAGTGCCGATTCGGGCGATTACCCCCGAACGGGGCACAAATGATGCAAGATGTCCGTGGACGCGTCACCGAACCCCTCGGCATCCTGCCCCCTGGCGCGCCGTCCCCTCCCCGCATCCTGCGCCCGAGCACCACGAGGAGCCCGACATCTCGACCCGAAGCACGTGCACGCCCATGCGCGGCACGACCCCCGCGACCACCACTCCCACCACGCCCACCACCACCACCGAACGGCACACCCGATGAGCCGCCGTCGCGCGATCCTGGCGGCCGCGACCGCCGGTTGCCTGGCACTCGGAGTCCCCACCGCCTCCGCCGCCTCCGCTGACAGCTGGTGGGGTTGGGGCGGACACCGCCACGGGCAGCACGCCCCGGTGACCCCCACCCCGACCCCCTCGGACACTGCGACCCCGGCCCCGTCGGACGACGAGGACTCGGACGCGACGCCGACGGAGACGCCCGCGCCGACCGCCGAGGCCGCGCCGATCGAGGACACCACCCCGACCGCAGAACCCGAGGCAGTCGCGCCCACCGACGACGCCGAAGCCGCGGAGCCGGAAGCCGACGTCGCGGCCGAACCGCAGAACGAGGTCGCCGACACCTCCGCTGCGCCGGCCGCCTCGTTCGTCGAGGACTTCACCACCGACGCCGTCACCGGCCTCGTCTCGCGGCTCTACCCGCAGTCGTGGCAGCCCTACCCCGACGGCACCTCCGGCATCTACGCGCCGAGCAAGACCGTCTCGGTGCACGACGGCGTGATGGACGTCGCCCTCGGCACCGGAGCAGGGGCGGCCGGCACGTTCGGCTCTTCCGCCGGAGCCTGGGACCACGTCGGCGGCTCGTTCTCCGTCCGCGCCAAGGCGACCGGTGGCGACGGCAACGGCGCGGCGTTCATGCTGTGGCCGACGTCGGGCACCTGGTCCGACGGCGAGATCGACTTCCCCGAAGGCAACTTCGAGGACAGCCCCTCGGCCTTCCACCACTCGATGACCCCGGGCAAGGAAGCCGACCGCGTCCAGATCGGCACCGGCGTCTCGTGGCGCGACTGGCACACCTACACGGTGGACTGGGTGCCCGGACAGTCGGTGACCTACAGCGTCGACGGCGAGGTCCTCGACACGATCACCCACGACGTACCGACGACCCCGCACCGCTTCATGTTCCAGGTCGGCAACTGGGGCGACCAGGGCAACCTGCTCATCGACTGGGTCTCCACCACGGAATGAGCGTTCGGCCCACTGAGTGAGCAGAAGACGTCGGGTCCCCACCAGGGACCCGACGTCTTCTGCTCACTCGGTGACTGTGCCGCGGTACGTTCGGGCGATGGACGTCGTCAGCGCGAAGGTACTCGGAACGCTCGCACTGCTGGGCGGCGCGGTCTTCGTCGTGACCTCGGTCGTGCGGATTGTGCGAGCGGACTCCGACGTCGCGCTCATCCTGCTGAATGCGCTGTACGGGATCCTGCTGCTCATCGTGGGCGTGATGTCGTGGCGGTTCGCGCATCGATCGGCGAAGCGCGACCGATAGTCGTGCGTCAGCGCGGGCGGCGCCACGTGATCACGTACCGCCACAGCGGGTGTCGGCGGTACTCGGAGCCCATCAGGACTGCTCGCGCGATGTGCTGGACCTGGGCGTACGAGTGCGGTGGTGGCCAGCACGTCGGCGCGGAGTGTTCCCAGTAGCCGCGCCGCCATGAGAACCAACGATGCTGCGCGACACCAGCCAACCCGAGCACGTGATCACGCAGCCGGGTGGGCTTCGCGAGTCCGACGACCACCAGGGTGCCGCCTGGCGCCGTGAGGTCTGCGAGGCGAGCGAGCCCGGCTGACAGGTCCGGCAGGTGGTGCACCGTCGCGACCGAGGCCACCACGTCGAACTGCCGACCGAAGTCGTGTCCCATCACGTCACCGTGCAGCCAGTGGATCCCGGTGTCGGCGTTCGCGGTGCGGGTGGCGCGCAGGACGTCCGCATCCAGGTCGATCGCCGTGACGTCGAGCCCCGCGTCGTACAGGTCACGGGCGAGCAGACCGTTGCCGGTCCCGACGTCCAGGGCGGTGTGCGCCCCGTCCGGCACGGCATCGAGCACCCGGGCGTGGAAGTGCGTGTTGTGGTTCCATGGCCGCTCCGGACTCGGGACGTCCTGGGTCACGTGCTGCTGGACTGCGGGACGGTCCAGGTTCCGCGCAGGGTGGCCAGCAGGTGGTCGATGTTCCGCAGTGCCCGTCGGGTCTCCCAGACGGAGTACGCGCACATCCCCATGAACAGCACCAGGATCGCCCACCAGAACGGGCTGACCGTCAGAGCTGCCCACACCGAGAACGCCGCGAAGACGACGACCATGATCGGGACGATGACCCGGTTGTTCCGGTACCGCTTACGGGTCGACTCGAGCTCGCGGGTCCACACGACGTGGTCGACGTCGTCCGGCAGGTCTCCGGAGCGCACCGCTCGCTGGATCGCGGCAGCACCCTCGGTGCCACCCGCTCGGCGGCGGCGGTAGGCGATGAGGAAGCCGAAGAACACCGTCATCAAGACGGCGTAGAAGAGCGATCCGATCGCGCGGGCGGCCAGACCGCCACCGTCGGGGTTCGAAGCCAGACCGATGGCGAAGTACAGTCCGCCGACCAGGACGAACACGATGGGCAGCAGTGCCGGCAGCGGGAGTCGTCGAAAGCGGTCCACGGTGTCTCCTCGTCGAATGTTCGAGTGGTCCTCGGTTCCTCCACCATGCCGACGGTGCCCGGGAGTCGGCTGAGCCTTCCCGCTCGAGTATTAGTTAGGTTAGCCTTACCTACATGGCACGGACGAACATGCAGGCGACCCGCACGAAGCCGGAACGCGTCGAGCTCCTCACCCTGCACGTCGTGCGGACCGAACGGATCTCGCCGTCCTTCATCCGCGTGGTGTTCGGCGGCGACGACCTGAGCCGATTCACCCACATGGGCTACGACCAGTGGTTCCGCCTGTTCCTGCCGGTGGACGGCGGTGACCTCACGCGGGCCCCGCAGAAGCTCGACACCGTGAGCTACCTGAAGTTCCTGACGATGGCGAAGGCGAGCCGACCGATGCTCCGCAGCTACACCGTGCGGAGCCTCCGCCGACTGCACCAGGGCGACGAGCTCGACGTCGACTTCGTGGTGCACGGCACTGGTGACGACCACGCACCGACCGGACCGACCGCGGCTGGGTGGGCACTCGGCGCACAGCCCGGCGACGTGGCCGGGCTCATCGACGAGGGCATCGGCTTCGACCGGGACGCCCTCGGTCGTCCGATCGCGATCGTCGCGGACGAGAGCGCCCTGCCCGCTGCAGCCGGGATCCTCGAGTCGCTCCCCCGTTCGACGAAGGGCACCGCGATCCTCGAGATCCCGACGGACGCCGACGTGCGGACCATCGATGCCCCGACCGGCATCGACGTGACGTGGATCACCCGTGAACCCGGTCGACGTCCCGGAGCCGCGGCGCTCGACGCGGTCACCCGATCATCGGTGAGCCCCGACCACGCTGCCTGGGTCGCCGGCGAGCAGTCCCTCGCCGGCGGAGCGCGACGCCACTGGGTCGGCGCGGGCATCCCGAAGGAGCGGATCGCCTTCACCGGGTACTGGCGCGCGGGCCGGTCCGGCTGACTGCGTTCGGGCACCTCCGGCGTCTTCGTGAGCAGGAATGGTCGAGTGCCGATTCCCGACCCGACCATTTCTGCTCACGAAGCACGGCGCACGGCGCACGGCCACCAGCGCCGCACGCCTAGGGTGGGCGGGTGATGGGCAACGAGGGGCGAGCACGGGCGGCACTCGCGACCGTCGCAGCGAACGGGTGGGGCGACGCCGAGCCTCCCGTCGAACCCGGCGGCACGACCACCCCGCGGCACGCCGCCGTCCTGATGCTCTTCGGCACGCTCGACCGCACTCCCAGCGACCGCCCGGCCGTCGCCACCGACGTCCCACGCGACCTCGACGTCCTGCTGCTCGCGCGTGCCACGACCCTGCGCGCGCACCCGGGCGAGGTCGCGTTCCCCGGCGGACGGATCGACCCGGGCGATGTCGACGCCGTCGCCGCAGCCCTCCGCGAAGCGCGTGAGGAGACCGGGCTCGACCCGACGGGCGTCGAGGTCCTCGGCACGCTGCCCGCGGTGCCGCTGGCGTTCTCGAACCACCTGGTGCGCCCGGTGCTGGGGTGGTGGCGCGAGCCGTCCCCGATCCGGGTCGTCGACGAGCGCGAGTCGGCCGCGGTGTTCCGGGTCCCCGTGGCGGACCTGCTCGACCCGGCGAACCGCGGGGTCACGGTGATCCGACGCGGTGGTCAGGAGTGGCGCGGGCCGGGCTTCACCGTCGATGCGGAGCACGGCGACCACCACGACGACGACCACCACGACGACCACCTGGTGTGGGGGTTCACCGCGATGCTGCTGGATGCGCTGTTCGACCGGCTCGGGTGGACCGAGGACTGGGATCGGGAGCGGGAACTGCCGCTCGATCGTCGGTACTGATCCGGTCGGCACCGCCCAGGGGGAACGACAGCGGGTCGGCACGGACCGCGTCCACCGCGTGGGCGACGGCCCCGATGACGACGACGTCGCCGCCGAGCGTCGACGCCACCAGGTCGGGCACGGGGTCGAAGTGCCAGCCGTCGAGCAGCGCGCGGGCACGGTCGATGACGGCGACGGCGGGCTGGGCGATCGCACCGGCGACGACCACGCGGTCGATGTCGAGCAGGCTGGCGAGCAGGACGCAGACCCGGGCCAGTCGGTCGCCGAGGCGGTCGACGATCGCCAGCGCCACGGCGTCGCCGTCCTGCGCCGCGCGGAACACGGCGGAGGCACCGGCGTCCACAGCGAGCGGACTGCCCGGCCGGACCTCGCCCGCAGCGACCGCCTCGGCGACCAGCGTCCGCGCCGTCGCGCCGATGCCGTCCGACGACCCGACGCCCTGGACGATGTCGAGCACGCGCATCTCCCCCGCGCCGCCGTGCGCACCGCGGAGCAGCACACCGTCGACCACGAGACCGCTGCCGAACCGCTCGCCGGAGAGCAGTGCGGCGAACGAGGCGTCCCCCGATGACGGCCGCTCGGCGAGCGCGGCGAGGTTCGCGTCGTTCTCGACGACGACGCGGCCGTGCGGGACGGCGTCGGCGAAGCCCGGGTTCATCCGGTCCCAGAAGCCGCCGTCGCCCGGCGATGCCCCGCCGGCGTCGACCGGCGCGGGGATGCCGACGACGGTGACCAGGACGCGGGAGCGGTCGGCTCCGGCGGCGGCGAGCGCGTCGTCCACGGTGTCGGCGAGGACTGCGAGCCGGACGGGGACCTCGAGTCCCGACTCACCGAGTGCCCCTTCGGCGCGACCGAGCACGGTGCCGCGCAGGTCGGCGACGATGGCGGTGACCCGGTGCTGTCCGGCGTCCACGCCGACGACGACCCCGGCGGCGGTGTCGAGTTCGTAGCGACGGGCGGGCCGGCCGATCCGGTACTCCCCGGCGGCACGGGCGTCGTCGAGCTCGTGGAGCCAGCCGAGTCGGACGAGTTCCTCGCACGCGGCCAGCACGGTCGAGCGGGTCAGGCCGGTGGCGTCGATGGCCTCGGTCGCGGTGAAGGCGCCAGCGTCGAAGGCGTGCGCGAGCAGTGTCTCGGCGCTCGTTCGACGGGGTGGCGGCATGCCGTGACCTTATCGCGCAACGAGTTCCTTGCGTAATTAGATTTTGTCGCTAGATTTAATCACGCGGTCGGCACCGGAGCCGATCGCAGGACGGAACGGCAGGGCTGCCGGGTCCGGACGGACGGAGACGACGTGCAACCACACGCCACGACCAGGACGGCGGCATCGGTGAGCCGACGCTCGTTCCTGCTCGGAGCCGGCGGCATCGGAGCGGGCCTCGCGCTCGCCGGGTGCGCCCCGATCGGGTCCTCGAGCGCCAAGCCGGAGACCATCACGTTCTACGTCTCGAAGCCCGAGGTCATCGGGTACTTCGACGGCGTCATCGCGCAGTTCCACGACAGCCAGTCGAAGGTGCGGGTCGTCCGCGACTCGACCTCGAGCATGTCCGCGAACTTCGTCCGGAACCGACCGCCGGACCTCGGCTGCTGGAACTACAACTTCTCGGTCGTGCCCTTCGTCGAGCACGGAGCCCTGACGGACCTCTCCGACCTGTCGCAGGCCGACACGATCAACCCGGACCTGTGGCCGCTCATGCAGCAGACCGCCGACTACCCGGGTCGCAAGAGCGCGCTGCCGTACTCGGTGACCGCCGCCTCGGTGATCTACAACAAGGCACTGTTCGCCGAGCAGGGGCTCGAGGTGCCGACGACGTGGAGCGAGTTCGCCGATCTCTGCGGGCGGCTGCAGCAGGCCGGCATCGCCCCGATCTACGGGACGTTCAAGGACAACTGGACGATCGCGCAGGGCATGTTCGACTACACGGTCGGCGGTGCGATCGACACCCCGAAGACGTTCGACGCACTGCGACGCGAGGGCACGAGCGTCGGCAAGGACTCGTCGGTGTCGTTCGAGAAGGACCTGCGGGCGCCGATGGAACGCATGACCCAGCTGCGCGCATGGCACCAGGACGGTGCCGCCAGCCGCGGCTACGGCGACGGCAACCTCGCGTTCGCACAGGGCAAGGCCGCGATGTACCTGCAGGGGCCGTGGGCGCTCGGCGAGATCGCCAAGACGAACAAGGACATGGACCTCGGCACCTTCCCGCTGCCCGTCACCGACGACGCCGCGGACAACAAGGTGCGGGTGAACGTCGACCTGGCGCTCTGGATCCCGGAGGCGTCCCGCAAGCAGGAGGCCGCCCGCGAGTTCCTGACGTTCCTGATGCAGTCGAAGGTCAACGACAAGTACAACGCCGACAACAACGGCTTCGGTGTCCGAAAGGACGCTCCCCCGGCGTCGAACCCGGCGCTGACCGGCATGCAGTCGTACTACGACGACGCCGCCTTCTACCTCGGTGCGTCGCAGCTCATCCCCGCCGAGATCCCGGTCGCGAACTACGCGCAGTCGATCGCCTTCGGAGGCGACCCGCAGCGCCAGCTCCGCACCCTCGACGCCGACTGGGCGCGTCTCGCGCTCCGCACGGCCGCGTAAGGAGACGTCCCATGGCAACCACGACCACCGAAGCCATCACGACGGCGGACCGCCGCCGACGTGGCGGAGCCGCCCCGGGCCTCCCGTCCGTCACCCACAAGCGGAAGCGGATCGAACCGCTCTTCCTCGCCTTCCTGCTCCCCACCCTGCTGCTCTTCACGCTCGCCATCACGCTGCCGGCCGTGATGGGCATCGTGCTCAGCTTCACGAACTCCGTCGGGTTCGGTGAGTTCCGCTTCATCGGGCTCACGAACTACGTCGCGGTGTTCTCCGACCCCGCGATCCTGCAGGCGTACCTGTTCACCCTCGGGTTCTCGCTCGTCACCGTGATCGTCGTCAACGCGATCGCGTTCCTGCTCGCCATCGCGCTGACGTCGAAGATCCGCGGCAAGATCGCCCTCCGCGCGGTGTTCGTGCTGCCGATGGTCATCTCGGGCATCGTCATCGCGTACGTGTTCTCGTTCCTGTTCGCGAACAGCCTGCCGGCCCTGGCCAGTGCCATCGGCTTCGGTCCGCTCGAGCAGAGCATCCTGGCGAACCCCGACCTGGCGTGGGTCGCCATCGTGATCGTCACCGCGTGGCAGGCGATCCCGTCGACGCTCCTCATCTACATCGCCGGGGTGCTGTCCATCCCTGGCGAGGTCTACGAGGCAGCTGCCCTCGACGGCGCGAGCGCGTGGCGGCAGCTGATCTCGATCACCGCACCGCTGACGGCCGGCTACATCCTGATCAACCTGGTGATCGGGTTCAAGAACTTCCTGAACTCGTACGACATCATCGTCGGCCTGACCGACGGTGGCCCCGGCACCTCGACCACGAGCGTCGCGATGTCGATCTTCAAGGGCTTCAACGGCGGCGACTACGCCTACCAGATGGCCAACGCCACGATCTTCTTCATCATCGCGGTCGTCATCGCCGTGATCCAGCTGCGGGCGACCCGCGGGAAGGCAGCGCTCTGATGACCATCCAGACACCCCTCCGTCCGGGGACGACGAAGACGGGCAGCATCAGATCGGTCGACGCCGACCGGACTGCCGGCCGCCGCGGCGGCAACGCCAACTGGCCCGTCACCGTCGTCCTCGTGCTCTGCGCGCTCTCGATCCTGGTGCCGCTCTACGTCACCCTGACGATGGCGTTCAAGACGACCGGCCAGGCCGTCGACGGCAACGCGTTCTCGCTGCCGGCTCCGTTCAGCGTCGACGGCTTCGTGCAGGCGTGGGAGCTCACCGACTTCCCGCGGGCGTTCGGCGTCTCGGTGCTCGTCGCCGCGATCACCGTCGTCGGCACGATCCTGCTCGCGTCGTTCACCGCGTTCGCGATCGCCCGGAACTGGGACCGTCGGCTGTTCCGCTGGTCGTTCTTCTACCTGCTCGCCGCCATGTTCCTGCCGTTCCCGGTGCTCGCGCTGTCGCAGGTGAAGCTCACCGGCCTCGCGCACCTGGACAACCCGTTCGGCGTCGCGCTGCTGCACGTCATGTTCCAGCTGTCGTTCAGCGTGCTGCTCTTCACCGCGTTCCTGCGGTCGATCCCGGCCGAGCTCGAGGAGAGCGCCCGCATCGACGGCGCGAGCACGGGCCAGGTGTTCTGGCGGCTCGTGTTCCCGCTGCTGGCACCGATGAGCGCCACCGTCGGCATCTTCGCGTTCCTGGCGTCGTGGAACGACTTCGTGATGCCGTCGCTGATCACCTCGGACCCGGCGTTGCAGACCCTGCCGGTGCTGCAGCAGATGTTCCAGACCCAGTTCAGCAACAACTACAACGTGTCGTTCGCCTCGTACCTGATGGCGATGGCCCCGGCGATCATCGTCTACCTCGTCACGCAGCGATGGGTGATGGCCGGTGTGACCCAGGGCGCCATCAAGTGAGCAAGACGACCGACCCGGCCGGTACGACCGAACCGACCGGCACCGCCACGAACCACGAAAGGCCCGTCGTGACCGACACCCTCGCCCAGCCCGCCACCACCAGCGCCGACGAGACCTGGTGGCGCCAGGCGAGCGTCTACCAGATCTACCCACGCTCCTTCGCGGACGCGAACGGCGACGGCATCGGCGACCTGCCCGGCATCACCGAGCGCGTGCCGTACCTGGCGTCGCTCGGTGTCGAGGCCGTCTGGCTCAGCCCGTTCTACCCGTCCGCCCTCGCCGACGGCGGCTACGACGTCGACGACTACCGCGACGTCGACCCGAAGCTCGGCACGCTCGACGACTTCGACCGGATGGTCGAGGCGCTGCACGCCGCCGGCATCCGGGTGATCGTCGACGTCGTGCCGAACCACACGAGCGACCGGCACGAGTGGTTCCGTGAGGCGCTCGCCGCGCCGAAGGGCTCCCCCGCCCGCGACCGCTACGTCTTCCGCGACGGCACCGGGCCGTCCGGCGAACAGGCTCCGGCCGACTGGATCTCGATCTTCGGCGGCCCGGCGTGGACCGCGGTCGGCGACGGCCAGTGGTACCTGCACTCCTTCGCCAAGGAGCAGCCCGACCTGAACTGGGCGAACCGCGAGGTCCGCGACGACTTCCTGCACACCCTGCGCTTCTGGTCGGACCGTGGCGTCGACGGCTTCCGCATCGACGTCGCCCACGGGCTCGCGAAGGACCTGCCCTCCGGCGCCCTGCCGACCTGGTCGGAGCTCGCCGAGATCCCGAAGGACGGCTCGCACCCGCTGTGGGACCGCGATGACGTGCACGAGATCTACGCCGAGTGGCGGACCGTGTTCAACGAGTACACCCCGGCGCGCACTGCGGTCGCCGAGGCCTGGGTCGCCGCCGACCGCCGCGCCCGGTACGCCAGCGCCGACGGTCTGGGGCAGGCGTTCAACTTCGACCTGCTCGAGGCCGACTTCGACGCCGGTTCGTTCAAGGAGATCATCGAGTTCAACCTCGGCCTGGCCGAGCAGTCCGGCTCGTCGACCACGTGGGTGTTCTCGAACCACGACGTCGTCCGGCACGCCACCCGCTACGCGCTGCCGGCGCGGAACGGCTCCCCCGACAAGCAGGGCGGCGCGTGGCTGCTCGCCGGTGGGTCGCAGGACGCGCTGGACCGCTCGCTGGGGCTGCGCCGCGCTCAGGCGGCGACCCTGCTCGAGCTCGCACTACCCGGCTCCGCCTACCTGTACCAGGGCGAAGAGCTCGGTCTGCACGAGGTCGGCGACATCCCCGACGCCGACCGCCAGGACCCAGCGTTCTTCCGGAACCCGGGCGTCGACGTCGGCCGCGACGGCTGCCGTGTCCCGATCCCGTGGACCCGGTCCGGCCCGTCGTTCGGCTTCGGCTCCGGCTCCGCGCACCTGCCGCAGCCGGCGTGGTTCGCGGACGCGAGCGTCGAGGCCGAGGACACCGACCCCGACTCGACCCTGAAGCTGTACCGGAAGGCCCTCGGGCTGCGCGGGCAGCTGCAGTCCGAGGAGCACCTGGAGTGGCTCGAGACCGGCCGCGACGACGTGCTCGCGTTCCGACGCCCGAACGGGTGGACGAGCGTGACGGTGTTCGGTGACGAGCCCTACGAACTCCCCGCCGGCGAGCTGCTGCTCGCCTCGGCACCGGTGGCAGACGGTGCCCTCACGGGCGTGGGGACGGCCTGGTTGCGTTCCTGACGCAGGGTGCGCGTCGTGGACGCGACCAGGTGACGGACAGGAGGCACGGTGCAGGCAGGCACCGGGCCTCCCGTCCGCCGTGGGGTCACCATCTCGGGCCGCGACCGGCATCCGAGACGTCAGCCGCTGCCGGTAGGGTCGCCGCATGAGCGGGGCGACGATCAGCGTGCAGGACTTCGTCATGCGGTTCGGGGACCGGAACGTGGTCGACGGACTGTCGTTCGACGTCGCCGCCGGCGAGACGTTCGGCCTGCTCGGCAGCAACGGCTCCGGCAAGACCACGACGATCCGCGCCCTGCTCGGCATCACCACCCCGACCGCGGGCACCCTGACCATCGACGGCCAGCCGTACCGACCGGCCACCGGCGGCATCGGGTACCTGCCCGAAGAGCGCGGGCTCTACCGCAAGGAATCCGTCATCGACGTGATGTCCTACTTCGGACGGCTCCGCGGGCTCCGGGGCCCCGAGGCGACGGCCTGGAGCATGGACTACCTGGCACGCGTGGGCCTGGCCGACCGTGCCAAGCTCCGCGTCGACAAGCTCTCCGGCGGGCAGCAGCAGAAGGTGCAGCTCGGCATCACGATCATGGACCGGCCGCGGCTGCTCATCCTCGACGAACCCACGAAGGGCCTCGACCCCGTGAACCGACGGCTGCTGCTCGACCTGGTCGACGAACGGAAGGCCGACGGTGCGACCGTCATCCTCGTGACCCACCACATGGACGAGGTCGAGCGACTCTGCGACCGGATCCTGCTGCTGAAGGACGGCACCGCCGCCGCCTACGGGTCGATCCCCGACGTGCAGGACGCCTTCGGCGGCGCCGTCGCCCGGGTCGGCCTCGACGGACCGGTCCCCCGCTCGCCGCTGTACAAGCTCGCGCGGCACGAGGGGCACGTCGCCTACCTCGTGCCGACGTCGGCCGCAGCACCGGACGGTGCCGACATCCTCGCGGCGCTCGTGGCGGACGGTGTCCGTGTCACCGCGTTCGAGATGCGTCGGATCCCGCTCGACGAGATCTTCGTGCAGGTCTACGGCCACGACGCGCTCGCCGCCGCGGGGGCAGCAGCGTGAGCCGCCTCGGGACCGTCGTCCGGTTCGAGTTCGTCCGCGCGGTCAAGAAGCCCGCGTTCTGGATCGGCACGCTCGCGCTGCCGGTCGTCATCGTCATCGTGTCCCTGCTCGTCGGCATCGGACAGGCAGCCGGCACCGACTCGGTCGTCTCGGGCTCGTCCGCCACGAAGACCCCGTTCCGCTACGTCGACCACTCCGGGCTGGTGTCCGAGTCCGTCGCGGCGAAGTGGGGCGGGTCGCCGTCCACCGACGCAGACGCCGACCGCGCCGCCGTGCGCTCCGGGGACCTCGACGCCTTCATCTCGTTCCCGTCCTCCCCCTCGACCTCGCCGATCACCGTCGACGCCGCCGACCGCGGCCTGTTCGCGAACGGTGGCTACTCGTCGCTCGCCGAACGGGTGCTCGAGCAGAGCGTCGCCGCGACCGTCGACGACCCCGAGACCGTCGAGCTCCTGCGTTCCCCACCGGCCACCGACGTCACGACCTACGCCGACGGGCAGGTCGCGCCGGGTTGGCTGTCGATCGTTCCGCCGTTCCTGTACGTCGCCGCCTTCTTCGGACTCGTCATCCTGCTCGCGGCACGCATGGTGACCGTCGTGGTCGAGGAGAAGGAGAACCGCATCTCCGAGATGATCCTGACCGCCGTCACCGCCGGCGACCTGATCCGCGGCAAGGTGATCGCAATGCTGCTCGTCGGGTTCGTGCAGGTCGGGGTTTTCGTCATCCCGGGGCTGGTCGGGATGCTCGCCGTCCTGCCACTCGTCGCCTCGCAGCTCGGCGGGCTGACGATCGACCCGTGGCGGATGCTCGTCGGTGCCCTGCTGCTCGTCGGCGGCGTGCTGTTGGCGTCCGGGCTGTTCGTCGCTGTCGGTGCCGCGGTGCCGTCGATCAAGGACGCCTCGGCACTGCAGTCGGCGGCGATCTTCGCCCTGATCATCCCGCTCTACGCGGCGTTCTTCGTGATGACCACCCCAACGTCGCCCGTCGCCGCGTTCTTCACCTACTTCCCGACGTTCACGCCCGTCACCGCCATGGTGCGGAACGCCGTCGGCTCGCTGAGCGTCACCGAGTCGGTGGTCTGCATCGTCGAGGTGTTCGTCGCCGCCGGCCTGCTGCTCTGGTTCGCCGAGTACCTGTTCCGGCACTCGGTCGCGCAGTACGGGTCGAAGGTGACGCTGCGACAGATCGTGTCGTGGCGGCGGCGGTCGGTCTCCCGCTAGGGACGGCTCTGGGGTTCCCGCTCGGCTTCGCGTGCGGTCTGCTGGTGTTCAGCCGGTCGCTGGCGCTGTGGCGTCTCGCGCTCGGGGACGTCGGCGTCGAGGTCCCACGACGGCAACTCGTGCTGCTTCCAGCCCTGGCGGAGCGTCCGGACCGACCGGTCGAACTCCACCATGACGTCGATGTGGGGCCGGACGAGCATCTGGATCTGCAGTCCCTCGTACACCGCGAGCAGCTGCGTGGCCGCCTGGTACGACGGGATCGCCGACTCCTCGGCACCGTTGTCGAAGTCGCGCTGCAGACCGTTGCTGAGCTGCTCGACGTACTCGTCGAAGCGCTTGCGGAACAGCTCGGCGAAGCCGGACTCCGAGCTCGCGACGGTGATCACCCCCGCGAGGACGCGGACGAGCCCCGGGTCGGCGACGTCCTCGGCCAGGGTCAGCCGGACGTGGTCGATCGTGCACGCCGGCGGGGTCTTCCGACGGGTGCCACGCAGCTGCGTCCACCGGTCGTACGTCACCAGCAACAGGGCTTCCCACGCGGGGAACAACCGCTCCACGGTCTCGAGCGGGATGCCCGCGACCTCGGCCACCACCGAGGCGTCGACCGCGTCGAAGGAGTGCAGCCGGTAGGCGCGGATCGCTCCGCGGACGGTGCGCTCGGCGAGGGACTCATCGTCCTCGACGCGTTCGCCGTGCAGGGGTTCCATCCGACCATCCCATCGTGTGCGGTACCCCATTGTCTCGTCCCAGACCGGGGGCCGTCACATCCACGCCGGGTCGGCGTGGACCGGCTCGGCGTGGGCGGGCCGTTCAGCCGGGTCGTCAGCCGACTCGTCAGCCGACGGTGACGGGGGCTGCCGGGGGCTTCACCCGCTGCTTCGCCCAGACGAAGAACCCGGTCAGCGTGAAGACGCCGTAGAAGACGTACATGAGACCCGACGCGTAGTACCCGGCCGAGAACAGGAGCGGGACACCGACCAGGTCGACCGCGACCCAGATGAGCCAGAACTCGACCCAGCCCTTCGCCATGCCGTAGGTGGCGAGCAGCGAACCGACGAAGATCCACGCGTCACTCCACACCGGCTCGTACGACCCGAGGGCGCGGAACACCGGCGTGAGCAGGGCGGTCCCACCGACCATGCCGACGACCAGCAGGACGCGGGTCCGCCACGATGCCCAGTGCGGTTCGATCACGGTGGACGTGTCGTCGGGGCGGTGGGTCCAGCGGTACCAGCCGTAGATGCTCACGATGATGAACATCACCTGGCGGCCGGCCTGGCCGAGCAGGTTGACGGGGTTCGGGGTGTCGAACAGTGCGCCCATGAAGACGGTGAACAGGAGCGCGTTGCCGACCAGCCCGACGGGCCAGGCCCAGACCTTGCGGCGCATCCCGCCGAGCGCACTGAGCAGCCCGAAGACGTTGCCGATCACCTCGCGCCAGAGCACCGTCTGGTCGCCGATGACGATCTGCGCGTCGAACAGCCAGCGCACGATGCCCATGGGCCCTCCTCGTTTCCGGTCGGTGCAACGGTCGGGGGATGTCCGGCATTCCGGTGGTGATCGGGGTACAAACATGTCCTCCACAGGGTGGACAAAAATCACCCCCGTTTTGGGTCCATGCGAAAGCATGTTCCTACTTGTCCGCACTTTGGGGGACGAGTACCGTCGTCATCAGAGCGAGTCCAGCCCGCCCGAGCAGCAGATCTGCGCTCCGGAGCCCGGCGACCGCTCTCGGCAAAGGTCAGCCGCGACCCCTCACCCGCGAGGTCGATGACACCGTCCCACCGGCACGACGACCCGAATCACGAGCCGGTGGAATCCAGTGCGCCCCGAACGCACAGAACGGACCCGCCACCATGCACAAGATCGTCACCGGCGCCATCGCCGGCGCAGCCGGCATCGCCCTCCTCCTCGGTGGAGCAGGCACCTTCGCCCTCTGGAACGCCAGTGCCTCCAGCGCCGCGTCCTCGGTGAGCTCCGGCACGCTGACCCTCAGCGCGAACAACGACGGCGCCTGGACGGACATCACGAACGGCCGCTCGACCGCGATCAACCCCACCACCGCCCTGATGGTGCCGGGCAACACGTTCCAGTTCACGCAGACGCTGAACATCGGTGCGACCGGCCAGGACCTCAAGGCGAACCTGACCTACGCCAGCCAGTCGATCACCGGTGACTCCGCACTCCTCGCCGCGACGCAGAAGACCCTCGCCGTGACGTCCTCGAGCGCCACCGTCGTGCAGTCCACGTCGAACGCGAACACCTTCGTCGTCTCGCCGTCGGCGTCGACCTCGACCGTCAAGGTCGTCTTCACGATCACGATGCCGTCCTCGGCGACGACCGGGCAGAACGGGTCGATCAACGTCGGCGCCCTGGCCTTCACGCTCACCCAGACCGCGATCGGTTCCTGATCCACCGATCGCACTGACGCGGGCCACGACCGGCCCCTGATCCGCCGGTCGTGGCCCGTGCTGGGCCCTTGTGGCCCGTGCTGGGCCCTTGTGGCCCGTCTGGGCCCTTGTGGCCCGCACCAGCAGAGGCTCACGAGCACCAGGGGACGCACATGACCGGGACACCGAGGACGACGGGCCGCCACCGCGCGGCACGACGCCACCGGTGGATCCTGCCCGTCGCGCTCGCCCTGGTCGTCGCCGTCGCTACGGCGCTCCTCGGCGTCGGCGGGACCTACGCCCTCTGGAACGGCACCGCCAGCACCGCGGCCACCACCGTGAAGTCCGCGACCGCGACGATCACCGTCGGCACCCTGTCGACGATGAACACCACCGTCCTCGGACCGGGTACCGGAGTCACCGGCACCTTCGCCGTGAAGAACACCGGTTCGATCCCACTGTCGATGCGCGTCGCCACGACGTCCACGAACGTCGCCTACGCGACGAACGCGTCGTCGGCGGCCGTCCTCGGCGAGCTGACGCTCCGTCTGACCAACGTGTCATCGGCTGCGGCCTGCACCGCCGGGCTGTCCGGCGCGAGCGGCCGTCTCGCCGCCTTCGACACCGGTAGCGGTTCGTTCACGCTCCAGCCCGGTGCGAGCACCGTCGGCTGTGTCGAGCTGGTCCTCGACGCCGACGCGCCGCAGAGCGTGTCCGGCGCCGTCACCGACTTCACCCTCACCGTCACCGGAACGCAGGTCTCCGCATGAACCGCCGTCTCCGGCTCGTCGTCGCCGTGCTGCTCACCGCCGTGTTCGTCGGCGGTGGGTCGAGCGCCGCCTGGGCACTGTGGAGTGCGTCCGGCACCACGGCCTCGAGCGTCACGATCGGCAAGGTCTCCGCGTCGATCGCCGGCACGAGCGCGCTGACCACCACCTTCTCGTCCACGGTGACGTCGGTCACGAAGCCGATCACGCTCACCAACTCGGGCTCCATCGCCGGCACCGCGACGACCACCGTGTCCGTCGTCTCCGGCAGCTCGACGGCGCTCGCGCAGGCGGTCACCGTCGTCGCGTGGCCCGTCGCCACGACCGCGGCGTGCACGACGAACACCGCGGTCGGCAGCGGCTCGGTCACCGGCACCTGGGCGTCACTGCCGAGCATGACGTCCAAGCTCGCCGCCGGCGCCTCGGCCATCTGGTGCACCCGCAGCACGCCCAAGTCCTCGGCGCCGGCATCCGCCACGGCCAACGTGAACGTGAACCTCACCGTGGCGAGCGGCAGTTGGACGTCGGGCGTCGTGCAGGGAGGCTTCTACTTGAACACCTCCGCAGCGGAAGCAGCGCTGACCTGCAACGACCACAGCGGCAACTACGTCGACGTCACCTGGGACGCCGCAGGCCGCCCCAAGGAGACCTGGTACGCCGCCTACGTCGGGACCACGCCGGTCGGACAGAAGGCCCAGGACTACTCGGCGTTCATCACCATCGCCCCGAGCGACATCCCGGCGAGCGCGGGTACCTCCGGCACGCTCACCGTCACCGTCAAGGTCCTCGACAGCGCCGGCAACCCGACCTCGACCGTCGCCGGGAGCGGCCCGGTCACGCTCTTCACGCAGAACAACGGCGCGGCGATCCGGTGCGGCGCGTGACCCGCGCGGCGGCTCGTCCCGAACGTGCGGAGCGCTCCGGTGGGCGTGCGGTCGTGCACGCCGTCGTCCTCGGTCTCAGCACCGGGCTGCTCCTGCTCGTCGCGGCCCTCGCCGTCGTGCTCATCGTCGTCCCCAAGGCCACCGGGTCGATGCCGCTG
The DNA here is from genome assembly GCF_023242305.1 of Curtobacterium sp. MWU13-2055. Taxonomy (NCBI): domain Bacteria; kingdom Bacillati; phylum Actinomycetota; class Actinomycetes; order Micrococcales; family Microbacteriaceae; genus Curtobacterium; species Curtobacterium sp. MWU13-2055. The sequence continues at coordinate 214,840 of NZ_JALLIO010000002.1, forward strand.
ACGGTCCTGACCCAGTCGATGGAGCCGACGCTGCCCCCGGGCACCCTGCTCGTCGTCCGCCCGACCGCCGTCGACGACATCGAGGTGGGCGACGTCGTCACCTACCAGATCGTCTCCGGCCAGCCGGCCGTCATCAGCCACCGCGTGACCTCGGTGTCCTCGTCGTCGAACGGCGAACGCACCTTCGTGCTCAAGGGCGACAACAACGCGAAGGCGGACCCGCACCCCGTCACCGCCGCGCAGATCCGGGGCGTCGTCTGGTACAGCATCCCCGAGATCGGAGTCGTCAACCAGCTCGTCAACGGGTCGCGGAGCTGGCTCATCCCGACCGTCGCCGGGGTCCTGTTGGCGTACGGCGGCGTGATGATCACCATCGGCACGGTCACGGCCGCTCGCCGTCGACGTGGGGCGTCCGGGCGCGGGCGACGTGCGACGGCCGGTCACGGGCGCCGCAGGGCATCGCACCGGGGCTCGGGGCAGGCCTCGGTCTAGGCTCGGTGGACGTGACCGACGGAGTGCAGCGAGCGAGGGAACTGCTCGACGACGCCGCACGACGGCTCCGTGCCGCCGGGGTGCCGGACGAGGCGCTCGGCGAGTACGCGCAGCCGAAGGCGGTGCTCGGCATCCGGCGCGAAGCGACCATGCGGCTCCTCGGTCGCGTGTGGCGGGTCGGTGCACTGCTGATCGGGTCGTCGCTCGAATCGGGCGGCCGGGTCTGGGCCACCGGGGCGATCACCCGGGTCACCGACCCGGGCCGGGCACAGTTCCAGTCGGTCTCGGCCGAGGTCCGTCGGGCCTACCGTGCTGCTGCGGCGAAGGGGCACTTCGCGGCCGGCGACACCGTCAACCACGGCGCAACGGCGATCGCGTTGGACGGGACGCTCGTCGGCTCGACCGGGGTGCTCTTCGTCGAGGACGACGTGCCGCTCGTCCGCTGGTCACCGGCTGCCGGCTCCGCCGTCCCGCTCGCCGACTACCTGGCCGACCGCGTCGGGTTGCTCGTCGAACCGCCCCGGGGTGCGACCGACTGACCCGCTATCGTGACGGCATGGACGGACAGCAGCCGCGCGAACGACGCAACCCCTGGTGGGCGGTGCTGCTCGTCTTCATGTTCGGGGGCATGCTGTCGCTGGTCGCCGGTCGGATGCTGCCCTGGCAGGACCAGGACCGCCAGGACCCCGACTACTGACGACTGGCGGAGCCGCCCGACGGTCCGAGACCGAGGCAGAACGCCATCACTGCTTGCTGCACCGGGAGCAGTGCGGCCTTGAACCCGTGCCCGACGAACGCGGGGTGTTCCACGGCATCGGCGCTGACCTCACGGCCACGCACGAACGGCGGACACGGGTCGAAGCGGGCTCCCGTGGGCGCGAGGTCGAGGAGCGCCGCGGTGATCCGGTACGACTCGAGGGCGTCGGCGTGCGCTCCGGGGCCGTCCGTCAGGATCACGTCCGCTGACCGCACGGCAGTCTCGAGGTCGTCGGTCCATGCAGCGCCCGGCGTTGCGAGGCCGGCCGGGCAGCATTGGACCAGGTCGAGTCGCAGGACTCGAGCAGCTTCCTGCCATGCCCTGGCGATGTTGCCGTCCGCCCCGACGAAGAGGAAGCGGAGCGACGAGATCTCCCCACGCTGCCGCAGTGCGTAGAGGTCGGAGAGGACCTCGCACGGGTGGTTCTCGTCGGTCATGGCGTTCACGACAGGCAACGCATGCGCGGCAGCCAGTCCCTCGATGACGGCGAGGTCACGGTGACGCACCACGATGATGTCGACCCAGTTGTCGAGGTACCGGGCGACGTCTGCCAGCGCCTCTGGCTTGTCGAGCGTCGTGTCCGGGAACACGATCGGATCGAGCCCCATCAGCGAAGCACCCTGCTCGAACGTCACCCTGGTTCGCAGACTGGTCGGCGGGAAGAACATGGCTGCCGACCCCGCCGTCACCGGTCCCCGGCGGTGCTGGTACGCGTCGGCAAGCTCGAAGACCGCATGGACGTCGGACGGAGACCAGTCATCGAGCTTGGCGAGAGAACGCATCCCACCACCGTAGGGACTGTCAGAGCGCCTTCCTGGACCGGGACGGCGTCAGCCTCAGACGAACTCGTCGTGAAGGTACGGCTCCGATGCGTCGCACCCCGTCACGAGCACGACGCCAGAACGGGAGGGTGCGGGAGCGGCCGGCGTGCACGACACTGTGATCGACATGATTGCTTCGTCTGTGCACGACCACCTTCGCCGCGGCCGATGGAGCAGCATCATCGGGCTGACGCTCGTGGTCGTGGTGTCGCTCACCGCCTGCTCCGGGCATGCGACGCCGGTTGACGACGTCGAGGTCGCTTCCGCCTGGATGGAGAACGTCCAGGATCGGTGGGCGGACCAGCCCGGCGAACTCGGCGCTGGTGCCGGGACCAACGACGCGTCGAGTCGGCTGTCCCTGGGCGTCGCAGACGGCGGCGAGCGCGCACACGTCCGCGTGTCCCTCGCCTGCCAGGGACACGGAACCGTCCGCATGGCCGTCTGGGGCGGTCGCATCGCCGACGGCGCTGACACCGGCAGGGAGCTCGCGGCGCGCTCGGTCCAGTGCGGCCACGACGAAGACCTCTACGTCGTGACGTCGGCCGACTCGATCACCATCGGGCCGACGGCAGGTGACTCGACCGTCAGCTGGTACGCCGCCGCCTACGCCGACCTCGCAGCGCAGACGCACTGAGCGGAGCTAGCGGACGGCATCCCACCCTGCGGGCATCTGCGGAGCGGACCAGTTCGGGTCCGGCACCCACCGCGACCAGTCGGTCTCGAACGGGAACGAGCCCGCGTGCACGGCCGCGGTGGCATCCTCGCCGGTGCGTTCGATCATCGCGCGGTCCACTTCCGTGACCAGGCCCTCGTCCCTGTAGAACGCGAGTTCGTCTTCGTCCTTGTACCGAATCGACCAGCGGCCCGCATCGTCTCGGGTCGCGATGACGTCGAGGGTCCAGTCCTGGCTTTCGAAGCCGACGGAGGTACGCACCCAGGGCAGCTCGAGGTTGATGTACCAGTCCGGCAGCCACTGCGTCCCATCGTGCCAGCGCCACACCGACCACGCTGCGCCCTTCGGGTGCACGCGGACCACGGTCGCTCCGAACCAGCTGTCCTCGACGTAGGAGCCGTCCCAGTCCGAGGGGAGGACGAGGCGCGCGTTCGGTCCGCTGCCGGTACCGGCCCGGCGACGGACCGCGGAACCGAGCGGACTCGCGACCACCGCGACGTCGTCGTCATCGACGAGGACTCGACCCGCGACGGCGAAGGCGACGGCTCGACCGTGCGAACCGAGCGCGTGCAGACTGCGGAGGACCACGGATTCACCGGCGCGGAACGGTTCGCTCCGCACGTCGTTCGCAACATCGTCGTGCATCCGGCGATGCTCTCACAGCGGCGTCGGGCGATGTCGGTTCCTCGCCACTGGGGGCTTTCTTCGATACGTTGGACGAATGTCGCTCATCGTCGCCGACAGTCTGGTCAAGGAGTTTTCACGCCCCGTCCGGGTGCAGGGTGCGTTCTCGGGTGTGCGGAACCTGTTCACCACGAAGACGATCACGAACCGGGCCGTTGACGGCGTCTCGCTGTCGATCGAGCCGGGCGAGATCGTGGGCTACCTCGGCCCGAACGGCGCCGGGAAGTCGACGACGATCAAGATGCTGACAGGTGTGCTCGTCCCCACGAGTGGCGAGGTCCGAGTGAACGGTGTCGTGCCGTGGAAGGACCGTTCGGCGAACGCACGCACCATCGGTGCGGTGTTCGGGCAACGCACGCAGTTGTGGTTCGACCTGCCGCTCCGAGACTCGTTCGACGTCCTCGCGAAGCTCTACGGCGTCGCCCCGTCGGCGTACGGACGCACGCTCGACGAGTTCGTGGACCTGCTCGACCTCGGGTCCTTCATCGACCGGCCGGTCCGGACGCTCTCCCTCGGACAGCGGATGCGTGGGGACCTCGTCGCGGCGATGCTGCACGAGCCGCCGGTGCTGTAGCTCGACGAGCCGACCGTCGGGCTCGACGTGGTCGCCAAGGCACGCATCCGCGAATTCGTCCGGGAGCGCAACCGCACCGCTGGCACGACGGTCATGCTGACCACCCACGACATCGGTGACGTGGAGCAGTTGTGCCGTCGTGTGGTGATCATCGACGACGGTCGGATCCTGTTCGACGGCGACATCGACGCGCTCCGCCGGGCGTACCTGCCACACCGAACCCTGCGCGTCGAACTGTCCGGGCCGGAGCCGCGCGATTGGTGGGTCGAGGGCGTCGAGCGAGCAGGGACGCACGAGCACGGTGATGCGCACCTCCTCGACCTCCGGTACGACCCGACCGAGGTGTCCACCTCGACCGCGATCGCCCGGACCACGGCCGCGCTGCCGATCGCGGACCTCACGGTCCACGAGCCGGAACTCGAGGACGTGATCACCGAGATCTACACGGCACGCTCGGTGCGCCGTGTCGGCTGACGTCCTGGAGGCCCGCGACCGGCCCGCCGGCCCGCTCGCGGTCCGCCTCGCGTTGGTCGGGCAAGGGCTGCGCTCCGTCCTTGTCTTCCGCGCCGATGTCCTCGTCGGCACGGTGAGCACGGTGATGCGGGTCGTCCTCGTGATGCTCGTGTGGAACGCGGTCTACGGCGACCGCACCTCGGTGAGCGGCGTCGACCGTGCCGACGCCGTCGGGTACGCGGTCCTCGGCGCCCTGTTCGCCGTCGTGTTCCAGCCGTGGCAGTTCTCGTCGCTGAACCGACGGGTGCGCGACGGCAATGTGGTGTTCGACATCATGCGGCCGGTCGGGCTGATCACGCAGACCGTCGCCGCGCAGCTCGGCAGCTCCCTCGCCAACGCGCCGAAGGCGATCGTCGGGCTCGCCCTGGCGCTGCTGCTCGGAGCGGTTCCCGCTCCGAGCACCTGGTGGCAGACCCTCGTGTTCGTGCTCAGCGCCGTCCTCGGTCTGGTCATCGCGATCCAGTGCAACCTCATCGTCGGGCTGACCGCGTTCTGGACCACCGACGTCGGCGGCGCCTACATGATCTACAGCATGGCGGCGGCGTTCTGCTCAGGCTCGCTCATCCCGCTGTGGTTCATGCCGGACGGCCTCGCCGCGGTGCTCCGTGTGCTGCCGTTCAGTGCGCAGATCTTCACCCCGCTCTCGATCTGGTTCGACCGGACGCCTGGCTGGAACGTCCTCGGTGAGCTCGCCCTGCAGGCCGGTTGGATCGTCGCGCTCGCGTTCGCCGCCCACCTGGTGTGGTTGCGCGCCCTGCGGAGGACGGTGATCAACGGTGGCTGACATCGGACGCACGGTCGCCCCGGGGACCGCCACCGAGCCTCCCGGCTGGTTCCGCCAGTGGCGGATCCTGCTCGCCGCGGCGTTCCGGCAGTCCCTCATCTACAAGGGCAACCTGATCCTGATGATGGCGGGCAGTGCGGCCCTGCAAGGGACGCAGCTGCTGTTCATCGGCGTCCTGCTCGACCGGTTCGGCGTCATCGCCGGCTGGTCGACGGCGCAGATCGCTTTCCTGTACGGGCTGCGGCTCACTGCACACGGCGTCGGGACGGTGTTCTTCGGACAGCACCTGGCGACCGACATGGTGATCCGCGAGGGCGAGTACGACCGCTTCCTGCTCCGCCCCGTACCACCGCTGATCCAGCTGCTGACCAGGTGGTTCAACCTGGGCACCCTCGGCGACCTGGTGCACGGGCTTGGGATCCTCGTGGCCGCCATCACGCTCGCGCCGATCGACTGGACGCCCTGGCTGGTCGCACTCACCGTGGCGGCCGCGATCGGCGGCGGTCTGCTCGAGGCCGGGCTGCAGATCGGTCTCGCAGGGCTGTCGTTCCGGCTGGGATCCACCCGTGACCTCAAGGTCAGCGTCGACAACACGCTCACCGACTTCGGGGCCTACCCGCTTCCCGTGTTCGGTCCCGCGGGCGCCTTCGCGCTGACGTTCGCGCTGCCGCTGGCGTTCATCGCGTACCTGCCTGCGACCGTCGTGCTCGGCAAGACCGACGAGCTGCTGGTCCCGACGTGGCTCGCTGACATCGCACCCATGGCCGGGCCGCTGATGCTCGCATTCGGATGGTGGTTCTTCATGCGGCAGTCCCGGCACTACACGAGCCCCGGGGCCTGACGCCCCTTGTAGCCGGGGACGTCCTCCTTCGCTTCGCTCGCTCGCCTGCGAGAGCCTCAGAAGTACATGCGCCCCCGCGCGATGTCGGACTCAGCCTGCCGAAGGGCTTCAGCGACTTCGGGGTCGCTCCCCTCGTACCGCGCCGCCCGAGAGCCGAAGTTGGTGTACCGGTGCATGACGAACCACAGCACGAGGAGCACAGCCAGGACCACGCCGGTTCCGATCCACCACCACATGCGGGCAGCGTAGGTGCGACCGATCGCGGGTGCAACCATTGCGAAGCGCCGTTGACGCTCAGGGGCAAGCCGTCGGCAAGAACGGGGGCTTCCTCCGCCGGCGGTTCCGATCAAGATCGCATCGCCGTCAACGCGGCGTCGATCTCGTCGCCGAGGTACGGCGCGAGTGTCGTCGCGAACGTGTTCGTCAGGTGTGTCTGGTCGCGGTAGACGAGTACGCCGCCGATCACGGCGGGGCAGACCGTGTCGGTGCAGTACGAGTCCGTGAGGTCGACGAGACGGGCAGCGCCGTGCACGCGGTCGACGGCCTCCGCGGATCCGTCGAACCGTGCGAGGGCGTCGGCACGCGAAGAGTCGCAGGCTGGGGTGGTCGGTCCCGACATCTGACCGACGCACGCAACGACATCGGGGCGTGCTGCAGGGTTGTCGCGGAGCGCGATGATCGGGATACCGGCTTCGGCGGCGGCGCTCCATCCTGTGACGAGTCCGTCGACGACCGTCTGCTCGTCCGTGCTCCCCTCCGGCACCACGACCGGGCCGTTACCGCTCGAGTGCGTCACGATCACGCCGTCCAGGTCGGGGTGTGACCGGAGGTGGTCCATGGCGTTCTGCTTCCAGCCGGTGCACGCGTTGACCTGGCGTCTGGACCCCGCCTGCTGCTCGGCAGTCGTCAGGTAGCAGCTCTGGTGACCGGCGACGTCGATGCGCCAGTTGCGCTGCTCCGCGATCCGCGCGTAGGCGTCCACCAGCACGTTGTTGTGCGAGTCACCGATCGCGATGAGGTGCTTCGAGTACCCGGTGGTCGGACCGAGGGAACACACTCGGAACGTGCTCGAGTCGTTCGACCAGCAGGCTGATCGGTTGGCGTCGTCGGCGACCGCGTTCGCTGCGGACGGCACGCGGACGTCGGCGAGGGCTGGGTTCACGCACGGGTCGGCCGAAGCGATCTCCGCCGCGGCTCCGAAGCACGCGACGTTGCCGGAGCCGAGGCGCTCCGCCAGCAGCGCTGTCCGGACCTGCTGGACGTGGAGGGCCGTGAGCGAGGTCGCGCCCAGCGCCACCACGACCAGGGTGCTCAGCACACCGTAGACCGCAACCCGGCGGGGTCGGAGGCGCCGGACGCGCGCGGAGAACCGGAGCGGCTCCTCGACGAGCAGGGTGGTGGCCGCGCCGAGGGTCAGCGCACCGACGACGATCACGACCTTGTCCAGCGTGGTCGCTTCGTGGCGCGTGACGATCGGCAGGAGGACGATCGCGGGCCAGTGCCAGAGGTAGACGGCGTACGAGATCCGACCGGTGAAACGGACAGGGGCGACATGACCGACCAACTCGAGTCCCGAATGCGAACCGAGAAGCACGACCAGCGTCGCGGACACGACCGGCAGCACCGCCGCGATGCCCGGGAACGGCGTCGCAGCGGTGATGGCGAACAGCGAGACGACCAGCCCGCCGGCACCGACCCAGGCAACGATCGCCCGGGTCGTCCGCGTCCCACTCGACCGCGGCACGCCCAGGGGAATCGTCGCGGCGAGTCCGCCGAGTGCGAACTCCCACGCTCGCGTCGCCGTCGAGAAGTAGGCAATCCCGGACGCGGTCCCGGTCTGCACGATGCTCCACGTCAGCGAGAGCACCACGACGACGCCGAGCACGACGCGGGTCACGACGACCGGGTCGGCTTGTGCTCGGCGTGCGCGGTGCGCGAACCACAGGACCCCGAGCAGCAGCAGGGGCAGCGCGATGTAGAACTGCTCCTCGACCGACAGTGACCAGAAATGCTGGAACGGGGACGCGCCGTTGCCCTCGGCGAGGTAATCCACCGAATCGGCCGCGAGCTGCCAGTTCTGGACGTAGACGGCCGAGGCGATGAGCTCCCGGCCGTACTGCCCCCAGAGCGCGCTCGGCACCCAGAGGAGGACCGCGACCCCAGTGGCGACGAGCGTGAGGAAGGCGCCGGGGAGCAGTCGTTTCGCACGACGAGCCCAGAACCCGGCGAGAGCGATCCGGCCGGTCGCGGAGACCTCGCGGAGCAGGTGCCCGGTGATCAGGAAGCCCGAGATCACGAAGAAGACATCGACACCGATGAAACCGCCGGGAAGCCTCGTCGGCCACAGGTGGTACAGCAGCACGGCGAGGACCGCGAACGCGCGGAGCCCCTGCACGTCCCACCGCGTGCTGTCCGCCGCAATGCCACGGCCTGTACGGCGCCCTCGCCGAGTCCGCGACGCCACGGTGATCCCAGCCATCACGAGGAGTCTACGAGCTCACACCCGCACATCGGGCTCCGCTTGTGGCAGATGCCGCAGAGCGGAACTGTCGCGCGACCGGGCTCGTCCCCATCGCCGACGGCACTGAGCCCCGACAGAACCTAATCTTGTCGGATGCTCTCCCGACGCGACGCCGCCGTTCGACTCGACATCACCCTCGAGATGGCGACCCACCACGGAATCCCCTCGCGTCTCAGCGAAGCCGAACTCGACGCGATCGAACAGGATCCGCCCGCGTGGCTCGTGCAGTCCCGAGCGAACCGCACGGGTGCCAAGAAGGTCTGGGTCCGCCTCGAGTGCGTCGTCTGCGCGTTCGCCGAAGAAGCGCGGCCGAAGAAGTGGTGGCCCGAGTGGGACTACCTGATGTGTGACTACCACGAGCCGTACCAGGCGCCGGAACCGACTGCGGGGCTCACCCGACGTGAGGTCGAGGGCATCGGCAGCCGGTTCATCGCCCTCGTCGACGAACGCCCCTGACTGACAGCTCCACCCCACTCGCTGGGTACGGTCCACCCATGCCCACCGAACGTCGTCGCCTGGTCCTCCCCGGCCAGTACGGCCCCCTGTTCGACGACGGCGGTCCCGCGCTCGTCGTCGAGGCACGCGATTTCTTCACCGCTCGCCCCGTCCACCGGGCGAAGGCCCACCTCTGGTTGAGTGCCCTGCGCCACCGCGTCCACGAACTCGGTGACCGTGCCGAGCACGTCCAGGTCGACACCCTCCGCGAGGCGTTGACCGGCCGCGACGACCTCGAGGCGATCGATCCACCGTCCCGTACCCTCCGCGCGCAGATCCGGCACTGGGGCCGAGGCACCGAGATCCTTCCGAGCCGCGGGTTCGTGACCGACGAGGACGAGTTCGCGGAGTGGGCGGCGCAGGGCACGGGTCGGTTCCGCATGGAGGACCACTACGAGCGTGTCCGGCGCCGTGAGGGCTGGCTGCTGCGCGACGGCAAGCCGATCGGTGGGAAGTTCAGCCTCGACGACCAGAACCGCCAGCCGCCGCCGAAGGGCGCCACGACCCTCGGGCTGCCCGAGCCCTGGTGGCCGGACGAGGACGACATCGACGACCAGGTGCGGCACGACCTGGACCGATGGGAGCGGGACGGCACCGCCCGGTTCGTCGGCCGGGACGACCCCCGTCGGTTCGCGGTGACGGCGGACGAGGCCCAGCGTGCGCTCGACGACTTCGTCGCGGTGCGCCTCGGCGACTTCGGGCCGTTCGAGGACGCCACGTTGACGAACGACTGGACGATGGCGCACTCGCTCCTCAGCGTGCCGATGAACCTCGGGGTGCTCGATCCACGTCAGGCGATCGACGCCGCCCTCGAAGCGCACCGCAGCGAGGCCGCACCGCTCGCCAGCGTCGAGGGCTTCGTCCGCCAGGTCGCTGGCTGGCGCGACTACGTCTGGCACCTCTACTGGTGGTTCGGCGACGACTACGGCGCATCGGAGAACGCCCTCGGCGCGCACGGACGACTCCCCGCCTGGTGGCGGGAACTCGACGCGTCGGAGATCGACGCCGTCTGCGTGCGGACCGCGATCGAGGGCCTGCACGACCACGGCTGGCTGCACCACATCCAGCGCCTCATGGTGCTCGGCAACTGGGCACTGCAGCGCGGCTACGACCCGGTGCACCTGACCGAGTGGTTCACCGACGTGTTCGTCGACGGCACCGACTGGGTGATGCCGGCGAACATCATCGGCATGTCCCAGCACGCCGACGGCGGGATGGTCGCCACGAAGCCGTACACGTCGGGCGGTCGCTACATCGACCGGATGTCGGACCACTGCGGGGGCTGCCGCTTCGACCCGACGAAGCGGGTCGGCGACGACGCGTGCCCGTTCACCGCCGGGTACTGGGCGTTCCTCGCGCGCACCGAGCCGGCGCTCCGTGACAACCACAGGATGGCCCGCCCGCTGCAGCAGATGCGGTCGCTGGCGGACCTCGACGACGTCGTCGCGCAGGAGGCCCGTCGTACCTTGCCGTGACGTCACCCGGTCCCGATAGGGTCGTGAGCGTGAGCAACGAGGCATTCGACGACCGCTACGAGCTGCGCGAGTTCGCGCCCGGGACGGATGACGAGGGGGCACCGAACGCCGAGACCGGATCGTGGATGCAGGCCGTCGGCCTCGGGTTCCACGAAGCCGATCCGGACGCCGAAGGTGCAGCCCGTATGGCGTCCCACTTCATCGCCGACGAAGAGACCTTCCTGGGCGTCTACGTCCGGAAGCCCTTCCCCGGTTCCGTCGACGAGACCTGGCCCGCCGGCACCTTCACGTGGTTCCGCAAGGCGCTGAGCTGGGGCGACGGGTCGTCCGTCGACACGCAGGCCATCTCCGCGGTCACCGTCCGGCCCACCGAGCGTCGCCGCGGCATCCTGCGCCGCATGATGACGCACGCGCTCGAGCGAGGTGTCGCCGAGGGCTACGCCGTGGCGTCCCTGACCGCGTCCGAGGGCACGATCTACCGCCGCTTCGGCTTCGGCAGCGCGATCCGCGAGCGCGCGGTGCGCGTGCGTCGCGAACGCGCACTCCCCCTCCTCGCCCCGACGTCGGGCTCGGTGTCCGTCGTCACGCCGCAGTGGCTCGCCGACGGCCCCGGCAAGGCGGTCTTCGAGCGTTTCCACACCCGCACGCCCGGCTCGATGGTCCGCAACGCGGGCACCTGGCCGGTGGTCTTCGGACTGCTCGGCAACGACGGCCAGAAGGCGAAGGACGTCCGTGCGGCGGTGCACCGTGCCGACGGCACCGACGAGATCGACGGCTACGTCACCTGGCGCGTCAAGGAGGACCGGGGTTCCGACACCGCACTCGAGATCGTCGACCTGGTCTACGCGAACGACCAGGCCTACACGGCGCTGTGGGAGTTCCTGCTGTCGATCGACCTGAACGACGTCGTGAAGTACAACCGCTCGCGGCTCGACGACCCGATCGTCGCGGCCCTCGGCGACAACCGTGCGTACGACGTCGACCACGAGGAGGACCACGTCTGGCTGCGCGTCCTCGACGTGGCCGCGGTGCTCGAGTCGCGGCCGTTCGCCGTCGACGGCTCGCTGACACTCGCGGTCACCGATGCGCTCGGCCACACGACCGGCACGTACCGGCTGGACGTCCAGGAGGCCCGTGGCAGCGTCACGCGCATCGCCGACGACGCCGACGTGGCCGGTTCCGACGTCCAGCTCGACGTGGCAGAGCTCGGTGCCCTGCTCATCGGGTCGGTCTCGCCCGTCACCCTGGCGGCCGCCGGCCTGGTCCGCGCTGCGGACACCGCGTCGATCGAGCTGCTGCGCGCGATGCTCCTGCCCCCGCGGACCCCGCACGGCATCACCTACTTCTGATGGACGTCCAGGACCTGAGCGACGAGGTCGAGGCCGTCTCCGCGTTCTACGCCGAGCGGCACGGCATCGACCGCACCGACGAGTGGTTCGTCCTGAAGCTCGGCGAAGAGGTGGGTGAACTCACGCAGGCGTTCCTCGCGCGCTCGGGTCAGGCTCGGCGCAAGGGCCGCACGGACGACGAGATCGAGCAGGGTTTCCGGGACGAGATCGCGGACGTCCTCGCGCAGGTCCTGCTCATCGCGCGGCACTTCGACGTCCCGCTCGATGCCGCTGTTCGTGAGAAGTGGGCGAAGTGGCACCCCGATCGGCTGGCGGCGGAAGGTTGAGCAGGGCCACGGAGCCGCTGGCACGTGCACGGCAGGTGGTGTCGGCGGTGGCGAGCCGGACACTGCGCCCAGCGCTCGTCGAGCGCGTTCAGCTCGACGAGCGGACCATGTCCGCGGTCAGCGCGTTCGACTGGCTGGATGCGGACGGACCCGATGTGGCGCTGCTCGGCCGTACAGCGCAGGATCTGCAGCGTCTGCAGGCGCCGGCCGCGCTCCTGGAGTTCGACCGGATCCACCGGATGCCCGTGAAGGACGACGAGCGGCTCCCGCTGTCGACGCGCATCGTCGAGTTGGTGTTCGAGCGACTCGGATCGTCACGCCCGGTCACCGAGGCGGTACTGAACGCCGCCATCGCGATGTTCTGCGAGGACGTCGCGATCGTCCGACGTGACGCCGTCGACCTCGGTGTGGTCGATCGGACCGACGACGGCTCGTCCTACCGGTACGTGGCGGCGGGCTTCCGCACGGCGTAGCCTCCGCGCCATGAGCGACGACGCGGTGGTCGAGTGGCTGCTCGACTCGGACCCGGCGGTCCGGTGGCAGGTCGAGCGTGACCTGACCGGTGCGCCGCCGTCGGTGTGGCAGCAGACCCGGGCACGGGTCGCGACCGAGGGCCTCGGGGCGGCGATGCTCGCACACCAGGACCCCGACGGGCAGTGGGCCGGCGGCGCGTACTTCCCGGCGGACTTCGACTTCGACGGTCCCGAGGCGGACGAACCCGGGCAGCCCTACACGGCGACGACCTGGTCGCTGAACGCCCTGCGCGACTGGGGACTCGACTCCGCGGTCCTCGGGGACACGGCCGCACGGCTGGCGACGAACAGCCGCTGGGAGTACGAGGACCTCCCCTACTGGAGCGGCGAGGTCGACTGCTGCATCAACGCCTTCACCCTGGCGAACGGCGCCTGGCTCGGTGCCGACGTCGGGCAGCTGGCGGACTGGTTCCTCGACCACCAGCTCGACGACGGCGGCTGGAACTGCGAGTGGATCGAGGGGTCGACGGTGTCGTCGTTCCACTCGACCCTCAACGTGATCGAGGGGCTCCTGCAGCACGAGCAGCTGACCGGCGGCACCCACCCCCGCGCGGCGGAACTCCGAGCGGCTCGACTCCGCGGCACCGAGTACCTGCTCGAACGACGGCTGCTGTTCCGGAAGCACGACGGCGAGCTCGTCGGGCCGTGGGCGACCCGGTTCGCGTACCCGCTGCGCTGGATCTACTCGGCGCTCCGGGTCACCGACCACCTGCGGGTTGCTGCGCTGCAGGACGGTACCGCGCCGGACGCCCGGGCGGCCGAGGCGATCGAGGTCGTCCGTGCCGCCAGGAACGACGACGGGACGTGGACCCAGGGAACGCGGCCGCCGGGTCGGCAGTGGTTCGAGGTCGACGTCCCCGAGGGCGAGCCGTCGAAGTGGCTCACGCTCCACGGCACCCGCGTGCTGCGCTGGTGGGACGCCACCTGAGCTACGCCCGGCGCCGCACCCGCGGGTCGACGAACGCGTAGACCACGTCGACGATCACGTTCGCCGTGACGATCAACAGCGCCGAGAACAACGTGAAGCCCACGACGACCTGCAGGTCGAGGGTGTGCACGGCGTCGATGAGCAGCGCGCCGAGGCCCTGCATCGAGAACACCTTCTCGGTGATGACCGCACCGCCGAGCAGCGACCCGAGGTCGAGCCCGAACAGCGTCACCACCGGCAGGATCGCGGTGCGCAGTCCGTGCCGCACGACGACCTGGCGCTCGCGCAGGCCCTTGGCCCGAGCGGTCCGCACGAAGTCCTGCGACATCGACTCGAGCATCTCGCCACGGGTCAGGCGCGCGTAGATCGCGGCGCTGATGAACGCGAGCACGCACCACGGCAGGATCAGGTGGGTGAACCAGCCGACCGGGTCGTCGGTGAACGCGACGTACCCGCTCGTCGGCAGGATCCCGAGCACGAACCCGAACAGCAGGATGCCGAGCAACCCGATCAGGTACGCCGGCGACGAGACCCCGGCGACCGCGACGGTCATCACGGCCCGGTCGACGAACGTGCCGCGACGGAGCGCCGAGACCGCTCCGCCGAACACCCCGGCGACGAGCCACAGCACGGCGGCGCCGACGGCGATCGACGCGGTGACGGGCAGGCGGGACAGGATCAGGTCGGTGACGCTCTCGTGCAGCTGGAACGAGTACCCGAAGCACGGTGCGGCGCAGGTGATCACGGACGTGCCGCTCCCGAACGTGCGGCCGGTGAAGATCCCCGCCAGGTAGGCGCCGAACTGCGCCAGCCACGGCTTGTCGGTGCCCAGGAACGCCTGCACCTCGCGCAGCCGGTCCGGCGTGCAGGGCTTGTCGCAGATCGCCCGCGCGGGGTTCGTCGGCAGCAGCATGAACAGGGCGTAGGTGATCGCGGCGACGACGAGCAGCACGACGGCTGCACCGAGGACGCGGATCGCGATGAAGCGGAAGGTGCTCATCGGCGTGCTCCTCTCGGGTCGAGGGCGTCACGCAGCGCGTCGCCGAGCACGTTGAACGCGAGGGTGATGAGGAACAGTGCCACTCCGGGGAACACGAGGTACATCGGGTCGGTCTGCACCCAACCGACGGCGTCGCCGATGCTGCGGCCCCACGAGGGCGTCGGCGGGGTCACGCCGACCGCCAGGAACGACAGCGCGGCTTCGGCGCCGATCATCGACGGGATCGAGATCGTCGCGTAGACGGTGATCGTCGCCGCCAGGTTCGGCAGCAGCTGGGTGCGGATGACGTGCCACCGGCCAGCGCCCATCGCCGTGGAGGCGACGACGTAGTTCCGACTGACGAGCGACAGTGTCTGGCCGCGGACCACGCGGGCGACGGACGGCCAGCCGAAGAACCCGATGACGAGCACGACCAGGACGGGCTTCGGGAACGACGTCGGCACGATCGCGGTCAGGGCGATCATGAAGACGAGCGACGGGAAGCCGAAGATCACGTCGACCACGCGGGAGAGCACGCGGTCGTACCAGCCGCCGAAGAAGCCGGTGGTGACGCCGACGAGCACCCCGATGACGATCGACAGGAAGGTCGCGGCGAGCCCGATGCCGAGCGACGTCCGGGCACCGTACGTCACGATCGCGAACAGGTCGCGACCCGTCAGCGGCTCGACGCCGAACCAGTGCTCGGCGCTGATCCCCCCGCCGAAGCCCTTCGGTGCACCGAACGAGTTGAGCGCGTCGATGTCGTACCCGTACGGGTCCTGCCCGGTGACGGCACTGATGAGCGGCGCCGCGACGGCGACCACGAGGAACACCACGATGACGACGGCCGAGGTCACGGCCCAGCGGTCCTGCCGGATGCGGCGCACCACGGCGCGGAAGCCGGTGGTGCGTCCGGACGAGGCCACGGGGCGCTCGACGACGTTGGCGGTCACGAGGACACTCCTTCCCAGGCGCGCCAGGCCTCGCGGCGGGCCGCCTGTCGCACGGGATCGGCGACGGGCGCCGCTGCGAGCAGCATGCGCGTGTAGTCCTGCTGCGGGTCGTCGAGCACGGCGTCCGTGGTCCCCCGCTCGACCACGCGACCGTCGTGCAGGACGACGACCTCGTCAGCGAGCTGCCGGACGACGGCGAGGTCGTGGCTGATGAGGAGCATGCCGAACCCGAACTCGTCCTGCAGCTGTGCGAGCAGGTCGAGCACGGCTGCCTGCACGGTGACGTCGAGCGCCGAGGTGGGCTCGTCGGCGATGACGAGCGCCGGACGGAGCGCCAGCGCCCGCGCGACGGCAACGCGCTGGCGCTGCCCGCCGGAGAGCTGGTGCGGGAACCGCTCGGCCCACGACGGGTCGAGCTGCACGGCGGTCAGCAGTTCACGGACACGTTCTGCGCGGTCGGCCGCCGAGGCGGTCCCGTGCACGAGCAGCGGCTCGGCGATGCTCCAGCCGATGGTCTGCCGCGGGTTGAGCGACGACGCCGGGTCCTGGAAGACGATGCCGACGCGGCTGCGGAGCTCGCGGAGCCGTCGGCCCCTGGCGGTCCGCAGGTCGCTGCCGTCGACCTCGACCGAGCCCTCGACGACGGGCACCAGGCCCGCCAGGGCGCGACCGATGGTCGACTTGCCGGACCCGGACTCCCCGACCAGGCCGACGGTCTCGCCGGCGCGCAGGTCCAGGTCGATGCCCGACACGGTCGGTCCGCCGCGGCGCGAGTACCGCACGGCGACGTCGCGCAGCTGCGCGACCAGCGGACGGGAGGCGCGACTCGCCTCCGCCACGTCGGCCCGGGCAGTGGACGGGTCCCCTTCGACATCCGCAGCAGCGTCGGCGGCGCCGCCACGGGCCTCCAGGCTGGGGACGGCCGCGAGGAGCTCGCGCGTGTAGTCGGCGGACGGGTGCGCGAAGACCTCCGCAACCGTCCCGTGCTCGACGGGGTCGCCGCGGCGCATCACCAGGAGCTCGTCCGCGACGTCCGCCACCACACCCATGTCGTGCGTGATGAGCAGGACGGCCAAGGAGCGCTCGCGACCGAGTCGGCGGAGCAGGTCGAGGATCCCGGCCTGCACCGTGACGTCCAGGGCGGTCGTCGGCTCGTCGGCGATCAGCGCGACCGGGTCCCCGGCCAGGGCCATCGCGATCATTGCGCGCTGCAACTGCCCGCCGGACAGTTCGTGCGGGTAGGCCTTGCGGATGCGCTCGGGGTCGGTGAGGCCTGCGGCACGCAGGAGCTCGTCGACGCGCGCGGAGACCGCTGCACGATCCAGGTCCGTCGGGTGCGCCCGGATCGCCTCGGCGACCTGCGTGCCGATGGACAGCACCGGCGTGAACGAGTTCATCGGTTCCTGGAACACGACGCCGATGCCGGCGCCGCGAACGGCACGGAGCGTGTCGTCGGAAGCGCCGACGAGCTCCTCGCCACGGAACCGGACGCTGCCGGAGACCCGCGCCTCGGGCGGCAGCAGGCCGAGCACGCTCATGGCGCTGACGGACTTGCCGGAGCCGGACTCCCCCACGAGGGCGAGCACACGGCCGGGGGTCAGGGTGAAGGAGACGTCACGGACGACGGGCTCCGCGTCGCCGAACGCGACGTGGAGCCCCTCGACCTCGAGCAGCGGCGAACTCACTTCGCGAGCGAGACCTTGAGGTAGTTCGGGTACGCCGGGAAGTCCGCGATCTGGAAGTTCTGCACGTTCGAACCGGCCAGGAACGACTGCTTCGCGTAGGTCAGCGGGACGATCGGCGCGTCGGCCATGATCTTCTTGTCCGCTTCGACCCACAGCTTCTGCGCGTCCTGCTGGTCGACGGTGGCGCTGGCCTTCTCGATCAGGGCGTCCACGTCGGGGTTGCTGTACTTCGAGACGTTGTAGCCGCCGCCACCGATCTGCGACGAGTCGTAGAGCGGCTGGATGTTGGCGTTCGCGCTCGGGAAGTCCGGCTGCCAGCTGAACAGCGCCAGGTCGAAGTCGGTGCCGTCGGTCGTCGCCGTGTAGAACGAGTCCGCGTCCAGCGGCTTCAGCGTGACGGTGATGCCGGCGCGCTTGAGGCCGGACTGCAGCGCCTGCGCCTGGGCGAGGTAGGTCGGGTCGTTCTGGGTCGCCAGGGTCAGCTTGAGGTCGGACACGCCCGCGTCCTTGAGGAGCTGCTTCGCCTTCGCGACGTCACCGTTCGCGCCGGGCTTGTACAGGTCGTAGTCCTCGCGGCCCGCGATGCCCGGGGTGATGAGGGTCGTGGCGTACGAACCGGCGAGCGCGCCGCCCGCAGCGATCCGGTACGACTTCTTGTCGACGGCGTACTGCAGGGCCTGACGGACCTTGAGGTCCTTGAGCGATCCCTTCTGGGTGTTGATCGCCATGTAGTTGATCGGGCCGGCCTTCGACGTGGCGAGGCGGTCCTGGGCGGCGGGGTTGCTCCGCACCTGGTTCAGCTCGGCTGCGCCCAGGTAGCTCGCACCGAAGGAGTCCTTCGCGTCACCGTTGTCGGCGATCAGCGTCTGCGTGACGGTCGACGGATCCTGGCTCTCCTTGAACACGACCTTCGACGGGCCGGCGGTGCGGACGTCGTCGGTCTTCGCGCTCCACTCCTTGTTCCGGACGAGGGTGATCTGCGAGCCCTGGGTGTTCGACTGCACCTGGTACGGCCCGGACGCGACCGGCTTGCTGTCGTACGCACCCGTGTCCGTGCCGTCGCCGTCGGGAACCGGAGCGAACGCCGGCATCGACACGAGCCACGGCCAGTCGCCGTACGCGGCGTTGAGCTTGAAGACGATGGTCGAGTCGTCAGGCGTCTCGATGCTGTCGAGGGTCTTGCCGTCGAACGGGCCCTTGTAGTCCTCGCCACCCACCAGGAGCGACTTGTGGTAGCTCAGGCCACCGGTCAGGGTCGGCGCGAACGAGCGCTCGATGCCCCACTTGATGTCCTTCGTGGTGATCGGCGTGCCGTCCTGGAACTTCAGCCCGTCCTTCAGGTGGTACGTCCAGGTCTTGCCGCCGTCGCTCGAGTCGCCGATGTTCGTCGCCAGGTCCGGCACCACCTTGGCGGCCTTGCCGGGCTCGACGTCCCACGCCGTCAGCCGGCGGAGCACCAGACCCAAGGTGGTGATGTTCAGGTTCTGGCTCGTCGCCGGGTCGAGGTGCACCGCGGTGGCCGTCGTCAGGATGTTGAGCGTGCCGCCCTTGGCCGTGCCGTCACCGTCGTCGGACGAGCTCCCACCCGAGCAGCCGGTCAGGACCAGGGCTGCTGCTGCGGCGACGGCCGCGGTGATCGTCAGGCGGTTCGGGCGTCTCATGACGGTGGTGCTCCTCGTGGGAAGGGTGGTGGCGACCGTGCTGCAGCCGCTGTGGTTGCACGGACCGGGTCGCCGGGCGGCGTCCATCCTGACACCGCGGCGGTCGTCCGTCCGAATCACACGTGCGACAGACGTCGCACGACGAAACAATCCAAGTGCCGCGCGACGTCCGTCTATTCCCGATGGATCTGCACCGAGTCCACCCGAGGGACGTGGGTCAGCGGTCGAACAGGCCCCCGAGGAAGTCGTTGCCCAGGTTCGAGGCCTGCTCACCGAGGCCGCCGAGGAGCTGCTCACCCTCGCCCGCGATCCCCTCGAAGCCACCGCCGAGGTCGCCGATGCCGGAGGCGATGCCGTCGAAGTCGACGCCGAGGTTCGCGGCCTCGGCCAGCACGGGCCCGGCGGCGGCGCTCAGCACCGCTCCCCCGGCGACCGCGACACCGATGCCGCCGAGCGCCATCGCGCCGGCGCCGACCGCGGCACCGCCGGCGAAGGCGCCACCACGCCCGCGGCCGTTGCCGTTGCCGTTGCTCGAGCCGCCGAGGACGCGGCGGATCAGGCCCGGACGGCGGACCTCGCCGCGGGTCATCGCGCGGGCCATGCCGCCCGCCGAGTCGTCGCGCAGGTGCTCGTGCGGCGGGAGCTCGGAGTTCAGGCGGTTGCGCACCTGCTGCCGCTGCGCCGGGGTGAGGCGGGCGAAGGCGTCGTGGTGGACCTGCTCGAGCTGGTCCGGCGACGAGGTGCGGAGCAGGTAGTCGTACTTCGCGAGTGCGACCTTGTCCGAGTCGGCCGGGCCGTGCTGCTGCGGCTGCCCGTACTGCTGCTGGCCGTACTGCTGCTGGGGCGCCTGGCCGTACTGCTGCTGGCCGTACTGCTGCTGCTGCGGCTGGCCGTACTGCTGCTGCGGCCGCTGCTGCTGGCTCCGGTCGTCGCCCGTCAGCCGGTCCGCTGCACCGCGGACGACGTCACGCCAGTCGGTCCCGCCAGCGCGCTGCGCTCCGTTGCCGGGCGCACCGTCCCCCTGCCCACGCTTCTGGAGCTGCTTGTCGATGACCTTCGAGGCCATGCCGAGGATGCGGTTGAAGTTCGCCATCCCCCGACCTTTGTGGATGCACATGTGCGCTCCCAGCGACGAACCGGCGGGTCGCCCGCACATCCGGCGGGAAACCGCTGTGAGCAACGACCGGAATGTCACCGGACAGTTCGTCGTAGGCTTGACCCGGTCGCGCCACCGCCGGAGCGCGATCCGGGCGAAAGCACGAAGCCCGGGACTGCGACAACAGTTCCGGGCTTCGATTTGCCTTCCGAGTGGAAAGCCAAGGGATGAACCAACCATCCCGAGTCCAACGCTCGGAACCGATGGTAGCCGAGCACGCTCGGCGACGCATCCCTTGGTCGAAGCTCCTCGTGTCAGCCGGCGACGACACCAGGAGGTCACCGATGTCGAACGACACCGATGATCGGTCCAGGCGTCGGGTGCCCTGGCTGGGGATCGCGAGCTTGCTCGTGACCGTGGTCAGGCTCCTGATCGACCTGTCCCGCAGGGACTGAGGACCCGGGTGTCCCGCATCGCGCTCAACGGTGCGGGACACCTGTCGTCACGCGAGCAGCTGTGCCGCTCGCACGACGAAGGCAGCCGACGCCGCCAACCCGAGGATGACCGCTGCGAGTGATACTCCGAACCCGGTGATCCGTTGCCCGGTGAGCTGCCCGGCGCGTGCCAGACCGATCGCGCCGAAGACGATCCCCAGGATCCCGGGGATCGCGAACACGTTGACGATGAACCCGAGCAGCGCGAGGACCAGCCCGGCGTACCCGAACGGATTCGCTGCACGGGTCGCCCGGTCCTTGGCGATCCGGGCCTTCCGCCCTCGGAGCGGTTGCTCGGTGACGGCCGCGCGGTACTCCGACGGCGCGGGCGGACGCGGTGCCGGCTCCCACTGTGGCGCGGGGACAGCTACAGCAGGTTGGGGTGCGAGCGCTCCCCAACGTGCTCCGTCCCACCACCGTGTGCGGTTCGAGTCTTGCGGGTCCGGGTACCACCCGGCGATCGGCAGCGTCACTGTGCTCCCCTCCGTTGCCTCCGAGGAGGCTACGGAACCGGTGTCGTCACGCGCACGCCCCAGTCGTGGTGCCACGCGGCACGCCCCGTCAGGACAGGACGCGCGCCAGGTACGCGTTGCGGAACCGGCCCGTGGGGTCGACGTCGCGGGCGACCGCGGCGAAGTCCGACAGCCGCGGGTACGCCTCGTGCAGACGCTCGACGCTCACGCCGGACACCTTGCCCCAATGCGGCCGCGGGTCGAAGGGCGCGAGCGCTTCCTCGATCCGCGTCACCGCGGCCGCCACGGCAGCGGCGTCCCGGCGGAAGGTGAAGTGGATGCCGACCGACTGCCGACCGGACGACGGCGCGAGCCAGGCGGTGTCGGGCGCGATCGTACGGATCTCGGCGGCGATGAGGATCGGCGCGAACACCGACTCGAGTGGGCGGAGGGCCTCGAGCGCGGACACTGCCGACGCTGCCGGGATCAAGTACTCGGCCTGGATCTCGGCACCGGTCGACGGCGTGAACGAGGACCGGAAGTGCGGCAGCCGCTCCGCCCACGGCCCGGGGACGCCGCCCTGCTCGGTGACGCCGGCGGGGTCGTTCTCCCCCGGGTGCACGGGGCCGGTGGCGGGCCGCGCTCCGAGGGCGACGAGGTCGACGGTGGGCGAGGGCTCGTCCACGCGGTGCTTCACCCAGACCTGCCGGGCACCGCGGTCGTCGAACGAGGTGAACATCGACACCGAGTAGGCGTCGGACATGACCTGGTCGAAGTGCTCGGACACCGCGTCCCACGGCAGGTCGAGGTGCACCGTCGTGGCGACCTCGAACGTCGGCTCGATCGCGAGCTCCACCGTGGTGACGACCCCGAGCGCGCCGATAGCCACCCGGTGGGCGTCGAGGGCCCCGTCCGGCGAGGACGCATCGACGTGCTCGATCGCGCCGGAAGCGCGGACGACGTCGAGCCCGACCACCGCCTGCGCGAGCGACGGGTTGCGGACGCCGGAGCCGTGCGTGCCCGTGGCGACGGCCCCGGCCGTGGAGATGTGCGGCAGGGACGCGAGGTTCCCGAGTGCCCAGCCACGGGCCTCCAGACCGGCCGCGACCTGACTGTGCGTCATGCCGGCGGCCACGCGGACCACACGACGCGACGTGTCGATGTCGAGCACCGGCGGCAGGTCCTGCAACGACACCTGCACGGCGTCGGTGTCGGCGATCGTGTTGAAGGAGTGCCGTGAGCCGAGCGCCGTCAGGCGCGGGGTCGACGCGACCAGTTCCTGCAACGCGGCCACCGACGTCGGACGCGCCAGACCGGACGCCCGGTAGGTGACGTTGCCCGCCCAGTTCGTCCGCGTGCGCTGCTCTGCGATCACGTCGCTCATCGTACGGTCCGCGTCCCTCAGAAGCCGCGGTCGAGACGGTGCCACGTCTGCTGGAGACGCAGCTCGTCGCGGAAGCCGCGGGCGGTGGTGTGCTCGTCGATGACCAGGAACTCGGTGCCGACCATGGTCGCCAGGTCCTCGACCACCTGCAGACCGACGGCCGTCGTCATCACGGTGTGGTGGGCGGCGCCGGCGGTGAGCCAGGCCTCGGCGGCGACGGGGAACGACGGGCGCGGCTCCCAGACGGCACGGCCGACGGGGAGCTTCGGCAGGGCTTCGGTCGGCGGCACGACGTCGACGACGTTCGCGGTCAGGCGGAAGCCGTCGCGGGTGTCGGAGAGCGCGACCACCACGGCCTCGCCGGAGTCGGCGGTGAAGACCAGGCGGACCGGGTCGTCCTTGCCGCCGATGCCGAGCGGGTGGATCTCCAGCGTCGGCTTCGTGGTGGTGAGCGTGGGCGAGACCTCGAGCATGTGGGCACCGAGGATCTTCTCGGCACCCGGGGTGAGGTCGTAGGTGTAGTCCTCCATCAGGCTCGCACCACCGGGCAGTCCGGCGCCGGCGACGTTCATCGCACGGACCAGGACGGCCGTCTTCCAGTCGCCCTCGGCGCCGAAGCCGTAACCGTCGGCCATCAGGCGCTGGACCGCGAGGCCGGGCAGCTGCTTGAGCGTGCCGAGGTCCTCGAAGTTGGTGGTGAAGGCGGCGGACCCGTTCTGCGCGAGCAGGGTGCGGAGGCCGATCTCGATGGCGGCGCCGTCGCGGAGCGCCGCGTGTCGTTCGCCGCCGGCGCTGCGGAGTGACGGGTCCACGTCGTAGTCGCGCTCGTACGTCGCCACGAGCGCGTCGATCTCGTGGTCCGACGCAGCGGACACCGCTGCCGCCAGCTCGTTCACCGCCCAGGTGTTCACCTGCACGCCGAGCTCGATCTCGGCCTCGGTCTTGTCGCCCTCGGTGACGGCGACGTAGCGCATGTTGTCGCCGAAGCGGGTGAGCTTCAGCTCACGGACGGCTGCGGCGCCGGCTGCGGCACGGGTCCAGTTCGACACCCGCTGCTGGACGCGGGGATCCGAGACGTGGCCGACGGCGGTGGCGTGCCGGACACCGAGGCGTGCGAGCGCGTAGCCGAACTCACGGTCGCCGTGCGCGGCCTGGTTGAGGTTCATGAAGTCGAAGTCGATGTCCGCCCACGGCAGGGTGACGTTCGCCTGCGTGTGCAGGTGCAGCAGCGGCTTCGTCAGCGCCTGCAGGCCGCCGATCCACATCTTTGCGGGGCTGAAGGTGTGCATCCAGGTGGTGACGCCGATGACCTTGTCGTCGGCGCTGGCCTCGATCAGGGCGCGCCGGATGCCGTCGGCGTCCTTCAGGACCGGCTTCCAGACGAGCTTGACCGGCAGGGCGCCGGCCAGCTCGGCGTGCACGGCCTTGCTCTGCTCCTCGACCTGGCGCAGCGTCTCCTCGCCGTACAGCCCCTGGGAGCCGGTGAGGAACCAGACCTCGTAGCCGTCGAGCGTGGCCTGGGGGTCGACGGTGGTCTCCTGCGTCATTGCATGGCTCCTTCGGGGTTCTGTCCGTAGACGTTCTGGTAGCGATCGAAGAGTCGATCGATGTCTGCTTGCGCGATCGGGACCACGTCCCCGCCCTGCTTCGCGATGTGCACGGTGCGGGCGACGTCCTCGCACATCACGGCGGCCTTGACGGCGTCCTTCGCGTCCTTGCCGATCGTGAAGACGCCGTGGTTCTGCATGAGGACCGCGCGGGATCGGTGGCCGGTCAGCGTCTCGACGATGCCGTGGCCGATGGAGTCGTCACCGATGATCGCGAACGGCCCGACCGGGATCGGCCCGCCGAACTCGTCCGCCATCGCGGTGATCACGCACGGGATGGGTTCCGCTCGTGCGGCCCACGCCGTCGCGTACGACGAGTGGGTGTGCACGACACCGCCGACCTCGGGCATGTTCCGGTAGACGTGGGCGTGCGCGGCGGTGTCGGAGGACGGGCCGTGCGCGTTGCCCCAACCGTCGGCCGGCTCGCCGTCGAGGGTGCAGACGACCTGGTTCTCCGGGGTCAGGTCGTCGCTCGAGACGCCGCTCGGCTTGATCACGAACAGGTCGGTGCCGGGCACGCGCTCGGAGACGTTGCCGCCGGTCCAGATCACCAGGCCGTAGCGGACGAGTTCGCCGTGCAGGCGGGCGACGCGTTCCCGGGTGGTCGCGACTGCCTGGCGCGTGGTCGGGTCGGTCGCGTCGGCGTGCTGGGTCGCGTCCTGCTGGGTCGCGTCGGTCATCGGGTCGCTTCCTGCTCTGCCGGGAGGCGCGGGTCGGCGCCGTCGGTCTGCTCGGTCGGGCGCGTGGTCGCGCTGGGGCGGGTCGCCGCCGCCGCCACGTCCTGCACGGGCAGTGCGGCCCGGTAGCGGCCCAGGTAGGTCTGGAAGCCGTCGACGTCGGCCGGCTCGGGCTCGGCCACGTGCACGGCGTCCCCGCCGAACACGGTGTCCGACAGGAAGTCGGCGAGCTGCTGGTCGGTGTGCTCGAGGTAGGCGGCGAGGACGGCGATGCCCCACGCCCCGCCCTCGCCCGCGGTCTCCTCGAGGGCGATCGGCACCCGCAGTGCCGCGGCGAGCAGACGCTGCGGGGCACCGGGCGTGCGGAAGAGCCCGCCGTGCGCGGTCATCCGGTCGACCTGCACCCGCTCGCCGTGCAGCACGTCCATGCCGATCGCCAGGGTGGCGAACGCGCCGTGCACCTCGGAGCGGACCAGGTTGCCCAGGGTGAAGCGGGCGTCGGGGGTGCGGAGCAGCAGGGGCCGGCCGTCCTCGACGTGGGTGACGGGTTCGCCGGCCAGGTAGTTGAACGAGAGCAGGCCGCCGGCGTCGGGGTCGGTGCTGTCCGCGATCGATTCGGTGAGCAGTGTCGCGTAGACGGTGTCGACGTCGAGGGGCTGCCCGGCCGCTTCGGCGAACCGTCCGAAGACCTTCGCCCAGCTCGCGATCTCGCTGGCGCCGTTGTTGCAGTGCACCATCGCCACGGCGTCGCCCGCCGGGGTGGTCACGACGTCGAGTTCCTCGTGCGGGGTGCTGAGCGGGTGCTCGAGGACCACCATCGCGAAGATGCTCGTGCCGACGCTGACGTTGCCGGTGCGGGGTGCGACGGCGTTCGTCGCGACCATGCCGGTGCCGGCGTCGCCCTCGGGCGGGCAGAGCGGCGCGCCGGGTTCGAGCGTGCCGGTGGGGTCGAGCCACGCGGCACCTTCGGGGGTCAGCTCACCGGCTTCGGCACCGGCGACGAGGACCTCGGGCAGCAGGGACCGCAGGTCCGGCACACCGATCAGGTCCTGCGCGGTGGCGAGCATCGCATGGTCGAAGTCCTTCGCGCCCGGGTCTCCGGGGCCGCTGTCGACGGGTCCGCCCTCGATCGGGAACACACCAGAGGCATCCCCGACGCCGAGCACGTTGCGTCCGGTGAGTCGTCGGTGCACGTAGCCCGCGAGCGTCGTGATGCCCGCGACCTCGGCCACGTGCGGCTCCTCGTCGAGGACCGCCTGGTACAGGTGTGCGATCGACCAGCGGAGTGGCACGTTGAAGGCCAGTGCCTCGCTGAGCTGTTCGGCTGCGGGCCCGGTCGAGGTGTTCCGCCAGGTCCGGAACGGCACGAGCAGGTCGCCCGCGGCGTCGAACGCCAAGTAGCCGTGCATCATCGCGCTCACGCCGACCGCGCGGAAGGTGGTCGGACGCACGCCGAACTGCGCTTCGACGTCGGCGACGAGCGCGGCGTACGCGGCCCGGAGGCCGGTCTCGACGGCGTCGAGCGAGTAGGTCCAGCGGCCGTCGACGAACTCGTTCTCCCACTCGTGGGAGCCGGCGGCGATGGGCACGAGGTCCTCGTCCACCAGGCATGCCTTGATGCGGGTGGAGCCGAGCTCGATCCCGAGTGTCGTGCGGCCGTTCGCGACCTGCTGGGTGGGGTCGTCGCCCATGCGTTCCTCCAGAACTCCGTCGTCCTCCGTGAGCGCTCACATCCTGGCACGTGAGCGCTCACTCTCGCAACGTCCGGGCGCGCCGCCCGCTCGGCTGCCCCACCAGTCGAGACACCCCGCTCAGTTCTCCCGGCCGGTCACGAACTGTCGTCCGGAGCAACTACAGCCGACCGTTCCTGACCGGTCGACGTCCTACGCACGACAGGTCGTGACCGCGCGACGAACGAGGGCGACGACGACGTGCGACCCATCGGCGCCCCACACCCGCGCGCGTCCCGACCACCCACCGCCCCACACTCGCGCGTGTCCTGACCACCCGCTGCCCTGTACCCACGCGTGTCCTGACCACCCACTGCCCTGCACCCGCGCATGCCGGCTCGCCGGACCGTGTCACCCCGAACGGCCGCGCCCGGTGCGGTCACGACACCCCGTTGCCTCGCCGCGGCGCGGTCACGAACTGTCAGCTGGAGGCACCCCGGGCGCCGGTTCATGACCACTCGGGCATGGAGGACGGGGTGTCGTGACCGCTCAGTGCAGACCGCAACGCGAACCGGAACCGGACCCGGCACCGGAACCGGAACCGGCACCGGCACCGGCGCGCCGGACCACGACCGCCCTACGCGCCGGCGGTGCTCTCGCGGATGACGAGGGCCGGGGTGACCGTCGCCGAGGCCGCCGCACCGCCGTCGATCAGACCGAGCAACGCCTGCCCGGCCACGCGCCCGAGCTCCTCGAGCCGCAGGTCCACCGTCGTCAGCGGCGGCCTCGAGGCGAGCGCCATCACGTCCCAGTCGTCGTACCCGGTGACGGCGACGTCCTCGGGGACCGATCGCCCGAGCTCCCGCAGCCGATCGCACACGCCGCGGGCGATCTGGTCACTGCCGCACACGATCGCGTCGACGTCGGGCGACTGCCGCGCGAGCACGTCGACGGCCTGGCGCCCCCACCGCTCCGACCACTCGCCGAACAGCGGCGGCGTGACCAGTCGTGACCCGAGCACGGAGGCCGCTCCCGCCACCCGACGTTCGGCGGAACGGTGCCGCGCGGGTCCGGTGACCACGGCGACCCGCTGCCGCCCGAGCGTCAGCACGTGCGAGGCGACGAGCGCGGACCCGGCGGAGTCGTCGAGGGTGATCGACACGTCGTCGGCCGAGGTCGACGGGGTGAACGCGTACACGACCGGGATCGCCACGTCGATCGGCGGTCGCGGGTCGGCGGACCGTCCGGTCACGATGATGCCGTCGACGCCGCGGGCTGCGAGGGAGCGGAGGTAGTGGGCCTCGCGGACGTGATCGTCGCGGGTGTCGCAGAGCAGGACCGCCATCTGCCCGGCGGACAGGGCGTCCTCGGCACCGAGGAGCACCGGGATCGAGAACCGACCGAAGGAGTCGGTGGTGATCATGCCGACCGTGTAGGTCCGACCGGAGGACAGCGCGCGGGCCCGGGCGTCGCCGACGAACCCGAGCTTCTCGGCGGCATCCTTGACCCGTGCCCGGGTGGAGTCGCGGAGCTGTCCGGTGCCGTTGAGCGCCTTCGACGCCGTGCCGATCGACACCCCGGCAAGGGCGGCGACGTCGGTGATCCGGACGGGTTGCGTGCTGCGGTCGGCACCGGTGCGCTCGAGGGTCACGGCAAGTTCCTTTCCGGATCGCGGGACGTGACGATGAGCATACGCAGAAAACCCAGCACTCCTCTTGCGCCGCGAAGACCAGTGTCGTAACGTCCACCACAGAAACCGTTTTCCGAATTGCTGCACGAACGGCGGCACCGGGACGGTCCCAGTCACATCGCAAGGAGGCGACATGACCACCACGCTCGCGACCGACAGCCGTGCGCACACCGCGACCCCGGTCCTCCCGACCGCCGACGCGCACCTCACGCTCCGGCCCCTGCCGACGGGCGACGCCCGGATCACCGGCGGCTTCTGGGCACTCCGGCAGGAGCGCAACGGCCGTGACGCGGTCCGCGGCGGGTACGCCCTGCTCGAGACCGCCGGCAACTTCCGGAACCTGCGCATCGCCGCCGGGCTCGAGGAGGGCGAGGCCACCGGCCCGATCTTCATGGACTCGGACGTGACGAAGTGGCTCGAGGCGGTGGCGTGGGAGTACGGCCGCGCCCCGTCCGAGGACCTGCTCGAACTGCAGCGCGAGGTCACCGCCCTGTACGCCCAGGCGCAGGCCGACGACGGCTACCTCGACTCCGTGCAGCAGATCCGTGGGAAGGGCGAGCGGTACACGGACCTCAAGTGGAGCCACGAGATGTACTGCGCCGGCCACCTGTACCAGGCGGCCGTGGCGCAGCACCGCGCGACGGGCGACACCGGCCTGCTCGAGGTCGCGATCAAGAACGCCGACCACCTGGTCCGCACGTTCGGTGACGGCACCGCCCCGGACGGCACGCCGAAGACCCGCGACGTCGACGGCCACCCCGTCGTCGAGATGGGCCTCGTCGAGCTGTACCGCGAGACCGGCAACCGTGAGTACCTCGACCTGGCGCACTGGTTCGTCGACGCCCGCGGCACGGGCATCATCGAGCGCGCCGGCGGTGAGCCGACGTACTTCTCCGACCGGGTGCCGAGCCGACAGGCAACGACGGTCGAGGGCCACGCCGTCCGCGCCGTGTACCTGGCAGCCGGCGCCGTCGACGTCGCGATCGAGACCGGCGACACCGAGCTGCTGGCCGCGAGCGAGACGCAGTTCTCGGACATGATGGCGACGAAGGCGTTCATCACCGGCGGTCTCGGGGCGCGCTGGGACTGGGAGGCGTTCGGCGACCCCTACGAGCTGCCGACCGACCGTGGCTACGCCGAGACCTGCGCGGCCATCGGCGGTGTGCAGTGGGCGTGGCGCCTGCTGCTCGCCACGGGCAAGCCGGTCTACGCCGACGCGATCGAGCGCCTGCTGTACAACGCGTTCCTGGCCGGCGTGAGCCTGGCGGGCACCGAGTACTTCTACGTGAACCCCCTGCAGCAGCGGGATCACGCGCACCAGGACGAGAACCGCTCCCCCGCTCACGGACGCCGCGGCTGGTTCGACTGCGCCTGCTGCCCGCCCAACATCATGCGCACGTTCGCGAGCCTGGACGGCTACCTGGCGACCGCGACCGACGGCGGCCTGCAGATCCACCAGTACGCAACGGCGGACCTCGGGCCGGTGTCGGTCGAGACCGGCTACCCGCACGACGGCCGCGTGGTCGTCACGGTCACCGAGGACGGCCCGCTCGCCCTCGGCCTGCGGATCCCGGTCTGGTCGGACACGACGACGGTGCAGGGACCAGACGGCGCAGCGCACCCGGAGCCGGGCACGCTGCACGTCGTCGACCGGCACTGGAGCGCCGGGGACACCGTCGAGCTCGTCTTCGACACGACGCCGCACCGGTACGTGGCCGACACCCGCATCGACGCCGCCCGCGGTCAGGTCGCCATCGAGCGTGGCCCCCTCGTGTACGCCGTGGAGCAGGCGGACCAGCAGGGCTTCACAGTCGACGACCTGACGGTCGACGCGGTCGCCCCGATCACCGAGGAACGTCGCGACGACCTGCTCGACGGCATCGTCACGCTGCGCGTGCCCGGACACGCCCCGGCCGGACACGAGCAGGCATCGTGGCCGTACCAGCGGCTGGACGCGAGCCGGTCTGGAGGAGCGGATCACGCCGTGGACGCGACCAGCATCGACGACGCGGCCGGCTCGCAGGGCGCCACCACGGGCCTCCCGTCGGTCACCGCGACCGCGGTTCCCTACTACGCCTGGGCGAACCGGGGCGCGGCGCCGATGCGCGTGTGGCTCCCGCTGGCGCGGTGACGTGATGGACCGCAGAGCGTTCCTGGTCGGCGGTGTCGCCGGCGGCGCAGCACTCGCCCTGGCGGGGTGCTCCGGCACCCTGCCGAAGGTCGACGCGGAGGTGGCGAGCTTCGGGAAGGACGCGACCGGCACCGTGCACGTCTGGTGCCGGTCCGCGACCCAGGCAGGGCTGACGTCGGCCGTGGCCGGGTTCAACAAGGCGAACCCGAAGCTGCAGGTCGAGCTGACCCCGGTGCCGGACGGTCAGTACGTGACGAAGCTCGCGACGGCCATCCGCGGTGGTGAACCGCCGGACGTCGTGGACATCGACGACATCAACTCGCAGCTGTTCATCTTCCGCGAGGCGTTCGCCGACCTGACCGACGTGGTGAAGGGCCTCGACTACTTCGACGCGATCTCACCGGGCCACCTGCGACTGCTCGAGTACCGCGACCGGTACTACGGGCTGCCCTACCTGGCGGACAACTCGCAGCTGTTCGTCAACACCGAACTGTTCGACCGGGCCGGGCTCGACGTCGAGGAGTCGACGAAGGACCTCTCCACGCTGCTCGACGCGGCGAAGGCCATCCGGAAGCTCGACGATGACGTCTACGGGTGGTCGATCTCCGGCAACGCCGCCGGCATCATCGGCTTCGTCACCCAGCCGCACGTCTGGGCAACGGGTGTCGACATGATGTCCGGCGAGGTCGGCAAGCAGACGGCGAACATCACCGGCAACGAAGCACTGGAGCGGATGCTCGAGTTCTACCGGCAGCTCTGGAAGGACGGCGCGCTGTCGAAGGCGACGTACTCGGACGCCGGCACCACCTGGGGCGCGGACTTCCGGGCCGGCAAGGTGGGGATCTTCCCGACCTCGTACGGCGCCACCGTGCCCGCGGCCACCAAGGCGATGCGGGCGAAGATGCAGACGGTGCTCATCCCGTCGTGGGACGGCCGGCGGTCGTTCTTCGACGGCGGCGACAACATGTGCATCCCGAACGGGGCGGCGAACCCGTCCGGCGGCTGGGCGTTCATGCAGTACGCGAACGGCCTGCAGCAACAGCAGGCCCTGCCCGACGGCGGGTACTTCCCCACCCGCTCCGACGCCGCGACGCCCGAGTACCGGAAGCGGTTCCCACTGGCGTTCGGGCCGCTCGACGCCATCGACAAGGGCTACGCGCCGCAGACGCTGGCGTACAACCTGCTCAACAACCAGCCGTCGTCACCGTACTTCGCGATGTTCCGCGAGGCCGTGTTCGGCTCGGGCACCGCTGCCGCGATGAAGACGGCGCAGGCGGACTACACCCGCATCCTCGACCAGGTCCAGGCCTGACCGTCGCTCGCTCGCCTGTTCGTTCGTTCGTTCGTTCGTTCGCTCGCTCGTTGCACAGAGAGGTGCAGACATGACCACCATCTCCAACCGACGGACCGGCGCCGGCCGCCCCACCGTCGGCCGCGGCGCCGGTCGCCCGGGCCGCTCGGGCCGCCCGGGCCGCCCGGGTCCGTCCCGCGGGTCGCTCACACACCCGCCGCGCGCCGGCGCCGTGCTCGTCACCCCGGCGATCGTCTTCGTCGCGGTGTTCGTCCTCGCCCCGCTCGTGTTCGCGCTCTACATCTCGTTCACGAACTGGCCCCTGATCGGTCCGTACCGGTTCATCGGGCTGCAGAACTACCTGACGCTGTTCCAGGACCCGACGTTCGTGCACGCCATCGGGTACACGCTGCTGTACACCGCGATCGTGACGGTGCCGATCCTGGTGCTCGGCTACTTCCTGGCGGTGCTCATCCGGGCACGGCGACGGGGCAGCACCCTGCTGCGGACGGTGTTCTTCCTGCCGTACGTCGTCGGCCTGACCACGCTGTCGTTCATGCTCGTGCTCGAGGCGCAGCCGAACTCCGGAGCCGTCAACATGGTGCTCCGCTGGCTCGGCGTCACCGACGGCAGCACCGCTTGGCTCGTCAACGGCCCCCTCGCCACGCTGCTCATCTGCGTGCTCGTGGTCTGGGCGGTGTCCGGCCTGACGATGGTGCTCCTGATGTCGGCCATGCAGGGCATCCCCGACGAGGTGTACGAGTCGGCACAACTCGAGGGTGCGTCCTGGTGGCAGACCGAACGGCTCATCACCCTGCCGATGATCCGGTCGACCATCGCCCTCAGCGCCATCATCTCGGTGATCGGCTCGCTGCTCGCGTTCAACCAGTTCTACATCCTGACCCAGGGCGGGCCGGGGACCGAGACCACGACGATCGTCAACGCGATCTACAACCGTGGCTTCGTCAACCTGCAGCTCGGCGCCGCGACCGCCGAGTCGATCGCCCTGGTCGTCGTCATCGCCGCCGTCACGGTGTTCCAGTTCTGGGCACTGCGAGAGAAGGACTGAGCCATGAGCACCACGACCTCCCGTGCCGGCCTCGCGGCACCGGACCTGTCCACCCGCACGCTGACCACCACCGGCGACGGGCACCGCCGGCGCCACCACCAGGGCAGCGTCCGGCACCCCCGCGACACCGCCGTCAAGCGCACCCTGTACGTGATCGCCGGCGTCGGGTCAGTGCTCGTCTTCGGCGTCCCGCTGCTGTGGTCGATCCTGCGGGCGTTCCAGTCCGAGGCCGTCATCACGCAGGCCGCCGACCCCGCGACCTTCTTCCAGCTCGGCTGGCAGAACTTCGCGGCCGTCTTCAGCTCGTCGTCGCACCTGCTGACCGGCGTGTTCAACTCGTTGATCGTGTCGATCGCCACGGCGGTGCTGACCGCGGTGATCGCCACGATGGCCGGGTACGGCTTCGCCCGCTTCCGGTTCCGGGGGTCGGGCATCGTGTTCGGCCTGGTGCTGCTGACGATGATGGTGCCGTTCCAGGCGATCCTCACCCCGCTGTACCTCGAGATGAACGCCATGAAGCTCACGAACTCGTTGCTCGGGCTCGTGCTGTTCTACACGACGGTGAACCTGCCGTTCGGGGTGTTCGTGATGCGGAACGCGTTCGAGTCGATCCCGACCGAGCTCGAGGACTCGGCGTTCGTCGACGGGGCCTCACGCTTCCGGGTCGTCGTGTCGGTGCTGCGCCCGCTCCTGCTGCCCGGTGCCGCGACCGCTGCGCTGTACGCGTTCCTGGCGTCGTGGACCGAGTTCCTCGGGGCGCTGACGTTCCTGACGAAGGACTCGCTCTACACGCTGCCGGTAGCGCTGCTCAACCTGCAGACCGGAGCGTACGGGCAGGTGTCGTACGGCAACCTCGTCGCCGGGTCGGTCGTGGCGATGATCCCGTGCATCGCGCTCTACGTCGGACTGCAGCGGTTCTACGTCGCAGGCCTGTCGTCCGGTGCCCTGAAGGGCTGACGGTCGGGTCAGCCCGGGTCGGGCCGCGCCTGCCCCGCACCGTGCGAGGGTCCGCTCCGGTGCGAGGTTCCGTACTCCGTGCCAGGCCCGGTGGCTCGCACTGAGCACGGAACCTCGCACCGTTCGACACCACCCCTCGCACCGTGCGAGGTCCGCCGAGCTAGGCGCTGCGGCGCACCACGAGCTCGGGCGCCAGCAGCGTCTCGTCGCGCGGCTCGCCCTCGACCAGGGCCCGCACGGTGTCGAGCACCCGCTCCCCCATCGCCCGGAAGTCCTGCCGCACGGTGGTCAGCGGCGGCGTGAAGTGCGCGGCTTCGGGCACGTCGTCGAACCCGACCACCGCGATGTCGTCGGGCACGCGCAGGCCCTCGTCGGCGAAGGCGTGGAGCACCCCGAGCGCCATCTGGTCGTTGCCGGCGAACACCGCGTCGACGGCCGTCACGTCGATGTGCCGTGCAGCCGCGAACCCGCTCCCCGGGGTCCAGTCGCCGTCGAGCACGACGGGCTCGAGGCCGGCGTCCTGCATGATCCGGACGTACGTGGCGCGACGCACCTCGGACTCCTGCGAGACGGGCGGGCCGGCGATGTGCACGATCCGCCGGTGCCCGCGCGCGAACAGGTGTTCCATCACGAGCGACGTCCCCGCTGCCTGGTCGATCGCGACCGCGGCGACGGTCGACGCCGCCGGGGTCCGCACGGCGTCGCGCTGCACGGCGTTCGACACGACGACCGGCACGGTGACCGGCACGGTGAGTGATCCGAGGGCGTCGAGCACCCGGTTGTCCGCGGCGACGAGCACGATCGCGGCGACGTCCTGCGCGAGCAGCGTCGTGAGTGCACCGGACAGGTCGGACGGCGTCGGGTCCTCGGGCAGGGTGGAGAGCAGCACGTGGTACCCGGCCGACCGGGCCGCACGTTCGAAGCCGATCGCGGTGCTCGACGGGCCGTACAGCGCGTCGCCGGCGGTGATGATGCCGAGCGCGCGGCTCCGCCCCCCGGCGAGTGCTCGGGCGGCGGCGCGGGGTCGGTAGCCGAGGTCGTGGACGGCGTCGGTGACCTGCGTGCGGAAGGCGTCGCGGACCGTCGGGTCGCCGTTGATGACGCGCGAGACGGTCTGGTGGGAGACGCCCGCGCGCTCGGCGACGTCGAAGATCGTCGGAGCCTTCCGGCGTTTGCCGCCCGTGCCCCCTGGGGCGGTCGTGGTCGTCACGAGGCCAACCGTACCGCGCAGTCCGGCCCGCGCGGCAAGATCGCGAAACGGTCACGCCGAGTTGACACCCCGTTACGAAAGCCCCAGTATGTGAGCGCTCACACGAGCACATCCCTCGGGGCACAGCAGCCCCGGCACCTGAGCGCGTCGAGGACGACGCGAGAGGAACAGAGGTACTTCGATGACGAAGCGCAGGATCATCGCGGGCGTTGCAGCCCTCGGCATCGCGATCGCACTCGCCGGCTGCTCGGCCGGTGGCCGCGCGTCCACCGACGGCGGCGGCGGCAGCAGCGACAACAAGGGCGCCCTCGTCGGCGTCGCCATGCCGACCAAGGTCTCGGAACGCTGGATCAAGGACGGCGACGCCGTCAAGAGCGACCTCGAGAAGGCCGGTTACAAGGTCGACCTCGAGTACGGCGACAACAAGGTCCAGCAGCAGGCCCAGCAGGTCAGCAACATGATCACGAAGGGCGCGAAGGTCCTCATCATCGCGTCGATCGACGGCGGAGCCCTCTCCGACCAGCTCGACGCCGCCGCCAAGGCCGGCATCAAGGTGATCTCCTACGACCGCCTGCTGACGGGCAACAAGAACGTCGACTACTACGTGTCGTTCGACAACGAGAAGGTCGGCGTCGACCAGGCGACGAGCCTGCTCACCGGCCTCGGCGTCCTCGACGACAAGGGCGAGAAGACCGGCGAGAAGGGCCCGTTCAACATCGAGGTCTTCGCCGGCTCGCTCGACGACAACAACGCCAGCTTCTTCTTCAACGGCGCCATGAAGACCCTCAAGCCGTACCTCGAGGACGGCACGCTGAAGATCCAGTCGGGTCAGGACCAGCTCTCGCAGGCCGCCACGCAGCAGTGGGACCCGGCGACCGCCAAGGCCCGCATGCAGAACCTGGTCGCGAAGTCGTACTCGGGCGGCACCACGCTCGACGGCGTGCTCTCGCCGTACGACGGCATCTCGATCGGCATCATCTCGGCACTGCAGGGTGCCGGCTACGGCACCAGCGACCGTCCGCTGCCGATCGTGACGGGCCAGGACGCCGAGGCGGCCTCGGTCAAGTCGATCATCGCCGGTCAGCAGTACTCGACCATCTACAAGGACACCCGCAAGCTCGCCAAGCAGTCGGTCACCATGGCCGAGGACCTGCTCACCGGTGACAAGCCCGAGGTCAACGACACGAAGAGCTACGACAACAAGGTCAAGGTCGTCCCGACCTTCCTGTTCCAGCCGACGGTCGTCACCAAGGACAACTACAAGGAAGTCCTCGTCGACTCGGGTTACTACACCGAAGCCGACCTGAAGTAGTCGCAACCCACCTGTCGGACAGGAGGCACGGGTCGACCCCGCCCCGTGCCTCCCGTCCGCCCCATCCGCGCGCCACGGCGCGCACCACGGAAGGCGGTCGACGTGACGGACACGATCCTCGAGATGCGTGACATCACCAAGACGTTCCCCGGCGTGAAGGCCCTGCAGGGCGTCTCGATCGAGGTCGAGCGTGGACAGGTCCACGCCATCTGCGGCGAGAACGGCGCCGGCAAGTCGACCCTCATGAAGGTGTTGTCGGGCGTCTACCCGCACGGCTCCTTCGAGGGTGAGATCCTGCTCGACGGGTCGCCCGTCGCGTTCCACGACATCAACGGCTCCGAAGCCGCTGGCGTCGTCATCATCCACCAGGAACTCGCGCTGAGCCCGTTCCTGTCGATCGCCGAGAACATCTTCCTCGGCAACGAGCGGTCCAAGGGCGGCTTCATCGACTGGAACAAGACGAACCTGGCAGCCGCCGAGCTCCTGCAGCGCGTCGGCCTCAAGGACAACCCGGTCACGAAGATCGTGGACATCGGTGTCGGCAAGCAGCAGCTCGTCGAGATCGCGAAGGCACTGTCGAAGAAGGTCAAGCTCCTCATCCTCGACGAGCCCACCGCTGCCCTGAACGACGACGACTCCGCGCACCTGCTCGAGCTCATCCGCTCGCTGCAGGCCGAGGGCATGACGGCGATCATCATCAGCCACAAGCTCAACGAGATCAAGGCGATCGCCGACAAGGTCACGATCATCCGCGACGGCAAGACCATCGAGACGCTCGACATGCACGCCGACGACGTCTCCGAGGACCGCATCATCCGCGGGATGGTCGGCCGCGACCTGTCGAACCGGTACCCCGAGCACGAGCCGAACATCGGCGAGGAGCTCCTGCGGATCGAGGACTGGACGGTCCACCACCCGCTCGACGGATCGCGCGAGATCATCCACCAGGTCGACCTGAACGTGCGCGCCGGCGAGATCGTCGGCATCGCCGGACTCATGGGCGCCGGGCGGACCGAACTCGCGATGAGCGTGTTCGGCCGGTCGTACGGATCCGGCATCAGCGGCACCGTCTACAAGCGCGGCGAACCGATCAAGACCCACACGGTGTCGCAGGCGATCGACCACGGCATCGCGTACGTCACCGAGGACCGCAAGCGCTACGGCCTGAACCTGATCGACGACATCAAACGGAACATCTCCGGGTCGGCGCTCGGCAAGCTCGCCAGCTGGGGCTTCGTGAACGCGTCCGAGGAGACCACGGTCGCCGGGCAGTTCCTGAAGAACCTCAACATCAAGGCGCCGAACGTCGACGTCATCACGGGCAAGCTCTCCGGCGGCAACCAGCAGAAGGTCGTCCTGTCGAAGTGGATGTACACCGACCCGGACGTGCTCATCCTCGACGAGCCGACCCGCGGCATCGACGTCGGTGCGAAGTACGAGATCTACACGATCATCAACAGCCTCGCGGACCAGGGCAAGGGGGTCATCGTGATCTCCTCGGAGCTCCCGGAGCTCCTCGGCATCTGCGACCGCATCTACACGCTCTCCGAGGGCACCATCACCGCCGATGTGCCCCGCTCCGAGGCCACCCCAGAGGTCCTCATGCAGTACATGACCCAGGAACGGGAGACCCCTGTCAATGAACGCGCTTAAGTCCGCCGCCGGCTACCTCACCGGGCAGCTCCGACAGATCGGCCTGTTCATCGCGCTGATCGTCATCGTCGTCTTCTTCCAGGTGACGACCAACGGCATCACCCTGGCCCCGATCAACGTCTCGAACCTGATCGTCCAGAACAGCTACATCCTCATCCTCGCCATCGGCATGGTGATGGTCATCATCGCCGGGCACATCGACCTGTCCGTCGGGTCGGTCGTCGCCTTCACCGGCGCCATGGCCGGCGTGATGATCACGCAGTGGCACATCCCGTGGCCGATCGCCGTCGTGCTGTGCCTGGTCGTCGGTGCGCTCGTCGGCGCCTGGCAGGGGTTCTGGATCGCCTACTTCGGGATCCCGGCGTTCATCGTCACCCTGGCCGGCATGCTCGCCTTCCGCGGTGCGGCGCAGATCGTGCTGCACAACCAGCAGATCTCGCCGTTCCCGGACGGGTTCCGTGCCCTCGGCTCCGGCTTCCTGCCGTCGTTCGGCACCACCGGGTACGAGCCGCTCACGATGATCCTCGGTTTCGCCGCCGCGGCCGTCATGGCCGTCACGGCGTTCCGCGGCCGGGCCACCCGCCGCAAGTACCAGCTCGAGAGCGAACCGTTCGCCTGGTTCATCGTGAAGCTCGTCTTCGGCGTCGTGCTGGTCGTCTACGTGGCCCTGCTGCTCGCGAGCTACAACGGCACCCCGATCGTGCTCGTCATCCTCGGCGCACTCGTGGTGATCTACTCGGTCATCATGCGGAGCGCGGTGTTCGGCCGCCACGTCTACGCCATCGGCGGCAACGCCCTGGCCGCGCAGCTGTCCGGCGTGAAGACGAAGCGCGTCACGTTCATGCTGTTCGTCAACATGGGAGTCATCTCGGCCCTGGCCGGCGTGGTCTTCACCGGTCAGCTCAACCTGGCGGCACCCGGTGCGGGCAACGGCTTCGAACTCGACGCCATCGCCGCGGTGTTCATCGGTGGCGCAGCGGTCACCGGCGGCATCGGCACGGTGCCCGGCGCCATCGTCGGTGGTCTCATCATCGGGCTGCTCAACAACGGCATGTCGATCCTCGGCGTCGGCACCGAGTACCAGTCGCTCATCAAGGGCTTGGTCCTGCTCGCCGCCGTCGCGTTCGACGTGTTCAACAAGCGTCGGGCGGCTGCCGCGCGCAAGTAGGGCGTCCGCGGTCGCGTTCGCGGTCGCTTGGTGAACAGAAAAGGTCGGGTCCTCTGTGGGGACCCGACCTCTTCTGCTCACGATCGCGACGCGACGGCCCAACCCTGGGCCGGGAGGCGCAGGGTTCCGTCCCCGAGATCCGCGCCGCCCGCCTCCACCTGCGTCGCATCCGCCGCGGGCACCTCGACGGGATCGGCCGACAGGTTCAGGGCGGTCACCACGGCCGCGTCCGACGTCGCGGTCCGCAGGACGACCGCCGTGTTCGTCAGGTGCACCACGTCGGTGTGCGCCCGGTGCAACCACGGGTTGCGGCGGCGCAGGGCGATCAGGGCCTCGTACGCGTGCGTCAGGGCCCCCGCTGCGGGTGGTGTGTCCGGGAACTCCGGTCGGACCGCGTCGTCGCCACCCTCGCGTTCCTCCTTCACCCCGGTCCAGCCGTACTCGTCGCCCGCGTAGACGATCGGGGTGCCGGCGACGGTGAACAACACCGCGGCCGCATGCCCGGCGAACTGCTCCCCCACGGCGCTCGCGATGCGGGTGACGTCGTGGTTGCCGATGAAGGTCGTCGGGGCGAACGTCTCGAGCAGGGCGTCGTGCCGCTCGATCGCGTGCGCCAGTTCGTGGCCGTTGCCGTCCGCGATGCCGTGCCAGATGCCCTGCCACAGTTCGTACTGCGTCAACGAGTCCATGGTCGACTCCCGCGCGATCGCCGCCGCGTCGCCGTGGATCACCTCACCGCTGAACCACGCGTCCGGGAACTGCTCGCGCACCCGCGGCAGCACCCTCGCCCAGAACGCCGGTGGCACCGCGTACGCCGCATCGAGGCGCCAGCCGTCGATCCCGCGCTCCAGCCAGTGCGTCATCACCTGGACGACGAGGTCCTCGGTCGCTCGGCTGTCGTGGTCCAGCGCCACGAGGATGTCGTGTCCCTCGAACAACCCGACGGGAACCGGCTGCCCCGGCGTCCACCCCGACCAGTCGATCGCGAACAGGTCAGCGGCCGCCGCGTCCGGTCCCTCTTCTCCGAGCGCCCGGAACGCCGGGTGTTCACGACCGACGTGGTTGAAGACACCGTCGAGCAGGACCCGGATCCCCCGCTCGTGCGCCGCGGACACCAGGCGGTCGAAGTCGGCGTCGTCGCCGAGCCGGGGGTCGATCCGGAAGTGGTCCACCGTGTCGTAGCCATGGGTGGAGCTCGCGAACACCGGCCCGAGCACCAGGCCGTTCAAGCCGAGGTCCACCACGTGGTCGAGCCAGGGTTCGATGCGGCCGAGACGGTGCTCGACGGCGCGCTCCTCGACCGGCACTCCCGGGCGGACGTCCGCCCCGACGAACCCGAGCGGGTACACGTGCCACCACATGACGTGCGGCACCCAGGCGGGCTCGGGCGGACGGGAGGGTGCGGTGTCGGTGCTCACCGCTCCGATGCTGCCAGCCGCGCCTGTGCTGGGCGCTCCCGTGCTGGGAACGGACAGGGACGGCAGGACGAGGATGTGGGCATGGGACGTGCGATCAGGACGGAAGCGGACGCTGCGGCGGCGGAGTCGGCACAGGCCGATCGGACCTGTGCGTCGTGCGGCCGTCGGATGCCGTCGACGGCGGCGCCCGAGGCCAAGTGGTGTTCCCGTGCCTGCCGCCGCCACGGAGTGGACCGGACGGACCTGGCACTCGAACAGCGCATCGACGAGCTGCTCGCCGCACGGGCACGCACCTCGAGCATCTGCCCGTCCGAAGTCGCGCGGTCGCTCGAACCGGACGACTGGCGCCCGCTCATGGAACCCGCCCGCCGAGCAGCCCAGCGCATGATGGCGCGCGGCGAGGTCGAGATCACCCAGGGCGGCTCCGTCGTGGACCCGTCGACCGCGAAGGGCCCGATCCGCATCCGCCGCCCGCGGTGAGGGAACACCTGTCGTGCACCGTCGGTTGGGGTCGGGGATGACTGCAACCGGATCGACCGAACCGACCTCCGCCCAGCCCCGAGCCCTCGTCGTGGGCGCGAGCGGCATCACCGGCTCCGCCCTGGTGGGCCACCTGCTCGACCTCGGCTGGGACGTGACCGCGCTGTCGCGCCGCCCGCTCCCCCAGCAGGACGTCCGGACCGTCGCCGC
Organism: Curtobacterium sp. MWU13-2055; assembly: GCF_023242305.1. Classification (NCBI taxonomy): domain Bacteria; kingdom Bacillati; phylum Actinomycetota; class Actinomycetes; order Micrococcales; family Microbacteriaceae; genus Curtobacterium; species Curtobacterium sp. MWU13-2055. Next base: position 255,853 of record NZ_JALLIO010000002.1, read on the forward strand.
GGATCTCCGCGATCCCGACAGCCTCGGCGCCGCGCTGGCCGACGAGCGTCCCGCGCACGTGTTCTTCACCGCGTGGCAGCGCCAGGAGACGGAGGCGGAGAACATCCGCGTGAACGGCGGCATGGTCCGCGACCTGCTCGCCGCACTCGCGCACGCCCCGCTGGCGCACGTCGCACTGGTGACCGGGCTGAAGCACTACCTCGGCCCGTTCGAGGCCTACGCCGCGGGCGAGATGCCGGACACGCCCTTCCACGAGGAAGAACCCCGCCTGGACACCCCGAACTTCTACTACGCGCAGGAGGACGAGCTGTTCGCCGCCGCCGAGCGCCAGGGCTTCACGTGGTCGGTGCACCGCTCGCACACCGTGATCGGGCACGCCGTCGGCAACGCCATGAACATGGGCCTGACGATCGCGGTGCAGGCGACGCTCGCGAAGGAGCTCGACCTGGACTTCGTGTTCCCGGGCAGCGAGGCGCAGTGGAACGGCCTGACCGACATGACCGAGGCGGGGATCCTCGCCGAGCAGATGGTGTGGGCGGCGACCGCACCCGAGGGCGCCGACGAGGCCTTCAACATCGTGAACGGCGACGTCTTCCGGTGGCGCTGGATGTGGCCGCGGCTCGCTGCGCACCTCGGCGTCGACCCGGCGCGGGTGGTCGGGTACCAGGACGAGCCGCGACCGCTCGAGCAGCAGATGGCGCCGTACGAGTCGGAGTGGGCCGGCATCGCCGAGCGACACGGTCTGGCAGAGGCGGACATCACACGGCTCGCCTCGTGGTGGCACACCGACGCCGACCTCGGTCGCGCGATGGAGGTCGTCACCGACATGGGGAAGAGCCGCGAGGCCGGGTTCACGGCCTTCCGCCGGACCGAACGCGCGTTCGCCGACCTCTTCGCGCGCTACCGGGCCGACCGACTCATCCCCTGAGTCGTCGGCCCGGAACAGCGGGCTACAGCGCGAGCAGGAGCACCACGAGCGTCGCGACCGACAGCACCAGCAGGACGACGGCGCCCTGCAGGTCCTTGTCGTGCGCTCGGAGGTGCGCCACCACGGCGCCGACGAAGTAGACCACCGCGCCGATGGCCGCGGCGATGGCGAGCGGCACCCACCAGATGCCGATGACGAGCCCGGCGGCAGCGGCGACCTCGAGCACCCCGAGGACCGTCATCTGCGCGGGAGTGACGTGGACGGCCTGCATCGAGGCGACGATCTTCGGGTTGCGGACGAGTTTCATCACGCCCGAGCCGAGCAGGGCCACGGCGAGGACGAGGGACAGGACGACGGCAGCGATGTGCACGGGGAACTCCAGGTGATGAAACGGATGGTTGTCCCCGTTTCAAACCGGGGACTGCTCCCCGTATTCCCGGCCACGCGATCTAGGCTCGGTGCATGACCCGCCGAGACGTCGCCCGGAACCGTCAGGCGCTCGTCGACGCGGCCCGGTCCGCGTTCACCGACCACGGCCTCCAGGCTGCACTGGAACCGATCGCGGTCGCAGCGGGACTCGGCAACGCGACCCTGTACCGGCACTTCCCGACCCGAGCGGCGCTGTGGGAAGCCGTCCTGGTCGAGCCGATGCACGAGGTGCTCGACCTCGTCGAGCACTGCCGCGAGTTGTCCGCCTCGGACCCGTGGGAGGGCTTCGCGACCTTCGTTCGCGAGACGGCGGCGATCGAGGCGCGCCGCACCGGGTTCAGCGAACTCATGACCACCGACTACCGCGACGCTCCGGAACTCCTCCGGCTCCGCATCGCCGTGCAGGACGGGATCGACGCCCTCTTCACAGCCGGGCAGGCGGCCGCGGTCCTCCGCGCCGACGCCACGCTGGCCGACGTCGCACTCCTGCAGCTGTCGATCGCGGAGACGATCCGCACCTTCGGCCGGGTCGCGCCCGAGGCGTACCGACGCTGGGTGGACCTGGTGCTCGACGGGTTCCGGGCGGTGGACGTCCCGCGCGGCGTGCTGGCCGGACGCCCCCTGCGCGGCGATCAGGTCCGTCGGGCCCTGGCGGAGCGCCACCAGCCCGCCGGCCGTCAGAAGGCGTAGCGGATCCGACAGGACGGCAGGTGCTCGGCGACGAGCTCGCGGAAGCGCTCGACGAGCTGCCCCTTCATCCCGGACCGGTAGCGGACGTTCACCGCGCCGTTCTGCGACACGTTCTGCTCCTGCAGGTCGGGGCGCCAGAGCAGGTCCTCGGCCTTCGGGTGCCAGCCGAGGTTGACCTCGTGCAGGGGTTGGCTGTGCGTGAGGAAGATCACCTCGGCCGCGATCTGCGCCTTGGCGGCCGGTGACAGTACGTCGTCGACCTGCCGCAGCAGCTCGGTCCAGTCGGACTCCCACGTCGGGGTGACGATGACGGGCGAGAAGTTCAGGTGGACCTCGTAGCCGGCGTCGACGAACTCGTTCACCGCAGCGATCCGCTCGGCGACGGGACTCGTCCGGATGTCGGTGACCTTCGCGGTGTCGTGCGGCATGAGCGAGAACCGGATGCGCGTGCGGCCCATCGGGTCCCAGTCGAGCAACTCGCGGTTGACGTACTTCGTCGCGAAGGACGCCTTCGCGGTCGGGGTCATCCGGAACAGGTCGCACAGGTCACGGACGTTGTCGCTGATCATCGCGTCGACCGAGCAGTCGCTGTTCTCGCCGATGTCGTACACCCACGACCCGGGATCGCACTGGTTCGGCTCGGTCTTCGGCCCCTGCTTCGCGATGTTGCGAGCGACGTGCTTCGTGATCTGGTCGATGTTGGCGAACACCGTGACGGGGTTGCTGTAGCCCTTGCGCCGCGGGACGTAGCAGTACGCACACGCCATCGCACAGCCGTTCGCCGTCGAGGGCGCGATGAAGTCGGCGGAGCGGCCGTTCGGTCGCGTGATCAACGACTTCTTCACGCCGAGCACCAACGCCTCGGTCTTGATCCGGACCCACCGCTGCACGTTGCGCTCGTCGCCGTGCACCTCGGGGATGTTCCAGTGGGACTCCACCGGCACGATCTCGGCGTCCGGCCAGCGCCCGATCACCTCTTGCCCGCGCTGCAGTTCGAGGGCAGCGGGCTCGGCGTAGATCCGACGGACGTCGAGCATCGGGCGGGCGCGGTCGTTGCTCATCGACTCCTGTCTACCGGGGACCACTGACGGTGCAGACTCGGGGCATGACCGCCGAAGCCGACGACCATTACTTCGTGGTGAACGGCCGACGCTGGCGCCGCACCGACCCGGCCCTGCCCGAGGAACTCGCGGCCGCGCTCCGCTCCCACCTGGGGCGCGGGCGCAACGCGGTGAAGACCGCGAAGCGCGCCGGCGACGACGCTGCGCTGGCCGCGGCTCGGCACCGGAACGGGCTCGCGAAGCACGGTCTGGGCGAACGCGGCCCGGAGTGGTGGACGCGCCCCGAGGCCGATCGGATCGCCGACGCCGAGCGGGCACTCGCCGATCTGGACGCCCTGCCGTGACGACGATTCGTCCGCCGCGCCTGGATCGCATCCTGAACCTCATCGTGTTCGGCCCGGTGATGATCGGGACAGGAGTCGCACTCGCGAGCGTGGCCTTCGTTCCCGGAGCATCGGCGCGGGTGTTCGTCTTCGTCCTCGGTGTCGCCTTCATCGCCGGTGGGACCTGGGCCACGGCCAGGCTCCGTCGCGTCGCCGTGCACCTGTCCGACGAAACCCTCCGGTACTCCGGCTTCCTGTCGTCGTGGACCGCACCGCGTGCGGGCATCACCGCGGTGCTCGACGACGCGTACGTCGAGTGGCGCGATGATCGCGGGGTCGGCCACCGACGGCAGATCTGGCTGCTGACCCGGGCTTGGGCGGACGACGGCACGAAGTTCGCCCCGCTCTGGCGCTGGCGACACGAGGCGCTCCTCGAGGTGCGGGCGTGGGCAGCGACTCACGAAGTCCGAAACGTCCCATGACGCCCGCGGTGGAAAGCGGAATCGGGCGTACCTGGTCGGAAGTTCCGACCAGGTACGCCCGATTCGACCAGGTACGCGGCGAGCCGCGTCAGCCCTCGGTGTGGCCCAAGGACGGCTCGAGGAGCAAGTGGGCCGTGCGGGATGCCGACGCGTGCAACTCGAACACGACGAGCTCGTTCCGGCCTGAGCGCAGGACCGGGCCCGGGATCGCCAGGGTCTGCTGCGGGCCGCGCGACCAGTAGCGACCGAGGCAGAACCCGTTCACCCAGGCGACACCCTTGCGGAAGCCGTCGAGCGCCAGGTAGCGGTCGTCCACCGCGTCGAGGTCGAACGACCCCGCGGCGAACGTCGGCCCGGCGAGCACCTCGCCGTCCGTCGGCTCCACGGCCGACAGCGCCTCGAGGGCGGACGGTGCGATCGGGTCGAGCGCCAACGGTGCCGCGGTCCAGCGCGACAGCGGGACACCGTCGACGGCGACTCCGCCGATCAGGCCCTTCGGTTCGCCGATGCGGATGCCGTAGTCGACCCGGCCCTGGTCCTCGACGAGCAGTTCGAGCGTGCCGGTCACCGGCGGCAGGACGACGGCGCGGTCGTGGTGCTCGCGCTCCAGGACGCCGACGACGACGCCGTCGACGGACACGATCGCGCGGTCGCGGACCTCTTCCCCGATGGTCAGCACTCCGCCGGTCGGCAGGTCGACCTCGGCGCGGTACAGGACGAAGCCGCTGGCCGCACCGAGGGCGTCGAACGTCGGCGGCTCGTCGTGCGCGGACCACGTCGTGAGCGTGGGCAGCAGGGAGCGGAGCGACGCGACGCGGTCGAGGCGGACGGCGAGGTCCGTGGCGGGGGTGATCCGGGCCTCCAGGCCGACTCCGTCCGCCGCATCGGACGCGAGTCGACCCGACCCACCCGGCTCCATCGACGCCGGCAGCGGCGGGACGGGCGCGTAGCGCTCGATGACCGCGCGGAAGGCGTGGAACTTCGGCGTCGGTCGGCCGGCTTCGTCGAGCGGGGCGTCGTAGTCGTAGGACGTCGCTATCGGACGGTAGACGCCCTTGTCGTTCGCGCCGTTGGTGAAGCCGAAGTTCGTGCCACCGTGGAACATGTAGATGTTGACCGAGCCACCGGCGGCGAGCAGGACGTCGAGGTCCGCAGCGCTGTCCGCGGCCGAGGTGGTGTGGTGGTGCTCGCCCCAGCTGTCGAACCAGCCGTCCCAGAACTCCGAGCACATCAGGGGGCCGGTGGGCTGGGCCTGCCGCAGGCGCTCGAGGCGCGCGGCGGACCGCGAGCCGAACGAGCCGGTCTTGTGCAGCGACGGCAGCGAACCGTCCTCGAGCATCGTGCCCATCGGCTGGTCGACGCTCGTGAACGGGACGGTCAGCCCGATGTCGCGGTGCATCTGCTCGAGTGCACGCAGGTACTCGGGGTCGGAGCCGTAGGCGCCGTACTCGTTCTCGACCTGCACCAGGACGATGGGCCCGCCCTGGTCGATCTGCCGCGGGACCAGCACGGGGGCCAGGTGCTGCAGGTACGTCTGGACCGCCGCGAGGAACCCGGGCTCGTTGCGCCGGACGCCCACGGAGCCGTCCGCGAACAACCAGTACGGCAGACCGCCGTTGGTCCACTCCGCGCAGATGTAGGGGCCGGGGCGGACGATGGCGTGCATCCCCTCGGCGGCGACCAGGTCGAGGAACCGGCCGAGGTCGAGCCCGCCCGATAGGTCGAAGACGTCGGGCGACGGCGCGTGCGCGTTCCAGGCGACGTAGGTCTCGATGGTGTTGAGGCCCATCAGCTTCGCCTTGCGGATCCGGTCGGCCCACAGGTCGGGGTGCACGCGGAAGTAGTGGATCGCACCGGACAGCACGCGGTGCGGCTCGCCGTCGAGCAGGAAGTCGGTGTCGCCGATGGCGAATCGCATGAGATGACTCTTTCAGACAGCGGGGTCGTGCGGACGATGTCCGCACGACCCCGGGGAGTTGGTACCGGTGCTACTTGGTCGAGACCGTGAAGCCCTGGTCCTTGCCGTACTTGGCGAGGGCCTTCTGCCAGGCCTCGAGGCCGGCGTCGAGCGAGGTGCCGTTCTCGTACGCCTGACCGACGGTGTCGGCGTAGACGCTGTTCGCGTACACCTGGTACGGCAGGTAGGTGAAGTCGTTGTCCGAGGACTTCGACGCGTCGACGAGCACCTTGTTGATCTGCTGCCCACCGAAGTAGGACGGCTTCTCGTCGAGGAAGGCCGACGAGTCGAGGTCAGCGGTCGTCGAGGGGAACCCGCCGGACTTCATGAAGACGCCGGTCGACTCCTTCGACGAGTTCAGCCACTTCAGGAAGCCCGCGGCGAGGGCCGGGTTCTTCGACTGCTTCATGACGACCTCGGCGCTGCCGCCGTTGTTCGCGGTCTGGGCGGTGCCGCCGTCGTAGGTCGGCATCGGGGCGACGCGCCAGTCACCCGAGGCCTGGGCGACGCCGGACTCCAGGTTGCCGGGCATCCAGGCGCCGGTGATCATCGTGGCGATCTCACCGTTGCCGAGCTGCTTGTACCAGTCGTCGGTCCAGCCGACGGTCTTCGACAGCAGGCCCTGCTCGACGAGCTCGTTCCAGGTGCTCGTCCACTTCTTCGAGCCCTCGTCCTGCAGGTTGATGGTCACCTTGTCACCGTCGGTGGTGAACGGGGTACCGCCGGCCTGGGCGATCATGCTCGTGGTGAAGCCGGCGTCGCCGGAGTCGGCCGCGATGTAGGCGTTCGGGTCGGCCTCGTGCAGCTTCTTCGCGGCGGCGACGTACTCGTCCCAGGTCTTCGGCACGGCGATGTCGTGCTTGTCGAAGACCGTCTTGTTGTAGAACAGCGCCATGGGGCCGGAGTCCTGCGGCAGGCCGTAGACCTTGTCGTCGATCGACACCGAGCTCCAGGTGCTCTTCGCGAACTTGTCCTCGAGCGAGTCGAAGCCGTAGCCGGACAGGTCGAGGAGCGAGTCGGACAGGGCGAACTGCGGCAGCGCGAAGTACTCGACCTGGGCGACGTCGGGGGCGCCCGAGCCGGCCTTCACGGTGTTCTGGAGCTTGGTGTACTGGTCGGCGCCGGTGCCGGCGTTGACGAGCTTGACCTTCACCTTGGGGTACTGCTTCTCGAACGCGGCGACCTGGGCCTTGGCGGAGGGGGTCCACGACCAGTAGGTCAGGGTGCCACCGTCCTTCAGTGCCTTGGTGATGTCGTCGGACGAGCCACCGGACGACGAGCCGCCGGTCGCGCAGGCGGCGAGGGCGATCGTGGCGGTGACGCCGATGGCGAGGGCGCTGAGCCCGCGCCGGAGACGCTTGTTCATGGGGGTGCCTTTCACTTCTTCGTGGAGAGGGGGGTAGGGCTGCTGTGTTCCGGACCGGAGGGCGCGGGGCGGGGTCGCCACGGGCCTCCCGTCCGACGGATCAGGCCTTGACGGACCCGGCTGCGAGGCCGGACTGCCAGAAGCGCTGGAGGAAGAGGAACGCGACCACGATCGGGATGATCGTGAGGAGCGATCCCGTGACGACGAGGTTGTAGATCGGCTGCGCGCCGGACCCGGTGGCCTGGGCGTTCCACTGGTTCAGTCCGACCGTCAGGGGGTACCACTTCGGGTCGCTCAGCATGATGAGCGGCAGGAAGTAGTTGTTCCAGGTGGCGACGACCGCGAAGAGCAGGACGGTGACGACACCGGGAGCGAGCAGGCGGAGCGCGATGGTGAAGAAGATCCGGAACTCGCCGGCGCCGTCCATGCGGGCGGCCTCAAGGAGTTCGGCGGGGATCGCGTCGACCGCGTAGGTCCAGATCAGGTACATGCCGAACGGGCTGATGAGCGACGGCAGGATGATCGACCACGGGGTGTTGGTCAGGCCGACCTGCGAGAAGAGCAGGAAGGTCGGGACCGCCAGGGCCGTGCCGGGGACCGCGATGGCACCGAGCACGATGGCGAACACTGCGCGGCGTCCGGGGAACTGGAACTTCGCCATGCCGTAGCCGGCGACGGTCGCGAGCAGGGTGGCGCCACCGGCACCGACGACCACGTAGAGCAACGTGTTACCGAACCACTGCAGGAAGATGCCGTCGTTGTACGTGACGGTGTCGACGATGTTCTGCCAGAGGTTGAAGTCCCCGCCGAACCAGAGCCCGAACGTGGAGAGCAGCGACGCCTGCGTCTTCGTGCTGTTCACGAGCAGGTAGAACAGCGGCGCGAACGAGTAGACGACGAAGACGACCATGACCGCGGTCAGCAGGCCGGAACGCTTCGGCTTGCGTCCGTCGACGTGCTGCTCGGCCTTCCGCTCGGCCTTCCGGGAGGCCCGGGTCGAGCGGGTGCGCGGGTCGCGCTGCGTCGTGGTCGCCTCCGTGACCGTGGCCGGTCCGGCGGCGCCGGTCGCGGGGTGCTGGATGGTGCTCATCGGTTCTCCTGGCGGGTTCCGCGGACCTGGACGACGTAGGCGATCACCGCGGTGATCACGCCCATCACGATCGCGACGGTGGCGGAGTAGTTGAACTGCTGGCCGCTGAAGGACAGCGAGTAGGCGTACATGTTCGGGGTGAAGGCGCTGCCGATGACGTTCGGGGCCAGGGTCTTCAGCAGGTTCGGCTCGTTGAAGAGCTGGAAGCTGCCGATGATCGAGAAGATCGTGGCGATGACCATCGGGCCGCGCAGGGCCGGGAGCTTGATCGAGAAGACCGTGCGCAGGGGGCCGGCGCCGTCGAGCTCGGCGGCCTCGTACAGCTCACCGGGGACCGTGCGGAGTGCGGCGTAGAAGATCAGCATGTTGTAGCCGAGGAACTCCCACGTGACCACGTTGCCGATGGAGGTCAGCACCCAGCTCGGGCTGAACGGCTGCAGGAGGTCGATGCCGAGCGCGTCGTTCGCGGCGCCCGTCAGGCCGAACTGGTTGCCGTAGATGAAGCCCCAGATCAAGGCCGCGACGACACCGGGGACGGCGTAGGGCAGGAACACCGCGATGCGGAAGAACGACGTGCCCCAGAGCCGTGCGCTGTCGAGTGCGAGGGCGGCGACGAGGGCGAGCCCGAGCATGATCGGCACCTGGACGACCAGGAAGATCGCGACCCGACCGAAGCCGGACCAGAACTTGGCGTCCTGGAAGAGCTGGACGTAGTTGGCGAACCAGACGAACTGGTTGCCGCCGATGAGCTGGTCGCGGAACAGGCTGAGCCAGAGGGCGTAGCCGATCGGGACGATGAGCATGGCGATCAGGACGACCACGAAGGGCCCGACGAACAGCCAGCCGGTGTAGCGCCCCCGCGCCTTGGTCCGGCGACCTGCCGGGCGGGGGGCTGCCGGCTGCGCTGCGGCTGCCTCGCCGGGCCGCGCTGCGAGCGTGCTCATGTGACTCCTTCGTCTGCTGCGTTCGGGTGTCCGGTGTCTCGGCCGCGACCCGGGCCCGGTGACGGGCGCTCTGGCGGTCGCAGATGTTGACGTCAACATCGAACGTCAGGACGATAGCATGGCAACGTCAACATGCGCTAGCGTCCGGGAACGCAGACTGCGTGATCCCGCAACGGAAGGAGCTCGAGCCGATGACGACCGAGTCCCCCGCCGGCACCCGCCGCTCCCCCTCGATGGCCGCCGTCGCCGACGCCGCCGGGGTCTCGATGCAGACCGTCTCGCGCGTCGCCCGCGGGTTCGACAACGTCAGCCCGGACACCCGCGACCGCGTGCAGCGCGCCATGGACACCCTGGGCTACCGGCCCAACCGTGCCGCACGGGCCCTGCGGTCGGGGCGCTTCCGCACCATCGGCGTGATCATGTTCACGCTCGCGTCCTTCGGCAACATGCGCACGCTCGAGGCGATCGCCGACGCCGCCGGGGCAGCGGACTTCACGATCACGTTGCTGCCGATGGCCTCGCGCACCGAAGAAGGCGTGCGCTCCGCGTTCTCCCGCCTGCACGAACAGGCCGTCGACGGCGTCGTGATCATCATCGAGTCGCACATCATCGACACGGCCGAGGTCGTGCTGCCCGACGGCGTGCCCATGGTCATCATCGACTCCACCGGCAGCACCGACCACCCGGCGATCGACACCGACCAGACCGACGGCGCGCGCCAGGCCACCCAGCACCTGCTCGACCTCGGCCACGAGACCGTCTGGCACGTCGCCGGACCGACCTCGTCGTACTCCGCCGCACGCCGGTTGGCCGCATGGCAGGACACCCTCGAGCGCGCCGGACGGGTCGTCCCGCCGGTCTTCCACGGCGACTGGACGACCGAGCACGGCTACTCGGCGGGGCTCGAGATCGCCGCACGCCCGGACATCACCGCCGTGTTCGCCGCCAACGACCAGACCGCGCTCGGGGTGCTCCGCGCCGCGCACGAGTTCGGGCGGCCCGTGCCGTCGTCGCTCAGTGTGGTGGGGTTCGACGACTCCCCCGAGTCCGACTCCTTCTGGCCGCCGCTCACCACCGTGCACCAGTCCTTCGACGAGGTCGGGCGCCGAGCCGTCGCCAACCTGCTCGCCCAGATCGACGGCGAGTCCGTGTCCTCCGCCCCCGACCTGGTGCCCGTGCGCCTGGTGGAGCGGGCGAGCACCGCGCCGCCGCCCGCCGCGCGCTGACGCGCTGCGCGCCGCGCTGCGCTGCGCTGCGCGCTGCGCTGCGCTGCGCGCTGCGCACGTTTCGTGCCCAGCGACACCTCACGCGCGCCGCACCCCGTGAACTGTCGCCCAGCCCGTGATCTCGCGCACGCGCCGGACGGGAGGCCCGGTGCCAGCCCGCCACAGGCCTCCCGTCCGCCAGCCGCGCACGTTTCGTGCCCAGCGACACCTCACGCGCGCCGCACCCCGTGAACTGTCGCCCAGCCCGTGAACTCGCGGCCGGCGCCCCGCGCCCCGCACGAACGAGCAGAGGACGTCGGGCGCGAGCGCCCGACGTCCTCTGTGCTCACTCGACGCCCGCCGCAGCGCACGCCGAGGCGTCTCAGCCGATCGACACGGCGGTCCAGGACACGGGCGGCAGCTCGATCGTGATGGTGTCGCCGTCGCGGCTGACCGTCTCGTTCGTGCGGAGCCCGACGCGCTCGGTGGACGAAAGGTCGTTCACGGCGTGGATGTCGTCGTCCCAGACGCCCTCGGCACGGACGTCGCCCGAGGCCGCCAGGCCCGCGAGGTCGATCGTGACGGTGGTCGACTCGGACGGGTGGCGGTTGATCAGGAAGACCGCCGCCTTGCCGTCCTCGGTCACGGTGGCGGCCGAGTCCACGACCGGCACCTCGCCGTACTTGCCGCCGTCGACGGTGTCACCCGAGGCCTTGACCTGCAGCGACGTACCGTTCGCCAGGCGCGACGTCAGCGAGAACGGGAAGAACGTCGTCTGGCGCCAGGCCGGGCCGCCGGGCTCGGTCATGATCGGGCCGATGACGTTGACGAGCTGCGCGAGCGAGGCCGAGGCGACGCGGTCCGCGTGGCGGAGCAGCGAGATGAGCAGTCCACCCACGACGACGGCGTCGGCGACGGTGTAGACGTCCTCGAGCAGGCGCGGGGCGACCGGCCAGTCCTGCGGCCCGAAGGTCTTCTGCTGCTCGTTCCACTTCGTGATCGACCAGACGTTCCACTCGTCGAACGAGATGTCGATGCGCTTGTCGGACTTCTTCTGCGCCTGCACGTGGTCGGCGGCGGTGGTCACCGTCTTGATGAAGTGGTCCATGTTGACGCCGGCGGCGAGGAACGACGGCAGGTCGTCTCCCTCTTCGTAGTAGGCGTGCGCGGAGATGTAGTCCACGTCGTCGTAGGTGTGCTCGAGGACGGTGCGCTCCCACTCGCCGAACGTCGGCATCGACGCTCCGGACGAACCGCAGGCGACCAGCTCCAGGTCGGGCTGGATCTGGCGCATGGCCTTCGCGGTCATGGCGGCGAGCTTGCCGTAGTCGTCGGCGTTCTTGTGGCCGAGCTGCCACGGGCCGTCCATCTCGTTGCCGAGGCACCACATCTTGATGGCGAAGGGCTCCTGGCGGCCGTTGGACTTGCGGTACTCGGACAGTGCGGTGCCGGCGTCGATGTTCGCGTACTCGAGCAGCTCGATCGCCTCGGCGGTGCCGCGTGTGCCGAGGTTCACGGCGAGCATGAGCTCCGAACCGACCTGGTCGAGCCAGTGCTGGAACTCGTGCAGGCCGACCTCGTTGGTCTCGGTCGAGTGCCAGGCCAGGTCGAGGCGCTTCGGGCGCTGCTCGACGGGGCCGACGCCGTCCTCCCACTTGTAGCCGGAGACGAAGTTGCCGCCGGGGTAGCGGATGGCGGAGACGCCGAGTTCCTTGACGAGCTCGACGACGTCCTTCCGGAAGCCGTGCTCGTCGGCGGTCTCGTGCGCGGGCTCGTGGATGCCGTCGTAGACGTGGCGGCCGAGGTGCTCGACGAACCCGCCGAACAGGCGACGTCGCACCGGCCCCACGGTGAACGCGGCGTCGAGGACGAGGTGTGTGCGGGGCATGGATCTCCTTCGATCGTGCGAGAGCGGGTACTGCGGGTCGTGCGGTGCGCGTGCTCGGTCCGGTGCCAGGGGTAGCGAAGCGGACCGTCACGAAAGTGAGCGCTCACCTGACTGAAACGCTACCGGGTTCCACGGCGACGCGAAAGGGGTGGCGGATGATCTTCGCGAGCGCTAATGTGAGCGCTCACGGAGCACCGACCCACGGCTCTCGTGCACGGAGCAGCAGTGTTCCGCGAACGGAGCAGCGATGCTCCGGCGGGAGCACCGACCCTGCTCCCGAGCCCGGCCCATCCCGATGGAGTGATGCCATGCCGAACCGCCCAGCAACACCCGCGTCGCGCCTCTCGCGCCGCGGCTTCCTCGCCGCAGGAGCGGCCGCCGCGACGGTCCTGCCGCTCGCCGCGTGCTCGAGCCCGATCGCAGCCGGCCTGGCCGGCAGTGCACTCAACCCCGAGACGCTCGTCTTCTGGAACCTCTTCGGCGGCGGTGACGGCCTCCGCATGCAGGCGATGGAGGACGGCTACGCGAAGCAGCACGGCGGATCGAGCTCACTGCAGGCCACCACGTTCGCGTGGGGCAACCCGTACTACTCGAAGCTGACACTGGCCACCGTCGGGAACAAGCCGCCGGACGTCGCGGTCGCCCACCTGACCCGCGCGAAGCCACTGTGGGACGGCGACCTGCTCGACCCGATCACGTCCGAGGACCTGGCGAGCGTCGGCCTCAGCGCCGCCGACTTCAACCAGAAGGCCTGGACGGCGCAGAAGACCGACGGCAACAACATCGCCATCCCGCTCGACACCCACCCCTTCGTGCTCTTCTACAACGTTGATGTGTGCAAGAAGGCGGGCCTGCTCGACAGCGACGGCAACCTCAAGGACCTGTCCGGCATGGACACGTTCGAGAGTGCCCTCGCCGCGGTCGCGAAGGTCACCGGCGGCACCGCGCTCAACGTCGCCAACGTCGTGCCGGAGACCGCCACCCCGTGGCGCTTCTTCTGGACGATGTACAACCAGATCAACGACGCGACCCCGTTCATCAGCGACGGCGGCGCGAAGCTCACCGTCAACGAGGACGCCTACAACGAGGTCACCAGCCGCACCCAGAAGTGGGTCAAGCAGGGTTGGATGAACAAGGCGCTCGACTACGCCACGGCACAGTCCCTGATGTTCGACGGCAAGGCCGGCTTCTTCATGCAGGGCGAGTGGGAGATCAGCACGGCGCAGTCCATCAAGGGACTGAAGTTCGGCATGGCCCCGATCCCGCAGCTCTACGACAAGCCCGCGACGCAGGCGGACTCGCACACCTTCGTGCTGCCGAAGAAGGACCGCACGCCGGAGCAGCGCAAGCAGCACATGCTCTTCATCAAGCAGATGCTCGAGCAGAGCCTGACCTGGGCCGAGGGTGGGCACGTCCCCGCCTACATCCCGACCTTCGACAGCAGCGCCTACAAGGAGCTCAAGCCCCAGTCGAACTACGCGGCCGCAGCCGAGACCGCCGTGTTCGACGACCCCGCCTGGTACGGCGGCTCCGGCTCGACCTTCGAGGGCACCGTCGGCGCCCAGCTGGCACTCGTGCAGCAGGGCAGCTCGTCGCCCGCACAGGCGCTCAGTGCCATCAAGTCGCAGCTCGCGACCTACCTGAACACCCCGAGCCCGCTGTGACCGGGCACACGACCGCCCGGCTCGTACGCTCCGGGCACACGACCCACGCGATCGCCGTGAACACCGCGCGAAAGGCACGATGACGTGACCACAGCACCTGTCCTCGACCGGCCCACGGACGCGGCCACCGCGTCGCGTCCGCGCCGGAACCGCACCTACGGCACCAGCCTCACCCGTGGCCAGGGCCGCAGCGGCTGGCTCTTCCTCGCCCCGTTCGGCCTGTTCTACGCGGCCTTCCTGCTCGGCCCGACGGTCTGGATGATCGTCTCGAGCTTCTTCAACACCTCGACCGTCCGCACGGGCCTCGGCAGCTTCGCCGGGTTCGCGAACTACGCCGAGATGCTCGGACGCTCCGACTTCTGGTCGTCGCTCTGGCACACGCTGCAGTTCACGCTGTACACGACGCCGCCGCTCGTCATCCTGGCGTTCGTCTTCGCCGTGCTGACGAACCGGATGAACCGCGGCCAGTGGTTCTTCCGACTGGCGTTCTTCCTGCCGTTCATCCTGCCGTCGGCGACGATCTCGCTCATCTGGGTGTTCATCTTCACGCCGGCGACCGGCCTGTGGGCGAGCATGCAGTCGGCGATCGGCCTCACCCCGGGCTCCGGCATGCTGTCCAGCCCGAACACCGCGATGATCGGTGTCGCGATCGCCACCGTCTGGTGGACCCTCGGCTTCAACTTCGTGCTCTACCTGGCCGGCCTGCAGGAGATCCCGCGCGAACTGTACGAAGCGGCCGCCGTCGACGGTGCGTCGAACTGGCAGCAGATCAAGTCGATCACGCTGCCGCTGCTCGGCCGCACCACGACGCTGGTCATCCTGTTGCAGATCATCGCGAGCCTGAAGATCTTCGACCAGGTGTACCTGATGACGAACGGCGGACCGGGCATCTCCACCCAGGTCTCGCTGCAGCTCATCACGGGCGTCGGCTTCACCGACAACCGACTCGGTGCCGCCTCGGCAGCGTCGGTGCTCCTGTTCATCGTGATCGTCGCGATCGCGGTCATCCGGCAGCTCGTCGAGCGCGCTGCCGCCAAGCGAGAGATCGGGGCCTGACATGACCGCCACCGAGAGCATCACCACCGGCCGCGCCAAGCTCCGCACCGGCGTCTCGGCCGCCGCCCCCGCGAACGCCGCCAAGATCGGCGTCTCCGGCAAGGGCTTCAACCTGGTCGCCGGGATCATCCTGATCGTCTTCGCGATCATCTGGCTCATCCCCAGCCTGTTCGCCCTGAAGACGTCGCTGTCCGACAACGGCGTCGCCGCCCTCGGCGCGAACTCGATCCTGTCGAACTGGAACCCGACGCTGCACTCCTACGCGGCACTGTTCCAGGCCGGTGACATCTGGAACTGGTACCTCGCCAGCGCCATCACGAGCGTGATCACGGCCGTCCTGACGGTCATGTTCGCCTCGATGGCGGCGTTCGCGCTGTCCCGCCTGGTGTTCCGCGGTCGGAACATCGCGTTCCTGCTCATCATCCTCGGCATCATGATCCCGACGCAGGTCCTGATCATCCCGATCTTCCAGGAGCTCAACGCCGTCGGCCTGCTGAACACCTACTGGTCGGTCATCTTCCCGCAGGTGCCCGCCGTGATCGCGGTGTTCATCTTCAAGCAGTTCTTCGACGGGATCCCGAAGGAGCTGGAGGAAGCGGCACGCATCGACGGTGCCAACATCTGGAAGATCTACTGGTCGGTCATCCTGCCGCTGTCGCGTCCGGTGATCGCCGCGGTGACGATCCTGACCTTCGTCGGTGTCTGGAACAACCTGCTGCTGCCGCTGTTCGTGCTGTCGAACCCGGACCTCATGACGATCCCGGTCGGGCTCGCCACGGTCCAGGGCAGCTTCGGTCAGCGCTACGCGGACATCCAGGCCGGAGCGATCCTGGCGGCGTTGCCGCTGATCATCCTCTACCTGATCTTCCAGCGGCAGATCGTGGAGGGCGTGACGGGTTCCGGCCTCAAGGGCTGACGCCACCCCACGACGGACGGGAGGCCCGGTGCCAGCTGGCACCGGGCCTCCCGTCCGTCGTGGTGGTCGCGTTCCGGGCGTACCTGGCGGAAACGGGCGTACCTGGTGAGAAGTTTCGTGACGGTACGCCCGGAAGCACCAGGCATCGCACGCGTCATGGGAAGGAACGGGCACCGCTCAGGCGGAGACGGACTCCTTGGCCTCGTGCTTCCAGAAGCCGGAGAACGTGATGCGCGCCTTCGGCAGACCCGCACGGTGCAGGTGCCGGCGGCCCTCGGTGGCGAGGGTCGACTCGCCGACCACGAAGGCGTACCCGCGGTCGTCGACGGGCACGTGCCGCTGCAGTTCGGCGAGCGCGGCGCGGCCCGGGACGGCGTGGTGGTCGACCTCGTCGCGGACGATCCACGTGACCGCGACCCCGGCCGGTGCGTCGATCTCGCGGACGTCGCCGGCGGTGGGGACCTCTTGGATGATGCGTCCGACGGCGTTCCGGGGCAGCGATGCGGCGATGCCGAGCACGCCGGGCAGGCCGGTCTCCTCGGCCGCGATGACGATCTCGCTGGTGTCGTTCGGGCAGTCGAAGATGCAGCCCTGGTCGAGCATCGCCAGCTGGTCGCCTGGGCGGGCGCCGCAGGCCCAGATCGCGGCACGGCCCTCGGGCTCGCCGTCGGCGTCGGTGTGCACGACGAAGTCGATGTCCATCTCGGCGGTGCCGTCGGGCATCGGGCGGAAGGCGGCGACGGTGTAGTTCGCGCAGTGCGGGCGGACGTCCTCGGGGATGCCCAGGAACGTCGGCCACCACTTCTTGCCGTCGAGGTCCGGCATCCGGAACGCGTCCTGGTCCGGACGCCCGGTGAACAGGCGGAACCAGTGGTCGAAGCCGAGGAACGGGAACTCGTGCAGGTCGTCGCCGGTGACGGTGACACGCTGCATCGACGGCGTCGTGCGCTCGGTCCGCAGGACCCGGGCACGGAAGAGCCGGGGATTCTCGGGCAGGAGCCGCGGAGTCTTCGCCATGAGGCAAGGCTAACCTAAGATGTTCTCCGTGCCAGCCCCCTCCCCTGCCCTGGCTTCCGTCTCGGAGGCCCGCACCGCCGATGCGTCAGCAGCCCTCGGTGTC
Organism: Curtobacterium sp. MWU13-2055; assembly: GCF_023242305.1. NCBI lineage: Bacteria > Bacillati > Actinomycetota > Actinomycetes > Micrococcales > Microbacteriaceae > Curtobacterium > Curtobacterium sp. MWU13-2055. The sequence goes on from NZ_JALLIO010000002.1 coordinate 272,972, forward strand.
CACCGCACCGCCGTCCGTCGCCGCGTCCTGGTGATCGCCGCACTGGTCGTCGTGCTGGTCCTGGTGGCGGTCGCGAGCATGCTCCTCGGCAGCAACCGGATCGGCGTCGACCGGGTGCTCGACGGCCTCTTCCGGACCGGGTCGACCACCGACGAGGCGATCGTCTGGGGCTCCCGGGTCCCGCGCACGCTCATCGGTGCCGCGGTCGGTGCGGCCCTGGGGATCGCGGGGCTCCTGATGCAGGGACACACGCGCAACCCGCTCGCCGACCCCGGACTGTTCGGGGTCTCGTCGGGTGCCGGGCTCGCGGTCGTCCTCGGCGTCTACGTGTTCGGGGTCACGAGCACCGGCGCGACGGTGTGGTTCGCCCTCGGCGGCGCACTGGTCGCGAGCGTCGTGGTGTTCTCGGTGACGATCGCGGGCAGCGGGACGGCGAGCCCGGTGCCCCTCGCCCTCGCGGGCGCCGCCGTCTCGGCCCTGTTGGGCGCGCTGACCTCGTTCGTCGTCCTGACCGACCAGGACTCGCTCGACGCGTACCGGCTGTGGGTCGTCGGTTCCCTCGCCGCACGGCAGCTCGACATCCTCGGCGCGGTGTGGCCGTTCCTGGTCGCCGGGCTGGTGCTCGCGATCCTGAACGTCCGGGCACTCGATGCGCTCGGGCTCGGCTCGGACCTGGCCAAGGGCCTGGGCGAGAACGTGCTCGTCGCGCGGCTCGTCGGGCTCGGGGCCATCACGTTGCTCGCAGCCGGTGCGACCGCCGCCGCCGGGCCGATCGGCTTCGTCGGCCTGACCGTGCCGCACGTCGCCCGAGCCCTCGTCGGCACCGGGCACCGGTGGACCCTGCCGGTCTCCGGGCTCGTCGGAGCGGCGCTCGTGCTGCTCGCCGACGTCGTGGGGCGGCTCATCGGCGGGTTCTCGGAGGTCGAGGTCGGCATCGTCCTGGCCGTCATCGGCGGCCCCGTGTTCGTCGCCGTCGCCCGTCGCCGATCGCTGGTGTCCCTGTGACGGGCGCAGCGGTCCGCGCGCCCGGCCGTTCCGGGGTCCGCATCGGTCCGATCGGCCTCGCCTGGCGCCCGCGGGTGTTCTGGTACACGGTGGCCTCGCTCGGTCTGGTCCTGGTGCTCGTCGTCCTCGGTGTCGCGGTCGGTTCGACCTGGATCGCCCCGGGCATCGTGCTCCGCTCCCTGGTCGGGCTCGAGACCGGCCCGGACGGCTTCATCATCACCACACTCCGGCTGCCCCGTGTCCTCACCGGCGCGCTCGTCGGACTGACCCTCGGCATCGCCGGTGCGCTGACCCAGACCTTCACGCGGAACCCCCTGGGCACCCCGGACATCATCGGCGTGACGTCGGGCGCGAGCGTCGGCGCCGTGGCGGCCATCGTGCTCGGCGGGGGCACGTACTCGGTGTCCTCGATCGTGCTCAGCGGCGGGATCCCGGTGGCCGCGACGATCGGTGCGCTCGTCGCCGCCGCCGTCGTGTACGGGCTCGGTTGGCGCGGTGGGGTGCAGAGCTACCGGCTCATCCTGGTCGGCATCGGTGTGAGCGCGACCCTCGACGCCGTGACGAGTTACCTGCTCGTCCGCGCGAAGATCACCGTCGCCACCGCCGCGTCGCAGTGGCTCGTCGGCAGCCTGTCGAGCACCTCGTGGTCGAGCGTCTGGCCGCTGTTGATCGTCGCCGCGGTCGCGGTGCCGATCGCACTCGCGACGAGTGCGGCACTCGGCATCGGGCAGCTCGGTGACGAGGTCGCAACCGGCGTCGGTCTGGCCGTGCAGCGGCACCGCCTGCTCGTGATCGCGTTGGCGGTGGTGCTCACCGCCGCTGCCGTCGCCGCCGCCGGCCCGGTGGGCTTCGTCGCGTTCGTGGTCCCGCAGGTCGGACTCCGGCTGGCGGGAACCAACCGGCCCCCGCTGCTGCTCGCCGGTCTGCTCGGCGCCGCGCTGGTCCTGGCCGCGGACCTGCTGTCCCGATCGGCGTTCCCGTGGCAGGTGCCCGTCGGCATCATCACGACCGTGATCGGCGCCCCCTACCTGATCTGGCTCCTCATCCGTCACCGCAAGGAGATGTCCCGATGACGACACCCCCGTCCACCCCGCCGTCCACCGCGGTCCTCGAGGCCCGCGGCCTGTCCGTCGGCTACGACCGGCACCCGGTGCTGACCGACCTGGACCTGCGGATCGAGCGCGGCACCGTCACGACGTTCCTCGGTGCGAACGGCTGCGGCAAGTCCACGCTGCTCAAGGCGTTCGGCCGCGTGCTGAAGCCGCAGTCCGGCGAGGTCCTGCTCGACGGCGCCCCGATCCGCAAGGAGCCGAACCGCCAGGTCGCGCGGAAGCTCGCGATCCTGCCGCAGTCCCCCGTCGCGCCCGCCGGCACCAGCGTGCTCGACCTCGTGATGCGCGGCCGTAATCCGCACCAGTCCTGGGCGAAGCCGTGGACCGCGGACGACGCCGACGTCGCCGAGCAGGCCATCGCGGCGACCGGCCTGACCGAGGTCGCGCACCGCGACGTCGCGAGCCTGTCCGGTGGGCAGCGCCAACGCGCGTGGATCGCCCTGGTGGTCGCGCAGCAGGCCGACACGTTGCTGCTCGACGAACCGACGACCTACCTCGACCTCGCGCACCAGCTCGAGGTCCTGCGGCTGGTCCGCCGACTCAACCGCGAACAGGGTTCCACCATCGTCATGGTGCTGCACGACCTGTCACTCGCGGCCCGGTTCTCCGACCGGCTCGTCGTCCTGCACGAGGGCGGCGTGGCCGCCGACGGCGCACCGCACGACGTCCTGACCCCGGCGCTGCTCGAACGGGCGTTCGGGCTGCACGCCCGGGTGTTCCCGGATCCCGTGACGGGCGCTCCGATGATCGTGCCCGAGGCGGACGAGCACGACCCGTCGCTGCTCCGCGAACACGACGCCGTGCTGGCGACCGCGGCTGACTTAGGTTAGCCTCTCCTAACGTGAAGCTCTCCCGACGCGGCTCCCTCCGAGCCACCCTCCTGACCTCCGTGGCCGTCTCGGCCCTCCTCCTCGCCGGCTGCTCGAGCGCCGACTCGAACGACTCCGACGGTGACACCGCGGCGTCGAAGGCATGGTCCTACGAGGACGCCACCGGCACGACCGTCAAGGTCGACCACACGCCGAAGCGCGTCGTCGTGCTGAACGACATCGCGATCTCGTTCATCGAGTACGGCCTGAAGCCGGTCGGCACCTTCGGCCAGCTGACCATGGCGAAGGACGCCCGGTTCGACGACCTGGACACCGACGGCATCACGCAGCTCGGTACCGCGTACGGCGACATCGACCTCGAGAAGCTCGCTGCGCTGAAGCCCGACCTCGTCGTGACCTCGGTCTACCCGAAGGACGAGAAGGGCACGCTCGACGACACGCAGCCCGGGTACGGCTTCAAGGACAACGAGCAGGAGAAGCAGATCGAGGCCATCGCGCCCGTCGTCCAGGTCAAGTGGGGCGGCAAGGGCGAGGACGTCATCGAGAAGATCGCCGACCTGAGCGAGTCGCTCGGCGCGAAGGAGTCGACGATCGAGGCCGCCGAGAAGCGCTTCGACACCGCCGGCGACGAGCTCGAGAAGGTCGCGAAGGAGCAGGACCTGTCGGTCGTCTCCATGTACGCCGACGGCGACGGCGCCTACGTCACCCGCCCGACCGACGAGCCGCTGCTGCAGATGTACTCGTCGTTCGGCGTCGACTTCGTGAACCCGAAGCCGAAGGGCTTCTACTGGGGCATCTACTCGTGGGAGAACGCGGGCCAGATCAAGGCCGACGTGCTGCTGCTGTCGCAGCAGGGCTACCAGGTCGCGGACCTCGAGAAGCAGCCGACCTTCGCCGACAACGCGGCGCTCGAAGCCGGCCAGGTGCACAGCTTCACCTTCCCGGCGCTCGACTACGCCTCGCAGGCCCAGTACATGAAGGAGCTCGCGGGCTGGCTCGCGGACAGCAAGAAGCTGTCCTAGGACGCAACCGACGAGCAGACGGGAGGCCCGTTGCCAGCTGGCAACGGGCCTCCCGTCCATTTGCTGTCGCGTCTCGGGCACGTGACCCGCTGGTGTCGTCAGCCCACCGGCACGGCGGCGTTGACCGCGGTCTGCGCATCGCGCCAGACCGCAGCGCGGGATCCCGCGTAGGTGCCGCCCTGTCCGTTCGAGTAGTACCGCAGGTTGTGCTTCCCGCCGTCGGTGTTGCCCTGCCAGTAGGCGGTGACCGCGCGTGACGTCCCGCCGATCAGCCAGACCTGGTCGGCTGCGTCGGCCGTCCCGGTCTTGCCGAAGAGCGTCGCGCCGTCCGGGGTCTGGCCGCCGCTCGCCGTGCCGCCTCGGAACGCGCCCTGCATGACCTCGAACGCCGTCGCCGCAGTCTGCGGCGAGACGACCTGCGAGCAGGTGCGCGGCTGCCCGCCGAGCTCCGTGCCGTCCGGTGCGGTCACCTGGTCGATGACGACCGGCGCGCAGTACCGACCACCGTTCGCGACGCCCGCGTACGCCGCCGCCATCGTCAGCGGCGCGATGCTCTCGGTACCGAGCAGCGACGCGGGGTTCCACGGCAGCTCGCCGCCGGCGGCCAGGTGCACACCGAGGCGCTTCGCGACGTCCCGGATGTCGCACAGGTCGAGCTGCGCCGCCATCGACTGGTAGGCGGCGTTCACGGACTGGGCCGTGGCCGAGCGGACCGAGTACGGCCCCTTCTGGCCGGGCGAGTCGTTCTTCGGCTGCCAGAAGGCCGTCGTCTGCTCGCCGCACGCCGTCCACGTGCTCTGCGGGTGCGGGGTGCCGTTCACGACCGTGTCCGGGCTGCGGCCGGCTTCGAGCCACGCCAGCAGGGTGAACATCTTGTAGGTCGAGCCGGTCTGGAAGCCCGTCGCGTCGCCGTCGGCCTGGTCGACGGCGTAGTTCAGGGACGTCGCGGTCGGTGGCGCCTGCTCCGACCGGTCGTAGTCGGTGTTCTGCGCCATCGTGAGCACCCGGCCGGTGCCCGCCTCGACGGTGTTCAGCGTCGCGCCCAACGCGAGACGCGTCTCGGTCTTCGGGTCGTACCGGTCGAGCAGTTCCTTCTGCTTCGCGTTCAGGTCGAGGTCGAGCGTCGTCTGGATGCGGTACCCACCCGTGCGCCAGGCATCGGCGCGCTGCTGCTTCGTCGCGCCGAGCTGCGGCAGACGTGCGGCGACGCGCTTGGCGTAGTCGCAGAAGAACTCCGCCCCGGTCTCGACGGCCTCGCACCCCTGCTGCGGCGCGGTGATGCGTACGTAATCGGCCAGCCGCGACAGCCGTGCCGTGCGGTACTCGTCGGTCGTCAGATGCCCCTGCTCGTGCATCGAACGGAGGATGACGTTCCGACGGGCGGCGTTGTCGCGGTAGTGGTCCGGCGTGGACAGGTCGCGGCGCTCCGGCCACTGCACGATCGCGATGAGCGATGCCGCCTCGGCCGGGGTCAGGTCGGTGGCGGACTTGCCGTAGTAGTGCTGCGCGGCCGACTGCACGCCGTAGGTCTGGTCGCCGAAGTACGCGATGTTCACGTACGCCGTCAGGATCTGCTCCTTGGTGTACTTCTTCGCCAGGCCGATCGCGAGCTTCATCTCGGCGAGCTTCCGCTGCGGCGACCGCTTCGTCGCCTCCTTGTACCCGGCCTTCTGCTCCTCGAGCGTCGGCAGCTCGCTCGCCCGCTGGATCTTGATGTTGCGGACGAGCTGCATCGTGAGCGTCGAGCCACCCGAACCGCCCTCGCCCTGCGACGCGGCGACGCTCACCAGGGAGCGGACCATCGACGTCGCGTCCACACCACCGGTCTCGTAGAACCGCTTGTCCTCACCGTCGACCGCGGCGTGCTTCAGCTGGTCGCTGATCTGGTCGAACGACAGCTCCTGCCGGTCCTGCGCCCACACGTTCGCCAGGTGCACCGGTTCGCCACCGCGGTAGGCCCAGACCTGGTTGCGCTGCGGCAGATCCCCGATCTCGATGTGCTCCGGCAGCGATTCGAACACCCCGATCGCCGACGTCGTGCTCACCCCGGCGACCGCGATCATCGGCGTCACGCCGACCCCGATCATCAACCCGGCGAGCACACTGCCGCCCACGAAGCCGAGCGCGGCTCCACCTGCACGTCTCATCGTCATCGCTCTGGATCCCCCGTGGTGCATCACCGCACCGATCTGGCGCGGTAGTTCGGGAGCGTCCCAGCCGTTCTCGGGCGGTCGCCGGGACTTCGCCGCGGAACACCGCCGTGTCCGCTGGGAAAGTGCCCGTCGTGACGGGATCGTGACGTCAGCGGGTCGAGTGGTCACCTTGCGTCGCCGGGACGGTGCCTGCGAGCAGTTCGAGCACGCCGTCCGGGAACACCGGGACGTCCGTGTCGACGGGCGCCCAGCGCACCGGGCTGCCCTCGTCCAGCACCACGAGTTCAGCGTCGAGCGGCACCGCGTCCAGCTCTGCCGACCGGACGGCGAACACGTGGACGTACTCGTGTCCGGGCTGCCCCTCGTACTCGAACAGGTTCTCGAGGACACCGAGCAGCCGGACGTCGTCGAGGGCGACGTCGAGCTCCTCGCGGAACTCCCGGCGGAGCGCCTGGACCGCGGTCTCGCCGAACTCGATGCCGCCGCCGACGGCACGGTGGAAGCGGAGGTCCCGCACGCCGTCGAACGACTCGGACAGCAGCACGTGGCCGTCCTTGACCGGCAGCCCGACCGCGATGTTCCGGATGCTCCCCATCACGCCACTCTGCCACCGGTTCGGGTTCGGTAGGTTCGGACCATGCACGCCATCCGCTCGATCGTCACCCTCGCGGTCGTCTTCCTCGGTCTGGGCTTCCTGCTCACAGCCGGTGGTTCGGTCTGGACGACCCTCACCCCGGACGGCACCGGCGTGAACTTCGCCGCGGGTTTCATGTACAGGGGCGGCATGGTCGTCGGTATCGCCGGGATCGCACTCGGGGTCGCCGCGCTCGTGGCCGTCGCCCGGTCGGCGAAGCGCTTCGGCCGCTAACCGGCGAGCGCCTCGGCAGCAGCACCCCACCCGGTGGGGTCGTCCCCCGGCGGGATGAACAGCATCGTGTTCCAGAGCACCAGGACGTCCCACCACGCGAGCTCGTCGGCAGTGAGCGCGCTCACCGAGCGGTAGCCGCCGAGCAGCTGCCGGTGGACCGCCGCGGGGACCGGGCCCCAGTCGTGGAAGAGCGTCCCGAGCAGGACGGCCGACCGCGCCAGTTCGACGATGCGGTGGTCGCGGCGCAGGTCCTCGAAGTCGATGACGGCGACAACGTCCGCGTCAGCGCACAGGACGTTCGCCGCCCGGTAGTCCCCGTGCACGATCTGGACCGGCAGGTCGTCGGACGGCGCGGCCGTCAGCAACCGTCGCAGCGCCACCCGGGCACGGTCCGGCACGTGCGTCGTCGCACCGTCGAGCCAGTCCTCGACCTGCTGCACGAGCGGGGTCGGCGGCGGGCGTACACCGGCCGCGCGCGCCCGATCGGGGCTGTCGCGCAGGGCGTCGTGGAAGCGGGCGAGCGTCGCACCGGCGGCGCGGACCTCTGCCGGTTCACGGACGTCCAGCAGTGTTCCGTCGATGACGCGCTGGAGCCCCATCGAGACCCCGTCGTCCTCGACCTGCACCCGTCCGTCGGGCGTCGGCACCGGGGCGGAAACGGGCAGGCCGCGCTCCGCGAGCCACGTCGTGAGGTCCGCCGCGAACGCCAAGCGCTCGAACCCCTCCGGTGCGATGGACCACTTCAGGAGCATCCGGCCGTCAGCGGTCGACACCCAGGCGAGCGCGTTGTGGTCACTCATCACGATGCGCTCGCACACGACGACGTGCACGTTCCACCACCGGTCGAGCGTCCGGATGACCCAGTCCTCGGCAGCGGCGACGTCCGTGAACCCGAAGCGGCTCCGCAGCACCTGGGCGGGATCGGCACGTTCCCAGAGCATCTCGAGGGTCATCGCTCCACCCTCGCAGGTCGCGCTACCATCCGGTACCGGTCCACCCACGGAAGCGAGCCGCCATGACCTCCCAGAGCACGAGGGTCCTGCACGTGATGTGCACGGTGTTCCTGTTGGGCGCCTTCCTGTCGGTCGGGATCGGTGGGTGGTCGCTCGCGAACGACACCGGGGGCGGTGCGAACATCGGCGGCGGCATCCTGATGCTGTTCGGTTACCTGCTCGGCCTGATCGGGATCGCGCTCGGGGTCGCCACACTTGTCGTCGACACCGTGTCGCGGCGACGGTCACGCACGCGCAGCTGACGCCTCAGCGGCGGCGAGCGCGGAGCCGCTGCACGCCCACCCATCCGGCGACCGCGAAGCACCCGAGCGCGAGGACGTACGAGACGAGCAGGTCGGCCCACGTGCGCGGGTTGATCGATCCGTCGGGCAACCGCTCCTGGAGTTGGAACGACGTCGGGAACAGCCAGTACGACGTCGCGTAGACGGTGAGCGCCAGTCCGACGACGACCGAGCCGACGATGATCCACCGAGCAGCGCGCGCTCCGACGGTCACGCGGACGCCCCCTTCACGGATCGTCGCGACGCCGACCGCGGTGGGTTCGCTCGCAGGTGTTCGCTGATGCGTCCGAGGATCCGGCCGAGGTCGGTCGCGTCGTCGTCCGTGATCGGTGCGAACAGGAGTCCGTGCACGGTGCCGATGTGGCCGGGGAACACCTCGGCAAGGACCTCGCGCCCCGCGTCGGTGATCGCGACGACGGTGCTGCGCTCGTCGTCCGGCGACGGGGACCTCGTGACGAGCCCGCGCTGTTCGAGCAGTTGCGCCTGGTAGGTCAGCCCGCTGCGGCTGTACACGACACCGTCGGCCAGGTCCGTCATGCGCAGGTGCCCCTCCGGAGCGTCACCCAAGCGCGCCAGGAGCTGGAACTGCACGGTGCTCAACCCGCCGACGTCGCGGAGCTGCTTCTCGACCGCGGGGCGCAGGAGTGCACTCACCTCGGTCAGCGCGAAGTAGGCGCCGAGCTGTGTCGGGGTCAGTGCGGTGGGGGTGTCGCTCATGCAGCCATCCTACCTGTTGCTTCGAGTTCGAAGCAGTGCTAACGTCTCCGACAAGCGCTTCGAATTCGAAGCAACTACGAGAGGGCAGCATCATGAAGGCAGTGCAGTTCCACGAAGTCGGCGGGCCCGAGGTCCTCCAGTACGGCGAGGTCGAGCAGCCGACCCCGGCAGCCGGTCAGGTGCGGCTCCGCGTCGCGGCCTCCGCGTACAACGCTGCGGACAACGGCATGCGGGCCGGCTTCCTGCCGATCCCGATCCAGCTGCCGCACATCCCCGGCTACGACGTCTCCGGCACGGTCGACGCGATCGGCGAGGGGGTGACCGGGTTGACCGTGGGCGACGCGGTCATCGCGTTCCTGCCGATGGACCGGGACGGCGGGGCAGCCGAGTCCGTCGTCGCACCCGCTGAGGCCGTCGTGGCAGCACCCACGAGCATCCCACTGGCCGATGCCGCCGCCCTGCCGTCCGTCGCGCTGACGGCATGGCAGGCCCTGTTCGACGACGGCCGGCTCACCGCCGGGCAGCGTCTGCTCGTCGTGGGTGCCGGCGGGGTCGTCGGCAAGTACGCCGTCCAGCTCGCCAAGCGCGCCGGAGCACACGTCATCGCGACCGCCAGCCCCCGCAGTGCCGATGCCGTGCGCGCGGCCGGTGCCGACCAGGTCATCGACCACACCGACGTCGACCTGCTCGACGCCCTCGACGGTCAGGTCGACGTGCTGCTCAACCTGGCGCCGATCGAGCCCGAGCAGTTCGCGGCGGACGTCGCAGCGGTCCGTGACGGCGGGGTCGTCGTGAGCACGACGGCGTTCATGGCCACGCCGGGTGACGAGTCGCGAGGCGTTCGTGCAGCGACTGTGTTCGTCCTGCCGAACCGCGAACGCCTGACGGAGCTCGTCGCGCTCGTGGACGCCGGGGCCCTGACGGTCGAGGTCACGCGGCGCATCCCGCTCGCCGATCTGCCCGCACTGCACGCCGAGGGCGCAGCCGGGAGGATCGTCGGCAAGGTCATCGTCCTGCCCTGACCCGGATCACCGGATCACCGGAGCGACCAGTGTGACGGGCGGTCCAGGTCGTCGGGCAGCACCGTGGATGCGTCACCCTGGGCGGCGTTCACCTGCGGCTGGGTGAGGAACAGCGCGTTCGACAGGTCCGCTCCCCCGAGCCGGGCATCGCGCAGGTCCGCCCCGAGCAGGTCCACGCCAGACAGGTCGCCTCCCCGCAGGTCCGCGGCGATCAGGACCGCACCGCGCAGATCGGCGCCGACCAGGACGCGAGATCGCAGGTCGCGGCCGGCCAGGTCAGCCGACGGGTGCAGGTCACCGGCCGAGTCGCCGGCGGCGGGGTACCCACCTCGGGCCTCCGCGCTGACGTCGATCAGGACGGAACGGACCTCGGACCGGAGCGACTCGACGTCCACCGCGAGGACGCCGGCCAACTCACCGTCGAGGACCTGCTGGATGCGGAGCCGGAGCACGGTCGGTGCATCCGCTGACCCCAGAGCGGTCGAGCGATACACCGCCTCGGCCAGGTACCAGAGCATCTCGTGGAGCTGCCGGGCGACGGCGAAGGCCTGGAACATCTCGGGCTTCGAGTCCGGCTCCTCGACCCAGCTCGTGCCGTCGAACAGGACCTGCGAGACGTACTGGCCAGCCCCGAAGCAGTCGAAGGTGGTGCACCCGGTGAAGCCCCGTGGACGGAGGGCCTGGTGGATCGTGCAGGAGAAGTCGTCGGCCAGGTTCCGGCACGGGGTGCCGGCGGGCTTGTCGATCGGGAAGTCGCTGGACCGCTGGAACCCGAAGGCGGTGCAGCAGAGGGCGAAGCAGTCACCGCACGAAGCGCGGAGCCCCGAGCGGTCGGCGGGAGAAGAAGGAGAGGATGAAGAAGAAGACGATGACATGGACGAACGGTCTCTCTGGAGTGGTCTCGACAGGGCGCCGGGGTGCTGGGGAACTCCGTCGGGAGTCCCCGTTCCGGGCGCACGAGATCACCACCCCTCGTCCGAGGAGCGAACCGGTGTCGCTGGATGGGCTCTGCGTCACAGAGCGGGAGAACGTGTCACTGCGGCCAGGCTAGCGGCGCGCGACTGCGCCCGTCCGCAGTCCCGACGCGTACGGTGCACCTGTGACCAGAACCCACCCGGCAAGACCGCACCGCCTCGTGCTGATCGCCGCCGCCGTCGTGCTGGTGATCGGCATCGTGCTCCTGTTCACACCGTGGGACGGCTTGATCCCCGTGCTCGCCTGGGTGCTGATCGTCGCGTCCATCGCCCTCGGCGCGATCACCCTCTTCTTCTCGCGCGCACCCCGCAGCTGACCGCGCCACCACGCGATCGGCGCCCCGTCAGGACCGCGGCACGAGACCGTGCTCGTAGGCGAAGATCACCGCGTGCACCCGGTCGCGCAGCCCGAGCTTGCCGAGCACCCGCCCGACGTGGGTCTTGACCGTGGACTCGCTCGTCACCAGGTGTGCGGCGATCTCGGGGTTCGACAACCCGCGGGCGATCGCGAGCAGCACCTCGCGCTCCCGCGGGGTCAGGGGCTCCAGCGGGTCCGGACCCGCCGGCCGGTCGTCCGGCAGCACGGAGCCGAAGAGCTCGAGCATCCGCTGCGTCACCCGCGGTGAGACGGCGGCCTCTCCCGCTGCCACGGACCGGACGGCGTCGAGGAGCTGCGCGGCGCTGACGTCCTTGAGCAGGAACCCGCTCGCCCCGGCACGCAGGCCACCGAACGCGTACTCGTCCAGGTCGAAGGTCGTCAGCACGAGCACCCGGGTCTCGGGGACCTGTTCGACGATCGCGGCCGTCGCCGTGACGCCGTCGACGTGCGGCATCCGGACGTCCATCAGCACGACGTCCGGACGCAGGGCACGCACGAGCCGAACTCCCGCACCGCCGTCGCCGGCCTCGCCGACGACCTCGATGTCGGGCTGTGCCTCGAGCAGCAGTCGGAACCCCGTCCGGATGAGCTGCTGGTCGTCGACGATCGCCACGCGGATCACCGGTCCTCCGTCCTGACCGGGATCGTCGCCCGGATCTGCCAACCGTCGGTGCCGTCGCGGGAGCCCGCGCGCACCTTCCCACCCAGCGCGCGGATGCGCTCGTCGATCCCGATGAGCCCTCGACCCGACCCCGCTGGGGCGTGGGCCGATCCGCCCGGCCGAGCCGGGCCTCCTGGCCGTCCGTCGTCGGTGACGACCACGGTGACCTCGGTGGCGGACGCTGCCACGCGGACGTCGACCGATCGGACGCGCTGCGCGTGCCGGGCGGTGTTGGTGAGGCCCTCCTGCACGACCCGGTACACGGCGAGCTGCAGGGCGTCGTCGTCGGGGACGACGCCGACCAGTTCGAGGGCGACGGGGGTGCCCAGCGCGCGGAACCGGTCGACGAGCTGCGGGACGTCGTGGATGCCCGGTTGCGGCGCGAGCGCGGGTTCGCCGTCGCCTCCGAGCACCCCGAGCATGCGGCGCATGTCGCCCATCGCGCCACGGCCGACGTCGGCGACACCGCGCATGGCAGCGGCAGCGGACCCCGCCGAACCGGCGGGTGCACCAGCGGACGCCCCGGCCGCCGCGCCCTCGGCCAGCCGCACCATCACCGTGAGCGAGTGCGACACGATGTCGTGCATCTCCCGCGCGATCCGGGCCCGCTCCGCGGCGGTGGCGAGCTGCGCCTGCTGGTCGCGCTCCCGGGCCAGCTGGTGCGCGCGGTCGATGAGGGCCTGGGTGTAGCGACGGCGGTTCGACACGTTGACGCCGATCAGGACCGCTGCCAGCAGGAACGTCGTGGGCTGCGGGTACAGGACGTCCGCGAGTCCTCCGGACCCCGGCGCGACCACGAAGACGCGCAGCGCCGTCGCCCCCGCGGCCAGCACGACGGCGACCGCGGACGTCCACCACCCGGCGGGACGCGACCACCACACGGTCGCGGCGTACACGGTGAAGAGGACCGGCGAGTACCCCGCTTCCGTCCACGTCATCGCGACGACGGACGCGAGCCCGAGCACCGCCGTCACCGCGGGGTGCGTGCGCCGGAGCGGGATGCCGGAGACGGCGATGACCACGAGGACGACGACCGTGACCCGCGCGACGGGGCTCCCGTCGACCTGCCACGCACTCCGGAACGCGACGACGACCTCGATCGCACCCCAGAAGACCATGAGCAGCGCGTCGGTCATGACCGGGTGGCGTGCCCAGAACCGCCGGAGCCGGCCGGGTGCGTCGGGCAGGGCGATGCCTCCGGCACCGTCCTGGACGGCACCGGGGGCGAGGTCGGCAGGGGTCACGCGTCCCGCTTCTCGACCAGGGCGAGCGCCGTCAGCGAGGCGACGACCACCCAGGCCAGCAGTACCGCGAATCCGCTCCATCCACCCAAGGCTAGGACGCCGTCGTGCCACCCCGACGTCACCTCGGTGCCGAACTGCATGAGCGGCTGGCCGGCGTTCTGCGGCAGCAGGTTCGTCAGCGTGCCGAGCCAGTCCGCTCCGGTGAACGACTGCACCAGCTGCACGACGACCGGGGCGACCAGCATCAGGCCGAGGACTCCGGCGATCGCGCCGGCTGTGGAGCGCAGGACCACACCGACCGCGAAGGCCAGCAGCGCGATGAGCGTCAGGTAGACGGAGGCACCCAGCAGCGGCATCGCGACGCTCACGTCCAGCGACGCCTCGACGTTCCGTCCCGCGGCGATGGGCAGGGTGGTGAACGCGGTGGCCCAGACGCTCACGGCACTCGTGACGAAGACGGCCACGGCGAGGACGATCGCCTTCGCCGCCAGTGCGACCGACCGCCGTGGGACCGCCGCGAACGAGGAGCGGATCATGCCGGTGCCGTACTCGCCGGTGACGACGAGGGCGCCGATCACCGCGACGATCAGCGAGGAGAGCATCGTGCCGCTCGTGCTGTAGAGGACGAGGGCGTTCCGAGCCGCGTCACCCGAGAGCCCCTGACCGCCGTTGTCCGCGAAGGCCGCCAGGAGCACACCGATGCCGATCGGCAGGACGAGCACCAGCAGGAAGCTCCACGCCGTCGACCGCAGCGAGCGGAGCTTGATCCACTCCGAGCGCAGGACGCCGGAGAAGTGGACGCCGGACGTGTGGCTGCCGGCTCCGTCGTGCCGAGGCGCGGCGTTGCTCGTGACCGCGCTCATCGGGCCACCTCCGATCGGTACTCGACCTGGTCGTGCGTGAGTTCGAGGTAGGCCTGCTCCAGGCTCGCCTCGGTGGTGGCCAGCTGGTGCAGGACGATGCCCGCAGCACCCGCCGCCTCGCCGATCTGCTCGGCACCGAGGCCACGGACCTGCAGCGACCCGTCGCCCTCGTAGCCGATGGTGACGTCCGGTCCGGCGATCGCGTCGAGCAGCCGCTCGGGCTCCGGCGTCCGCACGGTGACCGACCGCTCCGTGGCGGCGGCGACCAGGTCCGCGATGTCCATGTCCGCGAGCACCCGGCCGCGACCCATCACGACGATGCGGTCGGCGGTCAGGGCCATCTCGCTCATCAGGTGGCTCGAGATGAACACTGCACGTCCCTCGGCGGCCAGGCTGCGGGCGAGCCGACGCACCCACACGACGCCCTCGGGGTCGAGGCCGTTGACGGGCTCGTCGAGGATCAGCGTCTGCGGATCGCCGAGCAGTGCCGCCGCGATCCCGAGCCGCTGTCCCATGCCGAGCGAGAACCCGCCGACGCGCTTCTTCGCGACGTTCTCGAGGCCGGTCATCCCGATGACCTCGTGCACACGGGCCGTCGGGATCCGGTGCGTCGCAGCGAGCGCCGACAGGTGGTCGAAGGCGCTGCGTCCTTTGTGGACCGCCTTCGCCTCGAGCAGCGCCCCGACGCGGCGGAGCGGGTCGCGCAGCTCGCGGTAGGGGCGTCCGTCGACGTGGGCGGTGCCCGAGGTCGGCCGGTCGAGTCCGACGACGGCGCGCATCGTGGTGGACTTGCCCGCGCCGTTCGGACCGAGGAAGCCGGTGACGACGCCGGGGCGCACCGTGAAGGACACGTCGTCGACGGCGACCTTCTCGCCGTAGCGCTTGGAGAGGTTCTGGATCTCGATCATGCGGCAACGGTACGGAGACGGCCGGGTCCGCCACATCGCCGTCGCAGACGATCTCCGCGGAGCGACCGTGGTACCCCGGTACCACCCGCAGCGGTGCCGGATACGGTGGGGTCATGGTCGTCCAGCGGTGGCACGAGGACGTCCTCGGAGCGCCCTACGAGCGACTCGAACTGCCGCTCGGCTCCGACTCCGAGGGGCCGGTCGTCGCCACCCTCGTCCGTCGTCGGCACACCCCGACGGACCTGCTGCTGCACGGGCGCGGGCCGCTGCACGGCGCCGACGTGCTGTACGTGCACGGGTGGTCGGACTACTTCTTCCAGACCGAGCTGGCGGAGCGGATCGAACGGCTCGGGGCGCGCTTCCACGCGCTGGACCTGCGGAAGTACGGCCGGAGCCTCCGCCCCCACCAGACCCCGGGCAACGTCGACGACCTGGCGGTGTACGACGAGGACATCGCAGCGGCGCTCGACGCGGTGTCCGCCGAGCACCCCGGCCCCGGCGAGCGGCGGCTGGTGCTGATGGGGCACTCCACCGGCGGTCTGACGCTGTCGCTGTGGGCTGCGCGCCACCCCGAACTCGTCGACGGCGTCGTCCTCAACAGTCCGTGGCTCGAGTTCCAGGCGACCGCAGTGGGCCGGGCGATCGTCGCGCCCGTCATCAAGCTCGGCGCGAAGCGGAACCCCCTCGCCCCGATGCCCGCCGTCGACCCGGGCTTCTACACGCGCACCGTGTCGGCCGCGGGCGAGGGCTCCTGGACGTACGACCAGCAGTGGCGGCCGGAACGCGGGTTCCCCCTGCACCCCGGTTGGCTCGCGGCGGTCTTCGCGGGGCAGGAGACGGTCGAGCACGGGCTCGACATCCAGGTCCCCGTCCTGGTCATGCTCAGCGACAAGAGCATGTTGCAACCCCGGTGGGACCCCGGCATGGCACACGCCGACGTCGCGCTGAACGTCGACACGGTGGCCCACCGAGCCCTGTCACTCGGCAACGAGGTGACGGTCCGCCGGCTGCCGGGAGCCGTGCACGACGTGGTGCTGTCCGCGCCCGACGTGCGGGAGCAGGCGTACGACGCGATCGGACGCTGGGCCACCACGCTGCAGCCCCGCTAGCGTGGCGGGATGACCGACCGCTCCGTCCGGCTGACCCGGCTCGACCCGATCGGGATCGACCACGATGCCCTCGTCGACTTCCTGTCGACCGAGGACTTCCCCTTCCACGTGCGGCGGTCGTGGACCCGTGCGGAGGCCGTCGAGGCCGTGGCGTCCGGCTCCTACCGCGACGACGAGCACGACTCGTACTGGGTCGACCACACGGAGCACGGCCGCATCGGGTTCGTCCGGCTGGAGGATCTGGAAGACCCGGTCCCGCTGTTCGACCTGCGCATCGCCGGCGCGTTCCGCGGCCGCGGACTCGGCGTCCCCACACTGCGCGCGGTCACCGACCACGTCTTCGGCACCCTGCCGTCGGTGACCCGCTTCGAGGGCCAGACCCGCGAGGACAACACGGCGATGCGCCGGGTCTTCGTGCGTGCCGGGTGGGTCAAGGAGGCGCACTACCGCGAGGGGTGGCCGATCGAAGGCGGCCGCGCGGTCGCGTCGGTCGGGTACGGGATCCTGCGCCACGACTGGGAGACGGGCGAGACGACGCCGGTGCCGTGGGACGACGACGTGCTTCCGGAAGACTGACGCGGCGGTACATCCTTCGTCGCGGTCCAGAGCGGACGGGAGGCTCGGGTCACGCCCGCCACGGCCACTCCGCTGGGGCGGGTGGCTGCGTCCACGGCATGACGCGCGATCAGCCGCCGGTCGCCGCCCTCCGCAGCGCGGCGCAGGTCCGCCGGAACGCCACGCTGAGCGACTCCCCCGCGGGGCGCTCCGCCCACTCGTCGAACGCGGCGCGCAGCGCGAGCAGCGCCAACGGCACCGCGAACCGGTCCGCGCCCTGCCACGCCGACTGCAGCTCCAGCGTCTGCGCGGCGTCCCGCTCGAGCACGGCGGACAGCAGTGCCGGATCGGCGACGAGCAGCGCGCGCACCCGGACCAGGCGGTCGAGGTCGTCGGGGCGGTCACACTCGAAGGTCCCGAGCACGTCGGCGATCACCTCGGTCAACGCACCGAACGTCACCGGGCCGGTCACGGCGGCGGTCACGGCGTCGTGGACGTCGCGCGAGACGAACAAGAACGCGTCGACCTTCGCGGCGCAGTACCGGAAGAACGTGCGCTCGGTGATGCCGGCCGCGGTCGCGATCTCGGCCCCGGTGACGACGTCGAACCCGCGCGCGCCGACCAGCGCGACCGCGGCGTCCTCGACGGCACACTCCGTCGCCCGCCGGTTTTGCGCCCGGACCCCGGTCACGACGCGGACCGCGTGGAGACCGTCTCGCGCTGCCAGAGCTCCGGCAGCCGGAGGTCGACACCGTCGGCGTCCGCCAGGCGTGCGAACGCGCGCATCGTGACGTCGAGGCGGTCGAGCTTCTTCGGCAGCGGCCTGAGCGGACGGTCCAGCGGACGCCAGAACGCGTCCCAGTGCACCGGTCGGACGACACTCGGATGCAGGGCGCCGACGGTCTCCTGCCAGTACTGCTCGATCCAGGCCGTCGGCTTCGCACCGGCGGCACCCGCACCCAGGTAGACGGTGTCGGCGTGGAGCCCCGCGAACGCTCCGGGGATGAAGTTCGCCGTCGGGTGGACCAGCACCGATCCGTCCGGGTGCTCGAACAGGAACGAGGAGCATCCGCCGGTACGGAAGTCGCGCATCCGGGCCGGCAGGGTGACCGGCTCGGTGATCTCGCCCGGCACCGCATCGCCGTCGCTGTGCAGGGCGTGCAGCGGCGTGACCGTGAAGGCTCCCACCGCGAACGACTCTCGGTCGTGGAGCTCCCGGAAGGGCACGCGGTCGAGCCCGTACCCGGTGGCGATCATCCGGGTGGACGTCGAGCCGCCGAGTTCGGCCCCGGTCCCGTCCGCGACCACGGGCGCGTCGAGGGCGTGGTCGGCGTGCGAGTGCGAGACGAGCACGGCATCGAGGTGGTCGACGTCGAACCGTGCGAGTGCGTCCTCGATCCGGGTGACGTCCGGTCGGAGCCGGCCGAGCATCAGCCGTGGGAACGAGGGACGACTGAAGAAGCCGTCCACGAGCAGCGAGGTCGTGCCGTCGGAGACGAGGACGTTGGACACCCCGCCGAACACCGTGGTGACGCTCATGCGTGCGCCCCGCCGAGCACGTCGTCGAGGAGCCGCATCGTGCGCGCGGCGTCCTCCATCGCGAGGTCGTGGTGCACGCCGTGCACCCGTTCGACGTCCCACCCGAGGCGCTCGTAGACCGGCACCTCGGCCGCGGGCACGACGTGTCGACCGTCGTCGGTGAGCACGAGCGTCGACGGCACGAACGGGGCCGCCGGAGCGACCGGTGTCGTTGCGACCGCTCGCAGGACGTCGCGCAGCATCGTGCGGTCCCAGTGCCGGTGGCTCTCCTCGGCCCGGGCGACGTTCGCCGGACCCCACCGCGGATCGGTGCGGTCGTAGGCCTGCACGAGCAACGGCTGCAGCCCGGGCAGCGCCCAGAACGCCCGCCCGAGCACGCCCCGCCCCGGTGCCCGCAGGTGGAAGCCGGGGTCGAGGTACACCGCGCGGGCCGGGCGCAACCGGTCGACGGCGTCGAACAGCACCCGTCCGCCGAGCGAGTGTCCGACGACGGCGTCGAGCCCCTGCGGCAGCGTCTCGGCGAGGTCGTCGGCGAACACGGCGAGCGTGTACGACGCCGCGCGGTCGCTCTCGCCGTGACCCCGCAGGTCCGGCACGAGGAACGTGTACCGGTCCGGATCGGCGTGGGACACGAGGTCGCGCCACACCAGCGCCGAACCGAGGATGCCGTGCACGAGTCCGACCCGGACCGGGCCGTGTCCGTGGGTCTCGACGTGGAGCTGCATGTGCACTCGATTCTGTCAGTGACTGACAGAATACACGGTCAAGCGGGGCGGCTGAAGAGGTTCACGAGGTTGCCGTCAGGGTCACGGAACAACGCCGATCGGTTTCCCCAGGGCATCGTCGTCGGCGGCAGCACCACGTCGTCGAGGGCACCACGCAACCCCGCGAACGCGGCGTCGACGTCGTCCACCACGAACTCGAGGAACACCCCGCCGTTCGTGCGGGGCTCAGGCGCGGCCGGTCCGAGCATCGCCACGGTCACCGGGGTCGCGAGGGCGAGCACGGCGCCACCGGTCACGATCTCGGCGAAGACGGGTGCGGGCCGCCGCGCCTCGGTCCCGGTGACGCGCTCGTAGAACCGCACCATCCCGTCGAGGTCGTCGGTGATGATCCGGATGGATGCGAACTGCATGGGAAGCCCTCCTGGCCGGCCACCGTGACCGGACTCGTCGAGCATGCGCGACCACCGCGACACCGTCCTGTCGGTGTTTCGGCGAACCACAAGGCGGATCTGGCGGTTCAGTCCCCGAGCAGGTCTCCGAGCACGGGGCGCAGGACACCGTGCGGGATGTCGAGTTCGTTGAGGTGGACCACCCGGGGCGGAGCCGGTTCGTCGGTCTCCTCGACCGCCAGCACCCGGTCTCCGCGGAAGGCACGGACGCCGTCGCGCAACCGGCACCACGCGACCAGGTACCAGTCCTCGCCCTTCCCGATGTAGCCGAGCGGTTCGACCACGCGGTCGGTCTCCGCGCCCGCTGCGTCGCAGTACCGCATCCGGACGACGCGCCCGCCCGTCAGCGCACCGGCGAGCGCCGTGGGAGCAGGTGTGCGCTCCCCCGACTCGAGCAGGTGCACGCGGCTCGCGAGTCGCGCTGCCCGTCGGGCGTCGTCCTCGGCGAGCACGGCCGTGACTTTCCGGGCAGCGCTGCGAGCCGCGTCGCGGAACGGGCTGGAGCCGAGCGTGCCGAGGCCGATCGCCACCGCGAGCGCTTCGTCGACGGTCAGCCCGAGCGGCGGGAGCGTCGCACGGGCGTCGATCGCGTACCCGCCGGTCCGCCCCGGCTCGGCCCAGATCGGCACGCCGGCCTGCTGCAGGGTCAGCAGGTCCCGCTCCACCGTGCGCACGCTCACCCCGAACCGCTCGGCGAGTCGGCGTGCGCTCCGCAGGGCGGGCGCGGCGGCGCGGAGCTCTTCGACGAGCGCGTACAGGCGGTCGGTCCGGTTCACGACGCGACCATAGCCCGTGACGCGACCGGCATCGGACGGGAGGCCCGTGGCGACGCCGCCACGGGCCTCCCGTCCGCCATCCGGTCGCGGGCAGGGCGCGACTCGCGTCAGGAACGCGACATGCGTTCGACGGTGGCGTGGGCGCCGTCGGCGATGAGCCCGTCGAGGGCGTCGCGGTACGCCGCGACGAACCGTTCGTCGTCGATCAGGTCGCCGAAGACCTGCCGGTTCGCGATGAAGGCGAGCCGGTCGTCGCGCTGGGTGAGGGCGATGCGGTGCAGCGGTTCGGCCAGCCGGTCGACGATCTGGATCGGCTCGCCGGACTCGTCCGTGCCCTCGTCGTAGCGCGCCCACGACGCGACGATGCCGGCGGACAGCGTGACGGGCCGGCCGGCGGCGAGGTTGTCGCGGACCACCGGTAGCAGCCACTTCGGGATCCGGTCGCTCGACTCGGCACAGAGCCGGGCCAGGGTGTCGCGGACCTCGGGGTTCTGGAAGCGCTCGATGAGGGTGGACTTGTAGTCCTCGAGGTCGATGCCGGGCACGGGGTGCAGGGTCGGCGAGCCCTCTTCGTCCATGTAGCGGCGCAGGAACGTGGCGATCGCCGGGTCCTGCGTGGCCTCGTGCGCGTAGCGGTACCCGGACAGGTACCCGAAGTAGCACAGGCCCTGGTGCGAGGCGTTGAGCAACCGGAGCTTCATCAGCTCGTACGGCTCGACGTCCTCGACGATCTGCACCTCGGCGTCCTGGTACGGCGGACGTCCGGCCGGGTGGTCGTCCTCGAGCACCCACTGGAAGAACGGTTCGGCGACGACGGGCCAGGCGTCCTCGATGCCGAGCTCGTCGCGGACCCAGGCGCGGTCCTCGTCGGCGGTGACCGGTGTGATGCGGTCGACCATCGAGTTCGGGAACGACACGTGCTCGTCCATCCAGTCGGCGAACGCCGGGTCCTGCAGGCGTGCGTAGGCGGTGAACATGTCGCGGGCGACGTGGCCGTTGCCCTGGATGTTGTCGCAGGACATCACGGTGAACGGCTGCTCGCCGCGGTCACGCCGTCGACGCAGGGCTTCGACGACCAGGCCGAACACCGTGCGGGGTGGTCCGTCGCCGCGCAGGTCGGCCGCGACGCCGGGCTCGTCCGCGACGAACTCGCCGGTGACGTGGTCGAAGTTGTAGCCGCCCTCGGTGATGGTCAGGCTGACGATCTTGGTGTCGGGGTGCGCCATCTTCTCGACGACGGCGTCCGGGTCGTCGACGGCGAGCAGGTAGTCGACGATGCTGCCGACGACGCGGGACTCGCGGGTGCCGTCGGGGTGCTTGAGGACGAGCGTGTAGAGGCCGCCCTGCTCCGCCATCGCCGTGGCCATCCGGCGGTCCTGCTCGAGGACACCGACGCCGCAGATGCCGTACTCGCGCCCCTCGCCCTGCTGGAGCAGCCGGTCGATCACCATCGCCTGGTGCGCGCGGTGGAAGCCGCCGACGCCGAAGTGCACGATGCCGGCGGTGATCCCGCTGCGGTCGTAGGTCGGGACGGCGACGCCGCTCGCGGCGATCTCGTCGAGGGTGGCCGGGGACAGGCGGACGGGCATCGGGTACTCCTTCGTACGGCGGTCGTTCTGGCGGTCTTGCCGGCGGTCGCACCGGCGGTCGTGCTGGGTGCAGTCAACCATGCGCACATCTGTTCAGAACCGAGTTTCCACCGCGGGGTGCGAACCTGAGGATGCACTCGTAGTCGTTGCACCGAGTGCATCGATGCACCTAGTGTTCTCATTCGTGACCCTCACGACCGACCGCCGCGCCGCCCTCAAGGCGAAGCACCGTGCGGCGATCCTGCAGGCCGCACGTGATCTGGTCGATGAACGCGGCGGCCGTGAGTTCAGCGTCGACGACCTGGCAGCACGGGCCGACATCGCGCGGCGGACGGTGTTCAACCACTTCGCGTCGCTCGACGAGGTCCTGCTGGCCGTGTGCGAGCAGGAGCTGTCCGTGATCATCGACCGGTTCCTCGCTGACATGGCGCGGACGCCGATCGGTGACGGCAGCCGGGCCTCGATGTTCGACGAGCTCGAGTCCGCCGCACGCGGAGCCGACCTGGCAGCCGCGATCTCGAGCATGTACCGGATCCTCGGCGACCCGGGCAAGGACGACCCGAAGGCCGCGGTCCTCACCCAGACGGCGTTCTCACGGGTCACCGAACGACTCCGCGACGAGGTCGCACGCCGCTACCCGGCGGCGGATCCCCTCGACGCCGCCCTGCTCGTCGAGTCGCTCATGAGCGGCATCGTCGTGATCGCGGAACACTGGCTGGCCACCTCCGGCCCCGCGATCGACGAGCAGTCCGTCGCCGACTGGGACGCCCTGCTGGCACGACTCGTGCACAGCGTCCGCAGCGGCTACATGCCCACCGACTGACACTTCCCTCCCCAGGGGTCCACCGGCGCACCCCGCTCCACACAGCACCTGCAACGAAAGGAACGGGGCAACCGCATGGCCGGTCTCCTCTACCGTCTCGGACGGTTCTCCGCACGACGCCACTGGCTCGTGATCATCACCTGGGTGGTGATCATGGCCGTCGCCGGCGTCACCTACAGCCTGTTCTCGGGCACGATCTCATCGGCGATCTCGATCCCGAACACCAAGACCAGTCAGGTGCAGGACGAGCTCGCCGACAAGTTCCCGTCGGCGAACGGCGGCAACGGCACGATCGTCTTCGAGACGAAGAACGGCAAGGCGTTCACCGACGCGCAGAAGTCGGAGGTCGCGGACTTCCTGACCAAGGTCGAGAAGCTCGACGGCGTCAAGGGCGCGACGAGCGGCTTCGACACCCAGGACCAGCTCGACGAGCAGCGCCAGAAGATCGTCGACGGCCGCAAGGAGATCACCGACGGCCGCGCGAAGCTCGAGACCGGCCAGGACCAGCTCGACGCCCAGAAGGCGCAGCTGACCTCCGGCAAGCAGCAGATCGAGGACGCCCAGGCGCAGCTCGACGCCCAGAAGGCCCAGGGCGAGGCCGCCGGCGCAGCGCTCCCCGCAGCGCAGGCGCAGGCCGCAGCGGCGCAGCTCCAGCAGGCGCAGGCCCAGATCGACGCCCAGCAGGCGCAGATCGACGCCGGTGAGCAGCAGATCGCCGACGCGCAGAAGACGATCGACGCCAACACGAAGAAGCTCGACGACAGCGCCGACGAGCTGGAGCAGGGCTCGAAGCTCCTCGACCTGTCGAAGGACGTCCGCTTCGTGTCGTCGAACGGCAGCGCCGCCATCGGCACGGTCCAGTTCACGAAGTCGACCTACGAGGTCCCCGCCGACACGAAGACCGCCATCGCGGACGACGCCGACTCGGCCGACATCAGCGGCGTGAACGTCTACGTGTCGAACGACATCGCGCAGGGCGTGCCGTCGATCCTCGGCCCGGGCGAGATCGTCGGCGTCATCATCGCCGCGCTCGTGCTCTTCCTGATGCTCCGCACCGTCATCGGTGCGGCGATCCCGCTCGTCAGCGCCGTGCTCGGCGTCGGCGTGGCGTCACTTGCCTCGCTGTCGTTCTCCGGCCTGGTCGAGTTCATCTCGGTCACGCCGGTGCTGGGGGTGATGTTGGGCCTGGCGGTCGGCATCGACTACTCGCTCTTCATCCTGAACCGACACCGCACCCAGCTGAAGCAGGGCATGCAGGTGCACGAGTCCATCGGCCTCGCGAACGGCACCTCGGGCAACGCCGTGGTGTTCGCCGGTGCGACCGTCATCGTCGCGCTGCTCGCGCTGAACATCACCGGCATCCCGTTCCTCGGGCTGATGGGCACGGTCGGTGCGGTCGCGGTGTTCTTCGCGATCCTCATCGCCACCTCGTTCACCCCGGCGCTGCTGTCCCTGATCGGGATGCGGATCCTGCGGAAGAAGGAGCGCGCGAAGATCGGCAACACCGGCTCGACCCGGGTGCCGAACAAGCCGATGAAGACCTGGCGCGCGATCGTCACACTCGTCGCCGGTGTTGCCGTGCTCGGTGTCATCGCGCTCCCGGCGACGCAGATGCGCCTCGGCCTGCCGACCGGTGCGTCCGAGTCTGTCGACTCGAGCCAGTACAAGGCGTACAAGGCCCTCGACGAGGAGTTCGGTGCCGGCCAGAACGGCCCGCTGCTCGTCGTCGCGACGTTGCCCGAGTCGATCAGCAAGTCGGACGTCACCGCGACCGAGGTCACCATCGGTGAAGCCCTGGCGAAGAACGACGACGTCAAGGCCGTTCTGCCGATCGGTACCTCGTCGGACCGCGACATCATCGCGTTCCAGGTGAAGCCCGGCGGCGGTCCCGACAGCATCTCCACCGAGAACCTGGTCAAGGACCTGCGCGAGCAGACCGTCACGACCGACGACGGCACGGTCACGCTCGGTGTCGCGGGCAACGCGTCCGCCAACATCGACGTGTCCGAGAAGCTGTCGAACGTCCTGCCGCTCTACCTCGTGGTGGTCGTCGGCCTGTCGCTCATCATCTTGATCATCGTGTTCCGGTCCTTCCTGGTCCCGATCACGGCGACGGCGGGCTTCATCCTGTCCGTGATGGCGTCGTTCGGTGGCCTGACCGCGATCTACCAGTGGGGCTGGCTCGGCTCCGTGTTCGGCGTGCACGACCCGGCGCCGATCCTGAGCTTCCTGCCCATCATCGAGATCGGCATCCTGTTCGGCCTGGCGATGGACTACCAGCTGTTCCTGGTGTCCGGCATGCGTGAGGCCTACGCCCACGGCGCCTCGGCGAAGGTCGCGGTCCAGCGCGGGCTGCACGCCGGTCGCGCGGTGGTCACGGCAGCGGCGATCATCATGATCTCGGTGTTCGCGGGCTTCATCTTCTCGGACTCCTCCACCATCAAGCCGATCGGCTTCGGGCTGGCGTTCGGTGTGCTCATCGACGCGTTCGTCGTCCGCATGCTGCTGATCCCGGCCGCGATGCACCTGCTCGCCCAGAGCGCGTGGTGGTTCCCGAAGTGGCTCGACCGGATCGTGCCGGACGTCGACGTCGAGGGCGCGAAGCTCGAGCGGTCGCACCCGGTCGCCGGCCAGCCCGGTCAGCCCGGCAACGAGGAGACCCACACGGGGTCGCACGCCCTCCCCGTTGCGCCGGACGCCAACGCGCACGACTCGGGGCACCCGCCCGCGCACCGCGCGTAGTCGACGCCCCCAGCCTGGAGGCCCGGGGCCGGTCCACGAGACCGGCACCGGGCCTCCCGTGCGTGCGCCCACCCCGCCCGGCCGACGCCGACCCGCGACCCAGATCGACATCCTCGATGTCGTACGACACCGAGGATGTCGCCAGCCCGCGCCTGCAACTGTTGCGGCCGCGCCGGTGCGACAAGATCGATGTCGTACGACGTCGAACTTGTCGCACCGACCCACACCGACCCGCACCACTCGCCGCGCCCCCGGAACACTTCGTGGGCGAACGGTATCGTGGGCGCATGACCTCCGCACCCGACCCACTCGCGCTCGACCGGCAGCTCTGCTTCGCCCTCGCGGCCACGAGCCGGAGCGTCATCGGGCTGTACCGCGACCTGCTCGAGCCGATGGGCCTGACGCATCCGCAGTACCTCGTGATGCTCGCACTCTGGGAGCAGGACCCCCGGTCGGTGCGCGAGATCGCCGGCGAACTGCGGCTCGACTCGGCCACCCTCAGCCCGTTGCTCAAGCGGCTCGAGGCCTCCGGCTACGTCCGCCGGACCCGCAGCGCCGCCGACGAACGGCAACTCGAGGTCTCGCTCACCACGGCCGGGCGGGCACTGCGCGACCGCGCGCGAGCGGTCCCCCTGGCGGTCGCGGACCGGCTCGGGTGGCCGTTGGAACGCCTCGAAGCACTCAAGGACGACCTGACGGAACTGTTGGAGCGGGTCGACCAGGTGTGATCCAGGGCCGATGGTGCCATAATGGTTCGTGCACGAACGAAAGGACGCACCGTGGGGCGCTTCGGCAAGTGGTACGAACGGTGGAACACGACGCTCATCAACAAGATGGGACCGTCGCAGATCGGTGCCGGACACCCCGAGGGGGTCGACGACCGATCGGTGGACCGCGGGTGCCCGATCTGCGGCAAGCCCCTCTCCCTGCACCAGGTGATCCGCCCCGAGGGCCAGGTCCGTTCGTCGACCCTGGTCTGCCCGCGCGACTGACGGCGGGAATTGCACCGAGCAACACGACGTTCCACTCCCTCGTGAAGCTCTTCGAACCCACCTCCTTCGGCGCCCTGCGCCTGTCGAACCGCGTCGTCATGGCCCCGCTCACGCGCACCCGCGCCGGTGAGCACGGCATCCCGAACGACCTGCTCGTCGAGCACTACCGTCAGCGTGCGGGCCTCGGCATGATCATCACCGAGGGCACCTGGCCCGTGCAGGAAGGCCGCTCCTACCCCGGGCAGCCCGGCATCGAGACCGACGAGCAGATCGCCGGCTGGCGCCGCGTCGCCGACGCCGTGCACGCCGAGGGCGGCACCATCGTGATGCAGCTCATGCACGGTGGCCGTGTCTCGCACCCCGACATCTCGCAGACGCCGCGCATCGTCGCCCCGAGCGCCATCGCCGCTCCCGGTCAGACCCACACCGCGACCGGCAAGGCCGACATGCCCGTCCCCCCACGAGCTGACCACCTCCGAGGTGCAGGACGCCGTGCAGGGCTTCGCGCAGGCTGCCCGCAACGCCATCGCCGCCGGACTCGACGGCGTCGAGGTCCACGGCGCCAACGGCTACCTGGTGCACGATTTCATGTCCCCGGTTTCGAACACCCGCACCGACCAGTACGGCGGCTCCCCCGAGAACCGCGCCCGCTTCGCGATCGAGGTCACGACCGCCGTCGCCGAGGCCGTCGGCGCAGACCGCACCGGCATCCGCCTGTCGCCCGAGCACGGCATCCAGGGCGTCATCGAGGACGACGCGGCCGACGTCCGCGCGACCTACACCGCGAT
The DNA here is from genome assembly GCF_023242305.1 of Curtobacterium sp. MWU13-2055. Classification (NCBI taxonomy): domain Bacteria; kingdom Bacillati; phylum Actinomycetota; class Actinomycetes; order Micrococcales; family Microbacteriaceae; genus Curtobacterium; species Curtobacterium sp. MWU13-2055. Next base: position 300,111 of record NZ_JALLIO010000002.1, read on the forward strand.
CGCCGAGGGCCTCGCGCCGCTCGGACTCGCCTTCATCGACGTCCTGCACGCCGAGCCGACCGGTGACCTGGTGCAGCACGTCCGCCGCACCGCGGGCGCACCCTTCATCGTCAACTCGGGCTTCAGCGCGATGACGACGCGTGAGGAAGCGATCACCGTCGTCCACGACCAGGACATCGCCGACGCGATCGCCGTCGGCCGTCCGGCGATCGCGAACCCGGACCTCGCGCACCGCTGGGAGCAGGATGCGGAGCTCAACGAGCCCCGTCCCGAGCTCTTCTACGGCGCGACCGCCGAGGGCTACACCGACTACCCGTCGCTGGCCGAGGTGCGCGCGAGCGTCTGACGCTGCGCGCGGATCCACGACACGCGGCGCCCTGTGCGTCGAGGTTCCACGACACCCCGCGTACGTTCCGTCGAGGTTCCGATCAGGACGGCGCATGCCCGCGAGGTTCCGAGATCTCGGAACCCCACGGGGTGGGGGCGAGCGAACGACCGACGGGAGGCCCGTGGCGAGACCGCCACGGGCCTCCCGTCTTCTCGCTTGCCGTCCCAGGGCGTGACGCGCTTCTCGTAGGATCGTCGCAGTGAACACTGCAACGCCGGGCGAGCGGGGCCCCGCGCACCGCGCGCGCGACACGACGCGGTGGGACATCCAGGGTCTCCGCGCGTTCGCGGTGCTGGCCGTCGTCGTGTACCACCTGTGGCCGCACGCCCTGCGGGGCGGGTTCGTCGGGGTCGACGTCTTCTTCGTGATCTCCGGGTTCCTCATCACCGGGCTGCTGCTGCGCGAACAGGTCGCCACCGGCACGATCCACCTCGGCCGGTTCTGGTCACGCCGGGCCAAACGCCTGCTGCCGGCCGCGTTCCTCACCATCACCACCACCGGCGCAGCGGTGCTCGTCGCCGTGCCGAGCGCACTGTGGGGGCAGTACGGCCGCGAGCTCATCGCGTCGACGGTCTACCTGCAGAACTGGGAGCTGGCGGCGAACTCGGTCGACTACCTGGCCTCGGCGGACGACCCCTCACCGTTCCAGCACTTCTGGTCACTGTCGGTCGAGGAGCAGTTCTACATCGTCCTGCCGCTCCTGCTGATCGGGTTGGCCGTCGCCGTGCGCGGGCGCCTCTCGACGCTGACCACCGCACGCCTGCTGCTCGGCGCGGTCGTCGTGCTGTCCCTGGTGTGGAGCATCGTGCAGACCAGCACGAACCCCGGCGTCGCGTACTTCTCCACCGGCACCCGCGCGTGGGAGTTCGCACTCGGCGGCCTCGCCGCGACCGTGCACCTGCCCGAGGTCCGCACCGAGGTCGCCCGGCGGGTGCGCATGATCCTGACGAGCATCGGCGCCGTGGCCCTCGTCCTGTCCCTGTTCGTCATCGGGGCGGAGACGCCGTTCCCCGGGATCGCCGCGCTGCTCCCCGTCGCCGGCGCGACCCTCGTGGTGCTGTTCGGCGGACGCACCGTGTTCGAGTCGATCGGCGCGCTCGGACCGGTCGCGTTCACCGGACGGATCTCGTACGCGCTGTACCTCTGGCACTGGCCGCTCGTCGTGATCCTGCCGATCATGCTCGGACGCCCGCTCGACTGGGCGACCAGCACCTCGGTCCTCCTGGTGTCGGTCGGACTGGCAGCCGTCACGACCATCTGGTTCGAGGAACCCGTCCGCTTCTCGACCTGGCTGCGCGACCTGCGGCCCCGCGGGGTCGTCGCCCTCGGCGTCATCTGCACCTTCACGGTCGTGACCCTCGGCGCCTCGACCCTGACCGCCGTCTACGTGCAGGAGGTCCACGCCGAAGGCGCCACCGAGCAGCTCACGAAGCGGCTCGCGACCGAACGGGCACAGGACGACGAGTCCTGCATCGGAGCAGCCGCACGGATAAGCTCCGCCGACCCCTGCGTCGACCCGGCCCTCGTCGACACGCGGATCCCGGCCCCCGCCGCGGCCGAGGACGACGACGCGAACCGTCCCGAGTGCTGGAACGGCACCTTCCGCACCTGCGTGCTCGGCAAGGCGACCGGCTGGTCGAAGCACCTGATCGTCATCGGCGACTCGCACAGCAACGCCCTGCTCGGCGCCTACGAGAAGATCGCCGACGACAACGGGTGGCGCATCGACATGGCCGGCATCGGCGGCTGCTACCTCACCACGGCGCAGCAGAACTCGGTGAACGCCGGCGCGCTGCGCGGCTGCAACGCGTGGAAGCACGCGGCCATCGACTACGTCCGCGCCCACCGCGACGCCGACGCCCTGGTCGTCACCCACTCCGCCACGCAGATGCCCGTCAGCCTGCCAGCCGGTGCCTCACGCGACATCGCGACCCGCAACGGCCTCGTCGACGCCTGGGAGCAGGCCGCCGGCGACGAACTCCCCGTCATCGCGGTCCGCGACAACCCGGTCCCCCGGCCCGACGTCATCGCCTGCGTGAGCAAGATGTCCGGGCCGACGAACGCGTCGTGCGACCGGCCCCGCTCCGAGGCGCTCGCCCAGACCGACTCCTCGATCGAGGCCGTGCGGGCGTTCAAGGCCGCCGGAGGACGAGCCGGGGTGATCGACCTGACCGACTACTACTGCACCGAGACGACCTGCCCCGCGGTGATCGGCGGCGTGCTGGTCTACCGGGACACCACGCACATCACGGCGACGTGGGCGACGTCTCTGGAGCCGTACCTCGAGCGCGGGTTGCAGAAGCAGCTCACGGCGCTCGGGCGCTGAGCGCGTGCGCTTCGCGAGCGCGTGCGCTTCGTGAGCACAAATGGTCGAGTCCCGTCGATGAACCCGACCATTTCTGCTCACGAAGTCACCCGACCGGGCAGCTGGACCCCGAATGCGGGCCTCCGTTCCGGACGCCGTCGCTCTACTCTTGAGCGGACCTCGCACGCCCGCAACTCGCCACGTGCGCCGACTGAACGGAAGACACCCGTGACCGACCTCGCCCCCGAGCGTTCCGCGCCGGCCGCCTCCGCCCCGAGCACGGACGGGACGCCCGGACTCGCGCCGCTGAGCCTGCTCGCCGTCGTGGCGATCGGGCTCGCCTTCGTCGCCCCGATCGGCGGCGTCGTCGTCGGGTTCATCGCGCGGCACGAGGTCCGACGGACCGGCGAGCGCGGTGACGGACTGGCGTTCGCGGCCATCCTGATCGGCGCGACGCTCACGCTGTTCGGCGTGCTCGTCCCCGGAGCCCTCGCGCTGTCCGGCGTCGTCGACTCGACGATCCACCTCTGGGGCTGACTCGTCGCCCCGTCCTTCCACTGGCCACTGGCCACCGCGATCAGTAGTGGCCGCGCCCGACGACGGCGTGCCGCACCCCTCCCGCCGGCGCCGGAACGTCGCCGTCGAAGCGCGGGATGACGTGCAGGTGGGCGTGGAAGACGGTCTGGCCAGCGGCGGATCCGTCGTTGAACCCGACGTTGTAGCCGTCGGGGTGGTGCTGCTCGTCGAGCCGGCCCTTCAGCAGCGCCACCATCCGGGTCATCGCGGCGAGCTCTCCCTCGGTCGCATCGAACCAGCTGGTGATCCGCCGCTTCGGGATGACGAGCGTGTGACCAGGTGACACCGGGTGCGCATCGAGGATCACGAAGACGAACTCGTCGTCCGCGACCCACTGCGCTCGTGGAACCTGTTCGAACACGGACGTCGTCGTCATGTTCTCCATCCAACCTCGCCGTGCTTCACTCGGACGATGACCATGACCACGACGACCGCCCTCGCCTCCTGTGCCGTCGAGACCGTCGACTGCCACGACGACACCGCGTCGATCGACCTGCTTCCCCTGCTCGTCGTCGTCGTGCTCGTCGTCGTGGCGCTGGTCGTGCTGGGGATCGCGCTGCTCGGGCTTCAGCGTCGGTGAAACACGACTCGCGCACGAACCACCAACGACGAAGGGCCCCGGCGGAATCCGTCGGGGCCCTTCGTCTGTTCAGACACATCGAGGCGAAGCGCGTCGTTAGCGACGCCGAGTCGTTCGTCCGCTACGTCACGAAGCACGTCATCGACGGGCACACGCGCCGGCCAGAAGCACACCGCGGCCTGGAGCTGAGGCTGACGAAATTGTGGGAGGCGTGGCAGATGTTCGAGCGCAGCGGTGCGAACTACCTCCGCGACGAGCTCGACGAGCTCGACGACCGCATCGGCATGCGGCCCAAGGACGGCCGCGACGACCGCGGCGACATCGGCGGCGTCCGCACCATCCGCGGCGAGCGCGTCGTCCTCGAGTGCAAGAACCACCAGTCGATGTCGCTCGGCTCCTGGCTCGCCGAGGCCGAGCGCGAGCGCGGCAACGACGACGACCGCATCGGCATTGTCGTCCACAAGCGCCGCAGTGTCTCCGCCGCGGGCGAGCAGTTCGTCACGATGACGCTCGCCGACCTCGTACTCCTGCTGGACGGCAACGCATGACGGCCGGGCGGTCACCACCGGCGAACTCCGCCGGGTCGCCGAACTGCACGCCGCCGGCGCTCGAGACACCACCATCGCGGCCGAGCTCGGCCGCTCCGCTTTGACCGTGCACCGCGCTCGGAAGCGCCTCGGCCTCGACTCGCACTACGGCCCCGGCCGCCCGAGGAAAGCAGGCGAGGAAGCACGACGTCCGGGATCCGTCCAGATCAGCTTCAGGCGGGCTCTTCAGCCTCCGCACCGCGCTTCGCAGCCCAGTCGGTGATGAAGTCCCCGTGGGGATCGATCTGTCGAGCGAGCTCGTACGTCACGAGCGCCCGCTTCGCGTCGTATGTGCCTTCGAGCCAGCGCGCAATCACCCCTGTTGCGTTAGCGATAGCTGCGGGACGATCCGCCTTGACTACAACAGACGGGCCGGCCAGCACCCGCATGATCGGATCATCCTTCTGGGCAACGAGGAAGCGGATCCTAGTCAGCACTTCCGTCTGCCGGCCCGCGACCTGCTCCTCGTGGCCGAGGCTGTATCGGAAGAATTCTGGGACCAAACGCGCGATCTCGTCCCGGGCCTCCCGGGCTCGCCGAGCCCGCTCTCGTCTCGGCTCGATCACCAGGGGCGTGATGAGCGCGCCCGCGAGCGCGATCGCAGCACCGATGACGACTGCCCACCCGCTGTCCATGAGGAGCAGCGTACCGATGGACTACGCACAGGGCCTCGTCTTCGACTGGGGTGATGCGTCGTGAGCGCGCTACTCGATGCGTTGCCCCTTGACGGTGGGCACATCCTCATCGCGCACGAGCGCTTCGACGATGTTCGTGAGCTTGCCGAGCGCGTAGATGATCCCTCTCATCGCGTCTTCGTCCATCCGGCGCCCGGCGTCGTTCAGGAAACGCACCTCGTCCTGCACCTGGTTGATCGCCTCGTAGAGGTCCCTCGCAGCCATGTGCACACCGTAGCGGCTAAGTCAGACGAACGGGACCTCGATGCCGCCCCCGGTGATGCCGCCGCCGTCGCGGACCTCAGCCGAGAGGTCGCGGAGCTCCTCGGTGATCAGCACAAGGGCGTCGGCGATCCGCTCGAGGTTCGCGTCCTCGATCTGGTTTTCGAATCGCGAGTTCACGACCGTCGGGAGGTTGTCGTGGAGGTCGGTGACGATGTTCTGCAGGGTGTTGAGGCGCTCGCGCGCGGCTTCGTTTACCATGAGGCCAGCTTACAGGCAGTTCCCAGCTATCCGCAGGTGAACCGAAGATCGGCCCGAAGGCGACGCTTCCTTCAGCCGCCGACGAGGTCCGGGCCCACGCGATGGTCCTCAAGCGGGACAAGGAACGGTGCCAACGGAGCTGGCGCGGGGTAGTCGTGCAGCGGGATCACTGGAAGAACCGTCGCAGGGTGGGCTCACCGTGCTGTCCAACGTGCACCTGCTCTGCCCCGACTGCCACCTGTGGAAGACGGATCACCCCGTCGACGCGGCGCACGGCGGCTGAAGCGTCCCAGGCTGGGGCGTCCCCGCTGGGCCGACCCGCTCGAGTTCCCCGCCCGCCGATGGCTCCGCACCGAGCTCGGCACGCTCCGGCAGGCGTGGATGCTCTACGACGACAACGCCAGCTGGCGCGAGATCAGCGCCGACGAGGCGCGAAGACGAAAGGAAGGAGGGACCGCCTGATGCCATGGTTCAAGGTCGACGACGGACTCCCGTCCTCGCGGAAGGTGCTCGGCATCCCCCGCTGTGACCGTCTCGCGGCGATCGGCCTGTGGACCCTCGCGGGTGCGTGGAGCGCGAAGGAGCTGCAGGACGGGGCCGTCTTGAGCTACATGATCGTGGAGCTGGAGTCCGTCACGGCCGCGCAGCACCACCGTCCCGCGTCCAGCAGCGCGAAGCCGAACTTCTCGGCTTCGCCACGGCCGCAGACCCACTCGCCGACACCCGACAGGACATCACCTCCTGAACGAACCCGAAGTCCGCCGACTCCTCAGCCTCATCTCCGGCGGCTACGACAACCGCACGCTCACCGCGATCACCGCCGAGGTCTGGCTGATGGAACTCGCGGACACCGACTTCGACATCGCCTGGAAGGCGGTCCGGAACCACTTCCGGAAGCCGTCGCCCCGCGACTACCTGTCCCTCGACGTGCCGCTCGAGCAGATCCGGGTCGACACCCGGCAGACGCCGACGGCGATCGAGGAGGACGTCAGGTCGGCGAAGGCTCGCGGGCTGATCGATGCGTCCTGGCCGAAGCGGGATCCGCTGCCCCGGGCGGCTGCCGAGGGGCTGGTACGGGCCCGCGCCGAGTTCGCGGAGACCGCGGCCGCGATCGAGGCCGGCGGGGCCGGCGTGATCGACGTTCCTCGGGCGCCGACCGTCGGCCCGGTCGGGCGGCCGATGCCGCGGGGGGAACCATGACCGGCGACGCGGCGTGGGACAACTTCGTCGCGTCGATCGACCCGGTCGTTCTGCAGCGGGAGCACGCCGGCCCAGGGGACCTCGGGGCTGAGCGGCCCTGGTCGCGCGAGGACCACGAGATGCGGTTCGCGCACGACTACGTGCGGCGGGACTTCTGGCGGAAGGTCCGCGGGGAGCTCTCCGACGTCGACCGGGCGCGGATGGAGCGCCGACTGCAGCAGCTCGTCGACCGGGGCGACCAGCAGGAGCAGGAGCGGCTCGCCGGGCAGGACAGCGAGACCGAGGCGGCCATCGCCCGGTACGCGCTCACACACAGCAACGCGGCAGCAGCCGCACAGTCCAGAGGTCACGCAGCATGAGCTTGCAGCTACTCCCAGGGATCGAACATGCGCTCGGACAGGCCAGCACCCACCGCTCCCATACCGGCGATCCCGAGAAGGCTCCCGCACAGGGTGACCCAAACGGCACTGACCCCCTGCAGCGGGACCCCGCTAGCGACCGCGACGATGCACAGCGCGGTCGCGCTCAAGCCGAAGATCGCACCGGTGGCGACGGCCCAGTCGGCAAAGCGAATCAAGAAACGGACCCATGCGTCGACGGGACGGGGGATCTTCGGCCTGCGTCGCTCAAACACGAGAAGGACGATGACGATCGGGAAGATCGTCGCCAGAAGCGTTGCTCCGTCCAAGCTGATCACGCTCTGAACGCTACCGGAGCCTCGCGAGCACGCCGCCGACCTGCGCGTGCAGCCAATCGCCGCCGCCGGCATCAGCCGCGACGAACTACCCGACTGGCCCGACATGGAACGCACGATCCCTCTGGAGGAGTTCCACCGCCTCCGCCGCGACGGCCAAGCATGACGAGACCCCCACAAGGTTCCAGAGCGAACCTTGCGGGGGTCTGTCGTCGTTTCAGCTCGCTGCAGAGAGTTCTGACCCGCGGAAGTACCGTGAATGCGTCTCTTGCACCTGATCGAGAGACGCCCCGTTCAACGAGACGATCTCGATGTCAGGGTCCACACGTTCACGCTCGAGTTGCAGACGATGAAGCAAGGCGGCACGGGAACCGTCTGCCCCGGCGAACTCCGTAACCCGTCGAGTACCGAGTCGTCGGTTGTACTCGATCACGAACCCTGGCATCAGCGGGCCTCCTTCGCTCGTTGCGCGTCGTCGAACATGATCTGTAGTTCGTTCATGGATACCACGTACGACTCCTCCGTAGAACGTAGCGTCTCACGGATCTCTTCCACGTCTGCGACAACCGATGGGATTGCACGGACGCCTGGGGCAACTAGGCCTCGTCTCACATCATCGGCGTGCAGGTCTTGTACAGCGATCCAGTTTCGAGTTCGTTCGATGTTGGCAACGCCTGGCGACGACAGCGTGATGAGCCGTTCAACGAGGAGACGAGCTTGCGCTTCTGCTGGCATCTCGTCGTAACGGATGCCGCGTCCGATCACGTCCGCCGCCCGCTCGAAGAGGTTCGCCCATTGGCCTTGAAGATGCGTCCGTACCTGTACCTCGGCGCGGCCAACGCCCTCAAAACGGAGCCACAGATGTACAGCGCGGTATCCGCTGTGAGGATCTGCACGCATGTCGTGGACAACGTCATCGTCCTGCCCGAAGTGATCTAGGAGGATGTCCACCACGGCGTCCTGCTCGTCGAGAGTCATCTCCGCCTCGAACCGGACGCCCGCGATGTCCTGAACGGTGCCGATGTGATGAGTCGGGTACCGCTGGAGCTTCTGCCTCAGGGTGTCGATCGTCTTGGAGCGTGACACGATTACCGGATCTCGGCCCGGCAGGAGGTCTCCCCAGTCCACGCCACGAATCTCAGCCTGAACCCAGCTCGCGAGATCGTTGTACCAGACCATGACGTCGTCGTATGTCGGGTCCGTGCTGTCACTCGTCGCGCCCTGGCGGATCGCCCTACTTACACGCTTCAGTTGGTTGGCACTGTACTGCCGCGTGGGGGCACCTAGGAGGGCGGCCGGCGGGTTCAGAGTCATAGTGAGCATCACTCTACGGCGGAATCTTTAGCCGCCGGCGTCCCATCTTCAAGGGATCGAACCGCGACGAGCCACACCCAGGCGCACTCTGCTGCCTACGAGAAGCCTTACTCGACGAGTACCGCGCGCTCCGCGCAGGGGATGACGCTAGCTCCGACCTTAAGGGGGCGCTGGTCAGCAGTTGGTGGAGGCGAACGGACCGGACGCGGTGTTGGTCTGCACGACTTCACCCTCCTGCGTCACATTGCAGGTCAGGGTCCCCGCCGCGTACGGGTTCGTGAACGTGTAATCGGTCGTGTCGCCGTACGGCACTTCCTTCTCCCAGTGCTGCGGCGCATCCGTCACCTGGCTGATCGAGGAGCCGTCGAGGCTGGTGATCGTGCCACCCGGGCCGGAGAAGTCCGCCGAGATGACCACCTTCGGGTCGCGGACCCTCACGGTGACGGTGGCACCGTCCTCGACCTCGGTCCCCGCCTCCGGCTTCTGCGACACGAAGACGGACGCGGAGCCGAAGTCGTCCGAGAGGAAGTAGTACGTGACGTCGGCGCCGGTGGCGTCGAGCATGACCGGCTTGAGGCCGAGCTCGTCCATCTTCGTGACCTCGCTGGTAAGGCCGACGGACGCATCGGGCACGACCACCATCACGGGCGACGAGGTTTCGGTAGGCGTCCGCGTCGGCGTCGTAGTGCCGCCATCCGCGCTGCTGGCGGTCGTCGCGTCGCTCCCGGGGTCCGACGAGCAGCCGGCGACTGCCAGGACGAGCGCAAGGCTGGCAGCAACGGCAACGATGGTCCTCATGGTGAGACTCACTCTACGGCCGGGGCACCGCGGAGCACCCACCCCTGTTTATGGGAGCGGATCGCATCGCGCCACACCCACACCCACGCGCACTCTGCGGCCTGCGAGAACCCCCACTCGACGAGCACCACACGCTGCGTGTACGCGATGACGTGCGTCCCGACCTCGAGGATCCGGTCACGGAACTGCACCCACGCGAGCAATGGGTGGGGCGACACAACGTCGCAGTCCGGGCCGCCGCGTGCTGCCTCGGGGGGCGAGAACGCGGGCCCGAGCGCCCACCGGTCGCGGCGCCGACGCGCCATCAGTCCCGCCGCGGCACGAGCTTGCGCCACGTCATCGACGAACGCAGCACCCACGCACGCTGCAGCCGCCCCTGCCACGAGAGCTCCAGGTACACGGCGACGTCCGACTGAGCGACCGCGAACTCTGGTACTCGGGGACAGCCCACTTGCGCTCGGCCAGGTGGGGATCGTTTGAGCGAGCGCCGACGTGCCCACCAGCCCTCGAAAATGCTACTTCGGCGGAATCAAGCATCCCGCTCACCGGTATCGGGTCCGGCAAGGCTAAAACGCAGAACGCCCCGAGCCGGAGCTGCGGGGCGTCTGCTGTTCGGTGTTTTTACTGCGGGGATGCACCGGGGCTGCATTTCCCTGCTACTCCTGTGCGCTCGAAGGGACTCGAACCCCCAACCTTCTGATCCGTAGTCAGATGCTCTATCCATTGAGCTACGAGCGCGTGGCCTTGCGGCCGTGGAAGACTCTACAACAGCTCCGGCCCGGGCGCCAATCGAGGCCGCCCGGGCGCTCCACCCGGCGTGTCGCGAGGCGACAGCCGAGCCCCCGACGTCACAGCGCCGCGGCCTCCTCGTCGAAGACCTCGGCCAGGAACACCCGCAGCGCCTGCCACGATCGGCGGTCGGCGCGCTCCTGGTACTGGGCGCCGTGGTCGGGCGCGTCGGTCCCCGGCACGGCGAACGCGTGCATGGCCCCGGCGTAGGTGACGACCTGCCAGTCGACGCCGGGCTCGGTGCGCATCTCGTCCTGCCAGGCGTGCACGGCGTCGTCGGGCACGACCGGGTCCGCTCCCCCGGTCAGCACGAGCAGCTTCGCCCGGATCGCCGAGGCGTCGGCGGGGTCGTGCGTGATGAGGCCGCCGTGGAACGACACCGCTCCGACCAGGTCCGCGCCGGTGCGTGCGAGCTCGATCGCGGTGGAGCCGCCGAAGCAGTAGCCGATGACGACGATGCGGGCAGGGTCGACGTCGGGGTCCTGCCGCAGCCGCTCGAGGCCGGCGGTCGCACGTGCCCGGAGCAACGGCAGGTCCTGGTAGTACGACCCGGCGACCTGGCCGGCGGTGTCGTCACCGGGCCGCACGCCGGCACCGTAGATGTCCGCACCGAAGGCGACGTAGCCGAGGCGGGCGAGCATCGTCACGCGCGCCTCGACGTGCTCGTTCACGCCGTGCCAGTCGTGCACGACCAGGACGGCCGGGCGGGGACCGGCGACGGCCGCGTCCTTCGCGAGCACGCCGAGCAGGTCGGTGCCCTCGTGGTCGTAGTGGACGGGCTCGACACGGATGTCGGCGCCGGCGGGTTCGGGAACGGTCTGCAGGACGTCGTCGATGGTGGTCACGTCGTCCGACGCTACGCCGCCGTCCGGCTCAGGCGTCGATGTTGTCCCAGTCCTCAGGACCGCTCGACCCGGCCGGGTACTCGTCGAGCGGCGTCGTGCCGGCCTTCCACGCCTCGAGGAACGGTCCGACGACCTTCCAGCCCTGCACGGCACTGTCACCGCGGACCGACAGCGTCGCATCGCCCTCGAGCACACCGGCCAGGACCTCGCCGTAGGCACTGAGCCGTCCGGGGTTGAACGTCGTCTCGAGACTCGTGCGGTCGATCGTGTACGGGTCGCCGGGGCCGTTGACGTTCAGCTCGAGCTGCATCTCGTCCGGGGCGATCCAGATCCGGAGCCGGTCCGGGTGGGCGGCACCGGACAGGCCGACCGGCACCTGCGGGGAGTCCTTGAACGTGATGACGATCTCGCGGCGCTGCTTCGCGAGCGCCTTGCCGGAACGCAGCGTGAAGGGGACGCCGGCCCATCGCCAGTTCGCGATCTCCAGTGTCAGCTGGGCGAGGGTCTCGGTACCGAGCGAGGGGTCGACGCCGTCCTCGTCGGCGTACGACGGCAGCTTGCGGTCGCCGACCGTGCCCGCGGTGTACCGGGCACGCTTACCGGCGGCGACGACGTCGCCGCCCCACGGCCGCACGGCACGCAGCACGAGTTCCTTCTGGGTCCGCAGGTCGTCGGCGTCGATCGACGCCGGCGCCTCCATCGCCACGACCGCCATGACCTGCAGCAGGTGGCTCTGGATCATGTCGGTGAGGGCGCCGGCCTTGTCGTAGTAGCGGGCGCGACCCTCGAGCCCGAGGGTCTCGTCGTACACGATGTCGACGCGTTCGACGTGCTGCGAGGACAGCAGGGGCTCGATGATGCGGTTCGCGAAGCGCAGCCCGATCAGGTTGAGCACCGTCGAACGGCCGAGGAAGTGGTCGACCCGGTGGATGCGCTCCTCGGGGATGAACGAGTGCAGCAGGTCGTTCAGGTGCTCGGCGCTGGCGGCGTCGGTACCGAACGGCTTCTCGAGCGCCAGGCGGGTGCGCTTCGGCAGGTCGAGGTGGGCGAGCTGTTCGCAGCTCTTCTCGGTCACGGCCGGGGGCAGCGCGAAGTAGATCGCGGGGTCGTGGTCGCAGGCTCCGAGCAGCGCGCGCAGGTCGTCGGCGCTCGTGACGTCGGCCTTGCGGTACGAGGACGCGTCGATCACGGCCTGCAGCCGCTCCGACAGCGACGACTCGCCCTCCGCGCCTTCGTCGCCCTCGTTCTTGGACGCCTGCGCGTTCTCGAAGGACTCGCGCACCTGCGCCTTCCAGTCGGCGTCGGAGAGGTCCTCGACACCCGCCCCGATGAGCTGGACGTCCCAGTCGTCCTTGACCTCGAGCAGGGTCGCGAGACCCGGCAGGAGCAGGCGCTTGGACAGGTCGCCGCTGGCTCCGAGGATGAGCAGGCTGGTCTGGAGGCTCGACATGCCTCCGACCGTACTCATCGGCCCCGGTGGACGGCCGGGCCGCTACGGTGGTGACAGTTCGGCGCGAGGGAGCACCATGAGCAGTGGGTACGAAGGACGACGCCTCCGCGTCGTCGTGATCGGCACCGGCATGATCGCGGGGGTCCACGCCCGCGCGGCCCGGGCCGCCGGTGCCGAGGTGCTCGGGGTGCTCGGCCGGAACGCATCGCGCTCCGAGCAGGTCGCGGCGCAACTCGACCTGCCTCGTGGGTACGCCTCGCTCGACGACGTCATCGCGGACGCCCCCGACGTCGTGCACATCTGCACGCCGAACGACCAGCACCACCCGCAGGCGATGGCGGTCATCGCCGCGGGCATCCACGTGGTGTGCGAGAAGCCCCTCGCGATCGACCCGGCACAGGCCGCCGAACTCGTCGCCGCGGCGGCGGACGCCGGTGTCGTCGCCACGGTGCCGTTCGTGTACCGCTACCACCCGATGATCCGTGAGATCCGCGCGCGCATCGCCGACGGCGACCTCGGTCGACTCCTCGCCGTGCACGGCCACTACCTGCAGGACTGGATGCTCGACGAGGACGCCTCGAGCTGGCGGGTCGACCCGACCTCGAGCGGGTTGTCCCGCGCGTTCGCCGACATCGGCTCGCACTGGTGCGACCTGGTCGAGTTCGTCACCGGCGAGCGCTTCGCCTCGGTGTCCGCGGCGACCGACATCGTCTACCCGACCCGCCCCGCGGCCTCGGGGCCGTCGTTCTCCGGCTCGCCGGACCCCGACCCGGTCGCCGACGCCGCGGAACGGGCCGAGGTCACCACCGAGGACACCGCGGTCGCGACGTTCCGCACCGGCACCGGGCGAATCGGCAACGTGGTGATCTCGCAGGTGGCGTCCGGTCGGAAGAACCGCCTGTGGTTCGAGGTCGACGGCACCCGGGGCAGCGCCGCCTTCGACCAGGAACAGCCCGAGTCCGCGTGGTTCGGCAACGAGCGTGGTGCGCAGATCGTCGTGCGCGACCCGTCGCAGGGGTACCCGGACCAGCGGCGTCTGGCGATCGTGCCGTCCGGGCACCCGCAGGGCTACCTCGACGCCTTCGCCGCGTTCGTCGCCGACACCTACACCGCGGTCCGCACCGGTGTGGCCCCCGACGGCCTGCCGACCTTCGCGGACGGCGCACGTTCCGCCGACATCATCGACGCCGTGATCACCAGCGCGGCCGAGACCACGTGGCGGGAGATCCGGTGAAGCTCGGCATGCTGACGGCCTGCCTGCCCGGCTGGTCGCTCGATCGGATCGCCGAGTTCGCGACTGGTCAGGGCTACGAGCGGCTCGAGGTCGGCGTGTGGCCCGGCACCGGTGGCCGCGACTTCGAGGCGGCGCACCTGCCGGTGGCGACGTTCACCGACGAGGACGCCGCTGCGACCCGTGACCTGCTCGACCGCACCGGCCTCGAGATCTCGGCGCTCGCGTACTACGAGAACAACCTGCACCAGGACCTCGCCCGGCGCGAGGAGGTCCGCACCCACCTCAAGCACGCGATCGATGCCGCGCAGGTGCTCGGCGTGCCGTACGTCGGCACGTTCATCGGCCGCGACAACAGCAAGTCGGTGCGGGAGAACATGGCAGAAGGGAACCGGGTCCTCCCCGAGCTCGTCGACTACGCCGGCGAGCGCGGCGTGCGGTTGATCATCGAGAACTGCGTGATGGAGGGCTGGCACCCGGACGGCTACCCCGGCAACCTGGCGTACTCCCCCGAGCTCTGGGGCTGGGTCACCGGCCTCGGCTTCGGTCTGAACTGGGACCCGTCGCACCTGACCTGGATCGGCATCGACCCGGTCGAGACGATCCTGCCGTTCGCCGAGCACATCGTGCACGCGCAGGCGAAGGACCTCGAGCTGTTCCCCCGGAAGCGCGACGCGTACGGGTTCTTCGGCAAGGTCGACAAGGGCGACGACCCGTGGGACATGGGCTGGTGGCGCTTCCGGGTGCCGGGCCGTGGGGTCGTGGACTGGCCGCACGTCGTCGACCGCCTGTACGAAGCGGGGTTCGACGGCACCCTGTCGGTCGAGCACGAGGACCCGCTCTGGGGCGGCACGGACGAGAAGGTCCTCGAAGGGCTGCGCATCGCCCACCGCACGCTCCGCCCCCTCATCGCCGCGGAGTGACGGCACGTCGAGCACGCAGCACGACGGGTGTTGCTCATGTGAACGTCGTGTGACGACTTCGACCCGACACTGGCGGGTCGGCTGTGCGTCCTCATAGGTTCTCCGACGATGAACCTCCACTCCTCTCCGCGCCGCCGACGGCGCATCACCAGCGGCGCGGCCTTCGCCACCGCGGGTGTGCTCGTCGCACTGTCCGTCCCCTCCACCGCCGTCGCCGCCGAGGGCGACACGACGATCGACATCATCGACGTCAACGACTTCCACGGCCGCATCGAGTCCGAGGGCACCGCCGTCGACAAGGCCGCCGGTGCCGCCAAGCTCGCCGGTGTCGTGCAGTCGTACCGCGAGGCCAACCCGAACACGATCTTCGCCAGCGTCGGCGACAACGTCGGTGCCTCGACGTTCACCTCGCTGATCCAGCAGGACGCCCCGACGATCGATGTGCTCAACGCCATGGACCTCGACGTCAGCGCGATCGGCAACCACGAGCTCGACAAGGGCCAGGACGACCTGACCGGGCGCATCGAGGACCGGGCCGACTGGCCCTACGTCTCGGCGAACATCGTCAAGCAGGGCACGACCGACCCCGCGTTCGAGCCGTACTCCATCGTGGAGAAGGGCGGCGTGAAGGTCGGCTTCATCGGCGCGACCACCGAGGACCTCATCCCGGGGCTCGTCAGCCCCGGCGGTGTCGAGGGCCTCGCGATGGCCCCGATCGTCAGCCAGGTCAACAAGTACGCCGACCAGCTCACCGACGGTGTCGACAGCAACGGCGAGGCCGACGTGCTCGTCCTGCTGGTGCACGAGGGTGCTCCCACGAACGCCCTCGCCGACGCGACCGGGTCCGGCGTGTTCGGCACGATCACCTCGGGCGTCTCGTCGAAGGTGTCCGCGATCGTCTCCGCACACACCCACGCGACCTACAACCACCAGATCGCGGGTCCCGACGGCACGACCCGCCCGGTGATCCAGACCGGTTCCTACGGCGTGAACTTCGGACACCTGCAGCTCACCGTCGACGCCGACAAGCAGCTCACCGGCATCACGTCCGAGGTCAAGTCGGTCAACGGTGAGACCCGTGTGCCGGCCGACTCCACCTCGGTGGACGCGGTGGCCGACATCGTGACGGCTGCGAAGGCCGTCGCCGACGTCGAGGGCAGCAAGAAGCTCGGCGAGATCACCGGCGACCTGCGTCGTGCGGTGCAGTCGGACCGCACGACCGAGAACCGCGGCGGCGAGTCCGTCCTGGGCAACTACATCGCCGAAGTGCAGCGCTCCGCGACCGAGCGCAACGGCTCGCAGATCGCCTTCATGAACCCCGGCGGGCTGCGCACGGACATGGTCTACGCGTCGAGCGGCGCCGGCGACCCGGACGGCACCGTGACCTACAAGGAGGCCGCGCTCGTCCAGCCGTTCGCGAACACCCTCGTCACCGAGGACATGACCGGCCAGCAGATCAAGGACGCCCTCGAGCAGCAGTGGCAGCCGGACGGCCTGCCGCGTCCGTTCCTCAAGCTCGGCGTCTCGGACGGCTTCGCGTACACCTACGACCCCGCGAAGGGCCGTGGCGAGCGCATCACCGGCATGACCTTGAACGGCGAGTCGATCGCCCTCGACGACACCCTCAAGGTGACGGTCAACTCGTTCCTGTCGACCGGTGGCGACAACTTCGCCGCCTTCGCGACCGGCGCGAACATCGCCGACTCGGGCCAGGTCGACCTGCAGGCGCAGGTGGACTACTTCCTGGACAACCCGACGGTCACCCCGCCGTCCGACCAGCGTGCCGTCGGCACCACGGTCACGCCGACCCCCGAGGGCGGGTTCCAGCCCGGCGACGAGGTCACGATCGACCTGTCGTCGCTCGTGTTCAGCAGCGACGACCCCGCTGCAGCCGGCACCGTGTCGGTGAGCGCCGGTGACGTCGAGCTCGCCACCGCCGAGATCGACCCGACGATCGTCGACACGAACGACGAGCAGGGTCGCGCGACGCTGACCTTCGCCGTGCCGACCATCGAGTCGTCTGCCGACGCAGCGACGGTCCGGACGGCTGCACGTGCCGCCGCGACGACGGACGAGCCGCTCGTCGTCACCCTGCCGGGCGGCCAGACGATCACGCTCGCCGTGACCATCCCGCTCGCCGCGGCCGTCGACCCGACGGACCCGACCGAGCCCACGGACCCGACCGACCCCACGGACCCGGCTGACCCGGGCGCGGGCAACGGGGACGCCCCGGGTGCCGGCAACGGCAACGCTCCGGGAACGGGCACCGGCACCGGCACGGACCTGGCGGGTGACCCCGCCGACTCCACGAACGCCGGCGGCGACCTCGCCTACACGGGCGCGGACCTGACGGCGCCGGGGATCGCAGCGGGCCTGCTCCTGCTGGCGGGAATCACCGCACTCGTCGCCGTGCGCCGGAAGCGCGCACGGACCGACGCGAGCGTCCAGACGGACTGACACCGGGCCTCCCGTCCGACACGAACGGGCCGTCTCACCACCGTGAGACGGCCCGTTCCGTCGCGCCGGGAGGCACGGATCGCGTCCGGCGCGCACCGCGCGCGGATCCGCTGCCGCGCTCCCTGTCCCATAGCAGCGCTCGCACTGCGGATCCGGGGACCGGCGGGGTACTCTCGGGGCTGTCGCATCGCGACGCGTCGCGCCGGGTCGCCTCTCAGGTCGGCGGTGGTTCCGTTCGACGAGACCCCGCGGCGCGGGTGCCCTCCGCCTCCAGGGAAACGGCGGAGGGCGCCCTCTCCCCCAGCGGCGTCAGCGCGCTCCGGACACCGTCAGCGGAACAGCTGCTCGCCGATGTACGACCCCTTGCGCGGTGCCGGCGGGATCGCGAACACCGCGGACCCGATGTGCGAGACGTACTCGTTCAAGCGGTCCGAGGCGCCGAGCTTCCGCTGCAGCCGGGTGAAGTGCTCCGGGTCGTTCATGTAGGCCAGGAACAGCAGCCCGGCATCGAGCTGGCCGTACTCGTTGAGGCCGTCGGTGTAGTTGTACGGACGACGCAGGATCTTCACGCCGCCGTTCGCCTCGTGGGCGGCCAGGGCGATGTGGGACGTCGCGTCGATCTTCGTGGCACCGTCGCCGTCGGTCGCCGCGAAGTCCGGCGTCGTGTGCTCGGTCCCACCGGACAACGGTGCGCCCTCGATCTTGGTCCGACCGAACACGCGCTGCTGGTCGCTGACGACGTCGGCGTCCCAGATCTCGATGTTCATCCGGATCTTCCGTACCACCTGGTAGGTCCCGCCGGTCATCCACTCCGCGCCGTCGCCCGGGTCGTCGACCCACACGAAGCGGTCGTGGTCCTCGTCCGTCGTGATGTTCCTGGTGCCGTCCTTGAAGCCCATGAGGTTGCGCGGCGTCGTCTGGTGCGGGCCGGCCGACGCACGACCGAAGCCGAGCACGGTCCACCGCACGGTCGCCGTCCCCCGCGCCATCCGGGCCAGGTCGCGGACCGCGTGGTACGCCACCTGCGGGTCGTCGGCGCAGGCCTGCAACGACAGGTCGCCGCCGGTCAGTCCGGCCTGCAGGTTGTCGCTCGGCAGCCGAGGCACGTCGGCGAGATCAGCCGGACGCTTGTCGGCCAGACCGAAGCGCTCGTCGAACACGCCGGGGCCGAACCCCACCGTGACCGTCAGGGACGCCGGGCCGAGGTCGAGCGCCTCACCGGTGTCCGCGCCGACGCCGTCACCGTGCGCGGGCTCGACGCTGCCGACGGTCTTGCCCGCCTGCAGCTGCGCGATCGCCGCGGACCAGCGGGCGAGGAGCACCTGCAGCTCGGTCGCGACGCTGGTGGACAGGTCGAAGGTCATGAAGACGCAGTACCGCTGGGGGGTGGTCTGCACCCCGCCCTGCGGCTGCCGTGCGGCGGTCGCGTAGAACGGGTGGCTCTGGGACAGGTCGATGGACTCGTCACCGTTGGCGGCCGCCGTGAACGGGTTGACCCCCGTCGCGGCCGTCGCGCCGCCGATGCCGACCGCGGCGCCCGCTCCGGCTCCGGCCGCGGCGAGTCCCGCGCCGAACAGCCCGCGCCGGGAGACCCCGGTGCGGGCTGCGCGGTCGTCGTCGGGCTGCGTCACGCGGTGGCGACCTTCTCGGCGAGGCGGGACAGCGGGTCCTGCAGGGCCTGGATCTGCTGCGAGATGCGGTTCGCGTCGGACTTCTTGGTCGCTGCGTCCCACGTGTCGAAGCCGCCGAGGTCGTCGGCGTTGCGGTAGCCGTCCATCATCGTGTTCGTCGCGTCGAACTGCTTCGCGATCTGCTTCGTCAGGGTCGGGTCGAGCTTCGTCAGGCCCGGCTTGAGGTACGCGAAGGCCTGACGGGCACCCTCGACGTTGGCGGCGAGGTCGACGAGGTCGATGTGGCTGTACGCCTCTTCCTCACCGGTGACCTTGTTCGACTGGACCTCCTCGAGCAGGCCGGCGGCGCCGTTCGCCAGGTCCTCGGGCTTGTAGTCGAGCGTCGGGACGAGCTTCGCGAGCAGCTGCACGTTCTCGGTCAGGTCGGCCGCGGTCTTCTTGGTCGACGCGGTGATCTCGCCCGCCTGGAACAGGTCCTTCTCGACGGCGTGGAACCCGCTCCAGCCGACGGCCGGGTCGAGGTTCGAGGCGCGCATGTCGATCAGGTAGTCGAGGTTGCCGGCGTTGTCGGTCGCCTTGTGGCCCTTCTTGACGAAGCCGTCGACGTCGCTCTCGACGTGCTCGTAGAACGGGCGGGCGTTCGCGTAGTCGGTCTTCGCGGCGTCGAGGTCGCCGGCGTCGATGTCCTTCTGCAGGAGTTCGACCGCGGCGACCATGTCGGTGACCTGGCCGTCGACGTAGTCGGCGTAGCCCTTCGTGCCCTCGTCGAGCAGGGTGGCGGCGCTGCTGTTCGCGGTCGAGGTGACCTTGCCCGTGACCGTGAAGTCGGTGAGCTCGGTGTCGGCTCCGGGGCAGTACACCTGGTACTCCCCACCGGTCAGGGTCGCGGTGAACTGCACGGCGTCGAGGCCGGGTGCGAGGTTCTCCTTCTCGCCCAGGATCCGCTGGTCCTGCAGCAGTTCGACCTCGGTGATGGCGGTCGAGGACTCGTTCTTCACCGAGAACGTGACCGGCCCGGCGGGGACCTTCGTCTCGGAGACCTTGCACTGGTCCGAGCCGTCGTTCGTCAGGGTGATGGTGACGCGCGAGACCTTCGCGGCGTCGGTGGAGCTGTCGGAGGCACCGTCGGAGCTCGCGCAACCGGTCAGTGCGAGGGCGGTGACGACGCCGAGGGCGCCGAGGGTGATCAGGGGTCGAACGGGCTTACCGAACGGCATAGTCGTTGCTCCTTGCAGGGTCCCCGGCGGGTGGGCCGCGTGTCGGGACGGTTTCGGGGGTGGGGTTCACGGGTACGGTCCGACGACGGCGGTCACGGAGCGCGAGCAGCGCCTGGGCGGCCGCTGCGACGCCGAGGGCGATCGGCAACCAGGCCTTCCAGAGCAGCAGCTCGGCAGCCCGCGTGTCCGCGGCCGCCACCGCAGTGGCGGACCGCTCGACGCGGGAGTCGGGGACGGACCACACGGAGCGGTCCAGGGTCGTGGTGCGGGCGGACGGGAGGCCCCCACCGCTCAGCGTCAGCACGGTGCGTTCGTCGCGGGTGGCGTCCAGGACCCCACCACGGACCGTCCACAGGGTCACGGTGTCGCGCACCGCCCAGCGGGCGGTGAACGGGCCGGGGTTCGTCGACGGCGAGACGCCGACCGGGATCCGGCCGAACAGGTCGACGAGGTCGTCGAGCGTCAGCGTCGCCGGGCGGTCCGCGGCGGTGGCCGACGTGCGGATCCGCCACCGGTCGGCGGCCACGCCCGCGCGGGTCACGCGGCGGTGGGCCGACGTCGGCAACGTGAGCCGTGCCTCCTGGCCGGTGGTGGTGCCGGCGACGCGGAGGACGCCGGACGCACCGTGGATGTCCGCCGAGACGGACGTGGCGTCGCCGCGGACGGTGGCGGAGCCGGGCAGGTCGACGCCGCCCGTCGGGACGGCGATCGCCAGCGCGGCTGCGGCCACCGCGAGGGCTCCGGCGACGGTGGCGCGGACCATCGGGACGCGTGCCGACGACCGACGCCAGGCGCGGGGCCAGAGCGTCAGGGCGAGGACCGGCACCACGTAGAGGACCCAGCCGAGCACCTCGATCACCCGGGGGTCCGGCGGGATGCCGAGCACGCCCGTGACGAGCGCACCCTGCACCGACCCGTTCGGGGCGAGCCAGGACAGGTCGACGGTCCGCTGCTGCCCGATGACGATCCACCCGGCCTCGTGCGCGCGCCGGAGCACCGTCAGCACGAGCCCGCCGGCGACGAACACCAGGAAGACGCCGGTGCCGGTGAAGAACTTCGACAGGTTCAGCCGGACGCCGCCGGTGTAGATGCCGTAGCCGATGACGACGGCGCCCGCGATGCCGATGACCGCGCCGAGGGCGGCGAGACCGGTGTCCGACGACGCCTGGAAGGTCGCGAGGAGGAAGACCGCGGTCTCGAAGCCCTCCTTGAGCACGGCGAGGAAGGCCATGCCGGCCAGTGCCCACGCGGTGCCGCGGCCGAGCGCCTCGGTCGCGCTCGCCTCGAGTTCCTTGGTCAGGGTGCGCGCGTGGGTGCGCATCCAGACGATCATGCCGGTGACGAAGACCACGGCGACGATGCCGATGATCGCCTCCATGCCCTCCTGCTGCGCCTGCGGCAGGGCCTGCTCGACGACCTGCAGGCCGAACCCGACGCCGATGCTGAGCACGACGGCGACCCCGACGCCGAACCACATGGGGGCGAGGGGGACACGGTTGCGACGCAGGAACGCGGCGATGATGCCGACGATGAGCGTCGCTTCGAGGCCTTCACGGAGGCCGATGACGAGAGTGGCGAGCATGACGTAGGTGAGGCTAACCTAACCGCCGTTCGGCCCGCCAGTCGTTCGGCGTGGGGTTTGATGGTTCTCATGAACCTGCTGTCCGTCGATGGCCTGGCGTCGGTCACGAACGTGCTCGACCTCGCCGGGGTGTTCGCGTCCGCCCTCCTCGGTGGATCGATCGCCCGCGCGATGGACTTCGACCTGTTCGGGTTCCTGGTCGTCGGCTTCGTCTCGGGGCTCGGCGGCGGCATGCTGCGCGACACCCTGCTGCAGAACGGCCCCCCGGTCGCACTCGTCGACCCGCTCTACGTGCCGGTCGCCTTGGCCGGGGCACTCATCGCCTTCTTCGTGTCGTTCTCCGAGATCACCTGGGACCGGTTGTTCACCGTGCTCGACGCCGCGGTGATCGGGTTCTGGGCGGTGGTCGGGGTGCAGCGCACCTACGACGCCGGCTTGGAGTGGCCCGCCGCGATCATCATGGGCACGATCACCGCGGTCGGCGGCGGCGCGATGCGGGACCTGCTGCTCCGCCGAGTGCCAGCGGTGTTCGGCGGGAACGCGCTGTACGCCACTGTGGCCGTCGCGGCGTCGGTCGTCATGGTCGTCGCGTCCGCCCTCGGGTCGCCGTCGATCGGGATCGTGGCCGCGATCGCGCTGTCGCTCGGGCTGCGCTGGGGTGCGGTCCGCCGCGGCTGGGGACTGCCCAACGGTCGTGACTGGCAGCCGAAGTCGACGCTCGGCTCGCTGCTGCGGCGCGGGCGGAGCCTGCGACCCGACGCACTCCGGCTGCTCCGACGCCCCGGACGGCGCACGGGAGCGGGCAGTGTCCGCGAAGAACACGACACGGCAACGGATTCCTCGTTCGACGACTGAGGGGTGTCATCTGTCAGTGCTCCGGCGTAGCATCCCTACCGTCGGGTATCGACCCGGCTCATGTCGTCCGCACCGAACCGACGCGACCCGAACGCGGCGGTTCCGCGCAGACGTGGTGATGGGGGCTTCGCTGATGCCGCGCGTGATCAGACGCGCGGCGCGGCAGGTCTCCCACCCCAAGCTCGCCCGCCCCCAGCTCGCCCGCCCCCAGCTCGCCCGCCCGGGTTCCAGCCCCGGTGCCCCGCCCCGGCAGGAACGATGAACGACGACGTCTCCGACTCCCCCACGCCGCGGACACCACGGGCCGAGGTCCGAGAACGTCTCCTCATCGCCGGCGCTGCCGTCTTCGCCGAACAAGGCGTGCACGGAGCACGTCTCGACGAGGTCGCCGCCCGTGCCGGGTTCAGCAAGGGCGCGGTCTACTCGAACTTCTCGTCGAAGGAGGACCTGCTCGCGCAGGTCATGCAGCGCGGGACGAACCTGGTGCTCGGGTCGCTGCAGGAGCTCATCCGCGCCGACATCGCCGCGGCGGACATCGCGGACGTCGTGCGAGCGGCCTTCGGACGGCACGACCAGCGCGCGCAGTTCGCCCTGCTGTCGGAGTTCCGTGCCTACGCGATCCGACACACCGACCTGCTGCCCGAGTTCGTGCGGCAGCGACGGGTGCTGCAGGACGGCGTGCACGAGCTGGTGCGACTGTGGTTCGGGGCGCACCCGGAGGTCGACGCCGGCATGCCGCTCGACGCCTTCGCCACGGCGCTCGTCGCCGCCAACGTCGGGGTCGTGTTCGACGGGCCCGCGCTGCCGGGGGTCGACCCCGGCGAGGTCATCGCCGCCCTGGTCGAGGCGGTCGTCCGCCGCCGCTGACCGGGCGGCGGCATGGTGCTGCGGCGTGGCGCTCTGGCGTGGTGCTGCGGCGTGGTGCGGCGTTGACCACTCGGTGCGAGCTTGTTGCGCCGCACCGAGTGGCCAACCTCGCACCAGCCGAGACTCCGGGGTCAGGCAGGGCGACGGGAGCGCCGACGGCCCTCGTGCGACCACGCGGACGACGGCAGCAGGCTCGGCGGCAGCAGGCGCGACCGCAGCACCCGTCCACCGGAGACCGAGGTGTCGAGCGCCTCCCGCGCCTGCTGCACGTGCTGCACGAGCGCCTCGCCGTCGACCGCTGCGACCCCGTCAGCCGCGAACCGTTCACGGTCGACGGCGTCGACCACGGCGTCGAGGTGCGGGAGCGCCGAGGCCGGCAGCACCGGACGGAGTCGTCCGAGGACGGCCCGCGCGGTCCGGGCCGCAGCCGCTGCGTCACCGGGTGGTGCCAGCCCCGGGGCGTATCCGTGGTCGGCGACGTCGTCGAGGGCCTCACGCCAGGCGTTCACCGCGGGTGAGCGACCAGCGGCGACGGCCGACAACCGCGACCGCCGTCGGAGCGCTCGGACGAGTCCGGGGGCGATGAGCAACGCGAGGACGAGTGCCGCGCCGAACAGCAGGCCGGCCGGACCGCTGCCGCCCGAGGCACCGGCCGCACCGGGCTGCGCCGACGCCGAGGGGGTCGGCGTCGCCGAGGACTCGGCAGGGGCGGACTGCTCGGGCGCGGGCAGCGGGGACTCGGGCGTCGCGGCGGTCGGGGTCTCCGTGGGTTCGGTCGAGGGCTGCGCTGCCGCGTCGGAGTCCGGCGTGGGCTCGAACGCGACCCAGCCGGCCCCCTTGATGTACAGCTCGGGCCAGGAGTGCAGCTGCCGGTTCGACACCGCGTACTCACCGTCGGGCTGCGCCGCCCCGGCCCGGTACCCCACCGCGATGCGAGACGGGATGCCGAGCGTCCGGGCCATCACGGCCATCGCCGACGAGAAGTGGACGCAGTAGCCCTCGCGCACCTGCAGGAAGGTCGAGACGACGTCCATGCTGTCGCCGTCGTAGCCCTGCTCGACGGGGGCCGTCTCGGAGTAGGTGAACAGGTCGCTGCGGAACCACTGCTCGAGGGCGCGGGCCTGGGCGTAGTCGTCGGACGCGGCCCCGGCCACCCGCTCCGCGGTCGACGTGATGTTCGCGGGCAGGTCCTTCGGCAGCGTCAGGTCGGTCTGCAGCTGGTCGCCGCTCGGCTCGCGGAACCCCCGGCCGTCGGCACGGGACAGGACACCCGAGGCCGCGACGGCGTCGAGGTAAGCGTTCGCGAAGGTCGAGGCACCGTAGACCTCGTAGGTCGCACCGCGCGGCGTGGCCGGACCGGTGGACCGCACGGTGCTCGAGGACCCCATCCAGCGCCACTGCGACAGGTCGAGGTTGGTGGAACGCGACTCGATCGACACCGCCCCGGACGGCACCGGTAGGTACGTGCTCGACAGCCCGGTGATCCGGACCGTGACGTCGCCGCGCGTCGCCAGGCGGGGGTTCACGCCCTCGGCCCACTGCTGTTGGTCGGCGGTGTCGGCCTCGGCGGCGTTCGTCACCGTCGGCACCCAGTCCCCGGTGCCGAACTCGTCCAGGTCGGCGAGCTTGAGGTACTCGGGCTGGCCGTCGGACGACCGGTAGCGGAGCACCTCGAGTTCACTCGGCTGCCGCAGGTCGTTGCCGAGCTCGAGCAGGGTGCCGGGTCGCCCGGGTTGGATCGGCGACTGGATGGCCCCGGTGACGCCGGACAGCCAGCTCGCGTTGAGCGGCACGATCGCGGGCAGGCCGATCGCGACGACGAGCCCGATCGCACCGACGACCGCGGCCGGGACCGCTCGCTGCACGGGTCGGACCGACAGCCACAGCAGGGCGAGGAAGGCGACGGCTGTGGTGATCACGAGCGCGGTGCCCGCCGGCTGTCCGGTGATGATCCCCGGG
This sequence comes from Curtobacterium sp. MWU13-2055, assembly GCF_023242305.1. NCBI lineage: Bacteria > Bacillati > Actinomycetota > Actinomycetes > Micrococcales > Microbacteriaceae > Curtobacterium > Curtobacterium sp. MWU13-2055. The sequence continues at coordinate 325,516 of NZ_JALLIO010000002.1, forward strand.
ACGATGAGGATGACGAGTGCCGGCGCGGCGGCGAGCGACGGGATCCGGGCGATCGCGGCGAGGAACAACGAGACGCCCGCCACCCAGGCGATCGACACGGTCACGACCAGTCGGATCGCGTCGGTCTGCGGCAACGGCGCGGGGTTCAGGCGGATGGCGGCGAGCGTCTCGCCCAGCGCTCCGTCGGCGTCGAGCCAGCCGAGGGGTTGCACGTCGTTGACCAGGGCGGCGGCGCACGAGCACAGCACGAGGGTGGCGACGAGTGCCACGAACCGGACCCCGGGGGCCCGGCGACGCACCGCGAGCATGACGGCCACGAGCACCGCGACGACCACGACGCCGGACACCCACCAGGCGGTGCCCTGCACGAGCGGGCGGATCGCGAGCGCGGCGATGAGCACGGGCACCGGGGCGAGCGCGACGACCCAGGTGCTCGGGGTGTCACGGGTGTCGTCGTCGCGGTCCAGGACCTCGCGCACGTCGACGGGCCGGCGCGACGACGCAGCGGCGCCGCTCACCGTGCGGCTCCGGACGCGGTCGCCCCGGCGACCGGCACCACGAGGGTGCGCCAACCACCGCGGTCGAGGATCCCGCGGACCACCGGGTCCGGCGGCACGATCGTCGCCATGATCCCGCGGCTCGATCCGCTCGTCGCCGTCACGAGTTCAGCCGCTTGCTCGGCGGTGCAGTTGCCGGTGACCACCGCGGTCATGCCGTGCACGTCCCGCCCACGCACCTCGGGCAGGACCTCGGTGACCGGACGGGCGTCGCTGCGGAGCCGGACGTCCGCGAGTCCGACGAGCACGTCGGTGAGGCCGCCGACGTCACCGGCGTGCCGGGTGCTGCCCGACGGCCCGTCGCTCACGAGCACGACGCGCGAGGTCCGGGCGGCGAGGGCGCGGGCGACACTGGCGGCGACGACGACCGCGTGTTCGAAGGCCTGGTCACCGCCCAGATCGGACAGCTCGGCCAGGTCCTCACGCCCGAGGCCCTGGTAGGACTCGCGCCGGACGTCGAGCGCGATGACGGCCTCGGGTGGTTGCGCCTGCGTGGTCTGCCGGACGTGCAGTTCGCCGCGGCGAGCACTCTGCGCCCAGTGCACCCGACGGATGGGGTCGCCGGGACGGTACGGCCGGAGTTCGCTGTCGTCGGCGGACCCGCCCTGCCCGACCCGTCCTTCGTCGGCGGAGACGGCCCCGGCGAGGGCACCGGTGTCGATCGCGGCGAGGGGTGCGCTCGCGGGGACGACGACGACCTCTTCTGCCGGCACCACCGGGCGGTCGATCCGGAGCAGGCCGAAGGGGTCCTCGACCCGGATGGTGACGGGTCCGACGAGCGTGCGGCCGCGGTGCATCGCTAGCGCCTCGACGTCGAGCACCGCTGGCGGCAGGCCCGGGCCGACGAGCGCGTAGGTCTCCGCCTCGGACGCACTCGCGAAGGCGTCCTCGAGCTGTTCGCGGACGAGCAGGGTCGACCGCGGGCCGATCGGCAGACTGGTGCTGCCGAGGGTGATCCGCTCGCGGTACACCTCGCCGACCTGCACGATCGCGCGGGCCGTGCTCCGGCTGCCCCGGAGCGGTGCGGCGACCACGAACGCCATCACGATGCCGAGCACGACGAGCACGAGCAGCAGCAGCCCGGCCGAGACGGCGACGCTGGTGGTGCCCACGAGTCCGCCCCCGATCAGCCCGATGCCGATCGCGATGACGGTCCAGCCGCGCACGGTCGGACGGGGGAACGGCGTGCGCCGGAGCAGGGACAGCCCACGGCGGCCGAAGCGCCCGAGCGTCGAGCGCGCGGCACCGGTTCGCCGCAGTAGCGACGACGGTGCCGATCGGCCGGGCATCAGGAGCGGACGGGGGTCGCCGTGAACGGCACGGCGGTGTCGGAGACGATGCGGACGACGATCTCGCGCACGGTGTCCTCGCCCGTGCCACCGAGTCCGCGCGCCACCGGCACGAGCCGGTGGGCGAGCACGATCGGTGCCAGGGCGGCGACGTCGTCCGGCGTGACGAACGGCCGGCCGAGCAACGCCGCGTGGGCACGGGCTGCCTGGGCCAGGTGCAGCGTGGCGCGGGGGCTGGCGCCGAGCACCAGGTCGGGGTGGGTGCGGGTGGAGCGGACGATCGCGATGACGTACGCCTCGACGTCGGGGGCGATGTGGACGTTCGCCACGGCCTCGATGATCCCGCGCAGCGTGGTCACGTCGACGATCGGTCGCAGGTGCGACAGCGGGTCGCCGCCGCCGCGGTTCGCGAGCATCTGCCGTTCGGCGTCGACGCTCGGGTACCCCATCGTGATGCGCGCCATGAAACGGTCACGCTGGGCCTCGGGCAACGGGTAGGTGCCCTCCATGTCGATCGGGTTCTGCGTCGCCACGATCATGAAGGGGCGGTCGAGCAGCCGGGTCACGCCGTCGACCGTGACCTGCGACTCCGCCATCGCCTCGAGCAGGGCGGACTGGGTCTTCGGGCTGGTGCGGTTGATCTCGTCACCGATGACGACGTTCGCGAACACCGGCCCCGGTGAGAACCGGAACGTGCCCGAGGACTGGTCGAAGATGTTCACCCCGGTGACGTCCGACGGCAGCATGTCGGACGTGAACTGGATGCGGTTCACCGAGCCGCCCACCGAGGCGCCGAGTGCCTTCGCCAGGACCGTCTTGCCGACGCCGGGGACGTCCTCGACGAGCAGGTGCCCCTCGGCCAGCATCACGGTGAGGGCGGTGCGGATCGCCTCGGTCTTGCCGTCGATGACCGTCGAGACGGACGCGACGATGGCGTCGCCGACCTCTCGGATGCGCTCGAGGGGGAAGGCGGGGTCGGTCGGCTCCGGCACGCAGGGCTCCTCGTCTCGGGACAGGTGTCGTGCATGCTACATCGGTCCGGTGACAGCGCCCGGTGGGCGTGTCACCGATGCGCACTGGACGGGAGGCCCGTGGGACGTGCGCCGATCAGCGCACGTCCCACGGGCCTCCCGTCCGGATCGCGTGGTGCGTCTCAGACGCGACTCACGCGCGCGTCGTGAGCGCCGTGTCGGCTGCGAGCAGGACCTTCGCGGCGACTGCGACCCCTTCTTCGCGACCGAGCTCGGTGTCCTCGTGCTCGATGTTGACCCACATGTCCGGGTCCACCTCGCGCAGGGCCTCGAGGAACGCCGACCAGTACGCCTCGTCGTGGCCCTTGCCGAGCGCGACGAAGTCCCACGCGGACGGCCTCGGCCACTCGTTGGCCCACTCATCGCCGCCGAGGTTCGTGCGCGGCTCGTCCGGCGACAGCCGACGGAACGAGTTGTCGAGCACGCCGTTGATCGCCGCGTGCGGGTTGATCCGGACGTCCTTCGCGGCGGCGTGGAAGACCAGGTCGCCGAGGTCGCGGACGACCGCCACCGGGTCCATCTGCTGCCAGAACAGGTGACTCGCGTCGAGTTCGACGCCGATGTTCGTCAGGCCACCACGTTGCACGAACTCGCGGATCGTCGCCGGGTTGAACACCACGTTCTGCGGGTGCAGCTCGAGTGCGACCTTGACCCCGTGCTCCCGCGCCAGGGCGTCGATCTCCTGCCAGAACGGCACCGCGACGCTCCACTGGTACTCGATGACGTCGAGCGCGGCGGAGTTCCAGGCGTTCACGATCCAGTTCGGTCGGGTGCCGCCGGGCTCGCCCGCCGGCAGCCCGGACATCGTGACGACGCGGTCCTGGCCGAGGCGGGCGGCGAGGCGGATGCTGCGCCGGATGTCCTCCGCGTGGGCCTGGCCGATCGCACGGTCCGGGTGCAGCGGGTTGCCGTTGCAGTTCAGGCCGGCCATGGACACCCCGGTGCCCTCGAACTGCGCGAGGAAGGCGTCACGTGCTGCGTCGTCCTCGAGGATCGCGTCGATGTCCGGCACGTGCACCGGCGGCAGGAAGCCGCCGGTGTTCAGCTCGATGCCGGTCAGGCCGTTGCCCGCGATGGCCGTCAGGGCCTCGGCGAGCGGCCGGTCGTGGAAGATCGCGTTGTACAGACCGAGCTTCATGCGTGCGCTCCTTCGGTGGTGCGGACGGACGGCACGTCGAGGGAGGCCCCACCGGCCCCGGCGGACCGTGCCACCGCGTCGAGGATCTCCATGTTGTGCACGCCGTCGTCGAACGTGGCGTTGGCCGGCAGCGGGTCCGCGACGCCGGCGACCTCGTCGAGGAACGCGCGTGCCTGGTACTCGAACATCTGGTTCTGTCCCCAGCCGACACCGGGCGCGTCCATCGCCATGCCTCCGGCGACGTAGGGGTGGTCCGGGCCGAGGACGACCTGGCGGTACCCACCGAGGCGGGAGCCGTCGGACTGCAGCGCGAGGCCGATCTCCGACGCGCGCTCCTGGTCCCAGCGCGCTGCACCGTTCTCGCAGAAGACCTCGATGACCAGGCCGTTCGGGTGCGCCGTGGCGACCCGGGACACCTCGAGCGAGCCCACCACGGAGCCGTCGCCGAAGCGTGCGTTGAAGGTGGCGTAGTCGTCGTTCTCGACGTCGGCGAACTCACCGGTCAGCGGGACGGCCTGGCCGCGCAGGGCGAACCCGGCGGCGATCGGGCGCTTCGTGATGGCGGTCGTGAACATGCCGCCGTTGACGCTCTGCACCTCGCCGGCCAGGAACTCGGCCACGTACGCCAGGTGTGAGCCGACGTCGGCGAGGGCTCCGGTGCCGGGGGCACCCGCGAAGCGCCACGAGAAGGGCACGTCGGGCGACGAGCCGTAGTCGGTCCAGTAGCGGGCGGAGACGTGCAGGACGCGGCCGAGCGTGCCGTCCTCGACGAGCTGCTTGATCGCGGCGAGGCCCGGGGCGCGGCGGTAGGTGAACCCGACGCGGGCGACGAGCCCGCGCTGCGATGCCTCGGTGGCCGCGGCGGCCATCGCCCGCGCGTCCTCGAGCGAGTCCGACAGCGGCTTCTCGCACAGGACGTGCTTACCGGCGGCCAGCAGCCCCTCGACGATCTCGCGGTGGAGCTTGTTCGCGACGACGACGCTCACGACGTCGATGTCGTCGGCCTCGGCGATGGCTCGCCAGTCCGTGTCGTGGCGGGCGTAGCCGAAGCGCTGCGCAGCCTCGGCCGCGAGGGGCTCGTACACGTCGCCGATCGACACGAGCCGCACGGGCGGCAGCGTCGGGGCGAAGAGTGAGGGTGCGTTCCGCCACGCGGCCATGTGGGCCTTGCCCGCCATGCCCGCCCCGATGACGGCGACGCCGATGCTGTCGCTCATGGTTCTCTCCTTCGAGAAGTCCGGTGCCGATTCTGGAACGTTCCAGAACGTGTCGGTAGACTGTAGCCCGACCACCCCATGTCCTGTCAAGGAGCCGCGTGTCACGACCCCCGACGATCATCGACGTCGCGACCCGTGCCGGCGTCTCGAAGTCACTCGTCTCGATGGTGCTCCGCGACGACCCGGGTGTCTCCGACGCACGCCGCTCGGCCGTACTCGCGGCCGCCGCCGAGCTCGGCTACCGCCCCAACCGCGCCGCCGCGATCCTCGCCGGCACCCGGACCCGCACCGTCGGGGTCATCGTCGACGACTTCCGCAACCCGTGGTTCGTCCCCCTGCTCGACGGCATCCGCGACGCGCTCGCACCGCACGGCCTGCGGCTCACCCTGGCGGACACCCGTGCGAACGCCCACCTCGACTCCTCGCCGTTCGACGACCTCGTCTCACTGCGGGTCGACGGCGTCGTCCTCGCCGCCGAGGGCTTCCCCGACCTCGTCGTGCCGGCCGACACCCCCGTCGTCGTCGCGGGCGCCCGCGCCGACGTACCCGGCGGGCTCGACGTCGTCGCCTCGGACGAGGCCGCCGGCGGCCGGTTGGCAGCGGATCACCTGATCGGACTCGGTCACCGCCGCATCGTCCACGTCACCGGCTCGGGAGGCCCGGCTGCGGTCCGCCGCGAGGGCACCGTCGCGCGGATGGTCGCGTCCGGCATCGCGCCGCTGGTCTACGGCGACGGCCCGACGTCCGAGACGACCGGGTACGAGGGCACCCGCCGCGCACTGCGGGACCACCCGGACCTGACGGCGGTGTTCGCCGCGAACGACGTCATGGCGATGGGCGCGATCGCCGCCGTGCGCGAAGCCGGACTCCGGGTCCCCGAGGACGTCTCGGTGGTCGGCAACGACGAGACCCCGCTCGCCGCCTCACCACTGCTGCGCCTGACCACGGTCGACCCGCACAACGACGAGGTCGGGCGGCTCGCGGCGAACCGGCTCGTGGAGCTCGTCGGCGCGGCCGAACGACCCGCTCCGAGCCGGGTCCTGGTGCCGCCGTCGCTCGTCGTGCGGTCCACGACGGCGCCGCCGCGGGCCTGAGACGCCACCACCCCGCGACCGCAGCGCGCGGGGCGGCGGTGATCCGGGCCTCCCGGCCGACGGATCAGACCGTGGCACCCTCGAGCCGGTCGACCGCGACCGCGAGTTCCTCGAGTTCCGGGACCTCGCGCGCTTCGGCGAGCGCCCCCTCGAGCGCAGCGGCGTGGATCGGCGTGGCCGCGTCGAGCAGCCGCTGACCGGCGTGGGTGAGCTCCGTGTAGAGCCCGCGGCGGTCGTCGGCGCAGAGCACGCGGGTGAGCAGCGCACGTTCCTCGAGTCGGTTGACCAGCCGGGTCGTGGCACTCGGACTGAGGGCCGCTGCGCGGGCGAGCTGCTGCATGCGCATGTGGAAGCCGTCCTGCCGGCGCAGGGCATCGAGCACGGTGTACTCGACCACGGACAGGTCGACGTCGCGCAGCGCGCGCTCGAGTCGCGTCTCGATCAGGCCGTGCAGTGCCGCCAGGGTGCGCCAGCCGTGGGCGCGGACAGCGGTGGAGGTGTCGTCGACGGACATCGGGCTCCTTCTGGTCGGCTGCGCGGTCGGTCGCTGCGGTCGGTCGCCGCGGTCGTTGCGGGCGCGTGCAGTTGCTTGCGCGGATACCCCGCGTGTGCAACTATCGATACCGCGCGTCTGCAACAACCAGCGTACGCGGCACAGCGCCACCGCACAACGGAAGGAACCCCCGTGCCCGCGGGACTCATCGCCCTCGCACTCGGCGGATTCGGCATCGGACTGACCGAGTTCGTCATCACCGGCCTGCTGCCCGAGGTCGCCGCCGACTACGGCGTCACCGAGACCACGGCCGGCTGGCTCGTCACCGGCTACGCACTCGCCGTCATCGTCGGCGCCCTCGGCCTGACCGCCGCCACCACCCGACTCCCCCGCAAGCCCGTCCTGCTCGGGCTGCTCGTGCTGTTCATCATCGGCAACACGCTGTCGGCGATCGCACCGACCTACGAGGTGATGATGTCCGGACGCGTCATCGCGGCACTCTGCCACGGAGCGTTCTTCGGCATCGGCTCCGTCGTCGCCGCGAACATGGTCGAGCGCTCGAAGCGCGCCTCCGCGGTCGCCCTGATGTTCACGGGGCTGACAGCGTCGAACGTGCTCGGGGTGCCGTTCGGCACGTTCCTCGGCCAGGCGCTCGGCTGGCGTTCGACCTTCTGGGCCATCGTCGCGATCGGTGTCGTCGCCCTGCTCGGCGTCCTCGTGCTCGTCCCCGCCGTCCGTCAGACCGAGACCCCGTCACTGGCCCGCGAGCTCGGGGTCTTCCGCTCCGGCCAGGTGTGGCTGTCGCTCGGCGTGACCGTGCTCGGCTACGGCGGGATGTTCGGGGCGTTCACCTACATCGCGTACACGCTGACCTCGGTGTCCGGGTTCCCGTCGTCAGCGGTGCCGTGGCTGCTCGTGGTGTTCGGCGTCGGGCTGTTCGTCGGGAACTTCGTCGGCGGCAAGCTCGCCGCACGCTCGATCGACCGGACCCTGCTCGTCGTGCTCGTCGCCCTCACCGTGGTGCTCGGGCTGTTCGCCCTCGTCGCGACCTCGCCCGTGCTGACCGTCATCGCACTCGTGCTCATGGGCGCCTTCGGGTTCGCGACCGTGCCGGCCCTGCAGACGCGCGTGATGCAGTACGCAGACCACGCGCCGACCCTGGCGAGCGGGGCGAACATCGCCGCGTTCAACCTCGGCAACGCGCTCGGTGCCTGGATCGGTGGGCTCACCATCGCCGCCGGGCTCGGCTACACGTCGCCGATCTGGGCGGGCGCCGGGATCACCCTGGCCGCCGTGGCCCTGACGCTCGTCGCCATGGGTGCGGTGCGGCGTGGGCGTTCGCGCGGGGCCGGCGAGCTGACCTCGACAGGGAGTGTCGCGACGGCCTGATGGCCACCCGTCGCTTCACCGGTCGGCGCCGCGGAGGAAACCCTCCGTGAGTGCCTCGATCCGACGTACCGCGGTCTGACCGGGGTTCGCTCGAGCACACCACTGTTCAATAGTTCGCCGTGTTCACGTTGGTTGAACACTCGCCAAATGTGAACACCAGGAAGCGCGGCTGATCCAGTGGGGCGCAGGGACGACGAAACCCCGGTCCGATCGGACCGGGGTTTCGTGGAGTGCGGAGACGGAGGGATTTGAACCCTCGGTCCCCTAAAGGGGACTCCACCTTAGCAGGGTGGTGCACTCGGCCGGACTATGCGACGTCTCCAAGCACTCTCGCGAGCGCTCCGACCACCATACAGGAGGACCGGGCCACTCTCGACCCGACCGAACCCCGCGCGTGGCACGGTCGCAGAACGCGGGTCCCCCGAAGTGGGGACACCTCAGGGTTGTCCCGACGTACCCCGGTGAATAGCATCATCGAGACGCGGCGATCACGTTCCGGGGCTCGTCCCCGTAGTCGCGACACAGCACCGACGTCGCTCTCCGAGCCGGGCCCGGCGCGCCCGGTTGTCTGGCGCCCGCTCGGGGAGCGGCTTCCGGGGGCGCGGTCCACCACCGCGCCCCCGTTTCTGCGTCCGGGCATGGCGGCCGACCAGTACGCGAAAGCGACAGTGTTCCGGCACGGCCCGCGGTCTGTGCCGTCAGCGCGACAGTGTGCCGCGGATGTTCGGCGGCAGACTGTCGCTTTCGCGAGACGCGGGGCGGGGGCCTGAGCCGCCGGGTCAGTAGCCGAAGGCCTTGGAGCACGTTTCCTGGTCGGCGGACTGCCCCTCGAGCCCGTCGATGGTCTCCGGCGTCGCGGATGCCGTCGGAGCAGCGGCGGCAGGCGACGACGGCGCAGCAGCCGCGGGTGAGGACGCCGGAGCCGACGGCGCAGCAGCCGCCGGCGCCGAGGTCGCTGCCGACGGCGCCGCGTTCGCCTCGGACCCGATGCCCGTGCTGTCCTCCCCCAGGGAGAACGACTGGTCCGCCTTGATCTTCGCGAACAACTGGTCGGCCAGGTACGTCGTCGGCTGGACCTTGCCCTCGTAGACCCCGGTCCCGCCGGTCGTGCCCGGGTACTGCACGAAGTTCACCTGCGACAGCGGGAGGTCCTGCAGCGCCCGACCCATCTGCACCATCGTCCCGATGTCGTTCAGGCTCTGGGACAGCTGCATGTTCGACGCCGCGGCACGGGCCAGCTTGTACAGGGTGGTCGGCGACGTGAGGGTGTCGTTCGACTTCACGGTCCGGAGCAGCGACGACAGGAACACCTGCTGGCTCGAGATCCGGCCGAGGTCGGAACCGTCACCGACGCCGTGCCGGGTCCGGAGGAACGCGAGTGCTTCGTCGCCCTGCAGGGTCGAGGTACCGGCGGGCAGGTCGAGCCCGGTGTAGGGGTCCTCGATCGGCTGCGCCACACAGACCGGCACACCACCGATCGCGTTCGACATCTCGATGACGCCGTTGAACGAGACCGCGGCCGAGTACTGGATGTCCAGGCCGGTGAGCCCCTGCACGGTCTGGGTCACGCAGTTCAGCCCGCCGTCGCTGAACGAGGTGTTGATCGGCTGCGCGGCCATGGCCGACGCGGTCCCGGAGCCGTCGGTCTTCTTGCACGCGGGGATCGGGGTGACGAGGTCGCGGGGGATGCTCACCGCGGTCGCGTTGGTGTGGTCCGCCGAGACGTGGAGCAGGATGTTGACGTCGTTGAGCGTCGCGTCGCGCTCCCCGAACTCCGCGGACTGGTCCGGGTCGTTGTCCGTCCCGACGACGAGCATGTTGAAGCCGCCCTTGTACGCGCTGAGCGACGGGGCCTTGGTGCCGTTCGACCGCGGCGCGGGCTGCCCCTCGATCTGCACGCCGTCACCGAGGTCGTCGGTCACCTGCTTCGCGGCGATCGCGGCGACCGAAGCGGTGCTGACGAGCGCGACTGCGGCCACGCTCGCGACCAGCGCAGCGACGGTCCGGAAGGGTCCGGACCGACGGAGACGTCCGTGCCGTGCGATCCCGTCGGCTCGATTGAGACGGTGGGAGCGATCGCGGACGTCGTTCACGGGCTCTCCTGTCGTCGGTGGACGCGCCGGGGTGGCAACCGGTCAAGGCTGCCACGGAGGTCCCTGGCGATCCAGTGCGAACGACGTCAGAGCGAGGCCACCGGGCCACCGTCGACCCCCGGATCCGTGCGCCGTGGCGCCGACCTGTACGAACCCGCAGCCGGGACGGCTCAGGAGGCCACGGCCACCCGGAACCGGTCCGGCAGGGCGATGAGCGCCGCCGCGAGCTCGAGCAGCACCACGGCGCAGTCGTCGAGCGCGTCGCGCTCCGCTGCCCGCACGGCCTGGTCGACGAGGTCGAGTCGCCGCGCCCGGTCGACCACGGCGTCGATCCCGTTGGCCAGTGCGACGTCGTCGGTGAAGAACGTGTCGAGCACGGTGCGCTGCGACAGCATCCAGTCGGCGCTGACCGAGGCGCCGCGCCGCCGGAGGAACCACGCGGCGAGTTCGACGAAGGCCCCGGCTTCGGTCCAGCACTCGCGGAGCCAGGCCGGGTCGAAGCGGTCGTCGTGGCCCGTGCCGCTCACCGGCGGGTCGACGACCAGCGCCCGGGCGATGCGCAGGCGCTCGGTCATCTGCCCGACGGACCACTGCGTGATCACCACGCCGACGTACCGCTGCACGGTGACGAGCTGATGGGACTCGAGGGAGACGAGGGCTTCGCGCACCGGCGTGCGGGAGACCCGCATGTCCTCGGCGATGGTGTCGAGGCGCAGGCGCTGCCCGCGGCGGTACTCGCCGCGCAGCACGCTGTCGAGCAGGCGGAGGAAGACCGCGTCGCGCAACAGACTGCGCCGGAGGCCGTGGGGATCGCGGTCGCCCCGGCCGACACGCATCGGTGACTGCTCCATCGCGCCAGTTTCACGCACGGCGGTCACCCTGGCCGACCGCACCGGCACCGTCGTGGATCGTCGTGGTGGGTGTCGCGCTGTGGAGGAGTGCCATGCCAGCACCGTGACACCACGACGACGGCCGTGCTAAACACTCTGAATACAGAATGTTGCATGGCCGCCGTCGCTGTTCAGCGCCGCTGCTGTTCCGCGTCCCCGGTGAGGACGGACAGGGGCTGGGTGACGTCCTCGAGCCCCTTCCGCGCGGCATCGACCCCGAAGACCAGGGCTATCACCCCACCGCCGATCATCACCGCGGAGCCGAGCAGGTAGCCCCAGAAGAGCGGTTCCCGCGACGACCCGTCCCCGATGAACGCGCCGTAGATCAGCGGTGCGATCGCACCGAAGACCTGCGCGAGGGCGAAGAAGTACGAGATGGCCTGCGACCGCAGCTCGAGGGGGAAGATCTCGCTGACCGTCAGGTACGCGCTCGAGGCTCCGGCGGACGCGAAGAAGAACGACACGCACCAGAAGGCCACCTGGACCGTCGCCGAGATCGCGTCGGCGCGGAACAGGAACGCCGAGGTCGCCAGGACGAGCCCCGACACCAGGTACGTCAGGAAGATCATCTGCCGACGGCCCCACGTGTCGAAGAACCGACCGAGGATGATCGGTCCGAGCAGGTTCCCGATCGCGAACGGGAAGAAGTAGATCGACGTCTGCGCGGTCTTGAGGCCGAAGAAGTTCGTCAGGACGAGCGCGTAGGTGAAGAAGATCGCGTTGTAGAGGAACGCCTGCGTGATCATCATCGACGCACCGACCAGGGTGCGCGTCGGGTACTGCTTGAGCAGCACGCGCGCGATGGTCAGGAACCCGACGCGGTCGGTCGGCGTGACGGTCATGGCCTTCGACTCGTCGACGTCCGGCAGCCGCTTGCCCGTGGACTTCTCGACCGCCTCCTCGATCTGGGTGACGGTCGCTTCGGCCTCTTCCTCGCGCCCGTGGGTCATGAGCCAGCGCGGACTCTCGGGGATGTGCCGCCGCAGGAAGATGATCGCGATGCCGAGCACCGGGCCGAGGAAGAAGCCGATGCGCCAGCCGATGCTCTCCGAGAAGTTGGCCGTGTCGAGCAGGTAGATGTTCGCGAAGGCGCCGAGCGCGGCGCCGCCCCAGTAGGTGCCGTTGATGGCGATGTCGACGTGGCCGCGGTACTTCGCGGGGATCAGTTCGTCGATCGCCGAGTTGATCGCCGCGTACTCGCCGCCGATGCCGAGACCGGCGACGAACCGGAACGCGGCCAGGAACCAGAAGTCCTGGGCGAGACCGGCGACGCCCGAGCCGATCAGGTAGATCGCGAGCGTCAGGATGAAGAGCTTGCGCCGCCCGAGCCGGTCGGACATGCGCCCGAACACCAGCGCTCCGACCACCTGGCCGACCAGGTAGATCGTGCCGAGGGAGGTCACCTGTTGCGTCGACAGGTTCAGGTCGGCCTGGAAGCCGGCGTTGGAGACGATCTGGATCTCCAGACCGTCCAGGATCCAGGAGACCCCGAGTCCGACGACGACACTCCAGTGGAACCTCGTCCACGGCAGTCTGTCCATCCTGGCGGGGACCAGGCTCTTGATCGCCCCGTTCGTGCTGCTCACGAGAGGGGAACCTACGCCGAGATCGGCGAGATGGTTCACATTCGGTACGACGGGGCCGGCTCGGAGCCGGATCCCCCTATCGAATCCGGCTCCGATGCCGGAGCCTCAATCATTGCGGTTGCTATGGAAACCCACAAGCGGACGGGCACGCCCCGCTCAGCGGCAACGCGAAGCGTTGCGCGGGGCGCGCCGACCGAGCCTGCGAGGGAGGACGGTGCGGCCCGCCACGTGCCTCCCGTCCGCAACGGCGTAACGTCCAGAACGTGACCCGACCCGACATCCGCACGGTCGGCGAGCTCCGCACTTCTGGCCACGTCCAGAAGACGGTCCGCGCCGAGATCCGCGACAACCTGCTCACCGCGCTGCGCGCGGGAGACGACCCCTGGCCCGGCCTGCGCGGGTTCGAGACGACCGTGATCCCGCAACTCGAACGTGCCCTGATCGCCGGACACGACGTCGTCCTGCTCGGTGAGCGCGGCCAGGGCAAGACCCGCCTGCTCCGCACCCTGCAGGGCCTGCTCGACGAGTGGACCCCGGTGATCACCGGCTCCGAGCTCGGCGAGCACCCCTACGAGCCCATCACCACCGCGAGCGCCCGCCGAGCCGACGACCTCGGCGACGCCCTGCCGATCTCGTGGCGGCACCGCGACGACCGCTACGTCGAGAAGCTCGCGACGCCGGACACGAGCGTCGCCGACCTGATCGGCGACGTCGACCCGATGAAGGTCGCGGAAGGGCGCAGCCTGGGCGACCCGGAGACCATCCACTTCGGACTCGTCCCACGGGGCCACCGCGGCATCGTCGCGATCAACGAGCTGCCGGACCTCGCCGAACGCATCCAGGTGGCGATGCTCAACGTGATGGAGGAACGCGACGTCCAGATCCGTGGCTACGTGCTCCGGCTTCCCCTCGACGTGCTCGTGGTGGCCAGCGCGAACCCGGAGGACTACACGAACCGCGGCCGGATCATCACGCCGCTGAAGGACCGCTTCGGCGCGGAGATCCGCACCCACTACCCGATCGAACTCGAGGACGAGATCGCGGTCATCCGGCAGGAGGCGCAGCTCACCGCCGAGGTGCCGGACGCGATCGTCGAGATCCTCGCCCGCTTCACCCGAGCCCTGCGCGGGTCGAGCGCGGTCGACCAGCGCAGCGGTGTCAGTGCCCGGTTCGCGATCGCCGGCGCCGAGACGGTCGCCGCGGCGGCCGTGCACCGTGCTGCACGCCAGGGTGAGCCGGAGGCCGTCGCGCGACCGATCGACCTCGAGACGGCGGTCGACGTGCTCGGCGGCAAGATCGAGTTCGAGAACGGCGAAGAGGACCGCGCGGACGAGGTCCTCGAGCACCTGCTGCGGACCGCCACGGCCGAGACGGTGCGCGCCCGGTTCCGCGGGCTCGACTTCGGGGTGCTCGTCGAGGCGCTCGACGGCGGGACGATGGTGACGACGGGCGAACAGGTCGGCGCACGGGCGTTCCTCGAAGGACTGCCGTCGATCGGCGAGTCCGACCTGTACGACCAGGTGTGCGAGCGTCTCGGTGCCACGAACGACGGCGAGCGCGCGGGTGCGATCGAACTCGCGCTCGAGGGGCTCTTCCTCGCCCGCCGCATCAGCAAGGAGTCCGGCGGGGGCGAAGCCGTCTATGGCTAGGCAGAACCGACGACTGACGCGGGACACCCGGTACGGGGCGTACACCGACGGACCGGATCCGCTCGCGCCGCCCGCCGACCTCGCCGAAGCACTCGACGCCATCGGGCAGGACGTGATGGCCGGCACCTCACCGGAGCGGGCCATGCGGGAGTTCCTGCGCCGTGGTGGCCGGACGCAGCGCGGACTCGACGACCTCGCGCGCAAGGTCGCGGAGCGGCGGCGGGAACTCACCGCGAAGAACAACCTCGACGGCACCCTGCAGCAGGTCCGCGAACTGCTCGACCAGGCGCTCCGCGCCGAACGCGGCGAGCTCGCCCGCAACGTCGAGCTCGACGACGGCGACCGCGCCCTGGCCGAGATGCAGCTCGACAGCCTGTCCCCGTCGCCGGCCGCCGCGGTGCAGGAGCTCGGCGGGTACGACTGGACGAGCCGCGAGGCCCGGCAGAAGTACGACGAGATCAAGGACCTGCTCGGCCGCGAGGTGCTGGACCAGCGCTTCGCGGGCATGAAGCAGGCACTCGAGGGCGCCACGGACGAGGACCGTGCGGCGGTCAGCGCGATGATGCAGGACCTCAACCAGCTGCTCGAGGACCACCGCGCCGGCACCGACTCGCAGGAGCAGTTCGACGCGTTCATGGCGGAGCATGGCGAGTACTTCCCGTCGAACCCCGCGAACGTCGACGAGCTGCTCGACGACCTCGCGGCACGGGCCGCCGCCGCCCAGCGGATGCGGAACTCGATGACCGAGGAGCAGCGCGACGAACTCGACGCCCTCGCCCAGCAGGCCTTCGGCTCCCCCGACCTGATGGGGCAGCTGTCCCAGCTCGACGGCAACCTGCGGTCCCTGCGGCCCGGCGAGGACTGGGGCGGGTCCGAGCGCATGGAGGGCGACCAGGGGCTCGGACTCGGCGACGGGACCGGGGTGTTCCAGGACATCGCCGACCTCGACGCCCTCGCGGACCAACTCGCCCAGTCCGGCCCCGGCTCCGAGCTCGACGACCTGGACATCGACGCCCTGACCCGGCAGCTCGGCGCCGAGGCCGCCGTGGACGCCAAGACCCTGCAGCAGCTCGAGAAGGCGCTGCGGAACTCCGGGGCGATGCGCCGCGGTGCCGACGGGCAGCTGCGGCTCACCCCGAAGGCCATGCGGCAGCTCGGCAAGAGCCTGCTCCGTGACGTCGCCGAGCGGATGTCCGGCCGACAGGGTGCCCGCGACATCCGGCAGTCCGGCGCGGCCGGCGAACCCTCGGGCGCGACCCGGCAGTGGGCGTACGGCGACACCGAGCCGTGGGACGTCACCCGGTCGATCACGAACGCGCTGACCCGGACCGCGGCCGACGGGCGGGTGGGCCCTGGCGTCCGCCTGACCATCGACGACGTCGAGGTGCAGGAGACCGAGTCCCGCACACAGGCCTGCGTGGCGCTGCTCGTCGACACGTCGTTCTCGATGGCGATGGAGGACCGCTGGGTGCCGATGAAGCGCACGGCCCTGGCGCTGCACACGCTCGTCTCGACGCGGTTCCGCGGCGACGACCTGCAGCTCATCGCGTTCGGACGCGAGGCCGAGGTCGTGGACATCGAGCAGCTCGTGGGTCTCGACGCGATGTGGGACAAGGGCACGAACCTGCACCACGCGCTGCTCCTCGCCAACCGGCACTTCCGGAAGCACCCGACCGCCCAACCCGTGCTGCTCATCGTCACCGACGGGGAACCGACGTCGCACCTCGAGCCGAACGGACAGGTGTGGTTCGACTACCCGCCGGACCCCGTGACGATCGCACTGACCGTTCGGGAGCTCGAGAACGCCGGTCGTCTCGGCGCCCAGACGACCTTCTTCCGCCTCGGCGACGACCCGGGGCTCGCACGGTTCATCGACGCGATGGCGAAGCGGGTGGACGGCTCGGTCGTCGCTCCGGAGAACGACGACCTCGGTGTCGCTGTCGTGGGGTCGTACCTGGGGTCGCGCCGCGGCGGGCCGTCGTTGTTCGACTAGCCGCCGGATCGGTCCCGGCAGGGACTGTTGCGCGGGGTTCCGCAGTCGTATGCTGAGCGCCACCACAGTTGCCCCAGACCCCGGCCGCCGTGATCGTTCTTCCTGCGCCGACGTCGTCGGCGTGCCGGAAGCGGTCGGCCGAGTGCACCTGATCCGTTCTCGACCGGTCGACTCCCGCGGGGTCCCGGAGTGCAACGGCGCACGCCACCGGACGCCACGGGTCTCCGCGTCCACGGATCACGGACGCGGACCGGTCGGTGGGGTCCGGACCCGACGGGCCCCACCGTCCCGGACCGGGGTGTCCACGGCCGGCCGGGGTCGCCACGGCAGGCCGAGCCGGGGCGCCGGCTCACGACGTGTGCGTCAGAACAAGGGCCACGGCACCGCGGGGCCGTGCCCCGGCGGTGGCGGGAAGATGCCGACGGCCCGCAGCGCCGCACACCGCGCGCGCACCGTGTCGACTTCCTCCGGCGTCAGGTGCTCAGCGAGTTCGTCGCCCAGGGCACCGCGGAGCGCCTCCGACACCCGGTCGAGCCCCTCGAGTTCGTCCGGTCCGAGCGGCTCGCCGATCCACCCCCACAGCACCGTGCGGAGCTTGTGCTCGACGTGGAAGGCCAGCCCGTGGTCGACACCGAACCGGTGTCCGTCGGGCATCGCCAGCACGTGCCCGCCCTTGCGGTCGGCGTTGTTCACGACGACGTCGAAGACGGCCATGCGGCGCAATGCCTCGGAGTCCTCGTGCACGAGCGTCACCGGCTGGTCGTGCTCGTCGATCGCCTCGAGGACGGGCAGCCACGGCGAACCGTCCGCCTCGGCGGTCTCGGGGGTGACGAGGTCGACGGCGTCCTGGTCCGGGTCGATCGTCTGCCAGCGCTGCACCATGCCGGGTCCGAACGGGCCGTCACCGAGCCACGTCGGTGGCACGATGCCCCAACCGAACGCCTCGGACACCAGGTGGGCCGCGACCTCGCGGCCGGCGAGCGTGCCGTCCGGGAAGTCCCAGAGCGGGCGCTCCCCCTCGATCGGCTTGTAGACGACCGCCTCGCCGTCCAGCTCGGCCAGGAACGTCGCGTTCGAGGCCTCACGGATCCGCGCCGTGATGCTCAGTGAGTCGTCGCTCATGCGTCGCCGGGCGGACGGCCAGCGGCGACGATCTCGCGTGTGCGTTCGACGAACGCGCGTGCGGTGCCGACCGGGATCTTGACCTGGAAGAGCTCGTCGGGTTCGGGGATCTCGACGACCGCCTCGATCTCGAGGCCGTCCTCGCTCTCCTCGGACACGATCTCGACGTCGTCGTCGATCGGGTACGCCTCGATGACCACCTGCGCCGTCGACGGGTCGAAGCCCAGGCTCAGGGCACCGGCACGGAACTCGGGCTCCACCGGCTGGTCGAGCGGTTCCGGGTCGCGGAGCTCCACGGGGGCGGTGTCCGGCACGCTGAAGCGGTTCGCCTCGACCGTGGCGACCTCGTCCAGCAGCTCGTCGATCTTCTCGGCGAGCACGGCGGTCTGCTCCTTCTCGAGGGCGACGCTCGTGACGCGCTTGCCGGAGCGGGCCTGCAGGTAGAAGGCGCGCTCGCCCGGACGGCCGATGGTGCCGACGACGAGGCGGTCCGGCCAGTCGAAGCCGTGGACGATGGAGGGCATACCCGCATTGTAGGAGTGCGGGCCTGCGCCCGTTCAGGGTCTGGCAGGGCCTGCCTCGGACGGGGCCTCCGGATGTCCGGCCCCGCCGCCGACCGCCGCGTCCCCGCTGGGCGCCGGAGCGGTCGCGAGCCACGACAGATCGCCGGACTCGGTGTTCGTCGCGACCACCTCGGGCCGGTGCTCGCCGTACCGCACGACCGACACCGACGCCGGCCCGACGCCGATGCGCTGGAACAGGTCGAGGTGCATGCCGAACGCGTCGGCCAGGACGGACTTGATGATGTCGCCGTGGCTCACCGCGACCCAGACCGCTCCGGGCCCGTGTTCCGCCTCGACCTCGGCGTCGATGCGCCGGACGGCCGACACCGCCCGGGACTGCATGGTCTGCATGGACTCACCGCCGGGGAACACCACGGCGCTCGGGTTCGCCTGCACCGTCCGCCAGAGCGGCTCCTTCGCCAGGTCGGCGAGCTTCCGCCCTTGCCACTCGCCGTAGTCGGCCTCGGTGATCGCCCGCTCGATCGCCGACGCGGGGTCGCCCGACTGCCGCTCCAGGATCGCCCGGGCCGTCTGCCGGCACCGTTCGAGCGGGCTCGAGACGACGGCGGCGAGGGGGACGGCGGCGATGCGGTCGGCGGTCCGGGCGGCCTGCTCCCGCCCGACGGCGTCGAGTCGCACGCCGGCGGTGCGTCCGGCGAGCACGCCCGTGGCGTTCGCGGTGGTGCGTCCGTGTCGGACGAGGAGGACGGTCGCCATGTGCCCGATCCTAGGCGGCGATCACCGGCGCCCCGGCCAGCCGACCGTCCACCACCGTGACGAGTTCGTCGAGGGTCCCGCGGTGCACCAGGTCGTGGGTGACCAGCATCGTCGCGGTGTCCCGCTCGCGCGTCAGTTTGGCGATGAGCTCCATGATCGCCGCGCCGCGCTCCTGGTCCAGCGCACTCGTCGGTTCGTCCACGAGCAGGACGTCGGGTTCGTGTACGAGTGCCCGGGCGATCGCGACGCGCTGCCGCTGCCCGCCGGACAGCTGCGCCGGCCGCTTGTCCAGGTGGTCGGACAGCCCCACCGCGTCCAGCAGGTCGTCGGCCCGGTCCCGGAGCCCTCCCGCGCGACGACCTCCGGCGGGGTGCCGGCCGCCGAGGTGCGCCATCACGAGCACCTGCTCCCGTGCGGTCAGCGACGGCAGCAGGTTCGACTGCTGGAACACGATCCCGATGTGCGCACGCCGCAGGGCGGTGGCTTCGTCCCGGGACAGCGCGGCCGCGTCGACGTCGCCGATGAGCACCCGACCGGAGTCCGGCCGGATGAGCGTCGCGGCGACGGCGAGCAGCGACGACTTGCCCGATCCGGAGGGGCCGGTGATGCCGGTCACGACGCCGGGCCGGGCGACGAGGGACACGTGGTCGACCGCGATGATCCGCCGGTCGCCGTCGGGGAAGGTCAGGGTGACGTCGTCGAGGGTGATCATCGGTTGCTCCCGAGGGCGGTGAGGGGGTCGGCGGAGGTGACGGTGCGGAGCGCGACGGCGGCGCCGGCGAGTCCGAGGACGGCCATCGCGGCGGCCGGCACGACGGTGGTGACCGGGCTGAGCAGGAACGGCAGTGCACCGCCGGCGAGCGCGCCGAGTCCGACGACGGCCAGCATCCCGACGCCGATCCCCAGGACGAGCACGACGAGCGCCTGTCCGAGCGCATCGCGGACGAGTGATCCGGTGCTCGCGCCGAGGGCCTTGAGCACGGCGACGTCGCCGGCCCGCTGCATGGTCCAGACCGTGAAGAACGCCCCGACGACGAGCGCGGACACCCCGAAGAGCATGACGATCATCAGGCCGAGCGACCCGATCTCGGACCGGAAGGTCTCGAGGGCGGTCAGCGACCCGAGCGGCGACGCGGCGGACGTGCCGGTGGACGCTGCGACGGCGTCCCAGTCCGGGCTGCCGCTGACGGCCAGGACGGTCGGCGCGCCGTCGCCGCCGAGCCGCCGGTCGGCCGCGGCCCACGCCTCCGGGGTCATGGCGAGCACCGGTGTGTGGCTGTACCAGGCGTCGCCGCCGACGACGGCGACGCGGTAGTCCGTCCCGGTGACGGTGATGCGGTCGCCGACCTGCACGCCGAGGTCGGCCGCAGCACCGGACGACAGCCCGACCTGGTCGTCGCGACCGGGTGCGATATCGGTGACGGGGGTCGACCGTGCTCCCGTCGGCAGCCCGACCAGCGCGACGCCGACGGCCGCGCCCGACCCCGCAGCGCCCGACCCCGCAGCGCCGGACCCCGCGCCAGGTGCCGTCGCCCGGCCCTGGACGATGCCCACCGGCACCACGTCGTCGACCCCGCGGGCCGCCTGCCAGCCGTCCACGGCCCGCTGCCCGATGGTGGAGTCGCCGAACGACGGCTGCCCGGTGGACGGCTGCTGCAGGACCAGGCGGTCGCCGGGCAGGTCGAGCACCGCCGAGACGTTCTGCGACGCGAGCCCGCCGGTGAGCCCGGCGAGGAACCCGACGAGCAGGGTGATGAGTGCCACGACGGAGCCGATGAGGACGAACCGGCCACGGGCGAACCGGAGATCGCGCCAAGCGACGAACACGGGGTTCCCTTCCCGGGTCGCAGACCTTCCGCGACCACGACTCCCAGCCTCGCCGCGGTGCTCCCACCCGGCATCGCCGGAGGGTTCGGTCCTCCGATCGAACTTTCGGTTGATCCCCACCGGCCGATGCCTCCGTACGCTGGGGAGCACATGGCGCACAGCACCCTCACCCCGGTCTTCGTCGGTCTGCGGACCGGCCTGCACGTGCTGTCGGCGGCGCTGCTCGCCCTGGTCGTCGTGCGGGTGCTCGTGGACGGTGGCGCCGGCACGTGGGTGCGGTTGGCCCTGGCTGCGGTGTTCGCGGGCGTGTACCTGCTCGGGGCGGTCGTCGCGCGCGGCGACGGCCCCCGTCGGACGGTCGCCGGTGCGGTCTGGCTCATCGCCCTGACCCTCGTCTGGATCGCCCTGCTCGTCGGCGTCCCCGAGGCCGCCTACCTCGTCTTCCCGCTCTTCTTCCTGTACCTGCACGTCCTGCCGCGCATCGTCGGACCGGTGGCCGTCATCACTGCGACCCTGGTCGCCGTCGTCGCCCTCGGACTGCACGGCGGCTTCACCGTCGGTGGTGTGGTCGGTCCGCTCGTCGGAGCGGGCGTCGCACTGCTCATCGGACTGGGGTACCGGGCGCTCGCGCGCGAGGCGGTCGAACGCGAGGCCCTGGTCGCCGAGCTCCTCGCCACGCGCGACCGGTTGGCCGTCACCGAACGCGAGCAGGGCGTCCTCGCCGAGCGGGCCCGGTTGGCCCGTGAGATCCACGACACCGTCGCGCAGGGGTTGTCGAGCATCCAGATGCTGCTGCACGCGGCCGAACGCGCGGACGGGGAGCGTCCGGGGACGGAGCACATCCGGCTCGCCCGTGAGACCGCTGCCGAGGGCCTCGCCGACACCCGGCGGTTCATCCGCGAACTCGCACCACCGGCGCTCGAACTCGGACTCGGGGCAGCGCTGGAACGGTTGGCCGGCTCCCAGTGGTCGCGCGACGGCCTCGACGTCACGGTCGACGTCGCGGAGGCCTCGTTGCCGATGGACGTCCAGACCGCGCTGCTCCGCATCGCCCAGGGCGCCGTCGCCAACGTGGTGCAGCACGCCGCGGCCACCCACGTCCGACTGTCACTCACCGTGGACGGTCAGGAGGCCCGGCTCACCATCGCGGACGACGGCGTCGGTTTCGACCCGGTCGCCGTCCACGACCGGTCGGGCACGACGGACTCGTTCGGGTTGCGTGCCACCGAAGAGCGCGTCGAGCAGTTCGGCGGCCGGCTCGAGGTCCACTCGGCCCCTGGCCGCGGGACGACGCTCGTCGCGATCCTGGAGGTCCGGTGATCCGCATCCTCATCGCCGACGACCACCCGGTGGTCCGCGCCGGGCTCCGAGCACTCCTCGACGGCACGGACGGCATCGTCGTCGCGGGTGAGGCGTCCACCCCGGACGAAGCCGTGGACCTCGCCGCCCGGCTCTCGCCGGAACTCGTGCTCATGGACCTGCAGTTCGGGCAGGACCTCACCGGGGCGGACGCGACGCGACGGATCCGCGCGCTCGACGCCGCGCCGTACGTGCTCGTGCTGACGAACTACGACTCCGACGGGGACATCCTCGGTGCGGTCGAGGCCGGCGCGAGCGGGTACCTGCTCAAGGACGCGCCCCCGCACGAACTCGTCGCGGCCGTCCGCGCCGCCGCGTCCGGACAGAGCGCCCTCGCGCCGACGATCGCGGGTCGGCTCATGGCGCGGATGCGCGCCCCGTCGGTGAGCCTGTCGCCGCGGGAGCTCGAGGTGCTGCGCCTCGTCGCCGAGGGGGCGTCGAACGGCGCCGTCGCCGCGCGCCTGCACATCAGCGACGCCACCGTGAAGTCGCACCTGGTGCACGTGTTCTCGAAGCTCGGGGTGTCCTCGCGCACGGCCGCGGTCTCCGAGGCCCGCGCCCTCGGCATGCTCCGCTGACGACCGCACCCTTGACGGGCCGTCGGCGGACCGATCAGATGGTCACATGACCCGGCACCCTCGAGGGGCCCTGTTCGCCACGTCGACGATGACCGGCTTCGGCATCGCCACGTGGGTGACCAGGACGCCCGCCATCCGCGACGAACTCGGGGCGTCGATCGAGGCGATGGGGCTCGTGCTCCTCGGGCTGTCGATCGGGTCGATGATCGGGATCCTCGGTGCCGGTGCGCTCGTCCGACGGCTCGGCACACGACCGTTGATCCTGCTCGGTGGTGCACTGCCCGTGGTGGGGATGGTCCTCGTCGCCCTGCTCGCCCCGGCACAGGTGCTGGCGGGTGTCTGGGCGGGGCTGTTCCTGATCGGGTTCGGGTCGGGGGTCGCCGAGATCGGGCTGAACGTCGAGGCCGCCGCGGTCGAACGGCACATCGGCCGCCCGGTGGTGCCTGTGCTGCACGCCTGCTTCAGCCTGGGGACCGTCGTCGGCGGGGTCGTCGGCATCGCGATGACGGCTGCCCGGACACCGGTGCTCGTGCACCTGCTCGTGGGGGCTGCGGTGATGGCGGCACTCGCGGCGTTCGCTGCCCTCAATCTGCAGCCGCTTCCGCGTGCGACGGCGCAGACGGACGGAGCCGACGCCGAGGACGCGACAGGCGCATCCCGCGTCACCACGGCCACCCGCCGCTCCGTCATCACCGTGCAGCTCGCGCTCATCGCGGTGATCACGCTCGCGATGGCCTTCGCCGAGGGTGCCGCCAGCGACTGGCTCCCGCTCCTGATGACGACCGACCACGACGCCCCGGAAGCGGTCGGCTCGCTGGTCTTCACCGGGTTCGCGCTCGCCATGCTCATCGGCCGGTCGGCCGGCACCCCGCTCGTCACGCGGCTCGGGCGGGGCCCGGTCGTCCGGCTCTGCGCCGCGGTCGGCGGGATCGGGGTCCTGCTCGTGGTGGTCTCGCCGAGCCCGGTCGTCACGGCGATCGCCGCCGCCGTCTGGGGGCTCGGCATCGCGCTCGGGTTCCCGCTCGCGATCTCGGCAGCGGGTGACCACCCGACCGACGGGGACCGCCGGGTGTCGGTCGTCGCGACCGCCGGCTACATCGCGTTCCTGGTCGGACCGCCCCTGCTCGGCTTCGTCGGCGAGCACCTCGGGCTGCAGGCGGCGATGCTGGTGCCCCTCGTGCTGCTCGTCGCCGCCTTCGTCGTCGCGCCCGCCGCACGGGACTCCCACGACGTCGACGTCCGGCGGACCGTCTCCACCTGATCCGCGACGCCGGGCGCGGGTCCGGGCGCGCCGCCCCGCGGATCGGTACGGTCGATCCCATGCCGTTCTTCCGCGACAGCCCCCAGCCGACCACCCCCTCGAAGATCCAGGCGGCGTGGTCCGACTCGACGGGCCGCCTGGCGACGCGGTGCCTGCAGGTGATCATCGTCGTCGTGGTCATCGTCGGCGTCGTCTACGCCGGCAGCGTGCTGAGCGTCGTCACCATCCCGGTGCTCCTCGCGCTCATCATCGCTTCGGCCATGCACCCGATCGTGTCCTGGTTGCGCAAGCACAAGGTGCCGTCGGTCCTCGCGACCCTCGCGGTGCTCATCGGCGTCCTCGCGGTGCTCGGGCTCATCGGGTGGCTCATCGTCGTCGCCGTCGAGAACCAGTGGTCGCAGCTGCAGAAGTCGGCCGTCGACGGGTTCCAGCAGTTGCAGGACTTCGCGAAGAACCTGCCGATCTCGATCTCGGACAAGCAGGTCGACGACGCCGTGGCGTCCGTGACCGACTTCATCACGAGTGCGCAGTTCGGCTCCGGCGCCCTGGCCGGCGCCTCGGCCACCGCGAACTTCCTGACCGGCCTCGTGCTGATGATCGTGGTGCTGTTCTTCTTCCTCAAGGACGGCCCGAGCATCTGGGAGTTCCTGCTCCGCCCGTTCACCGGTGAGCGCTACGACCGTGCACGCCGGGTGGGCGACCGCGTCGTCTCGACCCTCGGCGGGTACGTGCGCGGCACCGCCACGGTCGCCGCCGTCGACGCCATCGGCATCGGTGTCGGCATCGCGATCGTCGGCGTCCCGCTGGCACTCCCCCTGGCCGTCGTCGTGTTCATCACGGCCTTCATCCCGATCGTCGGTGCGACGGCAGCCGGCATCCTGGCCGCGCTGGTCGCGCTCGTCGCCCTCGGACCGGTCCAGGCGCTCATCGTCGTCGGGATCGTGATCCTCGTGAACCAGCTCGAGGGCAACCTGCTCCAGCCGGTGCTGATGGGACGCACCCTCAAGCTGCACGGCCTGGTCATCCTGATCGGCCTGACCGCGGGCACCGTCCTGGCGGGCATCACCGGTGCCATCATCTCGGTGCCGCTGCTGGCCGCCGCGTGGGGTGCGATCCTGGTCTGGGACGGCCCGAACACCCCCGCGCGTCCGTGGCGCAAGAAGCGCAACGAGGACGTCACGGCCCACGAACTCCCCGCCGACTGACACCATGGACCCGTGCTCGTCTCCATCGTCTACATGAGTCGCGCCGTCGTCCCGTTCGACGACGGCGACCTCGCGACGCTGCTGGACGGCTCACGGCTCCGCAACGAGGCGCTCGGTGTCTCCGGGCTGCTCGTCGTGAAGGGCGGCCGCTTCATGCAGTTGCTCGAGGGCCCCGCGTGGAGCGTCGACGACCGGTTCGCCGCGATCAGCCGTGATCCGCGGCACGGCGAGGTGAAGTCGCTCATCCGCGAGGACATCGAGCGACGACGCTTCGACGGCTGGTCGATGGCCTACCGCTCGCTCGACGACGCGGACGTCCAGGCGGAGCCGGGCTTCAGTCCGTTCCTGTCCGGCGAGACGGACTTCCCGCGGTCGTTCGACCGCACGAGCGCGGCGTGGCTGCTCAAGTGGTTCCGTGACCGCGAACTCCACGACCGCTGAACGCCTCGTCGACGACGCCGAGCAGCCGGTCGCGGTGCGCCGGGTCCGCCGTGGCCGTCAGGACCACCCGCCACATCGTCGCGACCGCGGGGAACAGGTCGGCTCGCCCGGTGCGGACGTCGGACACCAGTTGCACGCCCGTGAAGTACGGCACGACGGTGGCGCCGAGCTGTTCCGCGGTCAGGTCGGTGCGGAGCTCGCCGCTCGCGATCGCCAGCCGGAACACGTCGACGATCCCGCCGATCCACTGCTCGTAGAAGCTGACCGTGGCCGCGTGGAACTCGCCGCGCTCCAGTGACAACCGGATACCCGCGCGCACGATCGGGTCGGTCCGCAGCAGGTCCGCGATGGCTCGCGAGGCGCCGACCAGGGCAGCTGCTGGTGACTGCTCGGTGTGGCTCACGACGTCGAAGGTCCGGACGTTCTGCTCGTCGATCACACCGAGCGCGAGGGCCAGCTTGGTCGGGAAGTGGAAGTGCAGCGCCCCCTGCGAGACGCCCGCCCCGCGGGCGATGGCCGCGATCGTCGCGGCGGCGAAGCCGACGCGGTCGAACTCCTCCGCAGCGGCCACCAGGATCTGCTCACGTCGTTCCACGTGACCAGTCTGACGGTCTGGAGGCGCGGAGCGGGCGTGCCCCGTGCCTCTCCCCACCGACACGGCCGACACGCCGCTGGCGCGTCGCGCCGGAACCGGCGGCGTGGGCCCAGACCGAGGGGTGGTCGCGTCAGACCGCGTCAGGCGACCCGCGCGCTCAGGTGAGCGCCAGCAGGTTGTTGACCTGCTCGTTGATGCCGGTCAACGTCGAGATCGGCTTGCCGTTCGCGTAGACGTTGTCGAAGGCCGGCTGCAGCAGCGCCTGCACGTCCGCCGGGTTGCGGGTGACGGGGAACAGGAACGTGGTCTTCTCCTCGACCTGCCGGGTGAACGCCGACACGTCCAGCCCGCGCTTCCGGAACGACGCGACCGCCGCCTCGGTACCGGCGGGACGGGCCGGGAACACGACGCCTGCGCGGCCGACGATCTCCTGGGCGGTGTCGCTGCCGAGGAACGCGACCCACTTCGCCGCCGCCTCCGGGTCCTTCGCCTGCTTCGTGATCGAGTCGCCGAGCCCGTTGAACATCGACGCCCGCTTGCCCGTCGGCCCGATCGGCGTCGGGGCGACGGCGATGTCGAGGTCCTTCATGTTCAGGTACGTGCCGATCATCCACGAGCCGTTGAACGACAGCGCGCACTTGCCCGCGCCGAGCTGGACGTCCGGACCGGTCGTCGTCGAGAAGACGCCGTACTTCGCCATGTAGCCCTTGTCGGCCAGGCGGTAGTACCAGGCGAGGGTGTCCTGCACGGTCTTCTCGTCGTAGCGGAACTTGTCGCCCCACGGGTTCTCGTTCGTGTAGAACCAGTCGGTCGACCCGGTGAAGGGCGACCACTGCGTCTGGCCGAAGCCGTCGCCGCCGGACCCGTTCGACGAGATGCCGTAGACCTCGACGTTCTCCTTGTCGAAGCCGGGCTCGTCACCCCGCCGACCCTTGGAGTCGATGGTCAGGTGCGCGAGCATCCGTTCGAACGAGCCGCCGTCGTCGGGGTTCCACTCGAGCGTGGCGAGCTCGTCGTCGGAGACGCCGGCCTTCTGCATCGCCTTCCGGTCGTAGAACATCCCGATGGTGTCCCAGTCCTTCGGCGAGCCGTAGCGGTGGCCGTCCTGGCCCTTCCACAGCTCGGCGAGGCCGGACTGGTAGTCGTCGTCGCTGATGGACTTCGTCGCGTCGAGCTCGTCGAGCTTGTAGAGCACGTCGAGGTCGGAGAACTGCGGGAACTTCGTCAGGTGGTCGGTGAAGACGTCCGGCGCGGTGCCGGCGATGAACCCGGCCGTCAGCTTGGTCCAGTAGTCCGCCCACCCGAGCTGGGTGATCTGCACCGTGATGTCGGGGTTCTCGCGGTGGAAGGCCTTCGCGACCTGCTGGTAGGCGGGCAGCTGGTTGGAGTCCCAGAGCCAGTAGCTCACGGTGCGTGCGCCGCTCTTGGACGCGGTCCCCCGGCTCTGGGACGAGCAGGCGGCGAGCGCACCGAGGGCGAGGGCTGAAGCGCCGCCCGCGAACAGTGCGCGGCGGGAGAGGTTGTTCGTCATGGTGTGGTCCTGTCCGAGCCGGGGCTACTTGATCCCGGAGAAGCCGATGGAGTTGACGATCCGCTTGGCGAAGACGCCGAACAGCACGATCATCGGGAGCGCCGCCACGAGGGTCGCGGACATCAGCCCGGCCCAGTCGGTGCCGGACTGCGGGGACTGCGACTTGAAGACACCGAGGGCGACGGTGAGCACCCGCGAGCTGTCCGTGTACGACACCATGAGCGGCCAGAAGTAGTCGTTCCAGCTCGTGATGTACGTCAGCACGGCGAGCGTCGCGATCGGCGCAGCGGCCATCGGGATGACGAGCCGGAAGAACACCCGGACCTTGCCCGCGCCGTCGATCAGCGCGGCCTCCTCGACCTCCTTCGAGATGCCGAGGAAGAACTGCCGCAGGAAGAACACCGCGAACGGGGTCATGAACATCGTCGGCAACGCGATGCCGAGCAGGTTGTCGACGAGCCCGAGCTGCTTGATGAGCGTGAAGTTCGGCAGCAGCGTGAAGATCGCGGGCACCATCAGGCCGGCGAGGAACACCCCGAAGACCTTGTCGCGTCCGGGCCAGCGCAGTCGGGCGAAGGCGTACGCGGCAGCGGCCGAGAAGAACACCTGGCCGACCGTCACGAGCGTCGACACGATCACCGAGTTGAGCAGGTACCGCCAGAAGTTCAGGGCAGCGCCGGAGCCACCCTGGGCGAGCGCCTCTTCGGTGGACTGCAGGCCGAGGACGCGCTCGAACCCACCCAGGCTGAACCCGACGGGCAGCAGCGACGTGGGGTCGGAGTTGATCGCACCGTTCGACGACAGGGCGGTGCGCAGGATCCAGTAGAACGGGAACAGGGTGACGACGATGACGATGATCATCGCGACCCAGGCGAGGACGCGGCCGACCGACGGACGGCGACGGTGGCCGGCTCCGGGTCGGGGCGGACGCTTCGTGGTGACGGAACGGGTGAGGGTCGTGGTCATGGTGCGGCGCTCCGTTCAGTCCAGGTCCGACTCACCCGAGCGGGTGAGGCGGTACTGGATGATCGTGATGATGCTGAGGACGATGAGGAGCGCGACCGAGACCGCGGACGCGTAGCCGAACTGGAACCGGCCGAACGCCAGGTTGTAGATGTAGTTCTGCACGACGTTCGTGGCGTTCGCGGGGCCGCCCTGCGTGGTGACGGCGACGGTGTCGAACACCTGGAACGACCCGATCACCGTGATGATGAGCACCAGCGACAGGATCGGGCGGAGCAGCGGCACCGTGATGCGCCAGAACATCTTCCACTCGCTCGCACCGTCGATGCGGCCGGCTTCGTACACCGTCTCGGGCAGCGACTGCAGGCCGGCGAAGATCAGGAGCGCCGTGTAGCCGACGTGCCGCCACACGTTGATGAGCGCGATCGACGGGATACCCCAGACGTCGCTCTGCAGGAACGGGATGCGGTCCAGGCCGAGGGCCGCGAGCATCTCGTTGCCGATGCCGAGCTGGGTGTCGAGGATCCACAGCCAGACGAGCGCCGCGACGACGTTCGACACCAGGTAGGGCGCCAGGACGATGCCGCGCACGAAGGTCGACTTCGTCAGGCGGTGCATCATCACGGCGATGAACAGTGCGACGACCGTCTGGATGACGATGTTGATGAGCACGTACTCGATCGTGACGACCATCGAGTGCCAGAAGATCGAGTCCTGCACGAGCCGCGCGTAGTTCTGCAGCCCGGTGAACTCCGGCTCGGTGAGCAGGTTGTAGGACGTGAAGCTCAGGTAGATGCCCCGCACGGTCGGCCAGGCGAGGAACACCACGAAGCCGATCGCGGCCGGCGCGATGAACAGCAGCGCGAGCCACAGGTCGTTCCGGGGACGGCGGCGGCGTGGGACGGTGGTACGGGCGAGCGGGAGGTCGGCTGCCCGACTCCTCCGTCTCGTGCTGGCGGTCGTCAAGGGTGACGACACAGGGCTCTCGGTGGCCATCGCGACTCCTTCGTCTGCGGTGGACTGACGTGCAGCAGTCCGTGAGCCGGGAATCTACACGTGGTGACACCGGGTGGCAAGAGGCTCTTTCACGCTCCGAATCCGGGGTTGTCACGTGTAGACAATCGTGTCAGGATGGCGGTCGATCGCATCGGCGCGACCTGCCCGGCGACGCATCCCTCACCCTGGAAAGGTCACTGATGATCTCTGTCGGAATGGTCGGCGCGGGCCAGTTCGCCCCCCAGTTCGCCAAGCTGTTCAAGCTCCACCCGGACGTCGACCGCGTCTTCGTGACCGACCTCGTCGACGACCGCGCGTCGGAGCTCGTCGAGTCGCAGCACCTCGACGGCACGTTCGCCGACTTCGACGCCGTGCTCGCCTCGGACGTCGACGCCGTCGCGATCTTCACCCAGCGCTGGACGCACGGTCCGCTCGTCGTCAAGGCGCTCCGCGCCGGCAAGCACGTCTACTCGGCGGTGCCGATGGCGATCTCGGTCGACGAGATCCGCGACATCATCGAGGCCGTCCGCGAGACCGGGCTCACCTACATGATGGGCGAGACGAGCTACTACAACCCCGCGACGGTGTTCGCCCGCAAGCAGGTCGCCGACGGCGCCTTCGGCCGGGTCTTCTACTCCGAGGGCGACTACGTGCACGACATGGACCTCGGGTTCTACGCCGCGTACCAGTTCAGCGGTGGTGAGGACTGGAAGCGCACCGCCAGCTACCCGCCCATGCTGTACCCGACCCACTCGGTCGGCGGCGTCCTCGGCGCCATCCCCGGACACGCGGTCAGCGTCAGCTGCATCGGCGTCAAGGACGACCGGGGCGACGGCGTCTTCGACAAGGACGTCAGCCAGTTCGACAACGACTTCTCGAACGCCACCGCCCTGTTCGAGCTCGACAACGGCGGCGTCATGCGCATCAACGAGATGCGCCGTGTCGGCTACCCGTCGCACATCCGCGAGTCCCGCTTCCGCTACTTCGGCACCGAAGCGAGCTTCGAACAGCTCGCGAAGACCAGCGTCTGGCAGGACAAGGAGGACTCGCACGACATCAGCGACAAGATCAACACGCAGGCGACGATGGACCTCGACGACCCGCGTCTCGCCGGCGTCGACCCCTCGCTGCGCGACGCGTTCGTGTCCGGCTACGCCGAGGTGCACGACACCGACCGCCTGCCCGCCGAGTACGCCGGCGTGCCGACCGGGCACGAGGGCTCGCACCAGTTCCTGGCCGACGACTTCGTCCGCGCCGTCGTCGACCGGACCCTGCCGCCGGTGAACGCCTGGACCGCCGCACGCTTCACGCTGCCCGGCATCATCGCCCACCAGTCGGCCCTGCAGGGCGGTGCACGCCTCGAGGTGCCGGACTTCGGGGACGCCCCGGAGACGACCTCGGCGGTGCCCTCGTCTAGTATCGCCAGCGAATAGCAAGTGGTGTTCGGGTGTCGGTCCGCACGGGCCGGCACCCGAACGCGACTTCCGAGCCGACGAAGGTGGCACCCGTGAGCGTCCCGACGACCCCGAGGGCGGTCACCCGCGCCGACGTCGCCCGGTACGCCGGCGTGAGCACCTCCGTCGTCAGCTACGTCGTGCACGACGGCCCCCGTCCCGTCGCGGCCACCACCGCCGCCCGGGTCCGTGACGCCATCCGGGTCCTCGGGTACCGGCCGAACGCCAGCGCCCAGGCCCTGCGCACCGGGTCGTCGAAGATGCTCGGGCTCATCGTCCCCGAGCTCGACAACCCCTTCTGGTCCGAGCTCGCCGTCGAGGTCACCCACGCCGCAGCAGCCCGCGGCTACGACGTCCTGCTCGCCAACAGCGACGGCGACGCCAGCCAGGAGCGCGAGCGGCTCCGCAGCCTGTCCGCCCGCCAGGTCGACGGGATCATCGTCACGAGCATCATGACCCACCCGGACCTGTCCACCGTGTCGGACCCGGGCATCCCGATGGTCCTGCTCAACACCTTCTTCGAGGTGCCCGAGTACGCCAGCATCGGCGTCGACGCCCTGCGGGGCGCGTACGACGGCACCCAGCACCTGGTCGAGCACGGCTACGGATCGATCGGCCTCGTCATGGGGCACGCCGGCTCCATGGAGCTCCGTGAACAGGGCTGGATGCGGGCCCTGCGCGACGCCGGGCTGCCGGACGGCCCGATCGTGCGCTGCGACTTCACCCGGCGGGGCGGCTACGAGGCAGGACTCCGCATGTTCGCGGACGGGACGGGACCCCGCGCCGTCTTCGTCAGCTCGGACATGCAGGCCGTCGGTGTGCTGCGGGCACTGTGGGAACTCGGGCTGCGCGCACCGGAGGACGTCGCGATCGTGTCGTTCGACGGCGGTGCCGAGGCCGACTACACGAACCCGCAGCTCACGACGGTCCGGCAGCCGATCGAGACGATGGCGACCGCCGCCGTCGACCGTGTGCTCGGGCTCGACGC
Organism: Curtobacterium sp. MWU13-2055; assembly: GCF_023242305.1. Lineage (NCBI taxonomy): Bacteria > Bacillati > Actinomycetota > Actinomycetes > Micrococcales > Microbacteriaceae > Curtobacterium > Curtobacterium sp. MWU13-2055. The sequence continues at coordinate 357,535 of NZ_JALLIO010000002.1, forward strand.
GGACAACCAGTGGCACCGCGACCTTGTGCCCGCCGAGTTGGTCCTGGGCGCGAGTTGCGGGTGCGACGTGCGTCGCTGACGCACCACCAAACCGTCCTGGAGGCGCGGGGCGGGGCCGCCACGGGCCTCCCGTCCGTCAGGTGGCCGGGTCCATGACGGCGGTGAGCCGCTGGAGCGGCACACGCTGCTGGGACTCCTGCGCCACCGCGACCGCTTCGACCGGCTCGCCGGAATCGGTGTCGACGAAGCGCAGGTCCGACGTCAGCTCCGTGGGGCGGTACCGATCCGCCCAGCCGCCGAGTGCCAGGAGCACCAGCGAGAGATCGCGGCCGGCGTCGGTGAGCACGTACTCCTCGCGCGCCCGGGCACCCTCCGCCTTGTAGGTCGTGCGCTCGAGCACTCCCCCGTCGACGAGGGAGGCCAGCCGTGCGGTCAGGACTTCGCGCGGGACGCCGAGGCTCAGCTGGAACTGGCTGAAGCGCGTGGAACCGGCGAGGGCGTCACGCACGATCATGAGCGTCCACTTCTCGCCGAGGACGTCGAGGGACCGTGCGATGGGGCAGCGCTCGTCGCCGCCGAGGATGCCGAGCATGCCTTCATCCTAGCTGGGTTCGATTTCCGGACACAACGTGCTAGGTTCGGTTTCCGTACTCAACTTCTCTCGTCTGGAGCCCCTCATGACCGACCTCACCAACGCCATCGTCCTCGTCACCGGAGCGAACGGCGGCCTCGGCGCCGAGTTCGTCCAGCAGGCCCTGGACCGCGGCGCCGCCAAGGTCTACGCGACCGCCCGCACCCCGCGCACCTGGGACGACGAGCGCATCGTCCCGCTCGCCCTCGACGTCACCAGCCAGGAGAGCGTCGACGCCGCTGCCCGTGCGGCCGCGGACACCACGATCGTCGTGAACAACGCCGGGATCGCCGGCGCCGACCCGCTCGTCGACACCTCGGTCGCAGAGGTCGAGCGCATCTTCGCGACGAACGTCTTCGGCGCGCTCCGGGTCGCCAAGGCCTTCGCCCCCTCGATCGGCGGCGGCGCACTGATCGACGTGCACTCGGCCCTGAGCTGGGTCGCGCTCGCCGGCGCGTACTCGGCGTCGAAGGCAGCGTTCTGGTCGATCACGAACTCGCTCCGCCTCGAGCTCGCACCCCAGGGCACCCAGGTCGTCGGCGCACACCTCGGCTACACCGACACCGGCATGACGGCGGGGCTCGACGTCGAGAAGTCCGACCCGGCCGACATCGTCCGGCTCATCTGGGACGCGGTCGAGGCCGGTGAGCACGAGGTCCTGGCGGACCAGGTCAGCCGTGACGTCCGCGCCGGGCTCAGTGCGCCGCTGGCGGCGCTGTACCCGGCGCTCGCGACCGCTTGATCGGTTCGGCGGCTCCGGTTCAGGACCTCCGCCGTTCACGAACCGGAACCGCCCGCAAGATCGAGGGCCGGCGCGACCGGACGGACCCGTAGGATTCGACCATGGCCGGGAACGCACTGTTGATCCCACTGTCGAGGGCAGCGGAGCTGATCCGCGACGCGCTCCGAATCGGCCACGTCGCCGCAGCCGACCGGGCTCTGACCGATGCAGTCAGCCGCATTCTGCACGCCGCTCCCGACACACCGGTCGATCCGGGTGTGACGGAGCGCGCTCCGTCGGTCGGCGATGAGCACTACGACGCGCTCCTGACCACGGCGTACGCGTACGCGCTCCTCCGGCACGGGACCCAGCCGCCGACGTGGATGCTCGAGCTCCGTCCGCTCGATCGCGAATGGCTCTGGGACGGGGATGCCGAGGCTTCGCTCGAGTGGCGTTCGTTCATCAAGCAACGGACGCCCGATCTCTTCCTGCGGAAGAACATCTTGCTTCGCGAAGGCGACCTCGAGGCCGCATGACCGAGGACTACCGTCTCCTCAGTGGCGCTGAGGTCGTCGACCTCCTCGGTGAGCTGTTGGAGCGCCTGGCTGGCCGCGGCGTCGAGGTCGAGACCTACATCGTCGGAGGCGCCGCTGTCGCTGTGCACCTCGGCCGCGACGAGGTGACCCCCGACATCGACGGACTGTTCCAACCGATGGACGAGGTGCTCGTCGAAGCGCGAGCCATGGCGGCCGAACACCGACTCGACCCCGAGTGGATCAACTCCCGCGCGTTCTCGTTCATGGAGTTCTCGCCGAACGACGACACCGAAGCGCTGCACACCACCATCAACGGTCGCCCGGTCGTCGTGGCCTCGAAACGACGGCTCTTGGCGATGAAGCTCGCAGCGTCCCGCCCGAAGGACCGGACGGACCTCAACCGTCTGATCATCGACCTCGACGTGAGGACCGCCGACGAACTCGTGGCGATCGCGCGCGAAGCGTACGGCGAGCACAGCATGACGCTTCCGGACGACCCAGCCGAGGTCCAGCTGATCGCCGAGGAGGCGCTCCGTCGGGCTGACGCTTGGAGACGACGAACGCACACGGCGGAGTGAGCGAACTCAACCGCGGGCACCGCGATCGGTGATGTCGCGGTTGACGGCGGTGATCGCGGCGCGCTCCTCGACGGAGATGCCCGCCGCGGCCAGGACACGACTGAGCACGCCGCTCTTGCGCTCGATGTAGTCGTCGATGTCCTCGGCCTCGGCGGCCGTTCGGCGCTTCACGGCGGCGTACTCGTCGCGCAGGGCCGGGTCGGCACGCAGCACGTCGCGGACGGCGAGGTGGTTCCGGAGCGAGAGCGATCCGGCCGTGGCGACGTAGGTGTTGCTCGGGGCGAAGCGCTCGGGTGTCCGGAAGGCCTGCCGGTCGGGGACACCGAGGTCTCCCCGAGGCTCGAAGCCGATCGAGGCCATCGCTGCGACCGCCGCCGTGACGTCGCTGGCGTCGACCACGATGTCGACGTCGATCACGGGCTTCGCCGCGAGGCCGGGCACTGATGTGCTGCCGACGTGCTCGATGCTGCGGTAGGGCGCATGGGCGGCGTCGAGGGCTGCGGCGTACGCGTCCCGCAACACCGCGAACCGCTCGGGCCACGACGGCTGGTACTCGACGACCTCGATCATCGGGTGCGCCGTGTGGCAGGAGGGGGTGCGAGCAGTTGAAACATGACGTGGTCGCGCCAGGCTCCGTTGATCGTGATGTACTCCGGCGCGAACCCGTAGCGCTCGAACCCCGCGGACTCGAGGGCACGCTGGGACCCCACGTTCTCCGGAAGCGTCTCGGCCTGCACCCGGTGGAGTCGGAGCACGTCGAACGCGTGGCCGGCGGCAGCGGCGACGGCGCGGGAGGCGTGGCCCTGGCGGAGTCGGTCGGCGCGGATCCAGTACCCCATCGCGCACGACTGCAGTGCGCCGCGGGTGATGCCGCTCAGCGTGATGCGCCCGAGGAGTTCACCGTCCGTCGACTCGATCACGAACGGGACCGCGGTGCCCGCGCGCTCCGCAGCGAGCGACTGCACGATGACATCGTGCTGGCCCTGCTCGGTGAAGTACGCCGGTGCCCGGGTCGGCTCCCACGGGCGCAGGTGCTCGGCGCTCGCGGCGATGACGGCGGCGAGCGTCGCCGCGTCGTCGACGCGGAGCAGGCGCAACCGGGTGTCCATGGCGGAGGGTGTGGGATTCGAACCCACGAGACATCTCTGCCCACCTGTTTTCAAGACAGGCTCCATCGGCCGCTCGGACAACCCTCCAGTGACGCGACCACGTGGCGAGACGTGACCGCGTCCCGGGAAGTCTAACGGGCCTCCCGTCCGCCGTGCGCGTCAGCGCATGCCGGGGTCAGCGCGGCAGGGAGTCGAGCGCCGCTGCCAGGCCGTCGTCGGACACGCCACCGGTGAGTTCGTTGCCGGCGTCGACGACGTCGTCGGGCGCCTGGCCCATCACGACGCCGCGACCGGAGGTCGAAGCCCACCGGAGCATGTCGATGTCGTTGCGGCCGTCCCCCGCGGCGAAGACGCGGGAGCGCGGGATGTCGAGCCACTCGCGCACGCGTTCCATCGCGGTGGCCTTCGTCACGCCCTCTGGTGCGATGTCGAGCCACGCGGTCCACCCGACCGTGTACGAGACCTTGTGCAGCCCCATGTCCTCGACGATCTGCAGGAACTCCTCGAGCCCGTGCTCCGGCGAGATCACGACGACGCGGGTGGCCTCGACCGTGAGCAGCTGCTCGAACGGCACCAGCTCGCCGGCGTTGGTCATGGTGTCAGCGGGGAAGTTCTCGGACAACCGGAAGTGGCCGGTCTCGTCCTCGACGCCGAAGGCCGCGTTCTCCAGGGCGCCACGGATGGTCTGCAGCACGTCGCTCGGGTCGAAGTGCTCGACGTGGACACGCTCGTAGGACCCGTCCGGACGACGGGCCAGGGTCAGCGCACCGTTGGCGCAGACGAGGTACTTCGGCTCGATGCCGAGGGTCTCGAGCAGCGGCACCGTCATGCCCTCGCTGCGGCCCGTGGAGAGCATGACCTCGTGCCCGGCGGCCTCGGCATCGCGCACGGCGGCGACCACGGCCTCCGTGATGACGCCGTCCTCGCGCATCGTGGTCCCGTCGATGTCGAGGGCGACCAGCCACCGCTTCGTGCGGGCGGGAGCACCGGCGCCCGCGCCCTGCGCCGCACCGTCCACGAACCGCCCCTGCGTGCTCATCGGGGCTCGATCACCTCGACGCCACCGAGGTAGGGGCGCAGCACCTCGGGCACGACGACGGAGCCGTCGGCCTGCTGGTGGGTCTCGAGGATCGCGACGATCCAGCGAGTGGTCGCGAGGGTGCCGTTCAGGGTGGCGACCGGGGCGGTCTTGCCGCTCTCGGTGCGGTACCGGATGTCGAGGCGACGGGCCTGGAACGTCGTGCAGTTCGACGTCGAGGTGAGCTCGCGGAACGTGCCCTGCGTCGGGACCCAGGCCTCGATGTCGTACTTCTTCGCCGCGCTCGTGCCGAGGTCACCCGCGGCGACGTCGATCACGCGGTAGTGCAGCCCGAGGTCCTGCAGCATCTGCTCCTGGTAAGACACCAGCTTCTCGTGCTCGGCCTCGGCCTGGTCCGGGTGGACGTACGCGAACATCTCGAGCTTGTTGAACTGGTGCACGCGCAGGATGCCGCGGTTGTCCTTGCCCGCCGAGCCGGCCTCGCGCCGGTAGCAGGTCGACCAGCCGGCGTAGCGGTGCGCGGTCTTCTCGATGTCGAGGATCTCGTCGGCGTGGAAGCCGGCGAGTGCGACCTCGCTCGTGCCCGTCAAGTACAGGTCGTCGGCCTCGAGCCGGTAGACCTCGGCCGCGTGCTCGCCGAGGAAGCCGGTGCCCGCCATCGTCTCGGGGCGGACGAGCGTCGGGGTGATGAGCGGTTCGAAGCCGGCGGCGATGGCGCGGTCGAGGCCGAGCGACATGAGCGCGATCTCGAGCCGGGCGCCGAGGCCGCGCAGGAAGTAGAAGCGCGAGCCGGAGACCTTCACGCCCCTCGGGATGTCGATGATGCCGAGGTGCTCGCCGAGGTCGGCGTGGTCCTTCGGCTCGAAGTCGAACTCGGGCTTCGTGCCGACGGTGCGGAGGGTGACGAAGTCCTCTTCGCCACCGGCGGGGACGCCGGGCAGCACGACGTTCGGGATGGCGCGTACGACGGAGTTGAAGGTCTCCTCGGCCGCGGTGACGGCCGCCTGGGCTTCCTTCACCCGGGCCGAGAGCGCCTGGGCCTGCTGCACGAGCGCGGCCTTCTCGTCCTTCGGGGCCTTGGCGACGGTCTTGCCGAAGGCGTTCTGCTCGGCGCGGAGCGACTCGAACGCGGTGATCGCGCTGCGTCGGGCGGCGTCGGCAGCGACGGCCTCGTCGACCACGGCGACGGATGCGCGGCGGGACTCCTGCGAGGCCTTGATGACGTCCGGGTTGTCGCGAAGCAGCTGGGGATCGATCACCGCTCCATCCTAGAGGCGGCGACATGGGGAGGAACCCGCCGCTCGCAGCGTCCGATCGGTACCGTTGATCCCATGTCGACCCCTTCGGAGACCGCGCCCGCGGACCAGGACGCCCTCCCCACCGAGCACCGGACGGCTGCCGTGGTCTACAACCCGGTCAAGGTCCACCTGCCGACCCTCAAGGCCACCGTGGAACAGCACCAGCAGGAAGCCGGCTGGGCCGAGACGCTCTGGTTCGAGACCACCGAGGAAGACCCGGGCGGGGGCATGGCCCGCGCAGCGCTCGACGCGGGGGCCGACGTCGTCGCCGCCGCGGGTGGCGACGGCACCGTGCGCGCGGTCGCCGAGGTCGTGCACGGCTCCGGTGCCTCGCTCGCACTGCTGCCGAGCGGGACGGGCAACCTGCTCGCCCGCAACATGAAGCTCCCCCTCGACGACCTGGCGAGCAGCGCGCACACGATCTTCTCCGGCCACGAGCGGGCGATCGACTTCGGCCTGATCGGCATCGAGCGGCCGGACGGCGCCCGCGAGCAGTTCGGCTTCGTCGTGATGGCGGGCCTCGGACTCGACGCCCGGATGATCGCGAACACCCGCCCCGAGCTGAAGAAGCGCGTCGGGTGGCTCGCGTACCTCGACTCGCTGCTCCGCTCCGTGCGGGACACCGACGGCTTCGAGTTCAAGTACCGGCTCGACGAGTCGGCCCGCAACGGTTCGGTGCGCGCGCACTCGGTCATCGTCGGCAACTGCGGCATGCTGCAGGCGAACGCGATGCTGTTGCCCGACGCCGAGATCGACGACGGCGTGTTCGACATCGTCGTGATGCGCCCCCGCGGCTTCTTCGGCTGGGTGCGGATCGGTGCCCGCGTGTTCTGGGAGAACGGGATCCTGCGCTGGTTCCGGCGTTCGGCGCTGTCCGAGACGCTGATCGGTCGACGCATCACCACGGCGGCGAAGCAGGAGCGTCCGCTGCGCTACATGCGCGGCGAGGAGTTCACGCTGCGGCTCGAGAAGCCCGACGAGTTCGAGATCGACGGCGACCCGGTGGGCGAGATCACGGCGTTCCGCGCCCGGATCGACCCCGGTTCGCTGACCGTCAAGGTGCCGACGGTGGAGCCGCGGCCGAGCTGGGTGCGCGGCCGCAAGCGCTGAGCCGGGAGCTGGCCGCGCTGCACCGTGCGGGTTTGTTCGGCCCGTGCGCGGTTGCGCGGGCCGGGCGATCACGCACCGTGCGGGTTTGTTCAGCACGTGCGCGGTTGTGCGGACCGGTGTGAGCACGCACCGTGCGGGGTCGTTCGACTGGTGCACGGTTGCGTCCTCGGTGCGAGGTTGTAGCGGCGCACGGAGCGGGGAACCTCGCACCGGCCGACAAGAGCCGCACCGTGCGGCGGACGCGCCGACCGACGAGCAGAGCACCGGCCGACAGCACAGCGCCGACCGACGAGCACACCGCCGCGCGTCAGCCCGCGTCGGGCTCGCCGGACACGATCGCTCGCAGCCAGTCCCGCGCCTCGACGAACGCGGCGTCCGAGTAGCGCGCCGGCACCTCGGGCTGCGCGCCATCGGCTCGCGGGTACGACCCGAGGAACGTCACGCGGGGGCTGAACCGACGGAGACCGAGCAGGGCGTCGGCCACGCGCTCATCCTGCACGTGCCCGTCCAGGTCGATGACGAACCGGTAGCGGCCGAGCTCGTCGCCGATCGGCCGCGACGACAGCAGCCCCATGTTGATGCCGCGGGTGGCGAACTGCTCGAGCATGTCGACCAAGGCGCCGGGGTGGTCGGCGGGCAGCTCGACGATGACGCTCGTCTTGTCGGCACCGGTCGGCTCGGGCAGCGCCAAGGTCTTGGACACGAGCACGAAGCGCGTGACGGCCGAGGCGTTGTCGCCGATCGACGACGCGAGCACGACGACGTCGTGGTGGTCGGTGATGCCGGGCGGTGCGACGGCGGCGTCGGCGGTGGGGTTCGCCTCGAGCAGGGCGAGCGCGGCGGCGACGTTCGACGACGCCGGGATGTGGCCGTGACCGGGCAGGTTCGCCTCGAGCCAGTTGTGGGTCTGCGCGTACGCCACCGGGTGCGCGTTCACGGTGCGGACGTCGGCGAGCACGGTGCCGGGGCGCGCGACGAGCACGAAGTCGACCGGCACGAGGTACTCCCCCACGATCCGCACGCCGGGGATCCGGGCGAGGGCGTCTTGCGTCGCGCTGACGCCGCCGTCGACGCTGTTCTCGATCGCGATGACCGCGCCGACCGAGCGGCCGGACATGACGTCGTCGAGCGCTTCACCGACGTTGTTGACGCTCCGCCAGGGCTTGCCGGCCGCGGCCTCGACGAGCTTGAGGGCCGCCTCGGTGAAGGTGCCGGCGGGTCCGAGGTAGGAGTACGTGTCGGACGGCGCGGCGGGGTCGGTCATGGGCCGAGCCTATTGCAACGACCGAGCCCGCAGACGCGGGCGCAGACGCGGGCGCACAGCGCCGTTCAGTCGGTGCTGGCACCGGTCAGCCGGGCCTCGCAGATCGCGGTGTCGTCGTCGTCCCGCGGGTACGTCAGGGCAGCGAACCGCCCCTCGGGGTCGAGCCGTGTGAGCAGTGCGGCCGCGATGCCGTCGAGCTGGACGACCTGCTCGTCGCTCAGGGCGTCGATCACGACGTGGCGTGCGGTGCGGACGTGGTCCGGAGCGGCCTCGACGATCGTGGCGTACCCGGCGTCGGTGAGCCGGACGTCGGTCGCACGGCGGTCCGAGGTCGAGGGGCAGCGCGTCACGAGCCCGCGCTTCTCGAGCCGGGACACCACGTGCGACAGCCGGGGCAGCGAGGCGTTCGTCGCCGAGGCGAGGGCCGACATGCGCAGCGTGCGACCGTCGGTCTCGGAGAGCATCGCGATGACCATGTAGTCGAAGTGCGTCAGGTCTGCGTCACGCTGGAGCTGCTGATCGAGCGCCGCCGGCAGGAGTTCCATGACGGCCACGAGCTTCATCCACGCGCGCAACTGCTCGCGGGTGAGCCACGGGGTCTCGTCGGTCATGTCTGCATCCTACCGAATGGTTGTCGCTTTAACCAGTGGCGCGCGCACCGTCGGCGCGCGGGCCACCGGAACGCGTCCGCCGCGCACGGACCACCCCGACGACGAGCACCGCCACCACCACGAGCAGCAGCAGCCCCTCGACGATCAGCAACCGCGTGCCGTAGTCGAACGGCAGGATCGTGGGGTTCTTCTGCCCGTGCCGCTTCGCCGCGATCTCGGGCAGCACCACGAGGGCGAGCACACTGCCGAGCACGATCACCGTCTGCACCACGACGAGCACCCACGCCCGGAGCGACCGCCCCGCCCGACGCAGGAGCAGTCCGGCGCCGACGACGAACGGCGACAGGATCGCGTCGTGCAGGATCACCGCGCCGAGCAGCCAGGTCGCCAGCCCGCCGATCCGGTTCGGCTTGACCGACGTCACCAGGACGTAGGCGCCGAACGCGATCACCAGCACGCCGAGCACGACGAGCACGATCCGCGCGGCCTTCACCGCAGCACCTCGATCTTCTCGATCCACTTGGTCTGCAGCACGCCCGGTCGCCCCGGAGCGATGATCCGCGCCGGGAACCCGTGGTCCAGGTCGAGCGTCGAACCGTTCAGCTCGAGCGCGACCAGGGTGGTCGGGTCCTCGGCGTACTCCGGCCCCATGTCCATGATCCGGTAGCCGCCGTGCCGTTCCAGGCTTGTGACGCGCACGTGCGATCCGGGTTCGGCCTGCACGGCGCCGAGCAGGTCGCGCATCCGCACGCCCTTCCAGCTGCCCATCTGGCTCCACCCCTCGACGCACGAGATCGGCAGGTCGACCTCGGTGGTACCGAGCGCGACGAGTTCCGCGCGCACGAAGGTCCGGGTCACGTCGGGTCCGACGACGGTCAGCGTCCAGTCCGCGGCAGTCGCACTGGCGAGCACCCCCGCCGCGCGGGCGGTGCGGTTGACCGGCAGGCCGTTCGCGCCGAGACCGCGCTGGCGCGCGCCGAACACGTTGAACGGTTCGGCGAGCTTCGAGGACTGCCCCGCCGTCAGGGCGACGACGCCGACGACCGCGGCCGTCACACCGCCGAAGAACCCGCGTCGTGCGATCCGCTGGCGTCGGCCCTGCGCGCGCTCCTCGACCGACCGGGAGGCCCGGGTCGGCTCCGGCGCATCGGCCGTCGGTTCGTCCGGGGCTGCGTCGACCGCCTCGACAGCCTTGACCGCGTCGACGCCGTCGATCCAGCGGAACACGCGGCCGAGCAGGCCGGGGGCCGTGGACTGGGTCGTTTCGGCACCCGCAGCCTTCGGTGCGGACGCCGGGCGGGCCTCCAGGACGGGTGGGAGCAGCTCACTGCCGGACGCGGGGTCCACGATGAACCGGCCCTGCTCGTCGTAGGAGTCGCGCTTCCGCCAGTAGCGGGCGATCACCGGCAGCTTCGACGCGATGTGGATGATGAGCGACCCGATGATCACGTACGCCATCGCGTTGTGGACCTGGCGGAACGGGAACGGCCACGGGTACCACTGGTACGTGTTGAGCAGGCCGGTCGTGACCTGGATGATCGAGGCCGACACGAGCACGGCGATCGACAGCCGCTCGAACAGGTGCAGCACGCCGCGCACCGGCGGGACCTGCACCAGCGCGGGCATGACGGTGTTGAGCTTGGCCAGCAGCAGCGGGATGATCGCGATGCCGGTGGTGATGTGCAGGCCCTGGGTGAACTGGTAGAGCTGCGTCGGCCGGGTCGGGAACCGCATCCAGCCGAGGGGCTCCTGCAGCAGGTGACTGTAGATGCCGGTGCCGAAGCACACCACGAAGGCGATGCCGAGCAGTCGTCCGAGCACCACCGCGGAGCGCGCGTTCCGGTTCGGCGAGGCCAGAGCGGCCCGCGCCTCGAACAGCAGGTGCCGCACGCCCGCTAGCCTCGACGGACCATGAGCGACCGACTGCGTGCCGTCCGACCGTCCTCCGCCGTCGGACCCGGTGCCCGCCTCGCCGTCGTGGGCGCGGTCGTCGGGGTACTGGCCCTCGCGGGCGTCATCGCCTTCGGCGTCACGCATCTGGGGTTCCTCCGATCCGACACTCGTTCGTCATTCGTTGCGTGGACGCTGATCGCTTGGACGGTGTTCGTGATCGCCGTGCTCGCGCTGCGGTTCGTGCCCGCCCGGTGGATGACCGCCGTGGTCATGGTCGGGGCGGTGGTGGTCGGTCTCGCGGCGCTGGCCGGCCCACCGAGCACGAGCACCGACTCGGCGCGGTACGCGTGGGACGGCATCGTCCAGCATGCCGGAGTCTCACCGTACGCGCACACCCCCCAGTCCACGGCACTGTCCGGTCTGCGGCCCGACTGGCTGTTCCCGGACAAGGTGAACGGCACGTGCGACGACCTCAAGCCCCGGTTCCGCGGCCTGGGTGACGGCGCGGACGGCCACTGCACCGCGATCAACCGGCCGGACGTGACGACGATCTACCCGCCGATGGCGCAGCTCTGGTTCGCCGCGGTCCGTGCGTTCGTGCCGGCGACCGCGCAGTACATGCCGTTCCAGGTGGCGGGCCTGCTCCTCTCGCTGGTCGTGAGCGTCGCCCTCGTCGTGGTGCTGCGGAAGACGGGCCGCCCGACGTGGTGGGCCGCGCTCTGGGCCTGGTCGCCGCTCGTGGCGTCGGAGGCCGTGACGAACTCGCACGTCGATGCCCTCGGCGCGGCGCTCGCGACCGCGGGTGCCGTCCTCGTCGCGTTCGGTCGACCGATCTGGGGCGGGATCGCGCTCGGAGCGGCCACGGCCACCAAGCTCATCCCCGCGATCGTGTACCCGCCGTTGCTCGGCCGGTGGCGTTCCTGGTGGGCGATCCCGGTCGGCATCGCCGTGTTCGGACTGCTCTACGTGCCGTACGTGCTGACGACGGGGCTCGACGTGCTCGGGTACCTGCCGGGCTACCTGAGCGAGGAGGGCTACGAGGACGGCTCGCGCTTCGCCCTGGTGTCGCTGGTGTTCCGGGGCGACGCCGCGACCGTCGTGGTCGGGCTCGCCGTGCTGCTCGCCGCCTTCGTCGCGTGGCGGCTGTCCGACCCGTCGCGGCCGTGGTCCGGCGAGGTCCTGATGATCGGCGTCACGTTCCTCGCCGTGACCCCGCGCTACCCCTGGTACGCGCTGCTGCTCATCCCGTTCGTGGTGCTGTCGGGGCGGTGGGAGTGGCTGTCGATCGGACTCGCCATCGCGCTGCGCGGGGTGTGGCCGTCGACGGACGCCTACCGGTGGTGGCTGCTCGCCGCCGTGGCCGTCATCGTGGTGGTCACGCTCCTGCGCACGAGCCGGTCGGACTGGCGACGCTGGTGGAAACGGCTGTCGTTCCGGCGCGTCGAACACGTACGCTGAGCCGCATGGCACCCGCGACCCTGCTCGGCACGACCGTGGACCCGGCGTCCGGCGGGCTCGTCGACCGCTTCGGGCGCCGTGCGATCGACCTGCGGGTGTCGCTGACCGAACGGTGCAACCTGCGCTGCACCTACTGCATGCCGGCCGCCGGGCTGCCCTTCGCCCCCGACGACGCCCTGATGACCGCCGCCGAGATCGAGCGGCTGGTCCGGATCGGGTCGTCGCGCTTCGGCGTGCGCAAGGTGCGGTTCACCGGCGGCGAGCCGATGCTCCGGCACGACCTGGTCGACGTGATCGCCCGGTGCGCCGCGCTGCCCGACGCCCCGGAGCTGTCGCTCACCACGAACGCCATCGGTCTCGCCCACCGCGCCCAGGCCCTGTACGACGCCGGGCTGCGGCGCGTGAACGTGTCGCTCGACACCGTCGACCCGGACGTGTTCACCACCGTGACCCGCCGCCCGTTCCTCGAGAAGGTCATCGCCGGGCTGTCCGCCGCCCACGACGCCGGCCTCGACATCAAGGTCAACGCGGTGCTGCTGCGCGGGATCAACGACGAGGCTGCGCCGGAGCTGCTGCGGTGGTGCCTCGACCGCGGCTACGAGCTGCGGTTCATCGAGCAGATGCCGCTCGACCCCGACCACGCTTGGGACCGCACCGAGATGGTGACCGCTGCCGAGACCCGGGCGCTGCTGGCGTCGTCGTTCGTGCTGACGCCGGACGAGGCACCGCGTGACGGCGCCCCGGCCGAGCGGTACCGGGTGCAGGATGCGCGCTCCGGTGCGTCACTCGGCACCGTGGGCATCATCGCGAGCATCACCGAGTCCTTCTGCGCCGACTGCACCCGCACCCGGTTGACCGCCGACGGCAACGTCAGGAGCTGCCTGTTCTCCGACGCGGAGACCGACGTGCTCGGCCCGATGCGCGCGGGGGTCTCCGACGACGACCTGGCCGAGCTGTGGCGCCGGGCGATGTGGGCGAAGCCGCGCGACCACGGCGACGACAGCGACGAGCTCGTGCACCCGACGCGCGGCATGAGCGCGATCGGCGGCTGAGCGGTGACCACGATCCGGTTCTTCGCCGCTGCCCGTGCGGCGGTCGGCGCGGACACGCTGACCACCGCGGCCGGCACGCTCGACGAGGCGCTGCGCGAGGTCACCGCCACCGACCCATCGCGATGGAGTGCGCTGCAGGAGCGGTGCTCGTACCTGGTCGACGGCGTGACCACCCGCGACCGGGCCACCGCGCTGTCCGGGGTCGCGGTCGTCGACGTCATGCCCCCGTTCGCCGGCGGCTGAGCGCCCCCGCCCGTTCCTTCCCAGAACGCCCGCGATGCCTGGTGTTTCCGGGCACACCGGGGCAGAACTTCCGACCAGGTACGCCCGGAACGACCTGGTACTCCCGACTCGTCCCCGTGCCTGCGCGCCCTGTGTCCGTTCTTTCCCAGAACGCCCGCGATGCCTGGTGTTTCCGGGCATACCGGGGCAGAACTTCCGACCAGGTACGCCCGATTCGACCAGGTACGCCGCCGCCGCCGCGCCGCCCGGCCGCGGCCGCCGCGCCCCCCTACGGCGAGACGGACAGCACGATGAACGCGGCGAAGATCACCAGGTGCACCCCGCCCTGCAGTCGCGTCGCCCGCCCCGGCAGCACGGTGAGCACCGCGGCGACGATCGTCAGCGCGAGCAGCACGATCTGCGACGACCCGAGCCCGAGCAGCAGCGTGCCCGGCATGAAGAGCGACGCCACCGCGATGGAGGGGATCGTCAGACCGATCGACGCCATCGCCGACCCCATCGCCAGGTTCAGGCTCGTCTGGATCCGGTTGCGGGCGGCAGCCTTCGACGCCGCGATGCCCTCGGGCAGCAGGATGAGCAGGGCGATCACGACGCCGACGAACGACGGCGGGAACCCGACCGCGGCCACGCCGGCCTCGATCGCGGGCGACTCGACCTTGGCGAGCCCGACGACGGCGACGAGCGCGACGACGAGCAGTGCGAGCGAGATCATCGTCGCGCGACCGGTCGGCCGGGCGGCGTGGGCGTCCTCGGACTCGGCGAGCACACCCCCTGACCGGTTCACGGGCAGGAAGAAGTCCCGGTGGGCCACGGTCTGCGTCACGACGAACAGCCCGTAGAGCACGATCGACGCCACGGCCACGAAGACGAGCTGCGTCCCGGTGAAGGACGCGTCGTCGGTGCCGGTGGTGAACGTCGGCAGCACCAGGGTCAGCACCGCGAGCGCGGCCACCGTCATCGTCGCGGCGCTCGCGCCCTCCTGGTTGAAGCGCACGGTGTTGTGCCGGAGCGTCCCGATCAGGATCGCGAGACCGACCAGCCCGTTCATCGTGATCATCACGGCCGAGAACACCGTGTCGCGCGCCAGGGTCTCGGCCTGGGCGCCGCCGGAGCTCGACAGCGAGATGATGAGCGCGACCTCGATGATCGTGACCGCCACGGCGAGCACGAGTGACCCGAACGGTTCCCCGACCCGGTGCGCGACGACCTCGGCGTGGTGCACCGCCGCGAGCACGGTGGCGGCGAGCACGACCGCGACGATCGCCACGACCACGGTGCCGAGTCCGTAGCGGCCGTACGAGAACGCGAGCACGACGGCCGCCAGGATCGGGATGGCCACGGGCCACGCCTTGGGGAACCAGGAGGTCATCCGTCCATTGTCTCAACCGCGCGGCGCGTACACCGCCAGTTCGGACGCGGGAACGTCGACGTGGACCGCGTCGCCAGGCCCGATGCCGAGTGCCGTGACCCGAGCCAGGGTCAGGTTCGCGACCAGGTCGCCGGCGCGCACCCGCACCAGACCGTCCCGCGGTTCGAGCGACGTGACGGTGCGCTCCGGTCCGGCGCCGTCCCGCGTGAGCACGGCGGCCGTCGGGTGGAAGGCGCCCAGGGCGGGCCGACCGGGAGGCACGGCGTGCGTCCCCGATGCCAACTCGCCCCCGCCGTCGGTCGCGATCCCACCCGCGGTGGCGGTCCCGCGCACCAGCGCGAGTCCGGAGAACGCCGCCGCGAAGGCACTCGTGGGCCGTCCGAGCACGGCCGCTGGGGTGCCGTCCTCGACGACCCGGCCGTGCTCGACGACGACCACCCGGTCGGCCAGGGCGACGACCTCGACCGGGTCGTGCGTGACCAGGACGCTCGGACGCCCGCCGATCGCGGTGCGGAGGGCCGCACGGACCTCGTCGCGCGCGGCGACGTCGAGCGCCGACGTCGGTTCGTCGAGCAGCAGGACCGCCGGGTCGGTGGCGAGCGCCCGGGCGATGGCGACGCGCTGGGCCTGCCCGCCGGACAGCGCATCGGGGCTCCGTCCCGCCAGGTCGTCGATGCCGACGGCCGCCAGGGCACGGAGCGCGCGGGCACGGGCCGCGGCGCGTCGGACGCCGGCTGCCCGCGGGCCGAACGCCACGTTGCCGACCACGTCGAGGAACGGGAACAGGTCGGGCCGCTGGGCGACGAGTCCGATGCGGCGGCGGTGTGCGGGGACGGTCCGCCGCCGGTCCGACACGACGGTGCCGCCGAGGACCACCTGTCCGGCGTCGATCGGCAGCAGGCCGGCAAGGGCCTCGACCACCGTGGACTTGCCCGCGCCGTTCGGCCCGATGACGGCCACGCACTCCCCTGCCGCGACCTCGAGGGCGACGTCGACCCCGCGTCGCTCGACGACGATGCGCGCGGTGACCCCGGTCACGCTGCGACGCCCCGGGTCCGGAGCGACGAGGCGCCGATGACCACGACGGCGACCACGACGAGCACGACCGCCAGTGCCACGGCGGTGTCCGGATCGACCTCGCGCTGCAGGTAGATCTCCAGCGGCAGGGTCCGGGTGACCCCCTGCAGGCTGCCCGCGAAGGTCAGGGTCGCGCCGAACTCCCCGAGCGCTCGCGCGAAGCAGAGCACCAGTCCGGAGACGATGCCGGGCAGGACCCTCGGGGTCGTGACGGTGAGGAACGTGCGGGTGGGACCGGCGCCGAGGGTCGCGGCGACCCGCTCGTACCGGTCCCCCTCGACGCGGAGCGCGCCCTCGATCGAGGACACCAGGAACGGCATGGCGACGAACGTCTGCGCGATGACGACCGCGGTGGTGGTGAACGCGATGTGCAACCCGTGGTCGTCGAGGAACGCCCCGACCACCCCGAGGCGACCGAACGCCGCCAGCAGCGCGAGTCCGCCGACGACGGGCGGCAGCACGAGCGGCAGCAGCACGACGGCGCGGGCGACGCCCACCCACCGTGACCGGGACCGGGCGAACAGCACGGCGAGCGGGTACCCGAGCACGAACGCGACGGCCGTGGCGGCCAGCGCGGTGCCGAGGCTGAGCCCGAGGGCCGTGAGCGACGCCGTCGAGGTGACGAGGGCGACGAACGACGACCAGTCGACCCGACCGAGCATCGCGAGCACGGGGACGACGACGAACAGGCCGCCCAGCACCGCGGGCAGCGGGAGCCACCAGGCGACCGGCGGCCGTCCGTCAGCCCGCGAGGCCACGGGTCACGGCTTCCCGAACCCGGCGGCGGTGAGCACCTTCTGGCCGGTGGCGGACCGGACGTAGTCGGAGAACGCCTGCGCGAGCTCCGGGTCCTCGGACGCCTTGAGCACGCCGATCGGGTACGTGTTGACGGCCTTGCTCGACTCGTCGAACGGGACACCGTCGACCTTGCCGTCGGCACCCTGCACGTCGGTCACGTAGACCAGCCCGGCGTCGGCCTGACCGGACTCGACCTTGCCGAGCACGTCGGTGACGGACTGCTCCTCGCTGACGGGCTGCAGGTCGACGCCCGAGGCGGACTCGACCTTCGCCGTCGCGGCGCCGCACGGCACCGGGGCGGCGCACGTGACGAGCTGGACGTCGGAGCCGGTCAGGTCGTCGAGGCTCGTGATGCCCTTCGGGTTGCCCGGCGCGACGGCGATCTCGAGGACGTTCGTCGCGAAGTCCTCCGGTGACCCGCTCGCCAGGTCGGTCGCGGACAGCTTCGCCATGTTCGCCTCGTCGGCGGAGGCGAACACGTCGGCGGGGGCGCCGTTCTGGATCTGGGTGACGAGGTCGCTCGACCCCGCGAACGAGAACTCGATCGAGGCGCCGGGGTTCGCGAGCTCGAAGGCCTTGCCGAGCGTGGTGAAGGTCTTCTGGAGCGACGCCGCCGCGAACACCGTGATCGAGCCCGACACGCCTGCGTCCGCGCTCGACGACGATGACGGCGACGACGACCCGGCCGGAGCGTCGGCGGTGGAACACGACGCCAGGCCGAGCGCCGCGACGACGGCGAGGGGCACGAGCAGCGAGCGGGAACGACGGGTCATCGGGGGTCCTCCTGGTGGGTGGGCGCCTCGACGGTGACCATCGTGGCCTTGACGGATGCGACGGCGACGGACCCGACCTCGAGCCCGAGGTCGCGCACCGCCTCGGCGCTCATGAGCGAGACGACGCGGTGCGGTCCGCACTGCAGTTCGACCTGCGCCATCACGGTTTCGACGACCAGGTCGGTGACGATGCCGACGAAGCGGTTCCGTGCCGAGCTCTTCACGCCGGTGTCCGGTGCTGCCAGCTCGGTGCTCCGTGCCCGGGCGTACTCGGCCACCTGTCGACCGTCGACGACGGCGCGACCGGCGTCGTCGGTGGCCCGGTCGAAGGTGCCCCCGTCGACGAGTCGGCGCACGGTGTCGTCACTCACCCCGAGGAAGGCAGCAGCATCGCGGATCCGCAGTTGCGTCATGATGCGACGATCCTAGCCGCGGAAGCGGCGCTCTGGACCCGATCGGTGTCGGATCAGGACATCAGCCCGTTCGCCACGGGCAACCCTTCACGGCGCCAGGCCTCGAACCCGCCGTCGAGGACCGCCACGTGCCTCCAGGCCGGTTGTGCGGCAGCCCACGCGTCCGCACGCGGGCCACGGGCGCAGTAGACGACCACGTCCGCCGCATCGGCGTCGTCCGGAACGGCTCCGGCGACGACGCCGTCCGCCCGTTCGGCGTCGGTGCGCACGTCGACGACGACCACCGGGTCCGCCGGGTCGGCCAGGCGCGCGGCGAGCGCCGACGGGGCGATGCGGTCGGTCCGCGCGGGAGCGACCACGACGGGTCGGTGTGATGCCGGTCCGCGCCGGACGGGGCTCTCGCTCCACCGCCAGCGGCGTGCGTCGACGGTCAGGACGCGCCCGAGCAGCGGTTCGCCGGTGCCGGTGACCAGGGCCAGCACCTGTCCGGCCATCACCGCTCCGACGGCGCCGCACAGTGCCGGCACGACGCCGTCCAGGGCGCAGGAGCCCTCGTCGGGCAGGGCCTCGGGGTGCAGGTCGTGGAAGTCGACGCCGTCCGGTCCGGCGTCGCGGAACACGCTGACCTGGCCGTCGTGACCGAGCACCGTGCCCCAGACGAACGGCACGCCGGCGTCGGCGCAGGCGTCCGAGACCGCTCGGGTGACCAGGACGGAGTCCGCCGCGTCGACGACCACGTCGTGCCCGGCGACGAGCTCCGGGGTGAAGGACCCGACCACGGCGACGGCGTCGAGTTCCGGGTCGACGGCGCGGGCGCGGGCGACGGCGACCTCGGCCTTCGACGATCCGACGTCGGCCGCGGTGAAGAGCGTCTGGCGCGCGAGGTTCGACGCGTCGACCACGTCGGGGTCGACGACCGTGAGCCGTCCGACCCCCGCGAGGTACGCGACGACGGGAGCCCCGAGCCCGCCGGCGCCGACCACCAGGACGCGTGAAGCGGCCAGCCGGCGGAGCCCGACGCCGCCGACGTCGGACAGGGCAGCGGTCCGCGAGCCGAGCCGTGTCCGCCACGGGGAGAGCGCTGCGACGGGGGCGACGAGGGGGTCCATCCCGTCATTCTGGCCGGTCGCACCGAATCCCTGCATGTGAATGCTCAGCGGGTGGACGCGGCGGATGCTCAGTGCCGCTCGGTACGGTCGCGGGCGTGAGTTCTCCCCGCACCGGCACCGTCACGGTCCGACGCACGACGTCGGACTCGTCGACGCGCGCACGGCTCTGGGCACTCGCCCTGTCGACCGTGCGGACCTTGGTGCGTGCGCCGGAGATCACCGTCGGCGTGGTCGGAGTGGTCGTCGCCGCCGCCTTCACGTGGGTGCCGTCGGTCTGGTACGACGAAGCCGCCACCCTGACGAGCGCGCAGCGCAGCTGGCCGGCGCTCTGGGCGGAGCTGCAGAACGTCGACGCTGTGCACGGTCTGTACTACGCGCTCATGCACGTCTGGCTCGCGCTGGTCGGCTACTCCCCGTTCACGCTCCGCTTCCCGAGTGCCCTGGCGATCGGGATCGCCGCCGCCCTCGTGGTGGCGCTCGGCCGGCGGCTCGGCGGTGTCCGGCTCGGGGTCGTCTCCGGTCTGGTCTTCCTGCTGCTGCCCCGCGTCGCCTGGGCCGGCACCGAGGGCCGCCCGTACGCGACCGTCACCACCTTCGCCGCGCTGCTCACACTCGTCGGCCTGACCGCGGTCCGTCGCACGCGGGTGCGGCACCACGCGACGCGGTGGTGGGTCGTCTACGGCGTGCTGGCGGCCGTGGCCGTGCTGTTCAACGTCTACCTGTCCCTCGCCGTCGTGGCGCACGGCGTCGTGCTCGCGTGGACCGGCGTCGCCGACCGGGCAGCCCGACGGCAGGCCACGGTGACGGATCGCAGCGGCACGGTGCCCTCGGCGATGGTGGACCGCGCCGTCGTCGTCCGCTGGGCCGTCGCCGCCTCCGCCGCAGCCGTGGTCGTCCTGCCGTTCATCGGACTCGCCGCCGGTCAGGCCAAGCAGGTCGGGTGGATCACCGGCATCGGTTGGGCCACCCTGCGCCAGGTGTTCGCGACCGCGTGGTTCGGGGTCGTCTACCCGTACGCCACCCTCGGGTGGCTGCTCATGATCGTCGCCGTCGTGCTGGCGGTGCGCGCGACCCGACGCCCGTCGCCGGCCGCCCGCGACGTGCTCCGCATGCAGGCCGTCCGGGTCGCCGTGCCCCTGACGATCGTGCCCACCGCGCTCCTGGTCGCCGCGACCGCCGCCGGCGAGCACCTGTACTCCCCCAAGTACGCGAGCATCAGTCTGCCGTTCGTGGCGCTCCTGATCGGCCTGGCGATCACGGCCCTCCGGCCGCGACGCTGGATCGCGATGGCCGTCGTGGCCATGGTCCTGGTGTCCGTGCCGACGTCGACGATCGTCCGGCTGCCGCACGCCAAGCAGTCCTCGCACTGGGCGAACGCGGCGGCGATCATCGAACGCGAGCGGAACGTGACCACCGACTCGGACGAAGGGGTGATCTACGGCAGCGTGTGGGAACACCCGACCGCGACGGCGCAGGTCATCGCCGACGCCTACCCCGAGGCCTTCAGCGGCATGCGGGACCTGGCGGTGGCGAGCACGGGTGCGCAGCGTGGTGAGCTCTGGAACGTGAACGGCGACATCGCCACGACCGTGCCGGCACGCCTGGCCGACATCGACACCGTCTGGTTCGTCGGCGCCAAGTCGCGGAACATCCGCCCCGAGGTCTCCGAGACGCTCAAGGACCAGGGCTTCCACGTGGTGCGGTACTGGCACACCGAC
This sequence comes from Curtobacterium sp. MWU13-2055, assembly GCF_023242305.1. NCBI lineage: Bacteria > Bacillati > Actinomycetota > Actinomycetes > Micrococcales > Microbacteriaceae > Curtobacterium > Curtobacterium sp. MWU13-2055. Next base: position 378,335 of record NZ_JALLIO010000002.1, read on the forward strand.
ACGGTCATCCTGTGGAAGTACAGCCGCTGAGCTGACGGCCGGTCAGTGCTCCGTCGTACGGTCAGCGTCTGTCGTACGGTCAGGGTCTGTCGTACTGTCAGTGCACGAGGCGGGCGCCGTGCACCGGACCGGTGGCACGGAGCGCGACCAGGCCGGCAGCGCTGAGCTCGACCTGCAGTTCGAGCGCGGCGTCACGGTCACCGACCAGGAACGCCACCGTCGGACCGCTGCCCGACACCAGACCCGCGAGCGCTCCGGCCTTCTCGCCGAGTTCGAGGGTCGACGCGAGTCCGGGCTGCAGCCGCATGGCCGGGGCCTGCAGGTCGTTGTGGACGCAGTCGGCGAGCAGGTCGGGGTCGCCGGCACGCAGCGCCTGCAGCACGTTCGACTCCACCACGGGGTGGGACGGCGCCGGTGCGATGTCGGCGCGGTAGCGCTCCCGGTGCTCGTCGAGCGCACGGTAGACCGCCGGGGTCGACAGGCCGTCGTCGCTCAGCGCGAGGACCCAGTGGAACTCGCCCTTCGCCAGCGCGGGGCTGAGTTCGTCGCCGCGGCCGGTGCCCACGGCCGTGCCACCGGCGAAGGCGAACGGCACGTCCGCGCCGAGCTGCGCGGCGAGACGGAGCAGTTCCTCACGCCCGAGGGCGGTGCCCCAGAGCGTGTCCACGGCGAGCAGCGTGGCCGCGGCGTCCGCCGAGCCACCACCCATGCCGCCGGCCACCGGCACCTGCTTGTCGATCGTCAACCGGACTCCGCCCCGGTGCCCAGCGGCGTCGGCCACCAGCCGGGCCGCACGGATCGCCAGGTTCGACTCGTCGACCGGCACGTTCGACGTGTCGATCGGGCCGGTGAAGGTCACCGAGAAGTCGTCGGCGTGCTCGGCCGTGACGTCTTCGTACAGCGACACGGCCTGGTACGCGGTCGCCACGTCGTGGTAGCCGTCGTCCTGCAGCGCACCGACGGACAGGAACACGTTGATCTTGCCGGGGGCGCGCGTCCGCACGCGGGTCGGGGCGGCCAACGTGGTCATGCCCCCAACCTATCCCGCTGCGGCTGCCGCGAAGCCCCGCGCGAGGTCGGCGAGGACGTCGTCGATGTGCTCGAGGCCGATCGACAGCCGGATGAGCCCGTCGCCGACACCGGCCGCAGCCCGCTCCGACGACGTCATCTGCACGTGGGTCGTCGACGCCGGGTGCACGACGAGCGACCGGACGTCACCGATGTTCGACACGTGGTCGAACAGCTCGAGGGCGGCCACGAACCGCCGTCCGGCCTCGACCCCGCCGTCCAGGTCGAACGCCAGGACCGCCGACGGCCCCTTCGGCACGTACCGCTGCTGCAGGTGGTGCCACGGCGACGACGGCAGTCCCGCGTAGTGCACGCCGAGCACTTGGTCGTGCGCGTCCAGCCACGACGCGACGGCGGCCGCGTTCGACACGTGCCGCTCCATCCGCAGGGAGAGCGTCTGGATGCCTTGCAGCACCAGGAAGGCGTTGAAGGGGGCGATCGCCGGACCGAGGTCGGCGGAGAGCTTCGACCGGGTGCGCTGGATGAACGCGCGCCGCCCGAACTTCTCGGCGAAGTCCGTGTTCGCGAACCCGGACTGTTCGGCGGTCGCGAGCTGCGGGAACCGCTCCGGAAAAGCCGCCCAGTCGAAGTTGCCGCTGTCCACGATGAGTCCGGCGATGGCGCTGCCGTGCCCGGCCAGGTACTTCGTCGCCGAGTGCACGACGATGTCGGCGCCGTGCTCGATCGGCCGGACCAGGTACGGCGTCGCGATGGTGTTGTCGACGATGAGCGGGACGCCGGCGTCGTGCGCGACACCGGCCACCCCGGCGAAGTCCAGGACGTCACCGCGCGGGTTCGGGATCGACTCCCCGAAGAACGCCTTCGTCTCCGGACGCACCGCGGCAGCCCACTCGTCCAGGTCCGTGGGGTCCTGCACGAAGGTGAACGCGATGCCGAGGTCGTGCAGCGTCGACGCGAACAGCGTGTACGTCGCGCCGTACAGCGAGGCACTCGACACGACGTGGTCACCGGCCCGGGCGACGCCGAGGACCGCCAACGAGGTGGCCGCCTGGCCGGACGCCAGCGCGAGCGCCCCGACGCCACCCTCGAGGTCCGCGATGCGCCGCTCGAGCGCGGCCGCCGACGGGTTGTTCACGCGCGAGTACGTGTGCCCCGGGGCGTTGAGCATGAAGCGGTCCGCCGCGTCCTCACCGGACGGGTAGACGAAGGCCGCGGTCTGGGCGATCGGCGGGACGTTGCCACCGAACCCCGGGTCGGCCTTGAAGCCCGCGCGGATCTGCCGGGTCTCGAACGCCCACTCCTCCTCGGTCGTGCCCATCAGACGACCGCCTCGGACGCCGCGACCACCGACGGGCGGACGAGCGGGATGACCTGTTCGCCGAAGCGGTCCATCTCCTCGAGCTGCGGCGAGAACTGCAGCAACAGCGTGTCCACCCCGGCGTCCTCGAACTCCTTGATCCGGGCAGCGACCTGTGCCGGCGTTCCGACGAACCCGGGGCGCAGGCCGCGGTTCGACACCGAGTAGTCCTCGAGCGAGGGGACGTGCTCGAGCTGCGACTTCGAGATGAAGTCCTGGTACGACTCGTACGCGTTGCCGTGCTGCACGTCGGTGATCCGCGCGAGTTCGGCCTGTGCCTCTTCCTCGGTCTCGCGGACGATGACGTACGCGGCCATGCCGAACGCCTCGAACGGCGGCAGTCCGGCGTCGATGCGGCGCTGCTTCATCTCGGCGATCTTCGTGCGGAGTTCCTCGACCGTGCCGCCGTGGGTCACGTAGGCGTCGGCGTACCCGGTGATCGCGGCCTTGCCCGCCTCGCTCTCGCCGCCGGCGTAGATGCGCGGGGTCACGCGGGGCTTCGGCTCGAGGTGCGCGTTCTCGATGTCGTAGTACTCGCCCGAGAACGAGTACGGCGTCTCCCGCCACATCCCCTTCATGACCTCGACGAACTCCGCCGTCCGCTTGTAGCGGTCGTCGTGCTCCGAGAAGATGCCGCCGTACTGCTTGGCCTCCTCCGCCCACCACGCGCTCACCACGTTGAACGTGAAGCGGCCGCAGGAGATGTCGTCGATCGTCGCCGCCTGCTTCGCCGTCACCGCGGGCAGGTGGTAGCCGGGGCGCATGGCCGCCATGATCTCGAGGCGCTCGGTCGTCGCCGCGATGGCCGCGGCGAGTGACCAGGCCTCGAGCGACGGCGCCGCCGTGCCCTTGATGTCGTTGAGGTTGAGCTCCGGCACGAGCGTCAGGTCGAAGCCGATCCGCTCGGCGCGCTGCGCCAGCCGCTTCACGTAGTCGAAGGTGACCGGCATGTTCTCGTTGTCGACGTTGCGCAGCCAGCCGCCGAAGAGCGGGGTCCAGTATCCGAATCGCACGGGGTGAGTTCCTTGGGGAGGTGGGGAGTGCCCGGGAAGGGGCGCGGAACGGACGGGAGGCCCGTGGCGGGCCCGCCACGGGCCTCCTGTCCGGTGGTTCTTGCGTGCTCAGGCCGTGAGTTGCGCCGCGTACTGCGTCTCCAGCAGGCCACCGAGGTAGCGCGCGATGGAACGCGGGCCGGAGGCCGGCGCGGACTCCTCGACGGCGGGGTTGTAGTTCGTGTTCGTGTTGATGTCGTAGACGACCGTGCGGCCGTCCGTGGTCTCCATGAACTCGACGCCCGCGATCGTGACGCGCTGGTCGGCGAGGAACGTGCGGAGCTGCTGGACGAGCGGGTGCTCGGCCGTGACCTCGGTCCGGACGCTGAACGCCGGGGGCGCTCCGGCCGTCTCGGTGCCGGGCACGTCGCAGACCGCTCCGGCGATGACCTGGGGGACCTCGCACGCGTCGGCCGGGCACAGCTCGAAGCTGCCGGCGCTCGTGTCGACTCGGACGGCGTACACGAACTCGCCCCCGACGAACTCGACACGGGTGATGAAGGGCTCACGGGCCGTCAGGAACTCCTGCAGCAGCGTGATGCCGTCGACCGGCGCCTCGAACTCCGGCGAGTCGACGTAGGCGTCGAACTCGGCGAGCGAGTCGAAGCGCCGGACGCCCAGGCCCTTGCCGCCCTGGTTGTGCTTCGTGATGAACGGGACGTCCTGGCCGTGCGTGAAGGTACGCGCGGCCTGCTTGAGCGTCGTCGTGCCGAACACGGCGGTGGTGCGCGGCACGTCGAACCCGGCGTGCTGCAGCAGCCCGTGCTGGGCGACCTTGGACACCTCGAGCTCGAGCACGTGGCTGCCGCCGACGACCTGGCGACCCGATCGTTCGAGCCAGCCGAGGACCGCGCGGGTGTACTCCTTGCTGTGCTCGTGGCCGCGGGTGTGGCTCGACGCCGACATGCGCGACCAGTACACACCGGGCTCCGGCTCGGCACCGAGGTCGATCTGTCCCTCGGTCAGCAGGATCTCCTGCACCGGGACGCCCTCGGCCTCGAAGGCTGCGGCGAGCGGCGGGAACCACTCGGGGTTCTCGTGGATGACGTACACGCGGGGAGTGCTCACCCGCCCACCCTAGGCACGGTATACCGCACGCGGCCAAGTGTGTGACGCGCGGTTGCTTCGCGTGGAGCGCCCGGGGGGGAGCCGGGGTCCGGGTCGCACGGTGCGCGCTTGTCCGGCCGGTGCGAGGCTGATCGCTCGGTGGCGGGATGAAGCGCGGCACCGAGCGGTCAACGGCGCACGGGATCATCGGCCTCGCACCGTGCGGGCTCGACCAACCTCGCACGAGCCGGACGGACCCGCACCGTGCGAGGTCGTCAGCCCGCGAAAGCCTGCTGGCCGACGACGCCGAGGAGCTCGAGCTTCTGCGCGTCCTCGGACCCTGGGGGTGCGGTGAAGAGCAGCAGCGCCTGGGCTTGGTCGTCGGTGTGCAGGACCTGGCAGTCGACGGTGATCCGGCCGAGCTGCGGCTGCACGATCGTCTTGTTGTCGGACCAGCGACTCGTCACCTCGTGCAGTGCCCAGAGCTCGCGGAACTCGGGGCTGCGGGTCTCGAGCTCGGCGATCAGCTCGGTGGCCCGACGGTCCCCCGGTCCGGCCAGCCCCACCGCAGCCCGCAGCGACGCCACCACGACCCGGGCCAGTCGCTCGTGTTGCTCCGGCGCGTACTTCGCGAGCTCGTCGCCGGTCACGAACCACCGCCACGCCTGGTAGCGCTCGTTGCCGGGCAGGCTGACGGACGACCCGAGCAGCGCCGCCGCGAGCCGGTTCTCGACCAGCGTCTCCCCCAGGTGGCTGACCACGATCGCGGGGGTGTCCTCGAGCCGGTCGAGCACCCGCAGGATCGCGGGGTCGACGTGGTCGGCGCGGTGCAACCGGGTCGGCGCGTTCTGCCCCGCGAGGTGGAACAGGTGGTCGCGTTCGTCGAGGCTGCAGCGGAGCGCCCGGGCGATCGCGGCGATCATCTGCTCCGACGGCTGCGGTCCGCGCTGCTGTTCCAGACGCGTGTAGTAGTCGACCGACATGCCCGCGAGCGCAGCGACTTCTTCGCGCCGGAGACCAGGCGTCCGGCGTCGTGGTCCCTGACCGAGGCCGACGTCCTCAGGGCGCAGCAGTTCGCGGCGACGGCGGAGGAAGTCGGCGAGTGCAGCGCGGTCCATGGTCCCGATTGTCGTCCGGTTCGCGCCGCCGTGCCAGGGATCGCCGATCCCCCGATGACCGAGGTCTGGATGGGTTGCCGACGACAGCGCATGGTGGTGGACATGGACATCACGAACTCCACCGTCTTCATCCCCGGCGCGACCTCCGGCATCGGCCTCGCCCTGGCCCAGCGCCTGCAGGCCGCGGGCAGCACCGTCGTCATCGGCGGGCGTCGCCAGTCGCTCCTCGACTCGCTCGCCGCCGAGCACGGCTTCGGCACCGTGCAGATCGACGTGAGCGACGCCGCATCCATCGAGAAGGCCGCCGCCTCCGTCCTCGAGGCGTACCCGTCGCTCGACGCCCTCGTCACCATGTCGGGGATCATGCGCAACGAGGACCTGCGCTCCCCCGACCACATCCACGACGCGCTCGAGATCATCCAGACCAACCTGGTCGGCACGATCCGCCTCATCGACGCGTTCCTGCCGCACCTGCTGGCGCAGCCCGCCTCGACCATCGTCACGGTCTCGTCCGGCCTCGCGTTCGTCCCGCTCACCGCGACGCCGACGTACAACGCCACCAAGGCCGGCATCCACTCGTACACGCAGTCGCTCCGTCAGCAGCTGCTCGGTACCCCGGTGTCGGTCCTCGAACTCGCTCCCCCGGCGGTGTCGACCGACCTGATGGGCGGAGCGGACTTCGGCGGCATGCCGCTGAACGCCTTCGCCGACGAGGTCATCGGGCTGCTGTCCGCCGGCGATTCGCCCGAGATCCTGGTGCAGAACGTGCTGCCGCTCCGGTTCGCCGAGCGCGACGGCACGCACCAGCAGATCTTCGAGGCGATGGCGTCGCGCGCGCACTGACCCGGGCGACGCCTCGAACGGTGCGAGGTTCCGCGTTCCGTGCGAGGCACTTCGGCTCGCACCGACCACGGAACCTCGCACCACGCGTGGTGTGCCTCGCACGGTGCGAGGAGCGCGTCAGTCGTCAGCGCCGTCGGCCTGCTCACCACGGCGACGGGCGAGCCGATCGAGGGCACGGCTCGCGAGCGGAAGCGCCGAGGCGATCACCGCGCTGTACAACGCCGAGTCGAGGGGCTTGTGGTGCAGCCGTGTCACCGCCCAGGCGGCGGTGAACGCCGTCACGGCCAGTGCCCCCTCGGCCACCCGGCCCAGCCGGTCGAGGCGCATCGGCGGCCGGAAGTCGTCATCGACGTCGCTCGGATCGTCTCGGAACGCCGAGACCGCGACACCGAACACCGGAAATGCGACCCCGAGGACCGCACCCGCCCACGCCGCGTCGTTCGCCGGGTCCCGCACGACAGCGGGTACGGCGAAGAACTCGATGACGAGCCCGCCGAGCACGGCGACGATCGCGAGCCACTGGGAAAGGGTGATGCGACGCACCCGCCGATCGTAGGGGTCCGCGGGTCCTGCGCGCGCTCCCCCGTTCGCGGGCTCAGAGTCCGGCGAGCAGTTGCTGCAGTTCGGCCTTGGCGTCGGGCATCCGCTCGGGGCCGGTGAGCCGTTCCCGCTGCACCGAGATGCGGACCGTGTCGGGCTTGGGACCGTCCTCGGTGTTCAGCAGCACGGATTCGCGGTCGGGGAAGGTCCACCGGGCCGACGGGCGCTTGCCGCCGCGGCGCTCGGACGTCGGCGTGGACCCGAGTGCGGCCGCGAACACCGGCACGATCCGATCGAGGACCGCCTCGCGCTCACCGGGGACCTGCCGTGAGGCCGACACCGCGAAGGTGCCGTCCGTGCGCTGCCCGGGGATGCGGAGCCCACGAGCCTGCTCGTACCCGATGGTGATGCCCTGCGCCCACCACGGCTCGACGCCCTGATCCACGATCCACGACGCGATCGCAGCGTGCCCGATGGTGGCTCCGTCCGCCGTGTCGATCAGCGCGTGCCACTCGTCCGGTGACTTGCCCGTCGCCGCGAGGACGCGGTCCGGCGCCATCCCCTGCGCGTGCGAGCGAACCGTTCCGTCGGTCATGCCGCCATCGTAGGCCGGAGGACACCGCCCTCGCGGATCAGCGCTGGGAACCTGCCCGCAGGCGACGCGCGAGCTGAGCACCCTCGGCGTCGATGATCAGCGGGAGGCGCTCCTTGTCGACGACCCCGAACGCAGGATCGACCGTCACGAAGCCGTCGACTTCCCAATGGAAAGCCGTGGCGACGTGCACAGCACCCGAGGCAGTCAGGCCGAACTCCTCGATCAGCCCCGGGACTCCGTCGCTGACGTCATCGATCCCGACCCAGTGCAGTTGCGTCGACCGCAGCAGGTCTCGCCATGCAGCCACATGGCGACGTGCGGCCTGCAGTCCCCTGTGGTGGGCCGATTCGAACAGTTCGAACTCGGTGAACGCGCTGTACAGGATCCGCGTGTCGGCCAGGTCGAGGTGGTCCCAGAACGCTGACGCCCCGCCATGCTGCGGCTCCGCACGGTGCAGCACGCATTCGATGAAACTCGTCTCAACGAGGACAGCATCCGGCCTGCTGGTGCATCCGTCGAACTCCAGTACCCGATGCTCGTCGAACTCATCGGATCCGAGCCGCTCGAACACGGTCAGCCCACCTGGCGGATGCGCGCGATGGGTTCAGCCCGGCAGTCCGGATCGATCGACTCGATCGCGCGCCGTCGGCGCTCGCGGCGTTCTTCGAACGTGCCTTCAGGTCGCGGCGTCCGAGCGAACAGCGCTTGCCGTTCGGCTTCGGTGAGGATCCTCGGCCCCCGCTGCCGACCGGGGTCCGCGCTGAGCAGGGCGCGACGACGTCCCGCTGTGAGCTGTTCCTCGGTCAGGCCGCGGCGGTTCGGTCGGCGTGGTTCGGTCGGCTGCATGCTGTCTCCTTGGTCGATGTGATCAACCGTAGGAGCACCGAACGGACGGCACCGAACATTCCGTATTTCGCCGATCCGATGCGGGAGACGAGCTACTCCGCAGCTGCGAGGACCGTCCGACCGAGCCGCACGAAGTCGTCGACCCCGATCGCCTCGCCCCGCGCCGTCGGGTCGATGCCCGCCGCCGTCAGGACCTCGGAGGCGTGGGCGCTGCCGCCGAGCACACCGGACAGGCTCTGCCGCAGCATCTTCCGACGCTGCTGGAACGCCGCATCGACCAGGGTGAAGACCCGCGACCGCAGCCGCTCGTCCCCCGGGGGCTCGTGCCGGTCGAACGCCACGAGCACGCTGTCGACGTTCGGGACGGGCCAGAAGACCTGTCGGCTGACGAGCCCGGCCGTGCTCCACGAGCCGTACCAGGCGGCCTTGACGCTCGGCGACCCGTAGACCTTGCTGCCCGGGCCCGCCGCGAGACGGTACCCGACCTCGGCCTGCACCATCACGAGCGACCGCTCGATCGACGGGAAGGTCGCGAGCAGGTGCAGCAGCACGGGCACCGAGATGTTGTAGGGCAGGTTCGCGACGAGGTGCGTCGGTTCGGTGTCGAGGTCCGATGCGGCGACGGTCATCGCGTCCTGCTGCACGACCGTCAACGTCGCCGCTGGCTGCAGCACGCTGACCGTCGACGGCAGCTTCGCCGCGAGCCGCTTGTCGATCTCGACGGCGGTGACGGGCGCGCCGGTCTCGGTGAGCCCGAGCGTCAGGGAGCCGAGGCCCGGCCCGATCTCGAGCACGCGGGACGACGGCGTCACGCCGGCGACCGACACGATGCGCCGGACGGTGTTGGCGTCGTGCACGAAGTTCTGCCCGAGCTTCTTCGTCGGGGTCACGTCGAGTTCGGCGGCGAGCTCCCGGATCTCGGCCGGACCGAGCAGCGCGCCCACTACTCGTCCACCGTCACGGGCTCGGCGTCCCACGCACCGTAGACGAGTTCGGTGTTCGACGCGATCTGTGCGGCGAGCATCGAGGCATCGGTGCCGAGGGTCTCCGCCATCGACCGCAGGGTGATCGGGATCAGGTACGGGGCGTTCGGCCGGCCGCGGTACGGCGTCGGGGTCAGGAACGGCGCGTCCGTCTCGACCATGATCAGGTGCCGCGGCGCGACGACGAGGGCTTCGCGGAGCAGTGCCGCGTTCTTGAACGTCACGGTGCCGGCGAACGACATGTACCAACCGCGCTCGGCACAGAGCCGAGCCAGGTCGGGTCCGCCGGAGAAGCAGTGGAACACCGTGCGCTCCGGAGCCCCGACGCGGTCGAGCACCTCGACCACGGCGTCGTGCGCGTCGCGGTCGTGGATGGTCAGCGCGAGGCCGTGCTCCTTCGCGATGCGGATGTGCTCCTCGAACGAGCGGATCTGGGCGTCGCGCCCGTCCTCACCGGTGCGGAAGAAGTCGAGCCCGGTCTCACCGATCGCCCGGACGCGGGGCAGTGCCGCCAGCCGCTCGATGCCGGCGAGGTGCTCGTCGAGCAGCCCCTGCTCCTGCAGCGAGGGCGCCTCGTTCGGGTGCAGCGCGACCGCTGCGAGCACGCGGGGTTCACGGGCGGCGATCGACGCGGACCACTGCGAGGTCGCCAGGTCGGTGCCGACCTGCACGACACCGCGGACCCCGACGCTCGATGCCCGGCCGAGGTGCTCGCGGTAGTCGAGCGCCCCGTCGCCACCGTCGGCGATCTCCATGTGCGTGTGGTTGTCGTAGACCGGGACCACGAGCGCCTCGGGCAGGGGCGGGTAGGTCAGGTCGCGCTTGGAGCCGTCCCCGTCGCCACGGGAGCGGAGGTGGGCGTCGGTCACGCGGATACCTGCTCCGACTGCTCGATGCGCGGGAACAGCCCACTCTCGAGCGCCACGACGTGCGAAGCACCCTGCCACTCGAAGGCACGGTCGACTCGCTGCTCGGCGATCGAGCCGCCGGCACCGATCGACGCCCACAGCTTCTCGGTGGCCTTCGGCATCACCGGGGAGAGCAGGACCGCGACGGTGCCGAGCCCACGGAGCGCGGTGGTCAGGACGGTGCCGAGCCGCTCGCGGTTCGCGTCGTCCTTCGCCAGGGCCCACGGCTGCTGCTCGGTGATGTACCCGTTCAGGGCGTCGACGAGCTCCCAGACGGCAGCGATCGCCTCGTGCGGGGCGAACGCGGCGATGGCGGCGTCGGCACGCTCGGTGACCGAGACCGCCAGGGCATCGATCGCTTGGTCCGACTCGGTCAGCGAGCCGCGCGCCGGCACTGCGCCGTCGAAGTACTTCTGCAGCATCGCGACCAGGCGCGAGGCCAGGTTGCCGAAGCCGTTCGCGAGCTCGGCCTGGTACCGCGCCGAGATGTCCTCCCAGCTGAAGTTGCCGTCCTGCCCGAAGGTGATGGCGCGGAGGAAGTAGTAGCGGAAGGCGTCGGAGCCGAAGGTGTCGGTGATCTCCGACGGCGCGATGCCGGTCAGCTTCGACTTGGACATCTTCTCGCCGCCGACGAGCAGCCAGCCGTGACCGAAGACGCGCTCGGGCACGGGCAGGCCGGCAGCCATGAGCATCGCCGGCCAGATGACCGCGTGGAAGCGGGCGATGTCCTTGCCGACGATGTGCACGCTCGGCCACAGGCGCTTGAAGGCCTCGTCGTCCTCGGTGCCGTAGCCCAGCGCCGTGACGTAGTTGAGCAGGGCGTCGAACCACACGTACAGGACGTGGTCGCTGTCCCACGGGATCTTGATGCCCCAGTCGAAGCTGGACCGCGAGATCGACAGGTCGCGGAGGCCCTGCTTCACGAACGAGATGATCTCGTTGCGGACGCTCTCCGGCTGGATGAACAGCGGGTTCGACTCGTACAGGTCGAGCAGGCGCTGCTCGAAGTCCGACATCCGGAAGAAGTAGTTGCGCTCGGACAGCACCTCGACCGGGATCGAGTGGATGGCGCAGACCTGCTGCCCCTCGTACGCACCGGTGCCGGGAACCAGGTCGCTCGGCTGCTTGTACTCCTCGCAGCCCACGCAGTAGAAGCCCTCGAACTCGCCGGCGTAGATGAAGCCGTCGTCGTAGAGCTTCTGCAGGAACGCCGTCACACCGCGCTCGTGGCGCTCGTCGGTGGTGCGGATGAAGTCGTCGTTGGCCACGTCGACGGTGTCGAGCAGTGGCTTCCACGCCTCGGTCACGAGTCGGTCGGCCCACTCCTGGGGCGTGACCTCGTTCGCCGAGGCGGTGCGCAGGATCTTCTGCCCGTGCTCGTCGGTGCCGGTGAGCAGCCAGGTGTCGTCACCCCGCTGCCGGTGCCAGCGCGCGAGGACGTCCGCGGCGACCTCTGTGTAGGCGTGCCCGATGTGGGGCACGTCGTTCACGTAGAAGATCGGCGTGGTGATGCTGAACGAGGACCCGGCGGACATGCGGACCATCCTACGGGCGCGCGGAACCCGGATGACGCGCGCGGCGGTGGACTGTGGAAAACCGGATCCGGGAGGCCCGTAGCGGGCCCGCCCCGCGCCTCCAGACCGGCCGACGCGAACGTGACGAGCCCCGCTCAGCGCGCCGCGAGCGCCCCTTCGTACAGGTCCCGCTTCGACAGGCCGGTCGCGTCCGCGACCGCCGCTGCGGCCTCCTTCATGCGCATGCCGGCGGCCACCCGCTCGAGCACGAGGCGGACCCCGTCGTCGAGCGTTGCCTCCTCGGTGGCCTCGGCGGCACCGGCGACGACGATGCAGATCTCGCCCCGGACCCCCTCTGACGCCCACGTGACGAGCTCGTCGAGCGGCCCACGACGGACCTCTTCGTACAGCTTCGTGAGCTCGCGGCAGACGGCGGCACGACGGTCACCCCCGAACCCGACGGCCATGTCGGCGAGCGTCTCGGCCAACCGGTGCGGCGACTCGAAGAAGACCATCGTGCGCTGCTCCCCCGCGAGCGCCTGGAACGCACGACGCCGCTCCCCGCCCTTGCGCGTCGGGAACCCCTCGAACGTGAAGCGGTCCGTCGGCAGTCCGGAGACGGCGAGCGCCATGAGCACCGCCGACGGGCCGGGCAGCGCCGTGACCGTGACGCCCGCGGCGGCCGCTGCCTCGACGAGCGGGAAGCCGGGGTCGCTGATCGCGGGCATACCGGCGTCGGTGAGGACCACGACGTCCTCGTCACGGGCGAGCTCGACGACCTCGGACGCCTTCGCCCGTTCGTTGTGCTCGTGCAGGGCGATGAGCCGCGGACGGTTCTCGATGCCGAGGGCGCGCATGAGGTGGATGGCGGTCCTGGTGTCCTCCGCCGCGACCACCGTGGCGTTGGAGAGGGTCTCGACGAGACGGCGCGAGGCGTCCCCGAGGTTGCCGATGGGGGTTGCTGCGAGGACGATCACGCCACCCATTGTCGTCGCAGCACGGTCGCAGCGCGGACATGCGGTCGATCCGTAGGATGCTCAGCGATGACCAGCGAGCTGACCGACGACCGCACGGCCGTGCCCGACGGGCCGGTCGGCTCGCGCCTCGACGACTGGTGGGGGCGGGTGCTCTCCACCGCCCAGCGCGTCGCGGTGTGGCGCTGGGCCGGACCGATCGCGGTGACGCTGCTCGCCGCCGTGCTGCGCCTGGCGAACCTGGGGAACCCGCACTCGCTGGTCTTCGACGAGACCTACTACGTCAAGGACGGCTGGTCGATCGTCCACCTCGGCTACGAGGGCACCTGGCCGGCGAACCCGAGCAGCGACTCCGCCCCGACGACCGACGACCGGTTCTCGAGCGGTGAGACGGACGTCTTCACCAGCGCCGCGGAGTTCATCGCGCACCCGCCGCTCGGCAAGTACCTGATCGGGCTCGGCATGCTCCTGTTCGGGGCGGACAACTCGTTCGGCTGGCGGTTCGCCGTCGCCGTGCTCGGCATCGCCACGGTGTTCCTCACCGCGGTGATCGCCCGGTCGCTGTTCCGCTCCACCCTGGTCGGCACGCTCGCCGGCGGCCTGCTCGCGATCGACGGCCAGGCCATCGTGATGTCCCGCGTGACGCTGCTCGACGGGATCCTGACGTTCTTCGTCGTGCTCGGGTTCGGGGCGCTCCTGCTCGACCGGCGCCGGAGTCAGCGGCGGCTCGACGACTGGGTCGCCGAGCGCGTCGCCGCCGGCCGCGACACCCTGTGGGGGCCCGTGCTCTGGTGGCGTCCGTGGCTGTTCGCGATGGGGCTGACGATGGGGTTGGCCACCGCGACGAAGTGGTCGGGGATGTACTTCCTGGCGTTCTTCGCCGTGTACTCCGTGCTGAGCGACATGATGATGCGCCGCCGTGCCGGGGTCGAGTTCTGGTCGTCGAGCGCGCTGCTGCAGCAGGCCCCGGTCTCGTTCCTGCTCACCGTGCCGATCGCTGCCGTCACCTACGTCGCGTCGTGGACCGGCTGGTTCGTGTCGAAGGACGGCTGGGACCGCAACTGGCTGGCCTCCGGCGGCGAACGCTGGACCGGATTGCTCCGGTGGGTGCCGGACAGTCTGCAGAACTGGTGGCACTACCAGTCGGAGATCTACAACTTCAACATCGGGCTGCACACGCCGCACTCGTACCAGGCGAACCCGCTGCTCTGGCTCGTGATGCAGCGGCCCACGTCGATGTTCTACGTCGGCACCGATGCCGGCCAGGACGGCTGCTCGGCGAGCCGCTGCGGCGAGGCGATCACCGGCGTTGCGAACCCGTTCATCTGGTACGCGGCGGTCATCGCGACCGTGGCGCTGCTCGTGCTCTGGATCCTGCGCCGACAGTGGCAGTACGGCTTCGTCCTGCTCGGCGTCGCCGCGGGCTACCTACCGTGGCTGATGTACGTCAACCGGACGGTCTTCCAGTTCTACACGATCGCCTTCGAGCCCTTCATGGTGATGGCGCTGGCGGCGGCGATCGGGTTGGTGCTCGGGTCACGGACCGATCCGCGGCCCCGACGGACCCGGGCGATCGTCTGGGTCGGCGTGTACCTGGTCGTGGTGGTGCTCGCGTCGGCGTACTGGTACCCGATGTGGACCGCGATCCAGGTGCCGTGGGACTTCATCCGGTCGCACTACTGGCTGCCGAGCTGGCTGTAGCGCGCGTCGGGTGTCGGCCCGGCGCGCTGTTCGCCACCGGCCCGGCGCGCTGGTCGCGACCGGCCCGGCGCACTGGTCGCGACCAGACCGCCGGACAGGAGGCACGGGTCGGGCCCGCCACGGGCCTCCCGTCCGGGGTCGGTTGGCGGCCGAGCCGCGCGCGGTCCGCGGGGACGCGTCAGGACTGCGCGTGCAGCGCGCGCTCGATCGACTCGCGGTCGAGCGGGTCGCCGACCATGCTCGGCGCGGTCCGGGTCTGCGGCAGGACGCCCTCGATGAGGAGTTCGGCGTACCGGCGCCAGGCGTTCGGGTCGTGCTCGCGCGTGGCATCGGCCACCGCACCCACCATGGCGGTGAGCATCGGCAGGTCGCGGTAGTCGAAGCCGGCGCGGACCACCCCGGCGGTCTCGGCCCGACCGATGATCGCGGAGACCTGGCGTTCCAACCGGTCACGCTCCTGCACGATCGACGGACGCGCCTTGCCCGCACGCACGATGGCGTCGGCGAGCGCACGGTCGCGGGCGCGGAACTCGAACACCCCGGTCAGGTAGACCCGCAGGGCCTCGCGCGGGTCGACGACGTCGGCGGCGCGGGCCGCTGCGTCGTTCATCGCCTCGAACTTGGTGGCGAGCAGCGCCTCGATCAGGGAGTCCTTGTCGGCGAAGCGTCGGTACACGGTGCCGACACCGACCCCCGCTTCGTGCGCGATGTCGTTCAGGGTGACCGACAGCCCGCGCTCCGCGAAGCACTTGCGAGCGGTCTGCAGGATCAGCTCGCGGTTGCGTGCCGCATCGGCGCGCAGCGGGCGCTCGAGGTCGGGCGCGGACTCGGTGGTGCTCACGATGCCGAACCTAGTTGAACTTTCTGGGAATAAGTGGATGCGGACCTTCCGTTTCGGTCTACACTGTCGACAAACGGATGCCGCGCATCCGTTTGACACCTCCCCTCTTCGAAACGCCCGACGGTGCGCGCTTCGTGCTCCCCCTCCAACCTTCTCGAAGGAGGCTGCCGTGACGGCAGAACACACCGTGCCGACCCCCACCGGGGCAGCACCCACGACTTCTGGCACCACCCCCGCCAAGAGCAACCACCGCTGGATCGCCCTGGCGGTCATCGCCCTCGCCCAGCTGATGGTCGTGCTCGACGCCACGATCGTGAACATCGCGCTCCCCTCGGCCCAGGCCGACCTGGGGTTCGGCACCGACCAGCGCCAGTGGATCGTCACCGCGTACTCGCTGGCGTTCGGCTCGCTCCTGCTGCTCGGCGGGCGCCTCGGCGACCTGTTCGGCCGCAAGAACACCTTCATCATCGGCCTGGTCGGCTTCGCGGTCGCGTCGGTGCTCGGCGGCCTCGCCGACTCGTTCGGCCTGCTCGTCGCGGCCCGCGCCCTGCAGGGTGTCTTCGGCGCCCTGCTCGCACCGTCCGCGCTCGGCATGCTGACCACCACGTTCCGCGACCCGAAGGAGCGCGGTCGTGCGTTCGGCATCTTCGGCTCGATCGCCGGTTCCGGTGCGGCCATCGGCCTGCTCCTGGGCGGCGTGCTCACCGAGTACGCGTCGTGGCGCTGGTGCCTCTACGTCAACGTCGTCTTCGCCGTGCTCGGCGTGATCGGCGCGCTCGTGTTCATGGAGAAGCCGCCGAAGGTCGATCGCCCGCGCATCGACGTCGCCGGCGTCATCACCATCACCGCCGGTCTGGTCGGTGTCGTCTACGGGTTCTCGAACGCCGAGACCAACGGCTGGGACTCCCCCGTCACCATCGCGATGCTCGCCGGTGGCGTCGTCCTGATCGCCGCGTTCGTGTTCATCGAGACCCGTGTGGCGCACCCGCTGCTGCCCCTGCGGGTCGTGCTCGACCGTGACCGCGGCGGGTCGTTCATCGCGATCGGCCTGGTGGCGATCGGCATGTTCGGCATCTTCCTGTTCCTGACCTACTACCTCGAGCAGACCCTCGGGTTCAGCTCGCTGCAGACCGGTCTGGCCTTCCTGCCGATGCCGCTGTCGATCATGATCTCGGCGACGCAGATCGGTGGGCGACTGCTGCCCCGCATCGGCCCGAAGATCCTGATCTTCGCCGGTGGCCTCGTCGCCGCGATCGGCCTGCTCCTGCTGCTGCGCACCGACCTGGACAGCTCCTACGCGGGCACCGTCCTGCCGGCGCTGATCGTCATCGGGCTCGGCATGGGCACGATCTTCTCGTCCGCGATGAACACCGCGACCACCGGAGTGGCCCGAGCCGACGCCGGTGTGGCCTCGGCGACGGTCAACACCATGCAGCAGATCGGTGGCTCGATCGGCACGGCGCTGCTGTCGACGATCTTCGCCGACGTCGTGAAGAACAGCCTGACCGGGCTGTCGGCGGCGCCCACGAAGCTGCAGCAGGCGCAGGCCACGCTCGACGGCTACCACGTGGCGTTCGGCATCTCGGCCGGTGTGCTCGTGCTCGTCGCCCTGGCGGGTGGTCTGCTCATCAACCGGCAGTCGGTGCGGCTCGACCGACTCGCACACGCCGCGTCCACGACGACCGGGAGCATCCCCGCCGCCGCACACTGACGCGTCAGCTCGTCCGAACGGCCCGTCCTGGTTCTGCCGGGGCGGGCCGTTCGTGCGTGTGTGTGGGGCGGGGTGGGCGGGGCTGCCGACTCGGAACGACGATCGCGATGTCGTACGACGACCACCTTGTCGTTCCGAGTCGACGCACAAGCCACCACACGCGCCCCGGTTGCGCAGTGTGTCGGTTTCCCTGTCACCCGTCAGTGGTCCGCATTATCGTGTGCGGCATGGCCCCCGTCCTGACCTCGCCGCTCGTGTCGACGCAGTGGCTCGCCGACCACCTCGGTGGTGACGAGCTCGTCGTCCTCGACGCCTCCGTGCACACGGTGGGGACCGGCCTCGAGACGATGTGGCACTCCGCGGTCGACTCCTACGAGCAGCGCGGGCACGTCCCCGGTGCCCGCTTCGCCGACCTCGTCGACGCGTTCTCCACGCCGGGCGCCGAGGTGCCCTTCACCCGCCCGAGTGCCGAGCGGTTCGAAGCAGCTGCTGGCGACCTCGGCGTCACGAACACCTCGACGGTCGTGGTCTACGACGACAGCGTCGGCGAGTGGTCGGCGCGGCTGTGGTGGATCTTCCGGTCGTTCGGCTTCGACTCGGTCGCGGTCCTCGACGGCGGGTTCACGAAGTGGCGCGACGAGGGCCGACCGGTCCGCGTCGGTGCACTGCGCCAGGCACCATCGCCGGCGAAGGCGCCCGACGACGACAGCGCCTTCCTCGCCGGTGAAGAACGCCCGCTCTGGGCCGACCACGCCCGTGTCCGCCGAGCAGTGACGGGCGAACAGCCCGCGGCACTGGTGTTCGCGGCGCCCGCAGCGGCCCTCGGCGACGACCACCCGCCGATCATCCCGGGGAGCACCCCGATCACCGTGGACACCCTGGTCGACCCGGACACCAACGCGTACCTGCGCGGGCCGAAGCTCGCCGAGGCGTTCGCCGCGGTCGTCGGCGAGGACGAGATCGTGACGTACTGCGGGGTCGGTAGCGCCGCGTGCGTCGATGCCCTGGCGCTGACCGTGCTCGGCCACGACAAGGTGACCGTGTACGACGGCTCGCTGCTGGACTGGTGGCGGCACGAGCCCGAGGCCCTGGCGTCCTGACGACGACGCGCGTCCCGGCTAGCGTTGGCGCATGAGCTCCAGACGCGCGGTCATCGTCGGCGGTACCGGCGGGATCGGTTCGGCCGTCGCGCGTGAACTCCTCGACGCCTCCGGGCGGGGCGGCGACGACTGGCAGGTCGACGTCCTCGCCCGCCGCGGAGGCCCGGCAGCCGATTCCCTCACCGCCCGCGGCGCGACCTTCACCGCGGGTGACCGCCGCGACACGAGCACCCTGCGCGACCTCCTCCGCCCCGGCGCGGACCTGCTCGTCGACACCGTGGGGCTGACCCGCGACGACGCGACGCAGCTCCTGCCGTTCCTCGACGACGTCGGTTCCAGCGTCTTCGTCTCCTCGCGTGCGGTCTACGTCGACGACCAGGGCCGGCACGCGAACTCGACGGACAAGCCGGTCTTCGGCGCCGCGGTCACCGAGATCCAACCGACCGTCACGGCGGGCGACGGCGACCCGACCAGCCGTGACGGCTACGGCGCGGCGAAGGTGGCGTCCGAGCAGGTGCTGCTCGACCACGGCGCCCCGGTCACGGTGCTGCGCCCGTCGAAGGTGTACGGCGTCGGCATCGGCCGTCCGCGTGAGTGGTTCGTGGTCCGCCGGGTCCTCGACGGCCGCGAACGGATCCTGCTCGCCGACCACGGCCGCGGTGTGGACCACACGACGGCGGCGAGCGGCATCGGCTCGCTCGTCCGACTGGTCGCGGACGCTCCGGACCGGCGCATCCTCAACGTCGCCGATGACTCCGCTCCGACGGCGCTCGAGATCGTGCGGACGATCGCTGGGCACCTCGACCACCGGTTCGACGAGGTCCTGCTCGACGCGGACGCCCCTGCCTTCGTCGGCACGACCCCGTGGTCGTCGCCGTCACCGTTCGTCCTCGACACGACGGCGGCACGGGCGCTCGGGTGGCAGCCGCCGACCTTCGCGACCGCGGTCCTGCCCGAACTCGACTGGTTGGTGGAGACGGCGCAGTCCACACCGGCGGACGGCGACGTGCCGTGGGCTGACGACCCGTTCTGGGAGCGCATGTTCGACTACGGCCCCGAGGACGCTGCCCTCGCGCTCCTGTCGCTGGGCCTCGGGTGACGGCGCCGAGCACGTCCCGCTCCGAGGTCCTGTTCATCGGCGGTCGGTCCGGTGTCGGCAAGTCCACCGCGGCCGAGGCACTGCACGACTTGCTCGTCGCTGCGGACGTCCGCCACGCGGTGATCGAGGGCGACCTGCTCGACCTGGCGCACCCGGCACCGCACGTCGAGCACCCCGAGGCGCGGCTCGCGGAACGGAACCTCGCCGCCCTGTGGACGTCCTACCGCGAGCTCGGCCACCACCGGCTGGTCTACACGAACACCGTTTCCGTGCTCGAACACGAGCGTCTGGCGGCCGCCATGGGCGACGACCCCGTGGTCACGACGGTCCTGCT
The DNA here is from genome assembly GCF_023242305.1 of Curtobacterium sp. MWU13-2055. Classification (NCBI taxonomy): domain Bacteria; kingdom Bacillati; phylum Actinomycetota; class Actinomycetes; order Micrococcales; family Microbacteriaceae; genus Curtobacterium; species Curtobacterium sp. MWU13-2055. The sequence continues at coordinate 397,927 of NZ_JALLIO010000002.1, forward strand.
GCGCGCGGCGGACGGTCCCACCGCCGAGCGCCTCGCTCGGCGGGCAGGTGGCAAGGTCCCGCAGGCGCAGCTCGCGCACAGCACGCGAACGGCCGGGAGGCTCGACTCGGCTTCCGGGGACACGGTCACCCGGGTGGACACCGACGATCTCACCCCCGCCCAGGTCGCGCAGCGCCTCGCCGCGTTGACGGGGTGGCTCACCCGCTGACCGTCCCGCTGCGGCCTGTGGACTCCGCGATCCGTCCACAGATCGCGTCCGTCGCTGGCCCGCTCAGTCGCCACGGGGCACGCTGGAGTCATGAACGACAACCGACTCGGCACCTCGGTCAGCCCGTACCTCCGGCTGCACGCCGGTAACCCCGTGGACTGGCACGAGTGGGGCCCCGAAGCCTTCGCCGAGGCACGTGAGCGCGGCGTCCCGGTCCTGGTGTCGGTCGGCTACGCCACGTGCCACTGGTGCCACGTCATGGCGCGTGAGAGCTTCGCCGACCCGGAGATCGGTTCACTGCTCCGCCAGGACTTCGTCGCCGTCAAGGTCGACCGCGAAGAACGTCCCGACGTCGACGCCAGCCTGATGGCCGCCGCGAGCGCGTTCACGCAGCAGCTCGGGTGGCCCCTGACGACGTTCCTGACGCCCGAGGGCCACGTGTTCTTCGCCGGCACCTACTTCCCGCCGACCCCGGTCGGTCAGGTGCCCGCGTTCCGGCAGATCCTGGCGGCGGTGCTCGACGCGTGGACCGAGCGGCGGCACGAGGTCGACGCGAACGCCGCGGCCATCGCGACGGCGATCCGGCAGGGGGCCGAGGTGGACGCGACCGCCCGCGCGGCCGACGGTGCTGACGGAGCCGACCCGCGCCTCCCGTCCGTCGACAACATCCGGGCCGTCACCGGTCAGCTGTCGCAGGCAGAGGACACCACCTACGGTGGTTTCGGCGGCGCTCCGAAGTTCCCGAGCACGCCGCTGCTGGAGTTCCTCGCCGACGCGGCACGCGACGGCGATGCCGAGGCCGACGGTCTGCTGGACCGGTCGCTCCACGCGATCCGGGCCTCCGAGCTGACCGATGCCGACGGCGGTGTCTTCCGGTACGCCACCAAGCGCGACTGGAGTGTGCCGCACTACGAGCGGATGCTCTACGACAACGCCGGACTCCTCGCGGTCGCCGGCGCCGAACAGGCGCGCGGCATCGCGGACTTCCTGCGCGACACCCTGCGGCAGGACGACGGAGCGTTCGTCGCCGCGCAGGACAGCGAGTCCACGATCGACGGCCAGCGGGTGGAGGGCGAGTGGTACCGACGGCCGCTGTCCGAGCGCGTGCTCCTCGACCCGCCACCACTCGACGACCAGGTCCTGACCGGCTGGAACGGCCTGGCGATCCGCGGACTCGCGATCGCCGGTGACCGCCACGACGACCCCGAGATGATCGGCATCGCCCGGGATGCGGCCGATGCGCTGCTGCGGTCGCACGTGCGTGAAGGGCACGTCGTGGTTCGCTCGAGCACGCCTCGCGGCGCGTCAGCAGCACCGGCGACCATCGAGGACGTCGGGCTGCTGGCCGAGGGTCTGCTCGAGCTCGCCCTGGTGACCGGCGAGGTCACCTACGCCGTGACGGCTCGTGCCCTGGTCGACGACGGCCTGGCGAACCGGTTCGACGTCGACGCCGTGCTCGCCGGAGCGGGCACGGCAACCGGGGAACAGCCGCAGACCGCGATGCGCTCCGGCACGGTGGCGCTGGCCGCAGCGGCAGCCGGCCTCGCGGCGCTGACCGGCGACTCCGCGTACCGGACGGCGGCCGCGCGGTTGGTGGCTGACCGCGCGACGACGGGTACCGAGCGACCGCTCGGGCACGCCGACGCCCTCGGTGTCGCACTCGGCTTGCAACGGCCCTCGCGCGAGGTCGTGGTCGTGACGTCGGACCCGCACGACCCACTCCGCGATGCCGTCCGCGCCGCGCGCCGACCCGGCACGGTCATCGCTCGTGTGACCCCGACGCAGGCTGCGGAGTGGTCAGCTGCGGGGTTCGAACTGTTCGAGGCACGGGACGCCCTCGACCCGGCTGCGTACGTCTGCCACGACCGCGTGTGCGCCCTGCCCGCTCGGTCCGCAGGAGACCTGGCCGCCGGGCTCGCAGCACCGGCGGCGTGACGGTATCCTGGAATGCTCATGTCTCCCACGCCGCCAGTCATCACGTACCCGCCCGAACTGCCGGTCTCGCAGCGGCGGGACGACATCGCGGCTGCCATCCGTGACAACCAGGTCGTCATCGTCGCGGGTGCCACCGGCTCGGGCAAGACCACCCAGCTGCCGAAGATCTGCCTCGAGCTCGGGCGTGAGCACATCGGACACACCCAGCCCCGCCGGATCGCCGCTCGCACCATCGCCGAGCGCGTGTCCGAAGAGCTCGGCAGCGACCTCGGCGACCTGGTCGGCTACCAGGTCCGGTTCACCGACAAGGTGTCGTCGAACACCCGCATCAAGCTGATGACCGACGGCATCCTGCTGAACGAGATCCACTTCGACCGCGACCTGAAGCGGTACGACACGATCATCATCGACGAGGCGCACGAGCGGTCGCTCACGATCGACTTCCTGCTCGGCTACCTCAAGCGGCTCCTGGTGCGGCGCCCTGACCTCAAGCTGATCATCACGAGCGCGACGATCGACCCCGAGTCCTTCTCGAAGCACTTCGGCGACGCCCCGATCATCGAGGTCTCCGGGCGGACCTACCCCGTCGAGATCCGGTACCGCCCGCTCGTGTCCGAGGACGCCGACGACACCGACGAGGACGACGAGACCGACTCGCGCACGGCCGACCGCGGCGGGGCGAACGGCGCCGACGATCGCGACACCCTGCAGGGGATCACCGACGCACTCGACGAACTCGCGCGCGAAGAACCCGGCGACGTGCTCGTGTTCCTGTCCGGCGAGAACGAGATCCGCGACGCGCAGGACGCGATCGAGGGCAAGCGCTACCAGGGCACCGAGGTCCTGCCCCTGTACGGCCGGCTCTCCGCCGCCGACCAGCACCGCGTCTTCGACCGACGCACCACGCCGGGGATCCGCCGACGCGTGGTGCTCGCCACCAACGTCGCCGAGACCTCGCTGACGGTGCCCGGCATCAAGTACGTCATCGACACCGGCACCGCGCGCATCTCGCGGTACTCCCCGCGCGCCAAGGTGCAGCGGCTGCCGATCGAGGCGATCTCGCAGGCCAGCGCCAACCAGCGTTCGGGTCGAGCGGGCCGCACGAGCGCCGGCATCGCGATCCGGCTCTACTCCGAAGACGACTTCGAGCGTCGCGACGAGTTCACCGACCCCGAGATCCTGCGGACGAACCTCGCCGCGGTGATCCTGCAGATGATCTCGCTCGGGTTCGGCGACATCGAGTCGTTCCCGTTCCTGCAGCCACCGGACTCCCGCGGCGTGAAGGACGGCCTGGACCTGCTGCGCGAACTCCGTGCCGTCGACAAGGACGGCCGAATCACCAAGTCCGGACGACAGCTCACCCGGCTGCCGATCGACCCGCGGCTCGGCCGGATGGTGCTCGAGGCCGGGCGCCAGGGCGTCGGTCGCGAGGTCGTCGCCGTCGTCAGTGCCCTGAGCATCCAGGACCCCCGCGAACGCCCGCTCGAGAAGCGCGCCCACGCCGACCAGATGCACGCCCGCTTCGCCGACCCGACGAGCGACTTCCTCACCCTGCTCGCGCTGTGGAACTACATCGAGGACAAGCAGGACGAGCTGTCGTCGAGCGCGTTCCGCCGGCTCTGCAAGGCCGAGTTCCTCAACTACCTGCGCATCCGCGAGTGGCAGGACCTCTACCGCCAGCTCTCCCGCGCCGCGAAGCAGGTCGACGTCCGCGTGGGGCAGTCCCGCTCCGAGGACGGCGACGCGGTGCACCGGTCCCTGCTCGCCGGTCTGCTCAGCCAGATCGGGCTGCGCGACCGCGAGAAGCGCGACTACCTCGGCTCGCGGAACACCCGGTTCGTGGTGTTCCCGGGCAGTGTGCTCGCGAAGAAGCAGCCCGACGCGGTGATGGCGGCCGAACTCGTCGAGACCAGTCGACTGTTCGCACGGACCGTCGGCCGGATCGACCCCGCCTGGGTCGAGCCCCTCGCCGGTGACCTGCTGAAGCGCACCTACGGCGAACCGCACTGGGAGAAGAAGCAGGGCGCGGTCGTCGCCTACGAGCGGGTGACCCTGTTCGGCGTCCCGATCGTGCAGCGGCGCCGCGTGCAGTACGCCCGGATCGACCCGGAGCACTCGCGCGAGCTCTTCATCCGCCACGCCCTGGTCGAGGGCGAGTGGGAGTCGCAGCAGGCGTTCGACCGTGCCAACCGGAAGCTCCGCAAGGAACTCGAGCAGCTCGAGGAGCGCACGCGCCGGCGCGACATCCTGCTCGACGACGAGAACGTCTACGAGTTCTACGACGCCCGCATCCCCGCCGACATCGCGACGACCCGCGACTTCGAGGGGTGGTGGCGGACGACGCGCCGCGACCAGCCGGACCTGCTCACGATGCGCAGGGCGGACCTCCTGGACGAATCCGCTGCCGAGGCAGCGGAGGACGACGTCGAGTACCCGACCCAGTGGCGGAGCGGCGACCAGCGACTCGCGATCCAGTACCGCTTCGAGCCGGGCGCGCAGGACGACGGTGTCAGCGTGCAGGTGCCGCTCGCACTGCTCCCCCGCATGCGCGAAGAGGGCTTCGACTGGCAGGTCCGCGGCCTGCGCAAGGAGCTCGTGACCGCCCTCATCAAGTCGCTGCCGAAGCAGATCCGCAAGAACGTCGTACCCGCCGCCGACTGGGCCGAGAAGATCGTCGCCGAACTGCCGGACGACGCCCCGACCGAGCCGACCGAGTCGTTCCGCGCGACCCTGGCCAAGGCGATCCAGCGCATGACCTACGTGCCGGTGTCGGAGTCCGACTTCGACCTGGCCCGCGTGCCGTCGCACCTGCTGCCGACCTGGGCGGTCGTCGACGAACGTGGTCGGCGGGTCGAGGCCGGCAAGGACCTGTCGGTCCTGCAGACGAAGCTCAAGGACCGCACGCAGCAGAGTGTCGCCTCCGCCACGGTGCGGGCTGCGGGCCAGCCAGGAGGCGCGGCTCGCGTCGCCGCCGCTGGTGGCGGTGCCGGGGTGGAACAGTCCGGCCTGACGACCTGGCCGGCCCAGGACCTGCCGCAGACCCTCGACACCAAGCAGGCCGGTGGCGTCATCCGCGCGTACCCGTCCCTGGTGGAAGAGGGCTCCGGTCCGAAGGCGACCGTCGGCGTGCAGTTGCTCGCGACGCCGTCCGACCGGCAGGTGCGCATGCCCGCCGGGGTCCGTCGCCTGGTGATGCTCGCGGTGCCGTCGCCGGTGTCGTACATCCAGTCGCACCTGACGGCGCAGGAGAAACTCGCACTCGCGGCGAGCCCGTACGCCTCCACGAACGCACTCTTCGACGACGTGCTCGCGGCCGTCGTCGACGCGGTGATCCGTCGCGCTCACCCGGACGGGCTCGTGTTCACGAAGGCCGCGTTCGAAGCGGTTCGTGACGCCGTGTCGGCGACGGTCGTCGACACGATGTTCACGGCGGTGTCCGAGCTCGCTGCCGTGCTCCTCGCCCAACGGTCCGCCGAACGAGCACTCAAGCAGGCGAACTCGATGTCCCTGCTCGGTGCGCTGACGGACATGCGCCAGCAGATGGAGCGTCTCGTCTCCCCGGGGTTCGTCTCCGTCGCCGGGACCGACCGGCTCCGGCGCATCCGGGTGTACCTGCAGGGCATCGAGGCACGCGTGCAGAAGCTGCTGCAGAACCCCGGGCGCGATGCCACGTGGATGCGCGAGGTCACCGTCGCCACCGACCGCTACGTCGACGCCGGCGGGGCCTTCCCTCCGGCAGTCGGTTCGCACCCCGAGCTCGTGCACGCGCGGTGGATGCTCGAGGAGTTCCGCCTCAGCCTGTTCGCGCAAGAACTCGGCACCGCTGAGACGGTGTCGTTGCAGCGGATCACGAAGGCCCTGACCGCAGCGCGCTGATCGCTTCCGGCGCCGACTTCCGCGTGCCATGATCAACGGATGAACGGCATCGAGGCAATCGCGTTCCGAAACTTCCGAAGTTATCGCGGGCCGAGCTTTTCCATTCTACCAATGGACAAGGTCAACTTGATCGCTGGTCAGAACAACAGCGGCAAGTCGAATGCCCTCCGCGTCGTGATGAACATCTTCGGCAACGGACCGAAATCCAGTGCATCCAACCGGGCGGTCGGCGATGAGGAGGACGACCGAGACGACTACCTCTTACTCGTGAGCTTCGACAATCTGAAGCTCGGAGACGAGCGCCGCTCTCTCGCACCCCACCTGAGAAGCTTCGCGGAGAACATCCGGTCCGCCCTTCTCCTACCGGACCATGCCGCAGACTCTATATGGCTGCCGAACAACCGAGGGCCTCAGGGGCTCGCAGCAACCACCCCACTCGTGAAGGAACTGGGCAGGCTAATTGGCGATGGCAATCTGACCTCGATCCTCGCGGCCCAATTGGACGTCTTCACCGGCGACAAAGCCGGAGCAACGGCGAGCAACGTCGTCGCAGATCTGGTCGATCGGATGACCGGCAAGGCAGAGTCCTTCATGATCGACGGCGGACGAGCTATCACAAACGAGAGCAATACAGAAAAAGAGCTCAATGGAGCAGGCATCGTTCGTCGTCTCCTCCAACTGCAACACCCAGCATTTGCCGATCGCCGACTCAAGGCCCGGTTCCACGCGATCGAGCGGTTCGTCCAAACCGTTCTCGAGGACGACGACCTCACAATTGAGATCCCGCACAATGCGGAATCTATACACATCACACAGAACGGTCACACATTACCCATCGAACACCTCGGTACGGGAATCCACGAGGTTGTGATTTTAGCGGCAGCCGCGACGACGATCGAGGAATCGATCGTTTGCATAGAAGAACCCGAGGTCCATCTTCATCCACTCTTGCAGAGAAAGCTTTTGCAGTACCTCGCGAATGAGACGACGAATACCTACTTCATCGCAACACACTCCGCCCACATGCTCGACGTCGGCATCGGTACCATTTCTCATGTGACGGTTGAGGCCGGTAATTCGACCGTCGACACGGTCGGTTCAGCGAGCGGGCGCGCCAACATCTGCGAGGACCTCGGCTACCGGCCATCCGACCTCGTCCAGGCGAATGTAGTCATCTGGGTGGAGGGGCCGTCCGACCGCATTTACTTGAAGTCATGGATTGATCGTACTGCTCCGGAATATTTCGCCGAGGGCATTCACTACTCGATCATGTTCTACGGAGGGGGATTATTGAACGCACTCTCACCTCTGGACAAACCCGAGGTGGAAGACTTCATTTCGCTTCGTCGCCTGAACAGGTACGTAGCGGTCCTTATCGATTCGGATCGACATGCGCCCGGCGACCACCTGAACGAAAGCAAACAGCAAGTACTGGACGCTCTTCGCGAAGACCCGAGCCGAAGCTTCGGGTGGGTCACTTGGGGATACACAATCGAGAACTACGTGCCACATCACGTACTGAGCGCCGCCATCCGCAAAGCGCATCCAAAGAAGGGTAATCCGCCGGCCACATCGGCAGGACGATACGAGAACCCGCTGAAGGCTTCTCGTATTGGCGTTGAACCGAGCAAGGTGGCGATTGCGCGCGCGGCTTCGAAGATGTGGCTGGATCCACTCCCACAACATCTTCAGTCGGAGGTGGATGGTCTCATCGCGCTCATCGGCGCAGCCAATGATCACATGTCTGTCAGAACGGAGCAGGGTGGGGACAAATCGACGTGATCGGTCTAGCCTGACGGCCATGATCGGCACACTCGACATGGTCGTCCTGGACTGCGCAGACCCTCGCGGTCTGGCGCGCTTCTACGCGGAGCTGCTCGGCGGCGAGATCGTCGGCTTCGACGAGGACTGGGCCGAGGTCGCGCTCCCCTTCACCGACCAGCGTCCGCTCCTGGCGTTCCAGCAGGTCGAGGACTACCGCGCACCGGAGTGGCCCGGCCAGCTCGTCCCGCAGCAGAGCCACCTCGACGTGAAGGTCGAGGACCTCGACGACGGCGAGGCAGCGGTCCTGGCGATCGGTGCGACCGCGACGGGCTCGGCGACCCCGACGTTCCGCGTGTACCTCGACCCGGCGGGGCACCCGTTCTGCCTCATCCGCCCGAACGACTGATCAGGCTTCGGTCGCGAGCCCCTCGGTCGCCAGGCCCTCGACGACCTGCACACCCGGCAGCGCTCCGAGGACGGAGCCGGGCAGGAACACCTTCGCGCCGCGGCGGCCTGCCCCGATCACCGCGTTCGGTGCATCGAGCACACGGGAATCGACGTACACCGGCCAGTCGGAGGGGAGCCCGATCGGGGTGATCCCGCCGTACTCCATGCCCGTCAGCTCCACGGCCTGGTCCATCGGCGCGAAGCTCGCCTTCCGCACGTCGAGCAGCTTCCGGACGACACGGTTCACGTCGAGGCGGGTGTGGGCGAGCACGACGCACGCGGCGAACCGGACGTCCTCGCCGCGCTTGCCCGCGACGACGATGCAGTTCGCCCCGCCGTCGAGCGGGAAGCCGTACGCATCCGAGAACGCGGCGGTGTCTGCCAGGTCAGGGTCGATCGGAGCTGCCTCGATCCGTGCGGCGACATCGGCGGGCAACGCGGCGAGCGCTGCGGCGACGGGTGCGGCCAGCAGTTCCGGGGCGGTCAGGGAAGGAACCCGTTCGAGCGTCGGCATGGCTCCACCCTAGGGAGCACCTCGTGACCATGCTGGCTCCATGTCGACGTACGACACCCACCTCACCGCCCTCGCCGGAGCAGCGCAACGGTTCGACGACGTCCTGCGGTCCGGCGACCGCGCGGCACCGGTGCCGTCGTGCCCTGGTTGGTCCGTCGAGGACCTCGGTGTCCATCTGACCGACGTGCACCGGTGGGCGCTCGGGCAGCTGACCGGTTCGGAGCCCGCACCGCTCGCGCACGACGACCTCGCGGACCGCTTCCGCACGGGAGCCGACGAACTCGTCGCGGCGCTCCGGGCACGCTCCTCGGACACTCCGTGCTCGGCGATCTACCCGCCGGACACGGCCGCGACCTGGGCACGTCGCCAGGCGCACGAGACCGCGATCCACCTGTGGGACGCGCAGCGGGCGCTGGGAGTCGAGCCGGGCCTCCCGGTCGAGCTGGCGACCGACGGTGTTCGTGAGGTCGTCGGTGACCTGTACCCGCGTCAGGTGCGGCTCGGCCGCATCGCGGCGCTGGCGCGGACCGTCGCGTTCGCGTTCTCCGACGCACCCGGCGAGGCCTCGCTCGACGGCACGGACGGTGGCGACGCCGCCGTCATCGTCACCGGTCGGGCGGAGGACGTGCTGCTCCTCCTGTGGAAGCGACGGGCGCTCGTCGAGGTCGCGTTGACGATCGACGGTGAGCGGGCAGCACTCGACGCCGCACTCGCGACCAGACTGGTGCCATGACGGAGATCCGACCGATCGACCTGGACACCTGGCCCCGCCGCGAGCACTTCGAGCACTACCGGCGGCGTGTGCAGTGCACCTACGAGGTGACCGTCGACGTCGACGTCACGGCCTTCGTCGCAGCGGTCCGCACGAGCGCGGCGAAGACCTACGCGTCCCAGATCTGGGCGATCGCGACCGTGGTCAACCGTCACGCCGAGTTCCGGATGCAACTGCTCGACGACGGCTCCCCCGGCGTCTGGGACGTCGTGCACCCGATGTTCACGGTGTTCCACCCGGACACGGAGACCTTCTCGGCGTTGGTGGTGCCCTACGACGAGGACCCCGGCCGGTTCCACGCCGCCGCGGTCGAGACGATGGATCGGTACCGGGACGACGTCCGGATGTTCCCGCAGGACGACCGGCCCCGGAACGTGTTCGACGTCTCCACCTTCCCCCGCACGTCGTTCACCGGGTTCGCGCTGCACGTCCGCGACGGGTACGACCACCTGTTGCCGATCATCACGCTCGGCAGGTACCGGACGGAGGGTGACCGCACGGTGATGCCGATGGCGCTGCAGATCAACCACGCGGCGGCCGACGGTTTCCACACCTCGCGGTTGGTCCAGGAGCTCGAGGACCTGTTCGCCGACGCGTCGTGGCCCGCGGGCTGACGCGAGACCCCGACGACGCTCCGACCCTCGGCCGAGGGGTGCACGGAACTGTCTGCCCGTGCTTTGGGGGACTCCGAGGGTTCTGAGCATCCCTACAGTCACAAATGACTGAACACTTCTCAGTTCGCGGACGCCCTTCCTGCGGCCTCGCGCTGCCCCCGTGCATCCCTGGCGCGCCGGGCAGACCCTGATCCGAACCGGACCCCCGGAGGTACAGCACAGCCATGTCCCGACACGTCATCGCGAACCGCGCCGGTCGCCGGCGCTTCAGCCCGCTCCTGATCGGCGCTGGCGTCGCCGCCGCGGTCGCCCTGTCCATGTCCTTCTCGGGCACGCTCTCGGCCTACACGGCGAGCTTCGTCCACCCGGACAACACCGTCTCCACAGCCTCCATCAGCATCGCTGAGACGTCGGCGGACGGGTCGAACACCACGTGCGGCACGGACTCGTCCGGCACCGCGACCTGCCGCACCGCGAACCTCTACAGCGGACAGACGCTCAGCCCGGGTGACACGAAGTCGACGACCGTGACGTTCAAGAACACCGGATCGACGACTCCGCAGCGGTTCGCCCTGACTGGTGGCGCCTGCACCACCAGCCCGGCCAGCAGCTCCGTGGACCTGTGCGACAAGGTGGTCGTCTCGCTGAAGTGGCGCAACGCCGACGTCCTGCCCGCCAGCACGACCCCGAAGTCCCTCGCTGGCACCACGACGGTCGTGCCGAACCCGCCCGCTCCGACCGAGGTCCTCAGCGCCGTCGTCACGGTCACCCTGCCGGCCGACACAGCGAACAGCACGTCGGGGTTGTCGCTCTCGCAGCCTCTCACGTGGACGTTCACCGCCTGAGCCGGGCGGACCCCGAGCAAGCGCGGAGCGTCACCAGCCGATGAGCACCAGCAGCCTCCAGAGGCCCGCGACCGTCGTCATCGACGGTCGCGGGGCCCTCGACGCGCCGTCGCGGGGACGGCGACGGGCCCGCGGCACGGCTGTCCCGCCGCGGGTCGTGGTGCTCTTCCTGCTGGTGGCACTCGCCGTCGGGGGGATCGCCGTCGCGGCGGTGTCCGGGCTCCGGGCCTTCGACGTGCGCACGCCGTCGATGGGCACCGCTGCTCCCGTCGGGAGCCTCGTGCTCACACGTCCCGCGGTCGTGGGCGACCTGCGGACGGGCGACGTCATCACCTTCCGCCCCGACGCCGGCAGCGAGTTCTACACGCACCGGATCGACAGCCGTGGCTCGGCGGGCATCCAGACCCGCGGTGACGTGAACGCCGCGCCGGATGCCTGGCTCATCGCACCGACCGACGTGGTCGGACACGTGGTCGTCGTCCTGCCCGGCGCAGGGTGGGCGGCGCGCGGACTGCCGTGGATCGTCGCGGCCGTCGCACTCGTCTGGTTCGGCACGGGGTTCCTCGCTCCGGGTGACGCCCGCTCCGCGTCGCGGCTGCTCGGAGCGGCCCTCGCCGTGGCGGTGGTCGGCGCGGTCCTCCGTCCGTTCGTGGCGGTGCAGCTGCTCGCGACGTCGACGACGGCGGACGGCGGCGTCGCCCGCGTCGTCTCGACCGGCCTGCTCCCCATCCGGGCATCGATCGCCGAGGGCGGTTCAGCGCACCTCACCAGCGGACAGACCGCCGAGGTCGGTGTCTCCCCCGGTGCGGGCGGGGTCTTCCACGTCGCATCGCAGCTCGAGCTGTCGGTCCTCGGTTGGGCGGGCCTCGGGCTGGTGTGCGCGGTCCCGATCGTCGTGGCGGTCCTCGTCGGACGGAACGACGTGCCGCTGACGGACGCCGAGACAGCCGCTCCGCCGGCGGGAACGGTGCGGTGAGGCGCCCCTGGCGGTCGCTGGCCGTCGCACTGCTCGCCGTCGGGGTCATCGTCGCCGGGTACGTCCCCACGACGCACGGCGCCTACACCGCGACCTTCGTGCACCCGACCGACACCGTGACGACGTCGCCGAGCTACAACCGCACGACCTTCCCGATGCGCGACAGCTTCGCCGGCGGCCAGGCCGGCTGGACGACGTACAACGGGTGCTGGTCGACCCAGACCACCTTCGGCTACGGCAAGTTCCTCGAGACGTGCGGCGGGACCGGTGGCCCGAAGGCCGTCACCGGCAACCCGGCGTGGACCGACTACACGGTGCAGGCCGACGTCCAGGTGAACGAGGGCACACAAGCCGGACTCCTCGCCCGGGTGACCTCGCCGGCATCCGGTACGGACGCCATGAACGCGTACTACGCCGCCGTCGACCTGTCGGACAACTCGTTGTTCATCGGGCGGATGCGGAACGGGTCCTACACCCCGTCGCTCGCGCGCACGTCGATCCCCGGCACACTCGCGCTCGGGCAGTTCTACCACCTCGTCGTCCAGGTGTCGGGCTGCACGGTCACCGCGTGGCAGACCACGGTCGGTGCGAACTCCTGGACCCGCGCGACCTTCACCGACCCGGCGTCGACCTGCCTGACCGCCGGCGCGGTCGGCCTCCGCAACCAGGACAGCAAGGCCGGCTACCGCTTCTTCACGGCGACGTCGGGTGCACCGGCGGCATCGGTGAGCACCACGCCGTACAACTCCACGTTCAGCACCGCGAGCTTCAACGACGGCCCGGCGGCCGCCACGTACGGCGGCTCCTGGAGCTTCGACCAGCAGGCCGAGACGCTCGCGAACACCGCCGACCAGGGCGTCGGCGACAAGCAGGTGCTGAACCGTTCGTGGGGCGACCTGACCCTGACCGGCGACGTCCGGCTCATGCGGGAACCGACCGGTTCGATCGATGCGGGGTTCATCACCCGGGTGACCAACCCCGGCAGCGGCGTCGACGACCTCCGCGGGTTCTCAGCCGGCATCAGCGGGACCGCACTCGTCGTCGGACAGCACGACGCCGGTAGGTGGATCCCCGGGGCGACGACTCCGCTGCCACGGGACGTCCGCCGAGGCGAGTGGTGGCACATCACCGTCGCCGTGGTCGGCTGCGTGGTCACGGCGACGGCGTCGCCGTCCGCCGGCGGCACGGTCGTCCAGGCGAGCAAGGACTTCGGCAGCTGCACCACCACGAGCGGCGCGGTGGGGGTGCGCGAGCACCTGGTCGAGGCGCAGTGGCGGAACCTCGCGGTCACCCCGCGCTGATCGGGACGCGACCGCAGACCGGACGGGACGCCCGTGGCGGCCACCGCCACGTGCCTCCCGTCCGCTCCGAACGCAGCCCCAGCGGTCAGGACGACCGCGCTGCAAACGCCTGCTGGAACTCTCGTCGAACGGCATCGCCGCCGCGGCGGCGCCACTCCCGGACGGTCCCCTTCCACGACGACACCTTCGCCCGCCCGAGCAGCACGTCGTTGATCGCGTTCGTCGCGAAGGTGCCGAGGGCAGGCCCGGTCGTCGAGTTCGTCGGCGAGTACAGACCGTAGGCCGGGTTCGGCAGCCCGCGGGCGACCCACGACGACAGCGATTCGTGCACGGTGTCCGTCATCGCCGGGGCCCCGGCGTAGTACAGCGGCAAGGGGCACTCGGTGAGGTACTGCAGCGGGAACTCGCCGAGCGCGGTCTCGCTGTTGCCCGTCTTCGTGAGCACGGGGGCACCATCGCGGTACTCGAAGTCGCGGCCCTCGATGCCGAACTTGCGGTACATCCAGGCCTCGGTACCGAACGGCGAAGCGCACCAGTTGAGGACCTCGAGCAGGACGCGGATGCGCTCGTCGGACGCGGCGGCGACCGCGGCGATGGTGTTGTTCGGGTCCCCGAGCCACGGCTTCGCCGCGGCGCCCGCCGGCCCGACGAACGGTGCGATCGTCAGCTCGAACCCGCTCCCGGCCGTCGCCTGCTGCAGCAGGCCCGGGATCGCGGTGTAGGTGTCGGCGAGCATCACGGCGGACCCCTGCACGAACCAGACCTTGCCGTTGTAGGCGGTGATGCTGTCCGGGTGGACGAGGCCCTCGGCGATGAGCTTCCGCGACGTCTCGAGCAGGTCCTGGTACTCCTCCGTCTCGTACATGTGCTGGAAGCGGCCGCCTTCCTCCTGCCATTGGTTCGGCAGTCCGAACATCGGCGCGAGCACGTTCGTCGGTACCGACGCCAACGCCCATCTGTTGCGGTGCGGGTCCGAGACCTCGCGGCAGAGCTGCACGAACTCGTCGACGCTCGAGAACGATGGGTCGACCCCGAGGTCCGCGAACAGGTCCTGACGACGCAGGAGCGCCTGCGACGACAGCGGGCCACGCGGGATCGGGACCCCGTAGATGCCGCCCGAGTACACGGTCCCCCTCCAGGACGCGGTCGGCAGGTTGGCGAGGTACGGGTAGTCGCGGACGCCGCTGCCGGACAGGTGCGGACTGAGGTCTGCGGCCTTGGCCTCGAGGAACTGCGGCAGGTACGGGAACGACCCGAACACCGTGAACACGTCGCCGAGGGTGTCGCCGGCGACCTGCGTGGCGAACTTGTTGCCGAAGTCGGCGTTCGGCGTGATGGTGAGGTCGAGGTCGATCCCCATCCGCTGGTCGAGCCCCTGCCAGTACGGGTTGCTGCCCTTCGAGGGCGGCACGGGCGAGTTCGTCGGGACGCTGCCGTGCACGGTCGAGCCGTCGCCGGGCTTGCCGTCGGTGGGCACGAGGGTCGCCGGGATCTTCCGGAAGGCGCTCGGCATGAGGGCGCTCGTCTTCGGGAACGCCGGCTCCGGCCCGCCGGCCCACGGCACGTAGTCCGGCAGCGTGACCGCCTGGTTGATCGCCTTGACGTCGGTCGAGCGGGTCACGGTGGAGCAGCTGGCCAGGAGGCCCGTGGCTGCGACCCCGAGACCGCCCGCGATGAGCGCGCGGCGGGTGATTCCGTTGTTCGTCACGCTGGTCAGCCCTTCACCGCACCGGTCAGGACACCCTTGGCGAAGTGCCGCTGCAGGAACGGGTAGACGATGAGGATCGGCACGATCGAGACGACGAGGATCGCCATCTGGATCGAGGCCTGGGGTGGGAGGGCATCGGCGGACGCCCCGAGGTCGGCGCCGCCGAGCTGCGCGTTGTTGATCACGTAGGTGCGGAGCACCAGCTGCAGGGGCCACTTCGCGGTGTCGTTGATGTAGAGCAGCGCGTTGAAGAACGCGTTCCAGTAGCCGACGGCGTAGAACAGGCCGATGACGGCGAGGACGGCCTTCGACAGCGGCAGCACGATCCGCCAGAACACCGCGAAGTCACCGGCGCCGTCGATGCGTGCCGACTCGAGGAGCTCCTGCGGGATCGCCATGAAGAACGACCGCATCACGATGACGTTGAAGGCGCTCAGGGCGGTGGGCAGGATGAGCGCCCAGTACGAGTCGAGCAGCCCGAACTGCTTGACGACGAGGTAGTTCGGGATGAGGCCGGGCGCGAACAGCAGGCTGACGAGCACGAGGCCCAGCACGGCGCCCGACCCGTAGGAGCCCGGACGGCTGAGGGCGTAGGCGAGCATCGCGCTCACGAACAGGCTGATGAGCGTGCCGACGGTGGTGATGCCGATGCTCACGACCAGGGCCCGGGTGACGACACCGCCGGCGAAGATGCTCTCGTAGGCGCTGAGGTCGAAGCCCTTCGGCCACATCACGAACCCGCCGGCGTCGTTCACCTGGCTGGTGGGTGCGAGGCTCGTCGACACGATGCCGACGAACGGCAGGATCACCACGAGGCAGATCACGAGCAGGACCGCTCCGGTGAGCAGCCGTCCGGGCAGCGGAGCCGCGTCCGGGCCACCGCGCTTGCGCTTCTTCGCCCGTGGGACGGTCACGGTGTGCGTGGCGGTCATCGCGACTCCTTCTGGTAGACGCCCGCTTCACCGAAGACGTGCGCGAGCTTGTTGGCGCCGAGCACGAGCAGCACGCCCACGACGCCCTTGACGAGTCCGACGGCCGCGGCGACACCCCACTGCCCACCGAGCACGCCGTTGTTGTAGACGTAGGTGTCGAGGACCTCGCTGGCGGCACGACCGACGGCCTGCTGCTGCAGGATGATCTGCTCGAAGCCGACGGTGAGCGAGTCGCCGAGCCGCAGGATGAGCAGCAGGATGATGATGCCGCGCATGCCGGGCAGGGTGACGTGCCACAGCTGGCGCCAGCGCGAGGCGCCGTCCATCTTCGCCGCCTCGTACAGGCTGGCGTCGATCGAGCTGAGGACGGCGAGGAACAGGATCGTTGCCCAGCCGGTGTCCTTCCAGATCACCTGGCTGGTGAGCAGCGCGATGAAGCCGTCGGGGTTGCCGAGGAAGTCGATCGCGTCACCGCCGGCGGCACGGATCGCGTTGTTCACGAGCCCGGAGCCGCCGAGGATCTGCTGGAACACCGCGACGACGATCACCCACGACAGGAAGTGCGGCAGGTACAGGATCGACTGCACGACGCCCTTGATCCGCTCGGACAGCAGCGAGTTGAGCATGAGCGCCAGGATGATCGGTGCGGGGAACACGAACACGACCTGCACGAGGGTGATCACGAGGGTGTTCCGGAGCGCGCCGAGGAACTCGCCGTTGCCGTCGAACACCACCGAGAAGTTCTCGAACCCGACCCAGGGGCTGCGGCCGAGCGGGACGAACGGCAGGTACTCCTGGAATGCGATGAGGTTGCCGAGCAGCGGCAGGTAGTGGAACCCGAGCAGCAGGGCGACTCCCGGCAGGCCCATCAGCAGCAGCACCCGGTCGCGGCGGATCCGCTGCCACGTGCTCCGTCGGCGGAGCCCGGGGTCGGGTGGTGGTGCGGTGTGCGCGGTGGTCGTCGCGCGGACGTCGAGCTTCGTCACTCGGTGGCCTCCTCCGTTGGATTCCTGCAGCGACCCTGGCGTGCGGAGTTACAACGTGGCAATCCGTTGCCAAACGTTTCCATCGTTGTAACGCTCCAGTGAGCGCACACCCGCAGCCCCGCACGACGACTCCACCGGAGACCTGCCGCGCTACGCTCGTCCCGATGCGCGCAACCGTGCGGGACGTGGCCACCCTCGCCGGGGTGTCGCCGAAGACCGTCTCCAACGTCATCAACGGCGGCGTGGTGGTGCGCCCGGAGACCCGCGAGCGCGTCGAACGGGCCGTCGCCGAACTCGACTACGTGCCGAACCTGTCCGCCCGCGGGCTGCGGAACGGCCGCTCCGGTGCGATCGCCCTGACCCTGCCCGAGATGGGCAGCGCCTACTCCGCCGAACTCGCGCAGTGGTTCGTCGAACTCGCCCGCGAGCGCGGATGGGTCGTCCAGCTCGACCAGACCGGCAACGACCCGGCCCGCGAGCGCGAACTCGTCTCACGAGCCCGCGCCCACCTCGTCGACGGCCTCGTGCTCAACCCGGTGTCGCTCAGCGCGAGCGTCCTGGCCTCGACCGAGGGGCTGCCGCCGACCGTCGTGATCGGCGAGGTCGAACCCGAGCACGTCGACCAGGTGCACGTCGACAGCCGGGCCGCCGCCGAGCAGGTCACCGCCTACCTGGTGTCCCGGGGCCACCGCCGGATCGCGGTCGCCGGTGCCGCCCGGGCGTCCGAGCCCACCGCCACCAGTGAGCTGCGGGAGCGCGGGTACCTCGCCGCACTCGCCACCGCCGGGATCGAACCGGACCCCGCACTGCGGGTGCCGCTGCCGTCCTGGACGACGAGTTCGGCAGCGACGGCGTTCGCGGCCTGGCTCGACGAGCACCCCCTGCCCGACGCCGTGTTCGCCTTCACGGACTCGATCGCCTTCGGCGTGCTGCACGTCCTGGCCGCCCGAGGTGTCCGCGTCCCCGAGGACGTCAGCGTCATCGGGTTCGACGACATCGACGGAGCGGCGTACTCGATCCCCGCGCTCAGCACGGTGTCGTTCGACCGGCGGGCGTTCGCGACGGCAGCACTCGACCTGCTGACCCGACGGATCGAGGACCGGAGCCTGCCGCCCGAGACCGTGGTGGTGCCGCACCGCATCGTCGAGCGCGCGAGCGTCGCCGACCGCTGACCGCTGATCGCTGATCGCTGATCGCTGATCGCTGATCGCTGATCGGCGTACGCTCCGCGGCATGACCAGCGAAGACGCCTCGATGCCGACGCTCGCCGCGACCGTCCTGCAGTCCCCGGAGCCGATCGCCCTCGCCCGGTTCTACGGCGCCCTGACCGGGTGGACCGTGTACGAGGACGACCCGACCTGGGCCCGCATCCGCCCCGCCGAGGGCCCGGGTCTGTCCGTGCAGTACGAGCCCGAGTACGTCGCGCCGACCTGGCCCGGCACCGCCGATGCCCCCGGCATGCAGCTGCACCTCGACTTCCAGGTGGAGGACCTGCCGGCAGCCGTCGCCCGCGCCGAGGAGCTCGGTGCCACACAGGCCGCGTTCCAACCGCAGGACGACGTCCGGGTGCTGCTCGACCCCGACGGGCACCCGTTCTGCCTGTTCCTGCCCGGGGTCTGAGGCAGGTTGGCCGCTCCCCGAGGTTCCACAACACGCCGGGTGATCGCCGCCGAGGTTCCGAACTGCGGCGATCCGAGCGCCGACATGCCGAGATTTCGGAACCTCGGGGACGAGGACGAGGACGGGGACGGGACGGGACGGGCGCGCCTCAGGCTGGGTCGGCGGCTGCCAGGACCGCGGCGCGCGTGCGGGCGTCACCGAGGATCCGGAAGTGCCCGCCCACCGGCAGCCGCACGTTCGTCGCCCCGGACAGTTCACTGCCCTCGGGGATGAGCGTGTCGAACACCCCGTAGACCGAGGTAATGCGGGCGTTCGCGTCGAGCTCCCGCGCCAGTCCGGCCAGCACGGGGTCGGCCGCCCGGAACACCCGCAGGTGCCGAACCGGAGCCAGTCGCGCGTAACCCGACCCGGCGAACGGCGTCGACACGGCGACCATGCGGTCGATGCGGCCGTGGTCGTCGAGCTGGGTCATCGCGTACTTCCCGATGAGCCCGCCCTTGCTGTGCGCGAGCACGAGCACGTTCCGCAGGTCGTGCTCCTCGAGGTACGCGAACACGTCGCGCGCCGAGTCCGGCACCGGACGCAGGTTGTGCCGCAGCACCGGCAGCACGTGCACCGGGTGCCCGCGGTCGTGCAGGGCGTCCATGAGCGGCCGCATGAAGTGCCAGGTCTCGTAGACGCCGGGGATCACCACGACGGGCTGGCCGTCGCCGGTCCGGTAGTCGTCAGCCGTGGTGGGCCCGAGGCTCCGCACCTGCCACGAGATCGCGTACCACCAGTCGAGTGCAGCCCACCTCGCGCGTCGCACCAGCGGGATGCCGGGAGGCACGGGTCGGCCCGTGCGCGCCGGCTCCGTGCGGAACGTGGTCGGGTCCGTCTCCAGCTCATCGCGCACGCCCCGAGGGTACGCGGCGGTTCGCAGCACTGCGTCAGGCTCGTCATCGGCTGCACACAGGGGCACGGTGTGCACTGCCTTCCATGAGCGACACCACTCCCACGAACGGCCACGAGCCGGGCAACGCCGCCCGCACTCCCTCGGCAGCGGCACCGGCCGGCTGGGGTTCGGCACCCACGCCGACCTCCACGGCGACCCTCGACGCACCCGCACCGAACCAGTACGCCCAGCAGCCCTACCGCTCCGACGCCGGATCCTGGAACGCCGGCGACCCGAACGGCGCCACCCCGTGGTACGGCGCCTCGGCCCCGACGAGCCGGAAGAGCACACCGAAGCCGCCGTGGTTCTGGCCCGTCCTGGCTGCGATCGTCGGACTCGCAGCACTGCTCGTCGGCGGTGGCATCGGCTTCGCCATCGGGCATGCGATCGGTGGGGACCAGTCCCAGTCGACGACGCAGGTGCCCGGCACGAACGGCGGGACGAACCAGTTCCCGGGCAACGGCACCGGGCAGCTCCCCGGGTACGGATCCGGCAGCGGCACGGACGGCAGCAGCAGCAGCAGCGACAGCGGCACCGGCAGCTGATCCGCAGTACGCTCCGGCCATGCGCAAGGTCACCGCAGGGCTGTTCACGTCGGTCGACGGCGTGGTGCAGGACCCGTACGAGTTCCAGTACGACAGCTTCGACGACGAGCTCGGGGCCGGGATGGGCGCGTTCATGGCCCGCACCGACACCGTCCTGCTCGGCAGGAACAGCTACCTCGAGTGGTCCGAGTGGTGGCCGGCACACCCCGACGACGGCTTCGGGCAGTGGATCAACCCGATCGAGAAGTACGTGGCCTCCACGACGCTCGGCGACGACCTGACGTGGCAGAACACCACCAGGATCCCGGGCGACCTCGACACCTTCGTCCGCGAGCTCAAGGAACGCGACGGCGCCGACATCGCGGTGTGCGGCAGCGTGAGCGTCGTCCGGCACCTGCTGTTCGCGGGGCTCCTGGACGAGCTCCAGCTGATGGTGCACCCGGCGATCGCCGGCTCCGGCCGGAAGCTCTTCGAGCCGACCGACCCGGCCACGCGCCTGCGGCTGGTCGGCAGCACCGTGACGAGCAAGGGGAACGTCGTGAGCACCTACGCACGGCTCGACGCCTGACGGAGCCGACCCGGGCCTCCCGGTCGGCAGTGGACGGGAGCGGTCCACAGCGCGCGTACCCTCGTGGGTGACCACCTCACGAACCGAAGAAAGCCGGATCAGCATGCCCCAGGACACCCGCCCGCACGTCGTCATCGTCGGCGGTGGATTCGCCGGTGTCGCTGCCATGCGCGAGCTGGCGGACGCTCCCGTCCGGGTGACGCTCGTCGACCGGCACGTCTACAACATGTTCCAGCCCCTCATGTACCAGGTGGCGACGGGCGGACTGAACGCCGGCGACGTGACGTACTTCCTCCGCAGCCTGCGCGCCAAGCAGGACAACGCCGAGTTCCGGCACGGCCTGCTCACCGGCATCCGGACCGACGAACGCATCGCCGAGATGTCCGACGGCGAGCACCTGCACTACGACTACCTCGTGCTGGCGAACGGCGTGAACACGAGCTACTTCGGCACCCCGGGCGCCTACGAGTACGCGTACTCGATGTACTCCCGCTCGCAGGCCCTGCGGATCCGCGACGAGCTGTTCACCCGGCTGGAAGAGGCTGCCGCGAACCAGGGCCCCGACGAGATCAAGATCGTCATCGTGGGCGGCGGCGCGACCGGCGTCGAGATGGCCGGCGCGCTCGCGGAGCTCCGCGACCAGGCACTCGAGGGGGCGTACCCCGAGCTGGACAAGGGTGCCATCACGATCACCCTCGTGCACCGCAGTGGCGAACTGCTCAAGCCGTTCGCCCCGCGTCTGCGCCGGTACGCGGCCAAGGTCCTGCGGAAGCGCGGCGTCGTCCTCCGGCTGAACACCGGCGTCTCCGAGGTCAAGACGGACGGCGTGATGACGGCCGACGGCGAGTTCATCCCCGCCTCGCAGGTCATCTGGGCCACCGGCGTCGCCGCCCACAAGGAGGTATCGGGCTGGGGCCTGCCGCAGACCAGCGGCGGACGCATCCAGGTCGGCGACGACCTGCGCGTCAACGGCGCCGAGCGGATCTTCTCGGCCGGGGACATCGCGGCGCAGTCCGATGCCCTCGCGCAGCTGGCCCAGCCGGCGCTGCAGGGTGGACGGCACGTCGCGACGCAGATCAAGCGTCTGCTCGAGGGCAAGCCCACCGAGCACTTCAAGTACTTCGACAAGGGCACGATGGCGACCATCGGCACGAACGCCGCGGTCGCGCAGCTGCGGGGTGGCATCACGCTCGTCGGGCCCGTCGCGTGGCTGGCGTGGGTGGCGGTGCACATCGCGTCGCTGCTCGGCAACGGCAACCGGCTGTCGACGCTGTCGCACTTCTTCGTCCGCTACCTGTGGTTCATGCGGAAGCGCGCGATCCCGATCGTCGGCGACGTCCGGCCCGTGCGCCCGAACGGCGACCGCGAGCCGGAGCCGTGGCAGATGCAGAAGTCCGAGTAGTCGGCGCCGACGCGCTCGCGCGTCGCGCGTCGCTTCGCGGTTCGCCTCGTGAGTAGAAATGGTCGGGTCCGGTGACTGAACCCGACCATTTCTGCTCACCATGCGCCGTGGTTCGGACCGGCGACGGCCGGGAGGCGCGGGGCGGGGCCGCCACGGGCCTCCCGTCCGTTGCTGGGGCGCGTGGGGCTGGCGCCGACTCGGAACGACCATGTCGACGTCGTGCGACATCGAACTCGTCGTTCGGAGTCTCGCGGGGACCGGTCGCCTACGCGACCCGCACGCCGGAGTAGGCGCCGGCGGCGATGTCCTCGAGCAGCCCCGGCCCGGTGGGCTCCCACCCGAGGAGCTTCTGGGTGGCGTCGGACGTGGCGGACATCTCCATGCCGAAGAACCGGCCGATGAACCCGAAGTGCGCGTCCGCGTCCGCCGGGTCGATCGAGGTCACCGGCAGCCCCAGGACCTCGCCGATGGCCTCAGCGATCGTGCGGGTCGGGATCGCGGTCTCGGCGACGGCGTGCAGCCGCGTGCCGGCCGGGGCCTGCTCGAGCCCGAGGCGGACGAGCCGGGCGGCGTCGGTGACGTGCACGGCGGACCAGCTGTTGGTGCCGTCGCCGACGTAGCCGGAGACGCCGCGCTGCCGGGCTGCACCGACGATCGCGGCGATGAATCCGTGGTCACCGGTGCCGTGGGTGGTGGGGCTGAACCGGGCCGCGATCGTGCGTACCCCCTGGCCAACGAAGTCGAAGCCGCGGTTCTCGCTGCCGCCGCGCATGCTGTCCGGGCCGACGAACGGGTTGGCGTCCGCTTCGGTCGAGGGGCGGCCCTGGGCGAGCCCGGCGACGCCCGACGCGAGGACGAACGGGCGGTCGGTGCCGACGAGCGCTGCACCGATGGTCTCGACGGCGGCCCGCTCGCTGGCGTTCGTGGCGGCGGCGTTCGCCCAGTCGTGCTTGTTGGCGAGGTGCAGGACGCCCTCGGCCTCGGAAGCGCCCCGGCGGATGACGTCGAGGTCGTCGAGGTCACCGCGCAGGACGGCGACGCCCTTCGCCTCGAGCGCGGCGGCCGACGCGTCGGAACGCGCGAGCCCGGTGACGGTGTGCCCGGCGGTGAGCAGGTCGTCGACGGTGTGGGAGCCGATCCAGCCGGATGCCCCGGTGACGAACACGTGCATGAGTGGTCCTTTCACAGATGTCCACGGTGTGATGTCATGAACTGACATCACCGTAGCACTCGATGTCAGCCGCTGTCATCAAGTCGTCCTGATCAGTAGACTCTCCGCATGGCTCGCTGGCAACCCGGAACGCGTGAACGACTGCAGGCGGTCGCGCTGCAGCTCTTCGCGTCCGAGGGCTACGACGGCACCACGGTCGCGCGGATCGCCGCCGAAGCCCAGGTCACCGAGCGCACCTTCTTCCGGCACTTCGCCGACAAGCGCGAGGTCCTGTTCGCCGGCCAGGACGACTTCCTCGCGATGTTCGTCGACCCGATCACGGCCGCCCCGGCCGACGCGGCGCCCTTCGACCTGGTCGGCCGCGCCCTCGACGCCGCCGCCGGGTTCTTCCCCGAGGACCGCCGGTCGTGGTCGCGGGCCCGGCAGACGATCATCGACGCGAACGCAGCGCTCGGCGAACGGGAGCTCGGCAAGCTCGCCACCCTGAAGGCACGCCTGGGCGAGGTCATGCGCGAGCGCGGCGTCCCCGAACCGGCGGCGACGATGGCCGCCGAGACCGCCGTGACGGTGTTCCACCTGTCCTTCGCCCAGTGGATCGCTCCGGATGAGGACCGCCCGTTCGCCGCGATCGTGCACGAACGACTCGACGCCCTGGCGACGCTGGTGCACCCCGGGCGTTGAGTCGGCTCTTACCTGCCGCGCGCATCATGTGACGATCCGGTCACGACGCGTCCCGCTGTCGTGGCCTCCCGATCGCGCAGGAGGTGCCCGTGACGACCGACGTGCTCTCGCCCGAGCGGGTCCGCGCGACGACGGCACCTGGCCGCGCGACGACCGCGCCCGGCCACGCGACGACCGCGCGGGGCCGGACCGACGGCGACCCGACGGGCCGGACGCCACCGCCCCCGCTCACCCATCGCGCACCCGCCCTCGACGGACTCCGGACCATCGCGATCCTCGCCGTCGTCCTGTACCACCTGCACGTCCCGCAGTTCGAGGGCGGCTTCATCGGCGTGACGGTGTTCTTCGTGCTGTCCGGCTTCCTGATCACCACGCTGCTGCTCGGTGAACGCCGACGCACCGGTCGTGTCCGGCTGGGTTCGTTCTGGCTCAAGCGCCTGCTCCGGCTCTACCCCGCGCTGCTCGTGTTCGTCGCGGTGGGCCTGCTGCTGTGGAACTGGGTCGGTGACTACAAGGGCGCGTCGTTCTCGGCGGGCGAGGCCGGGGTCATCGCCCTGACCTACACCGGCAACCTCTTCCGCGCGTTCTGGGACACCACGCAGGGCGTGTTCGCGCACACGTGGAGCCTGTCGATGGAGGAGCAGTTCTACCTGGTCTGGCCACCCGTGCTCGTGCTGCTCGCGGCCCTGCGGGCTCGACGGCGTTGGCTGCTGACGGGCCTCGGCGTCCTGGTCGTCGGAGCGTCGGCGGCGTCGTGGGCGAGCTACCGGACCCCGAGCGGCGGTGCAACCCCCGACGTGTACTTCTCGCCGGTGCTCGGCGTCGTGCCGCTCGCGATCGGGTGCGCGCTCGCGCTGCTGCTCGATGACGAACGGGTACGCGTCCGGGCAGCCGGGATCGCCGGACACGTCGCGACCTGGACCGGGCTCGGGCTCCTGGCGGGTGTGCTGCTCTGGATCGACGACGACTGGACCCAGCACGCCTGGACCTTCGGCGTCGTCCTGCCGGTCATCGGGGTGATCTCGGCGGTGCTCATCGGTGGCCTGGTGTCGGTGCGCTCACCCGTCGCCACCGCGCTGAGCTGGACCCCGGTGGCGTGGTTCGGACGACGGGTGTCGTACTCGGCGTACCTGTGGCACCCGCTCGTCATCGCGCTGCTCGGCACGTTCGCGATCGGCGCGTGGGGCACGGTCGGTCTGGTCGGCGTCGTGCTGCTCGTGTCGATCGGTGCCGCCTACGCGGTCGAGGTCCCCGTGGAGCGGCTCCGTCGCCGGCTGCGCACGAGCAGTGCAGCTGTGCGCGGCTCGACCGCCCGACCGTAGGCTCGGCCCGTGACCACGGAGCGCACCGACGTCCTCGTCGTCGGCGGTGGTCCCGTCGGCCTCTTCCTCGCCGCGCTGCTGGCCGCCCGGGGCATCGCCGTGCAGGTGTGGGAGCGTCGCCCCGGTCCACCCGAGGGGTCGCGCGCCATCGGCATCCACCCGCCGTCCCTCGATGCCTTCGCCGCGATCGGGCTCGACGTCCCGGTGCTCGCCGAGGCGACCCTCGTGCGCACCGGCGTCGCGCGGAGCCGCGGGCGGACGCTCGGCACGCTGACCTTCGACCGTGCCTCGGACACCCACCCGTACGTCGCGACGCTCGACCAGCACCGCACCGAGTCCCTGCTGCGGGACCGGCTGGCCGCTGCCGACGGAGCCGCGCTGCGCACCGGGACGACGGTGACCACCCTGTCCCGGCACCGTGACCACGTCGACGCGGTCGGCACCGGCCCGGACGGCGCACCGGTAACCGTGCGCGCCGCCTTCGTGGTCGGGGCCGACGGCGCACGGAGCGTCGTCCGTGACCTGCTCGGCATCGGCACCACTGGCCGCGACTACCCGGACCGCTACGTGATGGGCGACTTCGCCGACCCCGAGGGCGCCGACGCCCGGACCGCCGCCCTGGTGGACGTCGGCCCCGGAGGCGTCGTCGAGTCCTTCCCCCTGCCGCACGGTCGGCGCCGGTACGTCGCCCTGGTGCCGGACTCGCTGGCGTTCGCCCCGAGCGGCGCGACCCCCGCCCCGGAGACGGCGGCACGACTGGCCGCGATCGTCGCCGCACGCACCGGCGTCGTCCCGGATCCGTCCTCCTGCACGATGCTCAGCGGTTTCCGGGTGCGGCGCCGCGTCGCCGACCGCGTCGGGGTCGGCCGGGTCGTGCTCGTCGGCGACGCCGCCCACGAGATCAGCCCGATCGGCGGGCAGGGCATGAACCTCGGCTGGCTCGACGCGGCCGAGCTCGCGCCGTTGCTCGCCGGCGCGGTCCGGACCGGCGTGGCCGGACCGTGGCCCGGCTACGCCGCCCGCCGGCAGGCAGCAGCCCGCCGTGCGGCCCGGCAGGCCGAGGCGAACATGGGGCTCGGTCGTCCACTCGGTGCCGCCTCCACCATCGGACGGGAGGCGCTGCTCCGGACCGTCCTGTCGCTGCCGACCGCGCACGGCCTGGCCCGGCTCTACGCCATGCGCTGGGCCTGACGGCTCGCGTCGGCGACGAGCGGCGCGGTGCGAGCCGCCCGGAAGCGCGTCAGGCGAGCCGCGCGGTGCGTCCCGCGCAGGAGTGCGTCAGGCGACGAGCCGCGCCCCGGCGAACCCGAGCTCGACGACGAGCACCAGGGACGACGCGATGACGAGCCGGAACAGGGTGCGCGATGCCCGTCCCGCCAGCACCAGCCGGACCCCCACCACGGCGAGCACCAGCACGACGACCGCCCCGACCACGGCGAGCACGACCCCGATGCCGCGGACCGGGTCGTCACCGAGCACCTGTCCGCCGAGCACCAGGCCGGCCGCGACGACGAGCGACCCGAACGCGACGATCCCGGCTCCCCGGAGCCCGAGGCGGTGCGGGAACCCGCGGACACCGGTGGCGGCGTCGTCGACCAGGTCGGGCAGGACGTTCGTGCAGTGGATCGCGACGCCGAACACCGCGCCGGTGGCGATCGCCCACCACGCCGGCCACAGCCCCTCGGGACCGGCGGACACCGCGACCACGGGCAGCAGTCCGAACGCGACGACGAACGGCACGACCGACCACACGGTGCGCTTGAGCCCGGCGTCGTAGGCCCACCCCGCGGCCACGAGCACCAGGTGCGCCACGGCGGCGACGGGCCCGAGGAACAGCGAGAGGACCACGGCGGCACCGGCCGTCACGAACGCCGCCGTGCGGACCGTCTCCACCGCGATGAGTCCGCGGGCGACGGGTTTGTCGCTCCGGCCGACGGCTCGGTCGCGGTCGGCGTCGATCCAGTCGTTCGCCAGGCCGATCGACAATTGCCCGGCGACCACCGTCAGCGCGACCAGGACCACGAGCCACACCGGGTGTCCGACGGCTGCGGCGATGACGGCGGCGAGCACCGTGACGGTGACCGTCGGACCGGGGTGGGACGAGGCGAACAGGAGTCGCACCACTTTGGGGTCCCGGCCGGAGGTCACCCGGCCAGCGTACGGGCGGGGCGTGCCGGACGACGCAGACTCCGGCGGCCGAGCACCCCCGAGGCCAACGCGATGCCGAGCAGCACGACCAGTCCGCCCACCGGCTCGTTCCACCGCACGCGCTCACCGAGCACGAGCACGCCGAGCGCCACCCCGACCACCGGCGTCAGGTAGGTGACCGTCGACGCCCGACCGGCGCCCCACGCCTGCACCAGGCGCGTGTTCCACGCGTAGGCCAGCCCCGTGCCGACGCAACCGAGCGCGACCATCGCGGCCACGATCCTCCCGTCCAGCTGTACCGGGCCGGTGGCGATGGCGGGCGCGACCAGCAGGAGCATGCCGGACGCCAGCGTGAGCTGCACCGTCGCGATCGTGACCGGGTCGTACGCGCTGCCCACCGCCACCCGCCGCAGGTAGCCGAGCCCGATGCCGTACGAGGCGGTCATGCCGAGCAACGCGACCTGCCCCGGGACGCTCGCCAGGACGGCCGGGTCGCCGAGCAGGTCCCACGGACCGACGAGCACCAGCACCCCGACGATGCCGACCACGATCCCGGCCACCTGCCGCCCCCGCAGCCGTTCGGAGGGCACGAGCACCGCGAGCGCCGCCAGCGTCATGATCGGGGTCGTCGCGTTGTAGATGCTCGCGAGCCCGGACGGCACGGTCTGCTCGGCCCACGCCATCAGCGACGACGGCAGGGCGTTCAGGAAGAACGCGACGATCGCCAGGTGCGCCCACACGCGGGGCTCCCGCGGCCAGCGTCGTCGGGTCGCGAGCAACAGGACGACGAGCGTCACGCCGCCCAGGACGGTCCGCACGGTGGCGACCTGCTGCGGTGCGAGTCCGTCGAGGCCGATCTTCGCGAAGAGGAAGCTCGAGCCCCAGGTGAGGGCGACGAGACCGTAGAGGAGGGCGTTCATGTGGCCTAGTGTCGAACCACCAACGCCCATGCGGCAAACGCATGGGGTTCATGCCGACATGAGGAGCACGCATGACCGTCTCGGTCCCCCAGCTCCGTGCGTTCGTCGCCACGCTCGACGCCGGGTCGTTCACGTCCGCGGCCTCCGTGCTCGGCGTCGGCCAGTCGGCCGTCTCGCACGCCGTCGCCGGGCTCGAGCGCGAGGTCGGCGGGCCGGTCGTCCGGCGCGGGGCGGTCGCCGTCCCGACACCCCTGGGCGACCGCCTGCTCGCCCACGCCCGCAGCGTGCTCGCCTCGGTCGACGCCCTGGAGGCAGTGGTCCGGCCCGCCACAGCGCGCGGCACCGTGCGACTCGCGGCCGTCCCCACCGTCTGCCAAGGCCTGCTGCCGCGGCTCCGCGAACTGTGGGCGGTGACGTTGCCCGACGTCGACGTGCAGGTCTACGAGGGCGACGACGACGAGATGCCCGAGTGGCTCGAGAGCGGCACCGTGGACGCAGCCGTGCTCGTCGACCCCGCGCCGGTGCCAGCCGGGGGCGTCGTCGTCGCCCGGGACGAGATGGCCGCGGTCGTCCGGCGCGACCACCCGCTCGCCGAGCTGCCCGCGCTCACGCTCGACGACCTGCACGAGGACGGCCTGGTCGCGGGCGGCGGCGGGTGCGAGTACCAGATCCAGAAGCTGCACGAGCTCGACGGACGCCCCTTCCGGTACGCCCACCGCGTGCGGGAGATGAGCACCATGTTCGGGATGATCGAACGGGGCGAGGGCGTCTCGATCGTGCCGACGCTCGGCCGGGTGATGCTGCCGCCGGACCTCGTGATGGTGCCGATGGCCCGGCGACTCGAGCGGACCCTGGTGCTGAGCGGCCCGTCGTCACGCGAGTGGCACCCGCTGGCGAGGGCGCTGGTCGACGCGGTCTGACGACCTGCTGAACGGACGACGGGGACCCCTCGGCAGGATGGACCGATGGCCGAGACGCACGTGAAGACCTTCACCACCCCGGACGAAGCGGCAGCCGAAGCCGCCGGCCTCGCCTGGCTCGCCGAGGCCGAGGACGTGGGCGGCACCAGGATCGCGCGGGTGCTGGACCGGCCGAGCCCGACCGTGCTCGACCTCGAGCTGATCACCGACGGCTCCCCCACCGCCGCACAGGCCGAGCGCTTCGGACGCTCCCTCGCGCACACCCACGCCGCCGGCGCCGACCACTGGGGCGCACCGCCCGCCGGCTGGACGACGGGCTCCGCGCTCCGGATGGGACGCTCCCGCACCCCGTTCGTCGACGCCGCGCACGCACCGGCCACCTGGGGTGAGTTCTTCGCCGAGTACCGGATCCGCGACTTCGTCCGGCGGATCGTCGACGCCGGAGGATTCGACCACGCCCAGGCGGCCGTGTTCGAGCGGGTCGCCGACCGGGTGCAGGACGGCACGCTCGGGTCGCCGCAGCCCGCACTCGTCGGGGACCGTCCTGCACGGCTGCACGGCGACCTGTGGGCCGGCAACGTGCTCTGGCCGACGGACGCGTCCGAACCGACCGGCGCGGTGCTCATCGACCCGATCGCGCACGGCGGGCACGCCGAGACCGACCTGGCGCTGCTCGGACTGTTCGGGCTGCCTCGGTTGGAGACGGTGCTCGCCGCCTACGACCGGGAGTCGCGGCTCGCCGACGGCTGGCAGGAGCGCGTCGAGCTCCACCAGCTCGCGCCGCTGCTGCTGCACGTGTTCCTGTTCGGCGGGTCGTACACGGGGGCGGCCCTGCACGCGGCGCAGCGGTACGCCTGACCGCGCACGGTGCGAGGGGCGCGGCCGAACGGTGCGAGGTTCCGCACCCCGTGCGACCCCGCGTGCCTCGCACCGAGTGCGGAACCTCGCACCACGGCAGACTGCCCCTCGCACGGTGCGCCGCGCCGGCCGCGCCCGACGTTCCTTAGGCCGCGCACAGCCGGCGCAGTGCCGCGCTCGGGGAACGCCCCCGATGCTCATCGACATGACCACGTACCCGATACCCGTGACCGATCGAAAGGCCTCCGCGCTGACCGACGCGCAGGATCGGCGTCGCAAGCCGCTCGCCCGCCTGTTCCTCGGCGAGCGCGAGGACGCCCGCTGGCTCCGGCCGGCGTTCTGGGCGCTCCTCGCAGTGACCGCCGTGGTGTACCTCTGGGACCTCAGCGTCTCGGGGTACGCCAACAGCTTCTACGCCGCCGCCGTGCAGGCCGGCACGAAGTCGTGGGAGGCGTTCTTCTTCGGCTCCCTCGACTCGTCGAACTTCATCACGGTGGACAAACCCCCGGCGTCGCTCTGGGTGATGGTGTTGTCGGCCCGGCTGTTCGGCTTCTCGAGCTTCAGTCTGCTGCTCCCCCAGGCGCTCATGGCCGTGGGGTCCGTCGCGCTGGTGTGGGGCACGGTCCGTCGCACCCTCGCCCGCGTCGGCACCACCACCGCGAACGTGGGCGCGCTGCTCGCCGGCTTCGTCGTCGCGGCCACCCCGGCGGCAGCCCTGATGTTCCGCTTCGACAACCCGGACGCGATGCTCGTGTTCCTGATGACCGCCGGCGCGTACTGCACCGTGCGGGCGCTGCCGCGGGGCAGCTGGAAGTGGATCGCACTGGCCGGGGTCGCCCTCGGCTTCGCGTTCCTGACGAAGATGCTGCAGGGGCTGCTCGTCCTGCCGGCCTTCGGCCTCGTCTACCTGTTCGCCGCCCGCACCACCTGGGGCAAGCGCGTCATCGGGCTGCTCATCGCCGCGGGGTCCCTCGTGGTGTCGGCCGGTTGGTGGGTCGTCGCCGTGTGGTTGTGGCCGGCCGAGTCCCGCCCGTACATCGGCGGTTCGACGAACAACACCGTCCTCGACCTGGTGTTCGGCTACAACGGCCTCGGTCGGATCTTCGGCGGATCGGGCAACGGTGGCGGAGGCGGCGGCATGACCGGCGGCACCGCGGGTGGCTCCTTCGGTGGCTCGACGGGCCTGAACCGGCTGTTCTCGTCCGAGATGGGGCTCGAGATCTCGTGGCTCCTGCCCGCAGCGCTCATCGCGCTGATCGTCGGTCTGGTCGTCGTCGGACGCCGTCACCTGGCCGACCCGGCCCGCGCCGGACTCGTCCTGTGGGGCGGCTGGCTCCTGGTCACCGGCCTGGTGTTCTCGTACATGTCCGGCACGATCCACCCGTACTACACGGTCGCGTTGGCACCGGCGATCGCCGGACTCGTCGGCACCGGTGGCGCGCTGCTCTGGCACGCACGAGCGCGGTTCGTCGGCCGGATCGGCCTGGCCGCGATGATCGGCATCACCGCCTTCTGGGGCTGGTGCCTGCTCAACGAGAACCCGACGTGGCTGCCCTGGCTCCGCTGGGTGATGCTGGCCGGCGGGCTGCTGTCCGCAGCGCTCGTGGTGATGGGCAGTGTCCCGTCGCTCCGCAAGCTGGTCACGGTCGGCGTCCTCGCCGGCACCCTGTTCGGGCTGTCCGGCACCACCGCCTACGCCCTCGCCACGACGACCGTCGCGCACTCCGGTTCGATCCCGAGCGTCGGCCCGGCGGGCAGCAGCTCCGGTGGGACGGGCGGCGGCACCGGTGGCTTCCCGGGAGGCACGGGCGGACCGGGTGGGTCGACCTCCGGCTCCGACGACAGCGGCTCCGACAGCACGTCCGACTCCCAGCAGGGTCCCGGCGGGACCCCGCCGGAGGGCGCGTCCGGCGAGGCGCCGGAGATGCCGGACGGCACGTCCGGCACGGCACCGGGCAGTGGCCAGGACGGCACGGAGGACGCGACCTCCGAGGGTGGGTCGGGGACGGGCCTCCAGACCGGGGGTGGTGGCGAAGGTGCGTCGACCTCGTCGGCCCTGCAGAAGCTGCTCGAGGCGTCCGACGCGAAGTGGGCGGCCGCCGTCAACGGATCGCAGTCGGCCGCGCAGCTCGAACTCGACACCGACACCGCCGTCATGGCGATCGGTGGCTGGTCGAGCGACCCGGCACCCACGCTCGCGCAGTTCAAGGCGTACGTCGCCGACGGGGACATCGGGTACTACGTCTCCTCCGGCTCCGGTGGCGGTGGCATGGGCGGCGGTTCGTCCACCGCATCGGCGATCCAGGAGTGGGTCGCGGCGAACTACGAGTCGACGACGGTCGGCGGGCAGACCGTCTACGACCTGAGCACCGCCAAGTGATCGACGACGAGGGCGCGGTGGATAGGCTCGCGGACGTGACCGGCCAACCGCTGCAGCGCACCGACGGCACCCCCGTCCGCGCCCTCGTCGTCGACGACGAGCACGCCCTGGCCGACGCCGTCGCCCTCGCGTTCGAGGGGGACGGCTGGGCCGTGCGGGCGGTGCACCGAGGACGCGACGTCCTGTTCGCCGCGCGGGAGTTCCAACCCGACGTCATCGTCCTCGACGTGATGCTGCCGGACATCGACGGGTTCGAGGTGCTCGAGCGGCTCCGCGACTCCCGCGACGCCGTCCGTGTGCTCTTCCTCACCGCGCGCGACGCCCCCGAGGACCGGCTCGCCGGACTCACCGGCGGCGGGGACGACTACCTGACGAAGCCCTTCGGCATCGACGAGCTGCTCGTCCGGGCGCGGATCCTCGCACGGACCTCCGCTCGGGTCGCAGCGGTGGGCGGGAGCGCCGAGGTGGTGGTCGGTGACCTCCGCCTCGACGAGGACGCCCGCGCCGTCAGCCGTGCCGGCGAACCGATCGAGCTCACACCGACCGAGTACGAGCTGCTGCGGCACCTGGCGCGGAACGCCAACCGGGTGCTCTCGCGGGAACAGCTGCTCGCGGGCGTCTGGGGCATGGACTTCGGGTCGTCGTCGAACCTGGTCGACATGTACGTGTCGTACCTGCGGAAGAAGCTCGACGCCGGACGCGAGCCGATGCTGCAGACCGTGCGCGGGGCTGGGTACGTCTTGCGGCCGACGACGTGAGCCGATCGACGAAGGCGATCCGGGCCCGTCCGACCCGCGCCGGACGGGTGCCGTCGTTGCGGTGGCGGGTCGTGGCTGCCGTCGCGCTCCTGCTCGTCGCGACGAACGTCGTCGTCGGAGCGGTGACCGTCGTCGCGTTCCGGGGGTACCTGGTCGACCGCCTCGACGCGGAGCTGTCGACGGCGGCGAACCGGACCGTCGGTGGCCGGGACGATGCAGACGCACCCACCGGCCCGCCGCCCGGGTCGTCGTCGGGATCGTCGTCGGGATCGTCGTCGGGATCGTCGTCGGACCGTCCGGATCCGGACAACGCCTTCATCGGGGCGCCGGGGCAGTCCGCCGGCACCGTCGTCGCGATCGTCCGCGACGGCACCGTGGTGCTCGGCGGGTACACCGACAGCGACGGCGACCAGCACGGGCTGTCGTCGGCGCAACGGCG
This sequence comes from Curtobacterium sp. MWU13-2055, assembly GCF_023242305.1. Classification (NCBI taxonomy): domain Bacteria; kingdom Bacillati; phylum Actinomycetota; class Actinomycetes; order Micrococcales; family Microbacteriaceae; genus Curtobacterium; species Curtobacterium sp. MWU13-2055. The sequence goes on from NZ_JALLIO010000002.1 coordinate 431,471, forward strand.
GACGCTCACCGCGGTCGACAGCGGCGCCGACCCGGCGACGATCGACCTCGGCTCGCTCGGCACCTACCGGGTGCAGGCGGTCGGGGACGACGGCGACGTGTTCGTCACCGCACTTCCCCTCGGTGACCTGAACGCCGCCATCGCCCGCCTGTTGCTCGTCATCGGGATCGTCACGGTGCTGGGCCTCGTCGTCGCCGCGTGGGCCCTCGCACTGCTCGTGCGGCGGTCCCTCCGACCGCTCGAACGCGTCGCCGCGGTCGCCTCCGGGGTGACCGACCTCGACCTCGAACGCGGCGACACCGACATCCCGGTGCGGGTCGCCGACGCCGACCTCACCGCGAACCGCGAGGTCAGGCAGGTCGGCACCGCACTGAACCGGCTGCTCGGGCACGTCGCCCGGGCGCTCACGGTGCGCCGCGACGCCGAGGCCGGCATGCGGACCTTCGTCGCCGACGCCTCGCACGAGCTGCGGACGCCGATCGCGACCGTCCGGGCCTACGCCGAGCTGACCGCGCGCTCGTCGGACCTCGACGCGATCCACCGGAACGTCGACCGGATCGGCCGGGAGGCCGTGCGGATGGGCGACCTCGTCGAGGAGCTCCTGCTGCTCGCGCGGCTCGACGCGACGGCCCTGGCGTCCGGGGTTCCGGTGTCCCCGCTCGCGCGCGAACCCGTCGACCTGACCTCGATCGTGGTCGAGGCGACGATGGACGCCCGGGCCACCGCGCCCGGGCACCGGTGGACCCTGCAGATCGTCGACGACCACCCGCTGACGGTGACGGGCGACGCGGAGCAGCTGCGCCGCGTCGTGACGAACCTGCTCGCGAACGCCCGGACGCACACCCCGACCGGCACCGCGGTGGTGGTGTCGTTGCAGCGGATGGGGCCGTCCGGTGCTGGTGCGGCCGCTCGCCTCGTCGTGGCCAACGACGGGCCGCCGATCCCCTCGGAAGCCCTCCCGACCCTGTTCGACCGGTTCACCCGGGGTGAGGCCTCGCGGACCCGTGCGCAGGGACAGGGGACGAGCGGCCTCGGGCTGGCGATCGTGCAGGCCGTGGTGTCGGCGCACGGCGGGAGCGTGCGGGTGGCCTCCGGCCCCGGTCGGACGGCGTTCACGGTGAACTTGCCGGGGCCGCCCGCCGCGCTCGCTTCGTGACGTCCGCCTCGCCCGCTTCGTGACGTCCGCCTCGCCCGCTTCGTGAGCAGAAATGGTCGAGTCCTCTGGCGCGACTCGACCATTGCTGCTCACGAAGGACGCCGATCCCGACGGCAACGCATACTGGTCGCATGACGAAGGAGTACGGCGAGCTGCCGGGGCGCCCGGACCCGTCGGATCTCGTGGTCGAAGTGCCCGCGTTCGAAGACGACCGTCCGCAGCCCGAACCTGCACCGCCGGCGGCCGCACCGGAGCTCGTCGCAGCGACCGAGTTCGCCCGGAGTTCCCACGCGCCGCCGACGATCCGCCGGACCCAGGTCCGTGCAGGGATGTGGATCGCGGGCGTGCCGATCGCGGTCCTCGCGGTCATCGCGATCGTGCAGATCCTGCAGATCCTGCTGCAACCCTGACGGTACCCGCGTGCTCGTTCCGGGTCAGTCGTCACGGTCGTCGACGTCTGATCCGCAGAACTCGCCGAGAAAGCGCGAGACCCGAGCGCCCAACCGTCCGGATGGGGCCCGCGCCGGAGGATGGCACGCGCCCGGCGCAACCGTCCGCATCATCAGACGATCGTCCAACGTCCGGGCCGAACGCGTGCAAGCCGGCACCCGGCGACGCAGGCTGGGTCCTGTCCGAGCTGGACGACCCACACGGGTCACCACCGCAGAGATGGGAACACGATCATGAACTCGTTCAAGCGCAAGTCCGTCAAGCTCCTCGCCGGCACCGCACTCGGTGGCGCCGTCATCGCCGGGGCGTTCGTCGCGGCACCGGCACAGGCCGCCGAGCCCGCACCGAGCACCTCGGCCTCCGTCGGCGGCAACGTCAACGTCAACCTCGACCCGGTCGCGATCGTCAACGCGATCAAGGACGCCGTGAACGACCAGAGCGACCGCGGCGGCGCCGTGCAGGCCGCGCTCGACGTCGGCTACTGGAACGCGGGCAACCCCGACCGCCTCACCGTCGCGGTGGTCAACAAGAACCAGGACATCACGGTGTCCGGCGACGTCGCGGACGCGCAGTCGATCGACATCAAGGGCGGCAACTACGTCATCTACTGGTTCAAGGGCCCCGGCTCGATCACGAACAACGGTGACGGTGGCTGGCTGAACTGGGGTGCGTTCGGCAACATCGAACGCATCGACAACGTCATCCACGTGAACGGCGGCTGATCCGCCGGCGCTGATCCGTCGGCGCTGCACCGACGCCCCCGGGGACCACGGTCTCAGGGGGCGTCGTCGTGCGTGGCGGGACGCTCGGCGACGGGCTCGATCGCCGGGGGCCAGGTCCGTGCTGCACCGCGGACCTCGCGCCGTGCACGGATCCACCCCTTCACGAAGGCGACCGACACCAGCGCCGTCCGGTTCGGCGCCTTCCACGACTTCATCAGCCGTCCGAGGTGCCACGCGACGGCCTGGCGGCTGTAGGCCGTCTCCTTCGCGATCTCGTCGTTGGAGAGCCCCTGCGCGGCGAGCGCGAGCATCTGTTCCTCGGTCTCGTCGAGGCCGGGCGCACGGGCGACGAGGTCGATCTCCCCGGTGGTGACCGCCGCCGCGGACTCGCCCGCCGATCGCCGTCGCTGCTGGGCCCAGGCCTCGGCCCAGCACGAGCCGAGTTCGTGGGCGACGAGCGAGGCGCGGCTCATCGCGAGCATCGTCCGGCTGGCGTGGTCGAGCGTGACGGCGTGGTCGCGGGTGGCCGTGTGCATGACGAGGGCGAAGACCCGGATCGCCGGCAGGGCCCCGCGGAGCACGACCGACACGTCGACGCGGGGGTCCTCCGCGCTCGCGGCCGCCACCGCGCGCAGCTGGGCGAGGCACTCGCGGTCGACGGGTTCACCGCGCTCCACGGCACGCAGCGCGGCCGGGAGCACGAGCGGGACGATCTCGGCGTACCGGCGTCGCAGCCAGTCGTGGCCGTCCGGTCGGATGCCGTGCAGCGGAGGGGTGAGCAGGAGCTCCTCGAACTCCGGACACCGCTCGTCGAGCGCCAGGCCGAGCCGCTCCCCCGGGAGCAGCACCGCCGATCGGTGTGCGTCGTCGCGCTCGGTCGTCATCGTCCGTCGACCGTATCCGCGCGACACCTGTCGTGTTCGACCGTGACGTGAACGGTCGCCGAACGCCGTTCTTACCGGGAGCACAGCGCACTGCCTCGGTCCGCATGTGCCCGCTGCCGAGCATGAGCGGCATGACGGAGACGAACCAGACCCTCGACATCGACATCGTCGTCCCCTGCTACAACGAGCAGGACACGCTCGCGGCCCACGTGCGACGCCTGCACACGTTCTGCCGGACGTCGTTGCACCACTCTTGGCGGATCACGATCGCCGACAACGCCTCGACGGACGACACCGCGCGGATCGCCGACGACCTGGCCGCCATGCTGCCGGGCGTGCACGCGGTCCACCTGCCCGAGAAGGGTCGTGGGCGGGCGCTCAAGGCCGTGTGGGGTGCATCTCCGGCGACGGTGCTCGTGTACGTCGACGAGGACCTGTCGACGGACCTCGCGGCACTCGAGCCGCTCGTGGCGCCGCTGCTCTCCGGGCACTCCGACCTGGCGATCGGCACGCGGTTGGCGGACTCGTCGCGGGTGGTTCGGGGCAGCAAGCGCGAGTTCATCTCCCGCTCGTACAACCTGCTGCTCCGCACGACGATGGGGGTGTCGTTCTCGGACGCGCAGTGCGGGTTCAAGGCGGTCACGAAACGGGCGGCCGACCAGCTGCTGCCGCTGTGCGAGGACGACGCGTGGTTCTTCGACACCGAGATGCTCGTCCTCGCCGAGCACGCGGGACTGCGCATCCACGAGGTCCCGGTGGACTGGGTCGACGACGTGAACTCGTCCGTGCAGATCGCCTCGACGGCCACCGAGGACCTCAAGGGCATGTGGCGCGTCTCGCGGGGCATCGCCAGCGGGCGGGTGCCGGTGGGTGCCGTGTACGAGACCATCGGCCGCCGTCCGTTCACGCCACCGCACGTCGGGTTCCTCGGGCAGGTGCTGCGCTTCGGCGCCATCGGGGTGCTGTCGACCGTCGCGTTCGCGGTGCTGTACGCGCTGTTCCGTCCGGCGATCGGGGCGCAGACCGCGGACTTCCTGGCCCTGCTGCTGACGGCGATCGGCAACACCGCGCTCAACCGGCGGTTCACGTTCGGTGTGCGGGGGCGTGCCGGAGCCGGGCGACACCACGTGCAGGGGCTGGTGGTCTTCGGCGTCGCCTGGGCGATCACGTCGGGGTCGCTCGTGGTGCTGCACAGCACGACGCCGGGAGCGTCGCACGGTGCCGAGATCCTGGTGCTGACGGCCGCCAACCTGGTCGCGACCTGCGTCCGGTTCGTGCTGTTCAAGGCGTGGGTGTTCCGCAGCGGCCGCCGTCGCCCGGAGCTCATCCGCCCCGGCACGACCCCCGCCGCGGACGCCAGTACGGCGGTGACGGAGCCGATCACCGTCGACGAACGGACCGGCGAGCGCGCGGCCTGACACCGTGCGGGGCTGGCCACTCGGTGCGGGGTCGTTCGGCCCGCGCAGCCCGTCGCACCGTGCGGTACGGCCCATCCCGTGCGAGGTTGCACGCTCCGTGCAGCGCAACGACAGCGCACCGAGCGGGCAACCTCGCACCAGCCGAACAGACCCGCACGGTGCGCCGCACCGCGCGGTGTTGCGTGGGCGGTATACCGCGCCGTAGCATCGCCGTACCGCACCACAACCCCACAGGGCCCGACTGCCAACACCGGTCTGCCCGCGGCGAGCGCTCCATCGATGCAGCCTGGCCGTCCGCTGCCGGCAACGCCCCACTGGACCCGCACACGTGAACCCCACATCTTTCGGTCTCTACGACCCTGCCCGCGAATCGAGCGACTGCGGCGTCGGTTTCATCACCCGACTCGACGGCACGCCCCACCACGACGTCATCCGCAAGGGTGACGAAGCGCTCTGCGCCATCCCCCACCGCGGCGGCAAGTCCGCCGAGGGTGTCGGCGACGGCGCCGGTGTGAGCATCGACCTGTCGGTGGAGTTCTTCAGCGCCATCACCGGCCAGGAGCTCCGCGCCGGTCACTTCGGTGTCGCGAACTGCTTCGTGCCGAGCGGCGCAGGTGCGGCGGCGGACGCCGAGCGCGCCCGTGCGCGGCAGACCGTCACGGACGCCATCGAGCAGCAGGGCTTCGAGCTGCTCGTGGTCCGCGACGTCCCGGTGGACCACTCCGTCGCCCGACCCGAGGCCGAGCAGTACCAGCTGCCGATCGTGCAGTGGGTCTTCCGCGCGCCCGAGCAGTGGGACCGCACCGAGGTCGACGCCGCGGCGAACCGTGCCCTGCTCACGATCGAGTCGGTGTCCTACGGCGAGGCCGCCGAGCAGCGCGCCGAGCACGCGGCCCTGTACCCGCTGTCGCTCAGCGCCCGGACCCAGATCCTGAAGGGCCGTCTGAACTCAGGCGAGGTCATCGGGTACTTCACGGACCTGCGTGACCCGCGTCACTCGGTGCGGACGCTGTACTTCCACACCCGGTTCTCGACGAACACCGAGCCGCACCCGACGATGGCGCAGCCGTTCCGGCTGATGGCGCACAACGGCGAGCTGAACACCGACCGGAAGAACCGGCTGTCGGACGAGGCACTGGCGCGTGCCCGCACCCGCAGCATCGTCCGCCCGCCCGGGCAGTCGGACTCGAGCCGCCTCGACCAGACGCTGCAGAGCCGCGTGTTCGACGACGGACTCGAGATCGTCGAGGCCGTGGTCTCGCTCATGCCGCCGGCGTGGGAGAACGACCGCACGCTGACCGCCGACGTGCGGGACATGCTCGAGTACTTCTCGCTGTACGAGGAGAAGAACGACGGCCCCGCCGCCGTGATCTTCAGCGACGGCGACGTCGTCGGCGCGCGCCTGGACCGCCTGGGGCTGCGTCCGCTGCGCACCGTCGAGACCACCGAGTACCTGATGGTGTCGTCCGAGGCCGGTCAGGTCACGTTCGACGCCGACGAGGTCGTGCACCGCGGCCGCATCGAGGCCGGCGGCATGCTCGTCGTCGACCACCGCACCGGTACCCGGATGCGCACGGACGAGGTGCTGCGCATGCTCGCGGCCCGCCGCGACTACGGCACGCTGCTCGACGCTGCGCGTGTGGACCTCGACGACCTGCCCGCTCCGGACTACGAGCGCACGACGACCACCCTGGGCTACGAGGGCGACCTGTCGCTCGCCGGCCGGTACGTGGCGTACTCGCTGAACCAGGAGAGCTTCCGGTTCATGCTCGACCCGATGCTGCAGAACGGCTCGGAGCGGATCTCGGCGATGGGCTACGGCAACGCCATCAACGCCCTGAGCGACACCGAGGGCGGCATGGCGAAGTACTTCTCGCAGCGCTTCGCCCAGGTGACGAACCCGCCGCTCGACTCGATCCGTGAAGCCGACGGCATGAGCATGCGCGTGGCGCTCGGCGCGAAGCCGGACGGCACGGGTTCGACGAGCCGACAGCTCGTCGTGCAGTCGCCGATCCTCGGCCACCTGGACATGGTGCGCCTGCGCGACCAGGACATCGTGCCGCTCGAGCGCTTCGACATGCTCTACGTGCCGGTGCTCGCCGACGAGCAGGCGAACGCCGACGCCGTGCGCGACGCCGTGGACGCCCTGTGCGACGCCGTGGAGCAGTTCGCGGGGACGTCCGGCGGCATCGCCGTGCTCACCGACCGCGAGGTCTCGTCGGCCCGTGCGCCCCTGCCCGTGATCCTGGCCGTGGCCGCCGTGAACCAGCGGCTCATCGAGACCGGGCTGCGCCTGCGGGTGTCCGTCGTCGCCGAGAGCGGTCAGCTGCCATCGTCACACCACGTGGCGACGGCCCTGGGCTTCGGCGCCTCGGCTGTGTACAGCTTGAGCGCGCGCCTGCGTGCCGAGGAGAAGTACCCCGCCGCGCCGGCCCCCGCCGGTGAGCTCACCGCGACGGACCTCGCGCTGAAGCAGTTCCGCAAGGCCGCCGAGAAGGCCCTGGCGAAGACCATGGGTCGCGTCGGCCTGTGCACCGCCGAGAGCTACATCGGTGGCGCGTTCTTCGAGCCGAACTACCTGGACACCGGCGACGACGTCCTGGCGCGGGTGTTCCCGCACATGCAGGCCCCCGTGGGCGGCGTCGGCTTCGCCCGCATCGCCCAGGCGGCAACCGACTGGCACGAGCGTGCCCGCTCGGTCGCGGCCGAGGGCCAGGTCCCCCTGCTCGGCCTGTTCAAGGAGCGCTCGGACGGTGCCGGCCACTCGTTCGGCGTCGCGAGCGTCCGCGGGTTCGGGGGCATGACCGAGGAGCGTCCGGCCTTCGAGCGCTCCGGCGACTCGGACGCACTGCGCCTGCTGACGCTCGGTCAGCTCGACGACTCCTTCGGCATCACCGACGCGGCGTACCGCAACACCGGCTACGACCGCCTCAGTGACACCGAGATCGACCAGCACCGGATCACGCCGGGCTACGTCACGTTCCTGCAGACCACGTACGACGAACGGTCGCGCCGCCCCGCTGCGCTCCGCGACGTGCTCGCGCTGCCCGCGGACGTCACCGGCATCGACACGGCCGAGGACTTCGCCCGCGAGCTGGGTCGGTTCTCGACGACCGGCAACGCCAGCGTCACCGTGCGCGGGCTGTCCGGCTCGCGTCCGACGGACGACCAGGACCTGCCGGGAGGCACGGAGCGGTTCCGCCTCGCCCTCGCGTCCACGGGGACCACGGGTGCACTGCGCCACCAGGCCCTGGCAGACGGCCTCGGGCTGCTGTACCCGGGCCAGGTCGACGTCGACTCGGTCGACGCCACCCAGGTGACGCTCCGCGCCACCGGCGCGGCCGTCGGACTGCTCGCCCTGCTCGAGAGCGCGCCCGACAGCGTCGAACTCGACGAGGTCCAGCCGGCGCACGAGATCACCCGGACCCTGGCGTCCGGCGCGATGAGCCACGGCGCCCTCGTCGCCACCGCGCACGAAGCGGTGGCGCACGGCACGAACATGGTCGGCGGCATGTCGAACAGCGGTGAGGGCGGCGAGCACCACTCCCGCTACGGCACCATCCGCGGCTCGCGGATCAAGCAGTTCGCCTCGGGTCGCTTCGGCATCTGGGCGGGCTACCTCGCCGACCCCATGCTCGAGGAACTCGAGATCAAGATCGGTCAGGGCGCGAAGCCCGGCGAGGGCGGTCAGCTGCCCGCGCCGAAGGTCACGGTGGACATCGCCGCGGCCCGTGGTGGCACGCCCGGCGTCGAGCTCATCTCGCCGCCGCCGCACCACGACACGTACTCGATCGAGGACCTGGCGCAGCTCATCCACGACTGCAAGGCCGCCCGCGTCCGGGTGATCGTGAAGCTCGTGTCCTCCGAGGGCATCGGCACCATCGCGGTCGGCGTCGCCAAGGCCGGCGCGGACGTCATCAACGTCGCGGGCAACACCGGTGGTACCGGCGCCGCGGCCGTCACGAGCCTGAAGTACGCGGGACGTTCGGCGGAGATCGGCGTCGCCGAGGTCCACCAGGCCCTCGTCGCGAACGGCCTGCGCTCCAAGGTCACGCTCCGGTGCTCGGGCGCGCACCAGACCGGGTCCGACGTCGTGACGAGCGCCCTGCTCGGCGGCGACAGCTTCGAGTTCGGCACGACCGCGCTCATGATGCTCGGCTGCGTCATGGCGAAGAACTGCAACGTGAAGTGCCCGGCCGGCCTCACCACGAACGCCGAGGCGTTCGAGGGCGACCCGCGCGCCCTCGCGCAGTACCTGCTCAACATCGCGCACGACGTGCGGCAGATCCTCGCCCGCCTCGGCCTGCGCTCCCTGCGCGAGGCACGGGGTCGCACCGACCTGCTGCAGCTCCTCGACCACCCGGCGAGCGTCGGCCGTCTGGACGCCCGCGCACTGCTCGCGCAGGTGCCGGAGAAGGTCGTGACGGACCCGGAGTACCTGGAGAAGGACTTCCACACCGACGACGCACTGCTCGAGCGCATCCGCACGGCGCTGGTCGACCACGCCCAGGAGCACGTGCTCGTGCACGGGGTCCTGCTCGGCAACAGCGACAAGTCCGTCGGCGGTCAGCTCGGCATCGACGTCGAGCGCCTGCTCAACCACGAGCTCCGCGCCGAGGACGTCCAGGGGCTGCCCGCCGTGGCGACCGACGACCGCGGGCGCCGCCGGCTGGTCGACGGTGCGGTCACGATCCGCACCCAGGGCTCGGCCGGACAGTCGTACGGCGTGTTCAACAACGACGGCATCGTGCTCGAGCACACCGGCACCGCGAACGACGGCGTCGGCAAGAGCCAGAGCGGCGGTCGGATCATCGTCCGCGCTCCGGGCGGCGGCAGTGCCGACCAGGGCGGGAACGTCCTGATCGGCAACTTCGCGCTCTTCGGGGCCACCGGCGGCCGCACGTTCGTCGAGGGCGAGGCCGGAGACCGCTTCGCCGTGCGCAACTCCGGCGCCACGGCCGTGGTCGAGGGCGTCGGCGACTTCGGGTGCGAGTACATGACGGGCGGCGCCGTGTTCAACCTCGGCGCGTTCGGCAAGGGGCTCGGCAACGGCATGTCCGGCGGGTTCCTGTACCAGTACGACCCGTCCGGTCAGGTCGCCCAGCGCGCCAGCACCGACTCGCTCCTCGTGTTCCCCGTCACCGACACCGAGCGCGGCGCGTTCCACGAGGCCGGCGCGCGCCTGCTGCTCGAGTGGCATCTCGAGGCGACCGGGTCGGCGCTGGCCGAGCGGCTGCTCGCCGACTGGGAGACCACCCGGCAGCACGTCTTCGTCGGCATGCCGCGCGCCCTGCTGCTCTCGCAGGACGCCGGCGAGATCCTCGCGGCGGCCACCCGCTCCGAGCTGCTCGACGAGCTCGCGTCCTCGATCGCCACGGACAAGCTCCGTGCGTTCAAGGTCGACTACCGCGACCAGCGCACCGTCCTCGACGGCCGGGCCCCGGCCCTCGGCGACCAGGGCGACGACATGTTCTCGCTGCTGTCGTCGTACACGGTGCTCGGTGTCGCCCAGGACGTCGCCCTCGAGCGCGTCCCCGGTGCGGGTCCGAACGACCCCCGCGTCACCGAAGCGGTGAAGAACCTCGTCCTGACCGAGGACTTCTCGGTGAAGCAGCGCGTCGTGAAGTACCTGCGCGGCACGCTCGACCGGTTCGCGGACGACCAGCTCGCGACGCTCATCGCGATCAAGCGGCTCGACGACTACAAGCGTGCGCTCACGCAGCGGAACAACCGCAGCATGGACGCACCGGGCACCACGGGGTGGATCATGCACCAGAACGCCAAGAACGACGGCCGCGTCCGCGAGGCCCGCTTCGACGAGCTGCTCGCCACCGCGGCGCTCGAGGACATCGCCCGCCGTGCACCCCAGGCGCCGACCGAGGCGGTGTCCGCGTGAGCCTGCTCCCCCCGACCGGATCGCTGATCCCCGTCGACGCACCGTTCTCGGCTGCCCAGGAGTCCTGGCTGGCCGGGTTCATCGCGGGCATCGCCGCCGCCGGCAAGAAGGCGTCCGGCGCCGCCCCCACGACGACGATCGACGTGCTGTTCGGCACGCAGACCGGCAACGCGGAGTTCCTGGCCGACGAGCTCGTCGCCGGGGCGAAGGCCCGCGGGCTCGGTGGCCGTGCCGCTGCACTCGACGCCGTCACCCCGGAGCAGCTCGCCGGGATGACCCACGTGCTCGTCGTCACCTCGACGTACGGCGAGGGCGAGATGCCCGACAACGCCGGTCTGTTCTGGGAGGCGGTCCAGGCGTCCACCGTGCCGCGGCTCGAGGGGCTGCAGTACGCCGTCCTCGGCCTCGGGGACACCAGCTACGACGAGTTCTGCCAGGCCGGCAAGCTCCTCGACACCCGCTTCGAGCAGCTCGGCGCGACCCGGGTGCACGACCGCGTGGACTGCGACGTCGACTTCGAGGACGCCGCCGCACTCTGGAGCGCCGCCGTGCTCGACCGGCTCGCTGCCGAGGCCGGCGCGACGGGCGCACCCGGCGCGACCACGGGCAGTGGTGCCGACGGCGGTGCCACCGCGACCGGCGGGGCGGGCGCGGGTCGTGCCTCCCGGCCGGGGTCGCAGTGGAACAAGCGCAACCCCTACCCGTCGCGGCTGGCCGAGAACCGGCTGCTCTCCTCGCCGCGCAGCGCGAAGGAGATCCGGCACTACGAGTTCGACCTCGGCGACTCCGGCATCGAGTACGCCGCCGGCGACGCCCTGGCGGTCGTGCCGGTCAACGACGAGGTCTTCGTCGCGGAGCTGCTCGAGCAGGTCGGCGCGAACGGCGGCGAGTCGTTCGACGGCCGACCGATCACCGAGGTCCTGCGGAGCGACCGCGAGGTCCGCACGCCGTCGAAGGACCTCATCGCGGACCTCGTGCAGCGCGCCCCGGCGAGCGAACTCGCCGCGGTCGTCTCGCACGGCGACAAGCACGAACTGGACCGCTGGCTGTGGGGCCGTGACGTCCTCGACCTGCTGCGCGACGCCGGACCGGCCGCTCCCGGACTCGACGAGCTGCTGCCGAACCTGCGCCCGTTGCAGGCACGCCAGTACTCGATCTCGTCGAGCCCACTGGCGCACCCGGACCGCATCCACCTGACCATCGCGTCCGTCCGGTACGGCGACCCGCACCGGATGTACGCCGGTGTCGCGTCGACGTTCCTGGCGGACCGGGTCGACCCCGACGGTACGGTCGACGTCTACCTGCAGCCGAACGCGTCGTTCGGCGTGCCGGCCGACGCGTCCGCACCGATGATCATGATCGGTCCGGGCACCGGCATCGCCCCGTTCCGCGGGTTCCTGCACGAGCGGGCCGCGGCCGGTGCGACGGGGCGCAACTGGCTGTTCTTCGGCGACCAGCACCGCGACACCGACTTCGTCTACCAGGACGAGCTCACCGAGCTGCAGGAGCAGGGCGTGCTGAACCGCCTCGACCTGGCGTTCTCACGCGACCAGGCCGAGAAGGTCTACGTGCAGACCCGGATGCGCGAGCAGTCCGCCGAGCTGTTCGCCTGGCTCGAAGACGGCGGCCACGTGTACGTGTGCGGAGACGCCTCGCGCATGGCGAAGGACGTCGAGGCCGCGCTGCTCGACGTCATCCGCACCGGCCGCGGCCGCGACGAGGACGACGCGCTGTCGTACCTGGCCGACCTGCGCCGCACGAAGCGGTACGTCCGCGACGTCTACTGAGCCAGCAGCGCCCGCCCGATCCGGGCAGCAGAACGCCCGGGCAGCAGAACGCCCCGGTAGCGGAACCCGAATCCGACTGCCGGGGCGTCCTGTGGAAGGGTGCCGGTCAGTGAGGCCTGACCGACGAGCCCAGTGGCGTGACGCAAGGACCCGGGTGCGATGACCCGGCTTCCTGGACGACGAGTCTCCTGATCCGGGACTCCCGTCGTGCTCGCCACTCGATCGCCGATGGTTGGTCGGCGCCGGGCGCGCACTGCGTCACGGTCATTCGGGTCCCCCTCCTGCCGCGGTTCGTTGCCGTCACCGGCTCCCTGGATGCCGGCCCGAAGGGACGACTCTGATCCGCGGTACAGAAACGCTACGACGATCGGCGGATCTTCGGAACCCGTTGACGGGAATCACTCAGCCGTGCTACCGCTCGGTGTCCCCGAAGCGTCGTCGGCGTCCCCCGGTGCGACCGCTCGCGACCACGCCGAGTCGGCCGCCGTGCTCGTGTCCGGCGGTTCCGGCGTCAGGACGAGCCCCGACCCGGACGTGGCTGAGGCGTAGAGGTCCTCGAGCCAACTGCGGTTGATCGACGGCACCCGGCTGCCGGAGAACTTGAAGTGCAGGCCGACGTTGGGGTTCAACCAGATCGTGCTGCGGCCGTTGCCGTGGACGACGTCGTCCTTCCACGAGAACGCGAACCGGTGATCACGCCGGAGCATGTTCACGATCACGATCTGCAGGTGTGTCATGGCGCGGTCGTCGATGCGGAGGTCGAGCGGCTGGCCGTCGTAGATGAGCTGACCCATGGCCCCTTCTACTCCATGGTGCCGGTGTGGTCGAGCGATCTCGCCCAGTTCGTGATCGTGGTGTCGAACCAGACGGCGTCGACGTTCCGCTCCCAGGCGTGCTCGGCGGGCTCACTCACCGCCAACGTCACGGTGTCGGGGTGCGCGTCGGCGAACTCCCGACTGACGGCGAACGGCACCGTGGTGTCCCCCGACGAGTGGATGAGCAGGGTCGGCGGCAGGCTCCGCGGCGCGTGCAACCAGGAGAGCGCGCGAACGTCCACGGGTGATCGGAGCCCGACGAGGCGGCACACGAACGGCAGCGCCATCGCCCGGAGCGCGGCACCGACGACGAACCCGGGGAGCCCGGCACGACCGGCCTGGGAGCGCACCGTGGTCGCCCAGTCGAGCGCCGGCGACACGAGGACCAGCCCGACGAACCGGTCGCGGTGCGCCGACCGCGCCAGCAGCTCGTGGGTGATCGTCGCGCCCATCGACCACCCCACGATGACGAGCCGTTCAGCCCCGTTCGCGACGGCGTGGTCGAGTGCGGCCTCGACGTCGGGCCACTCCCGGGCGCCGAGGTGCGAGGCACGGCCCTGCCAGGGTGCTTCGCCGTCGCCGCGGAACGACGGGAGGATCGAGGTCCAGCCGGCCTCGAGCGCCGCCGGCACGGTCCGGAGCGCCGTCACGCGGGTGGTGCGAATGCCGTGCACGTGGACGGCCCAGGTCGCGGCGGGCGCGTCTGCGCCGGGCGCGTCGGCGGTGGCCCGCGCGAGCTCGGCCTCGGGGCCATCGGGCCGGATGACCCAGGCCGGCGCGGGTCCCACGGGCGTCGCCAGGTCGACCTCCGCCCAGTCGACGTCCATCGCGGCGGGGTCCGGGTGCACGTGCCCGCTCCACCGCACCCGTGTCGACACGTCACCCGTCGTCCGGACCACCGCACGCCGCACGGTGCCGGCGGCCTCGTCGACGTCGAGCACCGGTCCGACCGTGGTGTGCCCGGTGCCGTCGTGCCACAGGCCGTACTCCCCCGGGCGGACGGTGTCGTCGGTGATCGGGAGCCGGATCGAGTCGTCGGTCGTCTCGAGCACCGGGGTCCAGCGGTCGCCGCCGGGCAGCACGATCTTGCCGACGACCTTCCGCACCACGAGCAGGAACGCCGCCGCCAGCACGACGAGCACACCGAGCACCCACCAGACCATCGTCATCGCATCAGCCTCCGAGACTGCGGGTCAGGGTCAGTTCCGCCGAGCGCACCTGGGCGAGTTCGGCGTCGTCGAGGGTGCGGCCCTGCACCTCGGCGTCGCGGATCGCGATGACGAGGTCGTAGGTCCGTGCCTGCACGTCGCCGTCCCGTTCGACGGCGCGCAGTTCGTGGCGCCGTGCGATGCGACGGAGCCGTCGGTGGTGCCGACGACACGTCACGTCCCGCCACCACCGGCGGAACGTCAGGGACGCCATCGCGACGACGATGAGGACGATGCCCAGGTAGAACGGCGGGTCGAAGCCCAGACGGAGTCCGTCGCGCAGCGGGGCGGGGAACCACCCGAAGTGGTCGGCGGTGAGGGAGAGCAGCTCGTCGATGCTCGCGATGACCACGAGCGACAGGCCCACCCGGAAGACCACGAGCGCGACCGGGTTCTGCAGCACGCCGTACCGGAGCGTCGCGGCGGCGATCACGCCGACACCCACCATGTAGACCGACCCGTAGAGCCACATCGCCGGCTGGTGGATCTCCCGCACGATGAAGTGGAAGTCGGTGCCGCCCCGGTCGCGCACGGCGAAGAACGGGACGGCGAAGGCCACGACCACCACGAGGAGCGCGAGCGGGCTCGCCAGCCCCGGCCGCTTCGGCAGGTCGGACGTGCTCGCCCGGAGCATCAGCCAGAAGGCCGCCGTGGCGCACACGTTCTGCACCAGGTTGATGAGGTTCGTGCCCCCGAGGGCGCCGTCGAGCACGGTCTGCGGCACGACGCTGCCGAGGGTCAGCAGCCCGAGCGCACCGACGCCGGTCGCACCCCAGGCGGCGCGGCCACGCGGGTTCCGCAGCACGTAGGGCGTGCGGGCGAGGAAGATCAGCGCCGCGCACCAGAAGGCGGCGGCGTGCAGGACGGCCATCAGCCGTAGGCCCGCTCGTCCGCGCTCGCGCTGCCGGCGAGCAGCACGGTCGCGAGCTCGTACGCGAACCGCTCGGCGAAGTGCTCGTCGTCGTCCGAGATGCTCACCAGTCCGGTGTCGCCGTCGAGGGCGCGGCGGCACACGTGCCCGCCCGAGGCGAACTCGGCGATCGAGGTGGTGGTCGGGGTTCCGGCGTCACCGTGCACGAGGTGTCCGAGCTCGTGCAGGACGCAGTGCATCCGGTACAGCTCGGGAGCGCCGGCCGGCACCAGGACGAGGTTCTCGTGCTCGAACTGCGACACCAGCGCGGTGAGCGGTCCCCAGCTCGGACCGTCGACGTCGACCACGCGGGTCGGCTTGCCGACGAACCGCCCGACCCCGGCGACGACGTCGGGGAGCCTCGGCGACGGAGGAAGGGTCGCGACGAGGGCACTGACGGTGTCCGACGCGCTCGAGCCCACTGGCATCGCCCCTTTCGATCTCCGCGGACAGACTACCTGCACGTCGCCCTTGCGCACGGGGGTGGACAGTCTTAACGTACAACCAAATGGTTGTACGAATTGCACTGTCCGACGCCGAGGTCGACCGGGTGTTCCACGCACTCGCCGACGCGACCCGTCGTGACATCGTCCGACGCACGCTCGTCGGGTCCGCGTCCGTCAGTGACCTGGCGGACGCGTACTCGATGTCGTTCGCCGCCGTCCAGAAGCACGTCGCCGTCCTCGAAGGAGCCGGACTCGTGAGCAAGGAAGCACGCGGCCGCACCCGCATCGTGCGCGCCGAACCGGGGCAGCTCGCCCGGGTCCGCGACCTGCTCGACGCCTACGGCGACCTCTGGCGGGGCCGGATCGACCGCCTCGACACCCTGCTCGACACCGACAAGGAGCAATGATGCCCACCACGTCCGTCCACACCGATCCCGAGGCCCTCGCGCTGACGCTCGTCGCCGAGTTCCCCGTCCCGGTCGAGCGCCTCTGGGGCGCCTTCGCCGATCCCCGTCAGCTCGAACGCTTCTGGGGCCCACCCGGCTTCCCCGCCACCTTCACCTCGTTCGACCTGCGGCCCGGCGGCCGCGCCGACTACCGGATGACGTCACCACAGGGCGAGCGGTTCCACGCCGCCTGGCAGGTCACCGAGGTCGACGAGCCACACCGCATCGTGTTCCGCGACCTCTTCACCGACGCCGACGGCGAGGTCGACGACGGGTTGCCGGCCAGCGAGACCGTCTTGTCGTTCGAGACCGTCGGAACCGGGTCGCGTGTGACCGTCCGGTCGTCGTTCGGGTCCACCGCCGACCTCGAGACCATGGTGGACATGGGCATGGTCGAGGGCTACGAGCAGGCCTTCGGACAGCTCGACGCCGTCCTCGCCGACCTGCGCGAGTACGCCCTGGGCAACGGCACCGTCACCGAGCTCGTCGACGACACCCACGTCCGCATCACGCGGGCCTTCGCAGCACCACGCCACCTGCTGTGGCGGGCGCACACCGAGCCCGAACTCGTCCGGCAGTGGTTGCTCGGACCGGACGGGTGGGAGATGACGGTGTACGAGAACGACCTGACGCCGGGTGGCACGTTCCGGCAGGCGTGGGCGCCGACGGGTGACACCGAGGGCGAGCCGTTCGGGTTCGAGGGCGAGAACCTCGTCGTGGAACCGGAGCGGCGGATGGTGTCCACCGAGCGGATGACCGGTGCGCCGTTCCCGCCGAACACGAACGACCTGCAGTTCGACGAGGCCGACGGCGTCACCCTCCTGACGCTGCGCATCACCTACCCCGACCGGACGCAGCGGGACATGATCCTGGCCACCGGCATGACCGACGGCATGGAGACCAGCTACCAGCGTCTGGAACGCGAGGTCCTGTCCGCCACGTGACCAGCGGACGGACGGGATGCCCGTGGCGGGGCCGCCACGGGCCTCCCGTCCGTCACGCGGTGCGTCTCAGGACGCCTCGTAGTGGCGCGCGCCGCCGCGCACCCCGGCGAACCGGTACGGCCCTGCCGTGACGCGCGGACGCTCGACGTCGTCGCTCGTCGCGGCGCCGGTCGCGTGCAGCTCGCGGTACGCGTCCACGGTCAGCGGAACGCGGGCCGAGAGCAGCTGCCGGACGCGGCCGACGCGACGGTGCTCACGGTAGGACGGCTGCACGATGCCCGTGAGGAGCTCGCCGACGCTGCCCGAGCCGTAGCTGAACAGGGCGATGCGCTCACCCGCCAGTTCCTCGTCGAGGTCGAGGAGCGCGGCGAGCCCGATCCAGAGCGACGCCGTGTACGTGTTGCCGGTCTGCTTGTTGTACGTGAACCCGACGAACAGCTCCGACTCGTCGAACGGCACGCCCACGTGCTGCGTCAGCTTCCGGTGGGCCTTGAGCGCCATCTTCGTGAACGGCTGGTGGTGGACGAAGCGCACGATGTCCTCGTACGCCGGTCCGCCTTGCTCGGCGAGGTCGTCCCACGCGCCCACGAAGGCGTCGACGTAGGCGCTGACGGACAGGCGGCCGTCGACCAGCGCGGTGGAGCGGTCGTTCGGACGCCAGAAGTCGTCGACGTCCGCGGTGAAGACGCCGGCGGCCGGCTCGATCTCGATGAGGTCGGGGTCGGCGGACACCAGGATCGCGGCCGCACCGGCACCCTGCGTGGGCTCGGCGGCGGTGTCGACGTCGTAGCGGGCGACGTCGGCGGCGATGACGAGCACGCGCTCGTGCGGTGCCCGGGCGATGATGCCGAGGGCGAGCTGCACGGCGGCCATCCCGCCGTAGCAGGCCTGCTTCAGCTCGACGACGCGGACGTTCTTCGGCAGGCCGAGCAGCCCGTGCACGAAGACGCCGGCGGCCTTGGACTGGTCGACGCCGGACTCGGTGGCGAACAGCACGGTGCGGATGCCCTCGACACCGTGGCGGTCGATGACCTCCTTGGCCGCGGCGGCCCCCATCGTGACGATGTCCTCGTCCGGGGCGGGCACGCTGAAGGCGTCCTGGCCGATGCCGACGTGGTACTTCGCCGGGTCGACGCCGAGGCGCTCGGCCAGGTCGTCGAGCTCGAGCACGTGGTGCCCGGTCGCGATGGCGATGTCGTGGATGCCGATGCGCGTCATGCTGCGCCTCCGGCCGGCTTCGTGCCCCGTCGCTCCATGGCGACGTGGGCGGCCATCAGCTCACCCGGGTTCGTCTGGGCGGCGAGGAGCGAGAGTTCCCCGCACAGCACCGTGGCGGCACACAGGGCGGCGAGCCGACGGGCGTTCGCACCGGGCTCGCGGTCCTCGCGGCAGCCGAGGCGCACCAGGGCGTCCTCGACGACGGGCAGGTCCCCGCCCTTGCCGTTGCCGACCGTGCCGACGATCAGGTGCGGCAGCGACGTGGCGAAGTACAGGTCGCCGTCGCGGTTCTCGGCACTCGTGATGCCCTGCGAGCCCTCGACGATGTTCGCGGCGTCCTGCCCGGTGGCCAGGTAGAAGCCGAGCAGCATGTTCGCGTAGTGCGCGTTCGCGGAGCGGAGCGCCCCGGCGATGGTCGAGCCGATGAGGTTCTTCGCGATGTTCAGTTCGACGATGCGCTCGGTGCTCGACCGCAGGCGCTTCTCGACGATCTCGCCGGGGATCACGATCTCGGCGATGGTGTTGCGGCCACGACCACGGATGCCGTTCACCGCGCTGGCCTTCTTGTCGGTGCAGAAGTTGCCCGACACGGACACGTAGCGCAGGCCCGGCTGCCACGCCAGGATCGCGGGCAGGAGCTTGTCCGCCGCCTGCGTGACCATGTTGTGGCCGGAGGCGTCACCGGTCGTGAACGCGAACCGCAGGAACAGCAGGTCACCGACGATCTCGGGGTGCACCTCGATGAGCTTCGCGAACCGGCTCTGCCCGGCGACCAGCGCCTCGAGCTCGTCCTGTCGCGCGAGGATCTGCCCCGCAGCGACGTGCGCCGCAGCGGCACTGGCTGCTCGGACGACGACCGAGCGGGTCATGCGCTCGTCGACGACGGTCGCGACGATGCCGTCGTCGACCATGCGCGAGATGCGGGCGCCGCGGCCGACGGACGGCCAGAGCGGCGACTCGTACGTGGCGAGCGGGACCTCGTGCTCGCCCTGGACCGCGTTGCCGCTGATGCGGATCGGTCCGACCCACTTGGTCGGGATCGGCGTGAGCAGGTCACTCATCGAGGGCTCCTTCTGGTGCTCGCACCGCGACGCTGAGGTGTCTGATGTCGTGCGCCTCCCAGGCGCGGTGGATGCCGGCGGGGTCGATGTCCGCGGGGACGAGTGCGATGCCGCAGTCGCCGCCGCCGGCGCCGGACGGCTTCGCCGCTCCGCCGGCCGCCTCGACGACGTCGCACAGGGTCGCGAGGCGTTCGGTCTCGATCTTCGACCCGACCGAGTCGCCGAGGCGCTGCATCAGCACCCGGGCACGTCGGAGCGCGTCGAGCGTCTGCTCCGCGTCGCCGGTCTGGAGGCCCGTGGTCAGGTCGTCGACACAGCTGCGGCTCTCGTCGAGGAACGCCTGGTACCCGCCGTTGCGGTGCCGACGCACCACACCGACGAGCTTCGTGGTCGAGGCCGGCGAGCCGGTCCAACCGACCAGGAGCTGCAGGTTCTCGGGGGCCGGCAGCCGCTGGACGTCGAAGCCCGCCCACGCGTCGGCGTCGGTGAGGATGTCGGACACGCGGCGCTCGTCGACGAACGAGGCGAGGTGGTCGCGGTCCGGGGCGCTGTAGCGCAGCCACCCACCGAAGGTGCTCGCGGCGAGGTCCCCGCCGGACGCCCGCGGGTTCACCCGGATGGTGGCGAGCAGGGCGACCTGGAAGCGCTGCCGCTGCGTCAGGCCGATGCCGTAGAAACGGTCGAGGGCACCGACGGTCGCGACGGTCACCGCCGCCGAGGACCCGAGCCCGAACTTCCGGCCGCTGGCGTCGTCGAGCTGGCTCTCGATCCGCAGGTCGTGGAAGCGCGGGGCGATCCCCCGCTCGGCGCGGAGTTTCTCGACGAGGTCGATCGTCGCCATCACGTAGTCGTAGGGGTGGTGCTCGCGGTCCAGGGCGAGACCGTCCTCGTCGCGCGTCCAGGTCAGTGGCAGGTGGCCGTACTCCTCCGAGTGCACGCTGCCCGCACCGTGCGCCTCGGACACGCGTGCCGTGATGGCGCGGTCGAGGGCGATGAGGACGGACGGCTGGCCGGGTTCGACGACGGCGTACTCGCCGGCGACGAACAGCTTGCCGTGGGCGCGGAACTCGATCACTGCACGGACTCCTTCTGGTCGGGGCTGTCGCTCGCTGCGGCGACCCCGATCTCTTCGGAGCGGAGCACCCGAGCGGCAGGTCCGGTGCCGGACTCGATGACGTCGCCGAACGACGCCAGCGCGGTGGCCACGGCGGAGCGGTCCTCGGGCCGGCAGAGCACGACCACGTTCGGGCCGGCGTCGGCGGTGGCGTAGGCCTCGAGCCCGGCGGCGCGGAGTTCGCCCACGGCGTCGAACACGGCGACGCTGCGCGCGTTGAGGTAGCGGATGGGCGGGAAGGCGCCCTCGATCGTGGCGTGCATGCGCAGCGCGTTGCTCTCGGTGATCTCGCCGATGCGCGTGAAGTC
Source organism: Curtobacterium sp. MWU13-2055 (assembly GCF_023242305.1). Taxonomy (NCBI): domain Bacteria; kingdom Bacillati; phylum Actinomycetota; class Actinomycetes; order Micrococcales; family Microbacteriaceae; genus Curtobacterium; species Curtobacterium sp. MWU13-2055. The sequence continues at coordinate 452,254 of NZ_JALLIO010000002.1, forward strand.
GCCGGCTGCGCAGGCGTCGAGCATGTCGCCGACGGTCTCGGTGGTCGACGTGACCCACGCCGGGTAGAACGGCGACGTCGCGATGGTGCGTCGCATCGCCTCGCGCGAACCGATGGGCTTCGGTCCGGCGTCGATCGTCACGACCACCATGGCCATCGGCGGTGCCGGGATCGGCTCGGCGAAGGACCCCTGGTCGTCGCCGGCGTGCCACACGGCGACACCGCCGGGGATCGACCGCGTGGCCGACCCCGAGCCGCGTCGGGCCAGGCGGGACAGGTCGCGCGGGGACAGGTCGAGGCCGTACGCCGCCGAGGCCGCGGTGGCGAGCGCCGCGAACCCCGACGCGCTCGAGGCAAGTCCAGCACCGGTCGGCACGGTGTTCTCGGACACGACGGACGCGCGGGCGTCGCTGCCGACGAGCTCCCGCACGAGGTCGAGGAACTGCTGCACGCGCACCAGGGCGCCGTCCTCGACGACGTGACCGTTCAGCGTGAACCGGTCACGGGCCTCCTGGCCGGTGCCGGACCCGCCGTCCAGCGTGACGGTCGTCGTCGTCGGGAACACGTCGAGGCCCATGGAGACGCTGCCCGTGGCGGGCAGCGCGAGCTGCGCGTCCGCCTTGCCCCAGTACTTGACGAGGGCGATGTTGGGGTGCGCGACGGCGGTGGCGGTCATCAAGCGCGGGCTCCGATCGTGGTGGTCCAGGTGGCTGCGGCCCCTGCGCCGCGGAGTGCGGCCGCGATGCGGTCCGCGTGGTCGTCGTCCGCGGCGAGTGCGAGCACGCACCCGCCCCGCCCGCCGCCGGTCAGCTTCGCGCCGAGGGCGTCCGCAGCACGTGCGGCGTCGACGAGCCGGTCCAGGTCGGCACTCGACACGTCGAGTGCGCTGAGCAGGTCGTGCGCGGCGTCCATCGTGGCACCGAGCCCCTGTGCGTCGCCAGCCTCGAGTGTCCCCCGTGCCCGCCGTGCGAGCGCGCCGATCCGGTCGATGACCGCGTCGACGGCGACCGGGTCCTGGTCGTGCCGTTCCCGCACGGCCGCGACCGCCTGCCGGGTGTGGCCGGGGACACCGGTGTCGGCGACGACGAAGGTGAAGCGGGCCCCGAGGGCGACGGGCTCGATGCGGCCACCCTCGAACCAGACCGGCACCGCGGCGACGACACCGCGGGCGTCGAGTCCTGACGGACGGCCGTGGGCGACCCGCTCGCACTCCTGGATGAGGTCGTGGTGGGTCTCGGCGTCGAGGGACTCGCCGAGGGCGTCCGCGACGGCTGCCGTCACGGCGGCGGCGACCGCTGCGCTCGAGCCCATGCCCCGGGCGGTCGGGACCTCGCTCTCGACCCGGACGTGGAAGTGCCGGTCGGTCACGCCGAAGTGCCGCAGGGTCGCGGTGACGGCGGTGACAGTCGGCATCACGGCTGCAGGTGCGAGGTCGAGCGGCCCCGTGTGCACGGTGGACTCGAGGGTGTGCCCGACGACCGTGCCGGTGGCCTCGTCGACGCCGGCGGTGACGGGGCTCACGGTCGCGACGACCCGGGCGTCGAGCACCGGCAGGACGAGAGCGGGTGCGCCGTAGACCACGGCGTGCTCACCGATCAGGATCGTCTTGCCGTGGGACGACGCGGTCCCGGAGCCGGGGGTCGTGGTGGAGTCGAGGTCGCTGCTGGTCATCGTGGGTCACGTCAGCCTAACCGTCCGGGCCGGAGCACGTGTTGGGTTGTGCACAACCGAGTTGCGTGCGATCCTGGTGGCATGCCCGTGACCGACGAGATGGTGTGCTTCTCCCTCTACGCAGCGAGCCGCGCGACCACGCAGGCGTACCGCTCGCTGCTCGAACCCTGGGGACTGACCTACCCGCAGTACCTGGTGCTCGTGACCCTGTGGATCGAGGGTGACCAGACCGTCTCGAGCCTCGGTGACCACCTACAGCTCGACTCCGGCACCCTGTCGCCCCTGCTCCGCCGCATGGAGCAGTCCGAGCTCGTCCGCCGCGAACGCCGCAGCGCCGACGAGCGCGTCGTGACGATCACGCTCGGCGACCGCGGCCGCACCATCCGTGCCGACCTCGCGCACATCCCGGCGACGATCGCCGCCGGCATGGGGCTCCCCGACGAGCAGGCCGCCACGGAGCTCATCGCGACCCTGCACCGGCTGACCGAGACGATGCACGCCGCGGCCACGAACGACACCGCCGCGACGCCCGACCGCGCCGCCGTGGACCACTGACCCCACGAAGGAAGGAACACCATGGAAGCCCTCTACACCGCCGAGGCCCTGGCCACCGGCGAAGGCCGCAACGGCCACGTCGCCACGAGCGACGGCACGGTCGAGTTCGACCTCGCCATCCCCAAGGAGATGGGCGGCTCCGGCAACGGCGCGAACCCCGAGCAGCTCTTCGCCGCCGGGTACGCCGCCTGCTTCCACTCCGCACTGCAGGGCGTCGCCCGCAGCCAGAAGGTGAAGATCACCGACTCGTCCGTCGGCGGCCGCGTGCAGATCGGCCCGAACGGCAACGGCGGCTACCAGCTCGCCGTCATGCTCGAGGTCGTCATCCCCGGCCTGGAGCACGACCAGGCCCAGGCACTCGCCGACGCAGCCCACCAGGTCTGCCCGTACTCGAACGCGACCCGCGGCAACATCGACGTCACCATCGTCGTCTCGGAGGACTGACCCATGAGCACCACCACCCCCACCACCATGCGCGCCGTCGTCCACGAGACGTTCGCCGAGCCCGCCGACGTCCTCGAGGTGCAGGAGCGCCCCGTCCCCACGCCCGGCGCCGGCGAGGTCCTCGTCCGCACGGTCCTCTCCCCCATCCACAACCACGACCTGTGGACCGTCCGCGGCACCTACGGCTTCAAGCCCGAGCTGCCCGCCGCCTCCGGCACCGAGGCACTCGGCGTCGTCGAGGCCCTGGGCGAGGGCGTCACGAACCTGTCGGTCGGCCAGCGCGTCGCCGGCGGTGCCTTCGGCGTCTGGGCCGAGTACTACACCGCGAACGCCGCCGGGCTCGTCCCGGTGCCGGACGCCATGACCGACGAGGCCGCAGCACAGCTCGTCTCGATGCCGTTCAGCGCCATCAGCCTGCTGCACTCGCTCGACCTGCACGAGGGCGACTGGCTCATCCAGAACGCCGCGAACGGTGCCGTCGGGCGCATGGTCGCCCAGCTCGGCGCGGCCCGCGGCATCAACGTCATCGGCCTGGTGCGTCGCGCCGCCGGCGTCGAGGAGCTGCGCGAGCAGGGCATCGAGCGCATCGTCGCCACCGACGCGGACGACTGGAAGGACCAGATCGCCGCGATCACCGGAGGCGCCCCGATCGTCGCCGGTGTCGAGTCCGTCGGCGGCAAGCACGCCGGCGACATCGCCAGCGTGCTCGGCGAGAACGCGACCCTCGTCGTCTTCGGCGCGATGGCCTCGCCCACGCTCGAGATCCCCTCCGGCAAGGTCATCTTCGGCCAGCTCACCGTGAAGGGCTTCTGGGGCAGCGTCGTCAGCAAGACGATGCCGGCCGAGACGAAGGGCCAGCTCTTCGGCGAGCTCATCACCCGAGTGCTCGACGGCTCGCTGACGCTCCCCGTCGCCGAGACCTTCGCGTTCGAGGACGTCCGCGACGCCGTGCGTGCCTCGGACACCGCCGGCCGCGTCGGCAAGGTGCTCCTGCGCCCGTAGCGCGACCACTGAACGAACGGGAGGCCCGGTGCCAGCTGGCACCGGGCCTCCCGTCTGTCTGCACGCGCGATCACCGCGCCACGCGCGCGACCTAGCCGCGCGACGCCTTCTGCGGGACCGTGAAGATGTTGCCGGTGGTGACGCCCTCTTCCACCTCTTCGAGGGTGCGGCCGCGGCTCTCCGGCACGAACTTCCAGATGAAGAGCAGCGCGAGCAGACCGACGATGCCGAAGCCGAAGAACGTCCCGGTGATGCCGGTCGCGGCGACGATCGTCGGGAAGTAGAGCCCGAGGAACGCGTTGGCGATCCAGAGGCAGAACACCGAGATGCCCATGCCGAGCGCGCGGATCTGGGTCGGGAAGATCTCCGACAGCACCACCCACACGGCGATGTTGAGGAAGGTCTGCATCGAGCCGACGAACGCGACGACGAGGAACAGGATCACCCACGGGCGGGCCGGGTTGCCCTCGGGCAGCGCGACCGAGGCGATGCCGATCAGGAAGTGGCAGACCGTCGTCAGCGAGAACCCGATGATCAGGGTCGTCCGGCGGTTGATCTTCTCCATGTTGTACAGCGCGATGACGCCACCGACCACGGCGATCACGCCGGGGGCGATGTTGGCGATGAGGGCCGCCGACGCCTGGAACCCGGACTCGATGAGCACGGTCTGGCCGTAGTACATGATCGAGTTGATGCCGGTGAGCTGCTGGGCCACGCCGAGCCCGGCACCGATGAGCACGATGCGGATGAGCCACTTGTTGCCGCGCAGCGTCTGCCACCCGCTGACTCGATCGGCCTTCGCCTCGAGGTCGTTGCTCCGCTTGATGTCGTCGAGCTCGGCGGTCGCACGCTCCGTGGTGCGGACCTGCTGCAGGACGGACAGCGCTTCGTCGTAGCGCCCCTTCGACGCGAGCCAACGCGGCGACTCCGGCACCCGGAGCATGCCGACGAACAGGGCGATCGCGGGGAGTGCACAGACGGCCAGCATGACGCGCCAGACGCCGTTGCCCTCACCCCACAGGTTGCCGATGATGGCGTTGACCACGAACGCGGCGAGCTGCCCGATCACGATCATGAGCTCGTTGCGGCCGGACAGCGAACCCCGGATCTCGTACGGAGCGAGTTCGGCGAGGAACACCGGGACGACCGTCGATGCACCACCCACCGCGAGGCCGAGGAGCACACGACCGACGACGATGACGCCGAACGTCGGTGCGAAGACGCAGATGAGCGTGCCGAGGAAGAACGTCACGGCGAGGGCGATGATCGTCTTGCGCCGCCCCCACCCGTCGGCGATGCGGCCGCCGAGCATGGCACCGATCGCGGCACCGAACAGCAGGGAGCTGGTGACGACGCCCTCGGTGAAGTTCGTGAGGCCGAGCTCGGCCTTCATCGGGTTCAGGGCACCGTTGATGACGCCGGTGTCGTACCCGAAGAGCAGTCCGCCGAACGTGGCGACCAGGGCCAGGACGCCGAGGCGGCGTCGGTGTGGTCCGGTCCCGATCGGGGGCAGTGCGACAGTCGGGGCTGTCGGCTTGATGTCGACCATTCGGTGACTCCTTCGTCGGTGATCGCGCTTCAGTGCGTGCACCGATGGTAACCCGATTCCATGTCCTGTCAATTGGACATTCTGTCGTCAGGACGATTGGATCGGTCCACATAACGCCTGATCAGGACGGGAGCGGTCCAACGGCCCCCGTTCGACCGTCAGGACTCGTCGGGCGTCGGGCTGTCCCCCAGCACGTCACCGAGCGACGCGATGTCCGCGCCGTGGTCGGTGTAGCGCCGGACGGTCCGTCGGGCAGCTGCGCTCGCGGCACCGGACAGCGCCGGGTTGCGTCGCGCGGCATCGGCCACCCGGCCCGCGTGCCCCGCCGTCGAGAGCAGGACGTTCGCCAGCGCCCGGGCGTCGCCGCGCTCGGGCACCCCGGTGACCGTCCACGCTGTGCGCACCTGGGCGTCCGGCGTCACACCGCGTCGGGTGCCCATGCGGTGCCAGTCGGACAGCACGCCCTCGGTCCGGGACGCCGCGCGGTCGGCCTCGCCCGCTCGACGGCGCGCGGCGTCGCGTGCAGCGGACTCGCTCGCGCCCTCGACCGTGTCGTACCGGTCGGTGAGGCCGTCGGCCCGGCGCCGGACACTCTCCGCCCGTTCACGAGCAGCGCCGTCGTCACCGCCTTCTTCTGCGATGCGGGCGGCGTGCGCGGCGGCAGCCGCGGCGAGGATCTCCGAACGCTCCATGGCCTCGACGGTAGCCGTTCCGACCGACACCGGCGACCGCCGCTCCGCCGGATCCGCGGTACGTCTGCAGACACAGGACGGAGGCGCTGCGTTCGCCCCGGGGACACCGCGCGGTTAGCATCGAGCTGAGGGGGAATCATGAACCGGACGCTCGCGATCGGGGTCGTCGTCGCGGCCACCGTGGCACTGTCGGGGTGCTCGCTGCTGCGCGGGTCGGACCGAGCCCTCCCCGCCCCGTCCACCCCGGCGACGACGCCGACCTCGTCCGCCACGCCGACGCCGACGCCCGACGCCGATCCGGAGGGTGACCTCCTCGAGTCGTCGGCGCACCCCCGCACGCCGACGCCGGAACCCACCGAGTCGGCGGCTCCGGCGCCGACGCTGACGCCGATCCCCGCCGGGACCGTCCTCGCGCAGGGTGACGTCGCGTCACCGAAGGGCAGCGTGCACTTCCGGTTCCGCGTGGTGGCGGTCGGCGACGACACGTTCACCGCCCAGTACTCCGGCTTCACCTCGACCCTGCCGGTGCCGGTCGGGGTCGGCCTGTTCGACCTGCCGCGCGCGGTCGGCGACGGCCTGACCTACCCCGGCGTCGGGGACCGGACGCTCGGTGGGCCGACCAGCACGGCGACCGCGGTGGACGTCCCGCTGAGCGGCTCCGGCGTCGACCCGTCGCACCTCACCACGCTGGTGACCTACTCCGCGGCGGCTCCGGGGCAGGAGGTCCCGGTCGAGATCGCTGCCGGCAAGGTGCTCGCGGTGACGACCGTGCGGTGGTCCGTCCCGGCGCGGCAGACGAACGTGCACCCGGAGGACGCCGGTGCCCGGGCGAACGCGACCGGTCCGGTCACCGCGACGACGACGGGCGGGGCGCCGCGGTCGTACACGGTCGCGCCGGACGACCTCATCGGCGACGTCGCCGCCCGCTTCGGCATCAGCGTGCGGGCGCTCGTCTGGCTCAACGAGGGCGTGCAGGTGTTCGGGACGGACCAGCACCTGTACGAAGGGACGACGCTCAACCTCGACCCGCTCGCCCGCTGACCGCGGCGGCCACGGCGCCGGCGACCTGTCGCGGTGAGCGACACCTCACGGGCCGCGCCGCGCGTGAACTGTCGCTCAGCGCGAAAACCGCCTCGGGTCCGCCCCGCGGCCAGCGCGACCGGCAGACGGACGGGAGGCCCGTGGCGGATCCGCCACGGGCCTCCCGTCTCGCAGGTGGGTGCGTCGCTACTTGCGCAGCTCCAAGTACTTCGCGATGAGCGCCTTGGTGGAGGCGTCCTGCGCGTCGAGCGCGGCCTGGTCACCCTCGACGGCGGGCGTGACCTGCAGCGCCAGCTGCTTGCCGAGCTCCACGCCCCACTGGTCGAACGAGTCGATGCCCCAGATGGTGCCCTCGGTGAACACGATGTGCTCGTAGAGGGCGATGAGCTGGCCGAGCACGCTCGGGGTGAGCTCCGGCGCCAGGATCGACGTCGTCGGCTTGTTGCCCGGGAAGGTGCGCGCCGCGACGATCCCCTCGTCGGTGGTGCCCTCGGCACGGACCTCGTCGGCGCTCTTGCCGAACGCCAGCGCCTTGGTCTGCGCGAAGAAGTTCGCCAGGAACAGCGTGTGCACGTCGGTGCCGGGTGCGACGCCCTTGCCGTCGCCGGTCTCGTCCTTGAGCGGACGGGCCGGGTTCGCGACCGTGATGAAGTCGGCCGGGATCAGGCGGGTGCCCTGGTGGATGAGCTGGTAGAACGCGTGCTGGCCGTTCGTGCCGGGCTCGCCCCAGAAGACCTCGCCGGTCTCGGTGGTGACGGGCGAGCCGTCCCAGCGGACGCGCTTGCCGTTCGACTCCATGGTGAGCTGCTGCAGGTACGCGGCGAAGCGGTGCAGGTACTGCGTGTACGGCAGGACCGCGTGGCTCTGCGCACCGAGGAAGTTCGTGTACCAGACGTTGAGCAGGCCCATCAGGACCGGGACGTTCTGCTCGAGCGGCGTGGTGCGGACGTGCTCGTCGATGGCGTGGAACCCGGCGAGGAACTGCTCCCAGTTCTCCTGGCCGATCGCGACGATGACGCTCGTGCCGATCGCGGAGTCGACGGAGTAGCGGCCGCCCACCCAGTCCCAGAACCCGAAGGCGTTCTCGGGGTCGATGCCGAAGGCCTCGACCTTGTCGAGTGCGGTGGAGACGGCGACGAAGTGCTTCGCGACGGCGTTCGTCTTTTCGTCGTCGGCGGCGTCGGTCAGGCCGAGCCGCTCCCACAGCCACTGTCGTGCGAGTCGCGCGTTCGTCAGGGTCTCGAGGGTGCCGAAGGTCTTCGACGCGACGATGAACAGCGTGGTCTCGGGGTCGAGGTCCACGGTCTTCTCGTAGATGTCCGCGGGGTCGATGTTCGACACGAAGCGGGCTTCGAGCCCGGCCTGCACGTACGGCTTGAGTGCTTCGTAGACCATGACCGGGCCGAGGTCGGACCCGCCGATTCCGATGTTGACGACGGTCTCGATGCGCTTGCCGGTGACACCGGTCCACGAGCCGTCACGCACCTGCGACGCGAACGCGTAGACCTTGTCGAGCGTGGCGTGCACGTCGGCGTCGACGTCCTGGCCGTCGACGGTCAGCGGCGCCGCCGGGACGAGCCCCTCGGTCGCCTTCGGACGGCGGAGCGCGGTGTGCAGGACGGCGCGGTCCTCGGTGACGTTGATGTGCTCGCCGGAGAGCATCGCCTGGAAGCGCTCGGCGACGCCGGTGTCCTTCGCGACCTGCAGCAGGGCGGCGAGGACGTCCTCGGTGACGAGGCCCTTCGACAGGTCCACGGTCAGGTCGGCGGCCTGGAACGTGTACTGCTCGGCACGGCCGGGGGCGCTGTCGAACCACCCGCGCAGGTCAGGGGTGAAGTCTGCAGCGATGCTGTCGAGCTTCTTCCAGCCTTCGGTCGATGTGGGGTCGACGGGAGCGGATTCGGTCACTTCGGTCCTCCTGGGATCACGTTCGAGACGTACAGCCCGCAGGTCACCGCACCAGTGCGTCGCGGACCGTCTTCGAGCGTAGTGCCGTCGGCACCGTGGTGCGCACCGCCGGACGGGAGGCACGGGGCGCGTTCGCTGCGCGCGTCACGTCCGGCGGGTGGTCGGCCTCAGTGCCGGGGTGCGAAACGCCGCAGCCGCAGGCTGTTCGTCACGACGAAGACCGACGAGAACGCCATCGCGGCGCCGGCGAGCACCGGGTTCAGCAGCCCCGCCATCGCGAGCGGGATCGCCGCCACGTTGTACGCGAACGCCCAGAACAGGTTGCCCTTGATGATGCCGAGCGTGGCGCGCGACAGCCGGACGGCGTCGGCGACGACGGTGAGCCGACCGCTCACGACCGTGATGTCACTGGCCGCGATCGCGGCGTCGGTGCCGGCCCCCATCGCGATGCCGAGGTCGGCCGCGGCGAGCGCCGCAGCGTCGTTGACGCCGTCACCGACCATGGCCACGCTCCGTCCCTCGGCCTGCATGCCCCGGACGGCGTCGAGCTTGCCGGCCGGGGTCGCGCGGGCGTGCACCTCGTCGATGCCGACCTGTGCGGCGACGGCCCGTGCGGCGCCGTCGTTGTCGCCGGTGAGCAGGACGGGGTGCAGGCCGAGGGCCACGAAGCGCGCGACCGCGTCAGCTGCCTCGGGCTTCACGGTGTCGCCGACGACCACGACGCCCAGCACGCGGCCGTTCCGCGCGACGACGACCGCGGTGCCCCCGTCGGCCTCGGCGGCGGTGACCGCGGCCGAGGCGTCGTCGGGCACGACGACCGCCCAGGACGCTGCGAGCCAGCGGGTCCCGCCGACGAGCACGACGTCGCCGTCCACGACGGCCTGCACGCCGGCGCCGGGGGTGGAGTCGAACTGCTCGGCGGTCGGGACGTCGAGTTGCCTGGCCGTCGCGGCCCGCACGACCGCACGTGCCACGGGGTGTTCGGAACCCTGCTCGACGGCGGCGGCGAGCCGGAGCACGGCGTCCGCGTCGAGGGTCGCGTCCGTCGAGGTCACGGCGCGCAGGGTCATCTCGCCGGTGGTGACGGTGCCGGTCTTGTCGAGCACGATGGTGTCGACGCCACGGGTGCGTTCGAGCACCTGCGGACCACCGATCAGGATGCCGAGCTGGGACCCGCGGCCGGTGCCGACGAGCAGTGCGGTCGGCGTCGCGAGTCCGAGGGCGCACGGGCAGGCGATGATGAGCGTGGCGACAGCCGCGGTGAACGCCGCCGTGACCGAGCCGCCGAGCACGAGCCAGCCGACGAACGCCAGCACGGCGAGCCCGATGACGATCGGCACGAAGACGCCGGAGACCCGGTCGGCCAGGCGTTGGACGTCGGCCTTGCCGGTCTGCGCGTCCTCGACGAGCCGTCCCATCCGGGCGAGCTCGGTGTCGGCGCCGACGCGGGTGACGGCGACCACGAGCCGGCCGCCGACGTTGATCGTCGCGCCGGTCACCCGATCGCCCGGTCCGACCTCGACGGGGACGGATTCGCCGGTGACCATGCTGCGGTCCACGGCCGAGGACCCGTCCTGCACGAGGCCGTCGCTGGGGATGCGCTCCCCCGGCCGGACGACGACGACGTCCCCGACGACGAGCGCCGACGCGGGCACACGCTGCTCGACGCCGTCGCGCAGCACTGTGGCCTCCTTCGCGCCGAGTTCGAGCAGGGCGCGCAGCGCTGCCCCGGACTGCTTCTTGGCGCGGGCCTCCATGTACCGGCCGGCCAGGATGAACACCGTGACGGCCGCGGCGACCTCGAGGTACAGGTCGGTCGCCTCGGGGTCGGTCGCGATCCACGAGAACGTCATGTGCATGCCGGTCGTGCCGGCGTCGCCGAAGAAGAGGGCGTAGAGGGACCAGCCGAAGGCCGCCAGCACACCCACGCTGACCAGGGTGTCCATGGTCGCGGCACCGTGTCGGGCGTTCACCCACGCGGCGCGGTGGAACGGGAGCGCGCCCCACACCGCGACGGGCGCGGCGAGCGTCAGGGCGAGCCACTGCCAGTTCGGGAACTGCAGGACCGGCACCATCGAGAGCACGACGACCGGCACGGCCAGGACCGCGGACACGACGAGTCGACGGCGCAGCGTGGCAGCCGAGTCCTCTGCGTCGGAGTGCTCTGTCGTGTCGACCGGCGGGGCGGGCACGGTCGCGCCGTACCCGGCGGACTCGACGGCGGCGATGAGGGCAGCGGGGTCGGCGGTGCCGTCGGCCGCGACCTGCACCTGCGCCTTCTCGGTGGCGTAGTTGACGGTGGCGGTGACCCCGGGCAGCTTGCCGAGCTTCCGTTCGATGCGGTTCGCGCACGAGGCGCAGGTCATGCCCGTGATGTCGAGCTCGACGATGCCGTCCGTCACGACGGCACGACCTCGTACCCCGCCTCGGCGACCGCGCCGCGGAGCGCATCGGCGTCGACGGGCGCGTCCGAGGTGACGGTCACCGACGAGGCACCGCCGGGGACGAGCGCGACGGCGACGTCGGACACCCCCTCGAGTTCGGTGAGTTCCTCGGTCACGCTCAGCACGCAGTGCTCGCAGGTCATGCCCTCGACGAGCAGCAGTTCGGTGGTCACGGTGTCTCCTCCTGTGGTTCGGGTGCGGGCGGCGGTCACGAGCGCACGAGCCGGGCGATGGCCTGGCTGGCTTCGCGGACCTTCTCGTCCGCGGCGTCGCCACCCTCGGCGACCGCCTCGGCGACGCAGTGCTTGAGGTGGTCCTCGAGCAGCGACAGCGCCACGCGTTCGAGCGCCCGGTTCGCCGCCGAGATCTGGGTGAGGACGTCGATGCAGTACGTCTCGTCCTCGACCATGCGGGCGATGCCGCGCACCTGGCCCTCGGCGCGACGGAGCCGCTTGAGCAGGTCGTCCTTGTCGCCGATGTACCCGACGTGTTCGTGCATGGTGGCCTCCACGGTCCTCAATACGGTACCCCCCTAGGGTATTCCCTCCGGTGGACGCGCGGACACGAACGAGGGTATTCACCTCGCCGTGCCGTCGATGTCATGATTTCGACCATGACCGATCCGGCGACGAACGGCTTCCGCAGACTGCGGTTCGCCGACGGCGACGGCTCCGACTACTCGGACATCTTCGAGGCGGAGTACCACGGGTCCGACTTCGCCTCGGAGACGTACGCGACGAACGACACCCGGTACGAGTACACCGTGGTGGGCGACGACGACCTGACGCTGCGGACCATGCGCGCTGAGGGCGGTCGACGGGGCGGGGTCATCGGGGCGCGGGAGGACCACGTGGTCTTCTGGCTCACCAGGGGTCGGCTCGAGATGCACTTCCCCGACCGCACACGCGTGGTCGAGCCGGGCAGCCCGTACATCGCGAGTGCGTCCGAGGCGTACCGCTTCGAGTCCGACGGCACCGTCTACAACGGGGTGCACATCGCGGACTCGTTCCTGCGGACCGTCGGGCGCGACCTCGGCTACCGGCTGCCGGACGGCCCGCTGCTGTTCGAGCAGCAGGACGAGGTCATCGCCCGCCGCGAACCGCTGCGCCACCTGATCGGGGAGCTCGGCCCGGCACTCGTGGACGACCGCGTGGTCGGTCCGATGCGGACGGCCTTGAACCGTCGCCTGGCGATCGTCGTGCTCGACACCTTCCCGATCCGCAACCGCGGCGACGACGTCCCCGTCGCGAACCGCCTGCGCGACGCGATCCGCTACGTCGAACAGCACGCGGCCGAACGTCCGGCGGTGTCCGACATCGCCGCGGCGTGCGGGCTCAGCCAGCGGGGACTGCAGGACGTGTTCGCCCGCACCCTCGACTCCACGCCGCACCGGTTCCTGCGCGAGCACCGGCTCGACCGCGCCCGGAGTGAGCTCCTGCGCGCGGGCGACGACCGGGCCCCCGGCGCCGACGGGGTCGCCGTGGTCGCACGTCGCTGGGGCTTCACCAACCCGGGCCGGTTCGCCACCGCCTACCGCGAGCGGTTCGGCGAGGACCCCGCCGCCACGCTCCGCACGTCGCTGTCCGCACGCCCCGACAGCGGTCGGTCGTCGTGGCGCGTCCGCCGCGCGGTCGCGTTCATCGAGGAGCACGCCGCCGAGGACCTCTCCCTGCAGGACATCGCCGACGCCGCCGGGGTCCTGCCGCGACGCCTGCAACAGCTCTTCCGGGCCGAGCGGGGCGAGTCCCCGATGGCGTGCGCCCGAGCGATCCGCGCCGCTGCAGAACGCAACGCGGCGGACGGAACACGCGAAACCGCCTGAGCGGACGGCCAGGGGGTACAGCCACATCCCCGTGTTTCCGCGGATTCCTGGATTTCTGCCGAATCCGAAAAGTCATGTGTGACGAATCTCTGGTGCAGCCCGTCTCATCCGTGAACAGCAACCGCTGGGAACGCCCGGCGGGTCACTCGGAAGGAACGAACCATGGCTGACTCCATCACCACCACCCCGGCAACCACCGCTGCGGCCCGTGCCACCTCGCACGCCGGCTCGAACAGCGGCGTCACCGGCAAGACCGTCATCGACGACACCGTCGTGTCGAAGGTCGCCGGCATCGCGGCCCGTGAGGTCAACGGCGTGCACTCGCTCGGCGGCGGCGCTGCCCGTGCGATCGGCGCCCTCCGCGACGCGATCGGCCAGCGCGACTTCGGTCAGGGCGTCAAGGTCGAGGTCGGCGAGAAGCAGGTCGCCGCGGACATCGTCATCGTCGCCGAGTACCCGGTGTCGCTCCAGCAGGTCGCCGACGGCGTCCGCAGCAGCGTCGCACGTGCCCTCGAGCAGATCGTCGGCATGGAGGTCGCCGAGGTCAACGTGACCGTCCAGGACGTCTTCATCCCGGGCGACGACGACGACAACGACAACGACGAGAAGAAGGAAGCGCGAGTCGCATGAGCAACACACTGATCGGTGCCCTCATCGGCGCCGTCCTCGCAGTCGTCGCACTGCAGTTCGGGTTCTGGGGCTTCGTCCTGGTCATCGTCTTCGGTGCGATCGGGGCCCTCGTGGCCGCCCTCGCCACCGGCAAGATCGACCGTGGCGCCCTGACCGACGTGCTCACCGGGCGCCGGAGCTCCCGGTGAACGCCGGCCCGGACGTCGTCCCGGGCCGCGTCGAGATCACCGCTCGTGCACTGACCTCGCTGGCGCGGGCCGTCGCAGCCGAACGGCTCGGCGCCCCCGCCAAGCGGGTCAGGGTCGGTCTCGGAGACGCGGCCGGAGCGATGGCCCTCGACGTCACCGGCCCGATCGCCGCGGGCGACGACCTCGTCGCCCGTTCGGCCCAGGTCGCCGACGAGGTCAAGCGCCGCGTGAGTGAACTCACCGGCCGCCGCGTCGGCAGTGCCCACATCGAACTCACCGGGATCGTGCGCGAGCGCGAGTCCCGAACCCGGTAGGAGACCATCATGAGCAACGGTTCCGTCGAACGACGCATCCGTCGTCGGAGCGTGCACCGCTCCCGCTCGACCGCAGTGGCGGTGGCGCTGGTGGTCCTCGCACTGGTCGCCGCGTGGATCGGCACGGAGTCGGTCCTGCGGGCGATCGGGCGGCCTCCGCTCCTCGCCGACCCGCAGACCGCCGTCGACGCCGCACTGCAGCCCGATGCCGCGTTCGTCACGATCGCCGAGGTCATCGCCGTCGTGCTCGTGGTCCTGGGCATCGTGCTGATCGTCCTGGCCCTGAAGCCGGGTCGCCAGCACCGTTCCGTCGTCCAGCACGACCGTGGCGCCGTCGTCATCGACACCCGCATCGTCGCCTCGACCGCGGCCAACGCCGCCGGCACGGCCGCAGGGGTCCCCGAGGGCAACGCCTCGGCCACCGCCCGCGGTCGCCGCACCGACGTCCGGATCGTGCCCGTCACCGGCATCCCGGTCGACGAGCAGGCCGTGCAGGCAGCCGTCCGCGACCGCCTCAGTGGTCTCGACGAACGATTCGGCCGGAACATCCGCGTCCGCGTCGACGAGAAGGGGACCATCGCATGACCAAGAGCAACCGGACCATGAACCGGATCATCCTCTTCGTCCTCGGCCTCGTCGCCGTCGTCGTCGGTCTCACGATCGGTGCGGGCGTCGTGCCCGCCGTGCAGGACGCGATCAAGCCCACCGTCGACCTGCCGAGCAGCCTGGACGTCCCCGCGTCCTCGCTCTGGATCGTCGCCGCCGCCTGCGCCGTCGTCATCGTGCTCGCCCTGGTCTGGGTGTTCACCCGCGGCGGGGGCGGCACGTCCGTCGCCGTCCGCGAGCGTTCCGGTGAGGACGCCGTCACGGTGAACGTCGCACTCGTCCGCGACGTCGTCGAGCACGAGCTCGCCGGGGTCCGCGACGTCGTCGGCTCCCGGGTCGACACCTACCTGGTGCGGAAGCAGCGTGCCGCTCGCATCCGCGTCGCGGTCCGCCGCGGCGGGGACGCCGTCTCGGTGCTCGACGCCGTCGACCGCGCCGTCGCGGTCCTCGACCGCACGCTCGGCCGCCAGGTGCCCGTCCTGGTCCACCTCACCGGTGGGACCCGTTCGGCGCTCGCGAAGTCGACCCGCGTCCACTGACACCCGTCAGCCGGACGCGACCCCGGGCCTCCCGGCCCACCGAAGACCCACGCAACACCCACCACCGGGCGAACGCCCGACCGATGAAAGGACCCGTCATGGGACTCGACGACAAGATCAAGAACGCTGCTCAGGACCTCGCCGGCAAGGCGAAGGAAGCCGTGGGCAAGGCCCAGAACGACGACTCCAAGGTCGCCGAGGGCCAGAAGGACCAGGCCTCCGCGAGCGTCAAGAAGACCGGCGAAGACGTCAAGGACGTCTTCAAGAACTAGGACGCTCGATTCGTGTCGGGGCACTCGCGACGTCGAGTGCCCCGATGCGTTCCGCGGACCCGAACGAGGAGGAACCATGCAGCACGACCCCCATGCGCACACGCAGGTCACCGAGGTGGCCCTGCCCGCAGAACTGACGGAGCCGCTGCCCGACGACGCGACCCCCGCGATGCTCATCGCGCGAACCGCGGCGGAGACGGCGCTCGGCGTGCCCGGCGTGCACCACCTCGGCGGGACCGTGTCCCGAGCCGCCGACGAAGTGCGGAAGCGGCTCGGCCGCTCCGCCGGGACCGCCGGTGTGCAGGTCGACGACGAGGACGGCACCTTCGCGGTGCAGGTCTCCGTCATCGTGACCTATCCGCAGAACGTCCGCGAGGTCGCCGACGAGGTGAAACGACAGGTCGCTGCAGCAGCCGGCCAGGTCGCATCCGCGCCGACGACCGTGGACGTCCGCGTCCTCGACGTGCACGGGCCGTTCGACGACGAGCCCTCGCCCGTCGAGCGTGCGGCCACCGCCGTCGGCGATGCCGTGCAGGATGCCGCCAAGGCGACGAGCGAGACCACGAAGCGCGTGGCGACGGCGACCGTCGACGCCACGAAGCAGGCGGCCGACGCGACGGCCGAGGCGACCAAGCGCGCCGCCGACGCCACCGCCGACGTCACGAAGCAGGCAGCCGAGGTCACCGCCGACGCCACCAAGCGTGCCGCCGACGCGACGGTCGACACCGCCAAGCGTGCTGCCTCGGCCACCGCTGAGGCCACCAAGCAGGCCGCTGACCAGGCCGCGGACGCCACGAAGCGTGCGGCCGACGTCACCGCGGACGCCGCAGAACAGGCCGTGGACGCGACGACCGCCACCGCCGGCCGTGTGCACGAAGCCGCGTCCGATGCGCTCGACCGTGCGTCCGAGGGCGCTCGGGACGCTGCCGACACCGCGCGCGACGCGGCCAGCAGCGCACGTGCGGCCGTCGTCGACGAGGACATTGCGACCCCCGTCGTGGCCTCCGAGACGGCTGCCGATGCCGCCGTGCGCGCCGCCGACTCCGCCGAGGACGCCGCGCAGGACGCCGCCGACGCCGCAGCCGACGCCAGCGAGGCAGCGCGGGCAGCAGCCCGCGACGCCGACCAGCCGACCGACCCGACCACGGACCGACCGTGACCACCGCCTGGTCCGGCGGTCGTCGGCCCCGCACCCGTCAGCCCCGGCCGCGCGGTGTGTGGATCGCCGGTGGCATCGGCGTGGTCCTGGTCGCCGGGGTCCTGCTCGGGGCGTTCCTGCCCCTGGTCGGGTTCCTCGGCGGCGTCACCGCCACCACCGCCGGCCTCGTGCCGTTCCCGTTCGTGCGGGTCACGGTCGTCGCGGTCCTCGGGCTGATCGTCGTGCTGGCGCTCCTCGCGATGGCCCTCACCCGTCGGCACACCACGACGGCGACGATCTCGGTCGTGCTCGCCGTCCTGGTGAGCATCGCCGTCACGATCGTCCCCGTGGTCCTGGTGGCCGTCGGGTCCGCCGACCGCGCCGGGGACGTGTGGCCGATCGTCACCGAGCTCTGGCAACGCTTCACCGGCTGATCCGCCGGCACCTGCACCACCGACCAAGGAGTCCCACCATGCGCAACCGCATCATCGTCATCGGCCTGATCGTCCTGATCGGGTTCTGGTTCGGCTCCCGCGCGAACCGTCCGGTCATCAAGACGTCCAAGGGCGAGACCGTCCGCAAGGCCTGGAACGACCCGCACGCCCGCAAGGCCCGCAAGAAGCTGGGCAAGAAGATCGCCAAGGCCGCCAAGCGGCACAGCTGACGACCTGGAGGCCCGGATCACCTCTGCCGATCGGCGCGCGTGATCCGGGCCCCGCGTCCGCTACCCTCGCGACGTGAAGCGTCTCTCCCCCGGCCAGCGCTGGGTCATCGGTCTCGGCGCGTTCGCGCTCGTCTGTCTCGTCGTCGGCATCATCGCGATCGCCGTCGGCGTCGCGAACGGACACGCGATGTGCGGCTCGTCCGAGGACGAGTTCTGGGAAGCCTGCCCCGGTGACACCTCCGGCATCGTCTGGGGAAGCGTGCTCGGCGTCGTCGGGCTGCTCCACCTCGGACTGACCGGCGTCGCCGGCGCACTCGTGTGGACGTCGACCCCGACGATCGGCCCGAAGCCGATCCGGCGCCCCGCGCCGTGGCCCGGCACCACGCACCGGGTGTTCTCGTACGGCACGCTGCGGCAGCCGCTCGTCCAGGAGTCGCTGTTCGGCGGCCACGTCCCGACCACCCGGACACCCTGCCCGGGTGGCGGCTCGACTGGGTGGCGATCACCGACCCCGAGGTGGTCCGGACGAGCGGTTCCGACCTGCACCCGATCCTCCGCCGGGGTGCACCGGACGACGTCGTCGAAGGTGTCGCCCTGACCCTCGGCTACGAGTGGCAGCTCGGCGCGGTCGACGACTACGAGGTCGCTGACTACCAGCGCATCCGGGTCGAACTCACCTCGGGTCTGTCGGCCTGGGTCTACGTCGCGGCCGACGAGGTCTGAGCCGCCGCCAAGCCGCGTTCGCGTGTGCGCGAGACTCGGGCTGAGCGACACTCCTCGGGGCGCAGTGTCCGAGAACTGTCGCTCAGCGCGAGACTCGGGGGCCGTCCACCGCCGCGGCCGCCGCCAAGCGCGCGAGACCCTCGTCGATCGACACCGACGGGGACCACTGCAGGTCGGCTCGGGTGCGGCGTTGGTCGAACCAGTGCGCCGTCGACAGCTGCTCGGCGAGGAACCGCGTCATCGGCGGCTCGTCCTGCCCCGGACGCACCCGCCACACGGCCTCGACGAGCGACCCCGCGGCCCGGGCCACGACAGCCGGCACGTGCCACCGCGGTGCAGGCACACCCGAGGCCGCGCAGATCCCGGCGAGCAGGTCCGCGACGGGCCGGGGTTCGCCGTTCGTGACGACGTAGGCGTTGCCGTGCACGTCGTCGTCGGCCGCGTGCTCGAGCGCCGCGACCATGGCCGACGCGGCGTTGTCGACGTACAGGGTGTCGATCAGAGCGGCACCGGAGTCGAGCAGTGGGAGTCGCCCGGCCCGTGCCCGCTCGACGATCCGGCCGATCAGCTGCGTGTCCCCCGGCCCCCACACCAGGTGCGGGCGGACGGCGACGACGGCGAACCCCGGAGCGTCGGCGTCCAGCGCGAGGAGTTCGGCCGCGGCCTTCGTGCGGGCGTAGTCGCCACGAGCGTGCTGCGGTTCGGCGACACCGGCTCCGGCGCCGACGAGCGACGAGCCGGTGTGCGCGACCGACGGCGACGAGACGAACACGAACCGCCGGGCGCCGGCACGACGTGCGGCATCGACGAGTGCTCGGGTACCGTCGACGTTCACGCGGACGAAGTCGGCCGGGTCACCGGCCAGGGAGACCTTCGCGGCGAGGTGCACGACGGCGTCGACCCCCTCGACCGCGCGTGCCACCGCGGCGGCATCGGTCATCGAACCGGCGACGTCCTGCACGCCCGCGACCCCGGACGGCCGTCGCTGGAACGTGCGGACCTCGTGCCCGGCGTCTCGCACGGCTGCGGCGGTCGCCCGACCGAGGAACCCGCTGGCGCCGGTGACCAGGACCGTCACGGGCGGCCCATCCGTCCACCGGACAGCACCGAGGCGGGTCGGAGATTTGCGCTGAGCGACAAGTCGCGCGTCCGACGGCCCGTGAAGTGTCGCTGAACGCGTGAGAACGCGCCGACCACGCCGGTCACGGGCGGACCATCCGTCCACCCGACAGCACCGCGGTCGCCCAGCGGGACAGCCGGGCGCGGTCGACCTTCGAGTTGTGCCGGATGTCGGTCGGCAGCACGGGCACGGTCAGCACCGCTGCGAGCGGGACCCCGGCCGCTGCACGGACCGAAGCGGCCAACGCCGGCGGAGCCAGGGCAGGCCGTCGGGCACGTCGCCCGCCGGTGGTCTCGACGACGGCCACGACCTGCTGCGTCCCGCTCGGGCCGATCCCCGCGACGCCGGCACGGCCGACTCCGGGTACGCCTTCGATGCGCTGCTCCGGTCCGACCGGGGTGACGACACCGTCCGGGGTGGTGAGCACGTGCTGCATCCGCCCCTCGACCCAGAGGCGGCCGGAGGCGTCCAGGTGTCCGACGTCACCGGTGCGGTGTCCGCGCGGGTCCTCGACGCCGAGCCGCGCGACGCGGTTCGTCCGCCAGAGCCGGTCGTAGTGGTCGCGCACGTGCGGTGCCACGACGACGATCTCGCCGGTGACGCCCGCCGCGTCGGTCAGCGCACCGGTCGCGGCACCCGCGGCGTCGAGCGGCGCGATCCGCACCCGCACGTTCGCCGCCGGGAGTCCGACGCAGATGCCCTCGTCGTCCGAGGCCGCCGCCGAACGGACGCCGTCCAGGTCGACGTCGGTCATGAGCAGCCCCTCGGTCATGCCGTAGGGGGTGTGCGCACTCGCGTTCGGCATCAGCTCGGTCGCCGCGGTCAGCAGCGCGGCCGACACCGGGGCGCCCGCCGACAGGAACAACCGGACGCGCGCGAGTGCCGCACGGTCGGCGTCGGTCAGCACCGATGCCGTCGCCACGACGTTCGCCAGTGCCGCCGGAGACAGGAAGACCACGGTCGCGTCGGCCGCGGCCACCGAGGCCGCGACGGCGCGCGCCGTCAGGGTCCGGGGCGCGGTGACGTCCATGTCCGGCGCCACCGACCGGGCCCCGAGGGCCGGTCCGAGCAGCGCGAAGGGTGCGAAGCCCGCGACCAGGCCGGTGCCGACACCGATGTCGTACTGGGCCGCCAGGACGTCGCGGACGGCACCGAGCTGTCCGTGCGTGTAGACGACGCCCTTCGCCGGTCCGGTCGACCCGGAGGTGAACAGGATCGCGGCCGGAGCGTCGGACGCCGGCACCGTGGGCAGCGCGGAACCGTGCGCGAGCCGACGGGCGCCCCTCCGGGCGACGTCGACGAGCGTGTGCTCGACGCGCAGCGCACGCCGTGCGGGTGCGGGCAGCGGGACGGTCGCGATGCGCCGACCCGGCCAGCCGAGTGCACGAGCGGCTCCGAGGCCGGGCAGCGCGCCGATGATCCAGTCGGGCCGAGCTCCGCGGACCGCACGGGTCAGACCGCGCAGCCCCAGTCCGGCATCCGCCACCACGACGACCGCGCCGATCCGCACGCAGGCGTACAGGACGGCCGTCAGGTCGGCTCCCGGGGTGACGAGGAGCGAGACACGGTCACCGCTCCGGACACCGAGGTCGTCCAGCCCGGCGGCGATCTCGTCCACCCGACGGGCGAGCAGACGCCACGTGATCGTCCGGGGGCCGCCGGCCGCGGCCATCTCCACCAGGGCGGGTTCGTCGCTGTCGCGCAGGTCCTCGAGCGCGGCGCCGAGGGGGCGGCTCACGTCGGTCGACTGGTCGACGTCGACCGGGAGGCCCTTCTCGGCTGGAGCAGGCACGTGTCCGTCCGGCCGACGGTCGCCGATCCAGTCGAACACCGCGCCCGCCACGTCGGCGTCGTCGGGCAGCAGGTGGCCGGCACCCTCGAAGCGGTGCACGTCGGCCTGCGGCAGCCGCTCGGACAGGTCGTCGAGGTAGCGCTCCAGGAACACCGGGTCGCGGGGACCCCAGAGCAGCAGCGCCGGGACCTCGAGCGCAGCGACCCCGGCAGCGATCCGGTCGAGCTCGGGTGCACTCCGGTGCCGGGCGTCGACGGGGATGTCCGCCACGAACCCACCGATCCCGCCACGACGTGCGGCACCGCGGTAGGGGGCACGGTAGCCGTCGGCCACGGCACGGTCGAGCTTCGGGTGCGCGATGCCGAGCGTCGTCTCGAGGAACGCCGGCGTCACGACGGTCGCGCGGCCGAGCAGCCCCGGGCCCAGGGCGAGCCGCAGCGGCGCGGGGATCGGGGCGTCGTCGGGCTGGCGCACGGCGGTGTTGCACGTCATCACGGCAGCCAGGACCTCGGGGTGGTCGACCGCCCAGCCGAGCGACACGACTCCGCCCCAGTCGTGGCCGAGGGTGACGACCGGGCCGGTCAGCCCGAGTTCGTCGGTCAGGGCGCCGAGGTCCGCGACGCGCTGCGGCAGCCCCCGTTCCACCCCGGTGCGCTCCGAGAAGCCCATGTCGAGCTGGTCGACGGCGACCACGCGCCAGGCCGGGCCATCGGCCTGTGCGACCTCGAGCGAGGTGCGGAGCACCGACCGCCACAGGTACGACCACGTGGGGTTGCCGTGCACGCACAGGATGGTGCCGACCGGTTCCACACCGAGCGCGGCCAGGGACCCGGCCGTGTCGAGGAGGTGCCAGGTGCGCGCGGCGCGATCCGTGCCTCCCGTCCGCTCTGCAGACCACGCGGGGACCGTGACCAAGCGTGACCAGGCCGGGTCGAGTCCGGGCAGGGAGGGCGGCTGCGTCGCCGGAGCCGTGCTCGCCGCGACGCGGGGCAGCCGGGACCTCACCAGTGGAGTTCCATCATCGCCGTGTTGATGCCGGAACCGACGCCGCCCAGGAACACGCGGTCACCGCGGCGGATGCCGCCGGACTCGACCTCGTCGGCCAGGGTGATCGGGATCGACGCCGGGCCGACGTTGCCGAAGCGCTGGTAGGTGGTGGGGACCTTGTCGCGCGGGATGCCGATGGCCTCGACGAACGCGTTGGTGTGCACGTCGGAGACCTGGTGCAGGACGTAACGGTCCATGTCGGCCCAGTCGAAGTGGGCACGGGCCTCGGTCCAGGCCGCGACGACGAGCTCCATGCCGCCCTTGAGCAGCATCTTGGCGTCCGTGAACATGCCGTCCACGCTGCCGACGCACAGGTCGTACCACTGGGTCGCCGCGCGGGTGACGCCGCCGACGATCCGGTGTCCTTCGGGGTGCAGGTCCGCCGGGCCGAGCACGGCGGCCGCGGCACCGGACCCGAGGGTCAGGCTCGCGAACTCGCTCATGAAGTCCTTGCGGTTCCGACCGCCCTGGTTTAGGCGGTCGATGGTGTTGAGCTGCACCTGGTCGGCGTCCTCGCCGTCGACGACGAGCGCGTACTTGATCTGACCGGAGTCGATCATGCCCGCGGCGACGCTCATGGCGTTGACGAACCCCAGGCAGGCGTTCGCGATGTCGAAGTTGATCGCGGACGACGGCAGACCGAGCCCGTGGTGCAGGCGCACGGCGACCGACGGCTCGAGGTGCGGACGGGTCACCGAGGTGTTGATCAGCAGCCCGATCTCGTCCGGACGCACCCCCGCCTCGGCCATGGCGCGACGGCCGGCGTCGATGGCGGCGTCCTGGAAGGTCTGGCCCTCGCCCCAGTTGCGGCGCTCGATCACACCGGCGACCCGCTCGAGCAGTCCCATCGGCAGACGGAGGCGGCGGAGCACGCCGCGCAGCCGCGCTTCGATGTCCGCAGAGGTCGTCACGCGTTCGGCGGTCGTCGTCGCCACGGACAGCAGCGAGACGTTGTGGTGCTTCGCCGTGGCGTTGCCGGGCTGCTCGGGTTCACTGCTCGGCGCCCGGTCACTGCTCGCTGCCCGGTCGACCGGCCGTTCCGTCATGATCGTCACCGACACATACTTCCTCATTTCACCTGTGTGTGCAGTCCGGCTCGGCTGGACGCGCGGTGTCAGGCGTCCTTCGGGAGCTTCCGGATCTTGCTGCGACGGCGTCGACGGTCCGGCACCATCGAGCGCATCTCCTCGAGCTTGCCGAAGCAGAGCAGCCGGTCACTGGCCTGCAGCTCGACGCCACTGCGCGGGTTCGGGATGACGGTCGCGCCCCGGTGCAGGGTCAGCACGGTGATGTCCCGGTCCCACAGTCCCGACTCCTTGATCGTCTTCCCGACCAGGTCGGCGTTGGTGTGCACGAGCAGCTCGGCGACGCCGTAGCCCGTCGACACACTGAGCCGCTGGCGCACGTCGATCTCGGGGAAGGCCACCTGGTTGCCGATGAAGTCGATGATCGCGCCGGCGACGTCCAGACCCGTCGCACGCTCGATGCCCTCGAGCCCCGGTGACGAGTTGACCTCCATCACGAGCGGACCGTCGTTGCCCTCGAGCATGTCGACACCGGCGACCTTGAGTCCCATGATCTGCGCCGACCGGACCGCGACCGCCTCGTACTCCGGCGACAGCGTGACCTTCTCGACGGTGCCGCCACGGTGCACGTTGGAGCGGAACTCGTCCCCCGACGCCGTCCTGCGCATCGCGGCCACCACCCGGTCGCCGACGACGAGCGCGCGGATGTCACGACCGCGGCTCTCCGAGATGAACGACTGGATCAGGACGTTCTGCTTCGTCGAGTGCAGCGTCTCGACGATCGACTCGGCGACCTTCTCCTCCGGCGCCAGGATCACGCCGATCCCCTGCGTGCCCTCGAGCAGCTTGATCACGACCGGGGCCCCGCCGACCCGTTCGATCGCGCCGCGGACGTCGGCCCGGCTGTTCACGAACGTCGTCGCGGGCATGCCGATGTGGTGGCGGGACAGGATCTGGTTCGCCCGGAGCTTGTCGCGCGAGTTCGTGATGCCCGTCGCGGTGTTCGGCGTGTACACGTCCATCTGTTCGAACTGCCGCACCACCGCGGTGCCGTAGTAGGTGATCGAGTTGCCGATCCGGGGCAGCACCGCGTCGTAGTCGGACAGGAGCTTGCCGCGGTACAGCAGGTCCGGGTCCTCGCCGGACAGGTCGATCGCGAAGCGCAGCGTGTTCAGCACCTTGACGTCGTGGCCGCGGTCGAGCGCCGCAGCACGGAGGCGCTGGGTCGAGTACGCCTGCGGGGCGCGGGACAGGATGGCGAGTTTCATCGAGGGGTTCTCCGCGGGGTGGGATCGACGGCGACGGTCCATCCAAGCACGCCCGCGCCGCGATGCCACTGACCGCCTTGGAGAGCGAGCGCGTTGTACTCTTTTGACGCTTGTGCGGTACGCTGGATTGACTGATCGGACGGTAGGCGCAATGATGAAGAACCAGTACGGTCTCCGGGCGACCCGGAGCAATCGGACCCCTCGACTCGCAGGGTCCGGACGGTCAACGTCGCGGCGACCCGCGTCGTCCGAGTGGCGTGTCCGATCGCGGAGACCTTCCTCGACCGAGGCGGTCGCGCCACCGACCACCACCTCCACCGGTGCGGCGGACGACCTCCGGGATCGCCTCGTGGCCGCGCTCCTGCGGCACGTGGACCTGATCGATCTCGCCGAGGTCGAGCGGGTGAACGGATCGATGGACGCCGTCGCGGAGCGGATGCTCGCCAGCATCCCCGGCGCCGATGTGCTCGACGAGCGCGTCGGACCGTTCTACGACACTGCCGGCCTGCGGAAGTGGTTCCAGATGAGCCGGCAGACCCTCGACGCGCAGGCCAAGGTCGGCGACGTGCTCTGCGTGCTGTCAGCCGACGGCTTCCGGCTCTACCCGTCGTTCCAGTTCGATGCACGGGGCATCCTGCTGCCACGGTTGCGCGATGTCCTGGCCGGCCTGGACCCCGACCGGGTCGACCCCTGGGGCGATGCCGTGTGGTTGAACGCGCCGGCGGACGAACTCGACGGACTCACGCCGGCCCAGGCGCTCCGGACGGACCGCGCGGACGAAGCGGTCCGTCTCGCCGCACTCGCCGGAGCGTTCCGACTCGGATGACCACGGTCGTACGCACCGACGTCGTCCAGACCGCGCCACCGGCCGGTCTCGACCTGACCGGCTTCCCCGACGGGGGCAGACTCCCCGCCGAGGTGTTCCGCGCGCACCTCGCCGAGTTCGCGCCCTGGTACTTCGCCAGCCACCCCCACGGCCGCTTCAACCTCCGGGAACCGAACGGCACGTGCTGCTTCGCAGCCGCGGCCTCGACCGCTGTCCGAGAGTTCTTCGGCCCGAAGGTCCGCCGCAACGAAGTGAGCGCTGCCGACGCTGCCGTCCTCCGCGTCTCGACGATCACCCCGCCGTCCGATGCGAGCTCCGCCCACGTCAGCGGCGCAGGCGCTGCACGCTTCGGGGTCACGAGCGAACTCACGACCATGGGCGACTACGCCGTGACGCAGGCATGGGCCGAGCTGTTCAAGGACCGGGTCGATGCGCTCCGCTACGACTCGCGGTTCGACCCGGGGGGCGAGGCGTGGGCACTGTTCGGAACCGCGGGGCCGGCACCGTCGCTCGGCGGCGCGACCGCGGTCATCGACGGAGCACGTGCGGCCGAGGCAGCCGGCGTCTCGGTGCTGCCCGGGCCGCCGCGGAAGAGCGCAGTGCGGATGGTGCCGAACCCGCCCGCCTGACCGGCACAGTCGCGCATGGGACAGGATGGGCACATGGCCCGTGCTCCGAAGTCCCCCGACGGCGGGCTCGTCGTCGCCGGCTGGCGCGAGTGGGCCGGCCTGCCGGACCTCGGTCTGCCGTGGATCAAGGTCAAGCTCGACACCGGTGCACGCAGCTCGGCACTGCACGCGTTCGACCTCGAAGAACTCCCGGGCGACCGGGTCCGGTTCTCGGTGCACCCGTGGCAGGACACCGATGCCGACGCCGTCACGATCGAGTGCGACGTGCACGACCGGCGCATCATCCGCAGCTCGACCGGGCACACCCAGGAGCGCATCGTCGTGCTCACCACGATCACCCTGGCCGGGCGCGCCGTCGTGTCCGAGGTCACCCTGAGCAACCGCGACCAGATGGGGTTCCGGATGCTCGTCGGGCGCGAGGCCCTACGACAGGGCTTCCTCGTCGATCCTGCGAGGTCCTTCATCGCTGGTCGGGCGCCGAAGGAGATCCGGCGCCGCAACCGCGGGCGAGCCTGAGCGCTGCTCGCCACGCGGCACGGGCCGTGGGCGCGACCGATCGGTGGCCTGGAGGCGCGGTGCGGGGCCGCCACGGGCCTCCCGTCCGCGTCCGCGACCGCCCAGGGCGCGGGTTGGGTCAGCGACCCAGGTGACGGCCGAGGAAGGCGAGTTGCTGCGGTGCCAGGCGGCGCCAGTAGCCGTGCGTGTGGGCGCCGGGCTCGAAACCCCCGGCGGGCGGCGACGCGAAACCGTCGACGTAGGCGTGCGCCGCCGGAGCGAACCCGTCACCGTTGCCGCAGTCGACACGGACCGAGATCCCGTCGAGCGCGCGCTGCCGACCGAGGACCGTGTTCGCACGGAAGTCGGCCGCGTCGTCGAAGGCTCCGCGGGCGGTGTCCGCTGCTGACGTCCAGAGCGCCGGACTGATCGCCGACACGGCGCGGACGCGGGACGCACCGAGCACCCCGCCGAGCCGGAGGGCGCCGAACCCGCCCATCGAGTACCCGGTCAGCGCGAGCCGGTCGGTGTCGAACCCGCGCCGCGCGATCCGGGGCAGGAACTCGTCGACGACCATCGCTGCGGGGTCGTCCCCGTCGGAACGGTGGTGCCAGTAGCGGTTGCCGCCGTCGATCGAGGCGATCGCGAACGGAGCGCCGCCACCCGTGATGTGCGCCGCGAGGAACCGGTCCCATCCGAGCTCCCGCCCGAAGAACGCCGAGTGGTCGTCGCCGTAGCCGTGCAACGCGACGGCCACCGGCAGCGGGGTGTCCGACGCCGGAGCGGCGATGGTCCAGCCGACCGTGCGCCCCTTCCTGGAAGCCGACACGAAGGTGCCGGAGACCGAGGGGACCGGGTCGACGTCGGGGATCGTACCGTCGGCACCGTTGAGCCCGAGCACGCGGTACATCGTCGACCGACCCGGCAGCAGGTCGAGGTTCACCGCCTCGGCGGCTGCACCCGCGGCGACGATGCCGACTCCCCCGATCAGCAGCGACCGACGGGTGATCGTCGACGCACGCGAACGGGTCATCCGAGGGGCACCGTTCCGTCAGAGGTCACGCGCTTCATCACGAGGGTCGAGGAGAGTCGCTGCACACCGGGCAAGATACCCAGCGCAGCGTCGGAGAACCCCGGGGCGCTGACGAGCGGTCAGGCTGCTGCGGCGAGCGGTCAGGCTGCTGCGACGAGCGCCGCGGCGACCGCGCGCGCCGTCGCCGTGCCGACCGACGGATCGCGCAGGCGCATCGCCAGGTACCCGGAGACGACGAGCAACAGCTGGTCAGCCAGGGCCCCGGCGCGCTCGCCGACGACGGGCGCGGCACGTTCGGTCAGCCGGGTCCGGAGCGCACCCGTCTCGCGGTCGAGCACCTCGTGCACCTCGGCTGGGGCGTCCGCGTACTCGGCAGCGGTCCCGAGGAACGCGCACCAGCGCGAGCCGGCGGCGGTCGACCGGTAGTCGTCGAGCGCGTCGAACACCGCGAGCAGGCGGCCACGGTCGTCCGGAGCAGCCTCGACCGCGCGGTCCCACGTGGCGAGCCAGTGGTCGTGCCGGCGATCGAGGGCCGCGGCGACCAGGGCTTCCTTGCTCGCGTACCCGCGGTAGAGCGTGGCGCTCGAGATCCCGGCGCGGTCGAGCACGGCGTCGATCGGGGTGGCGGCGATGCCCCGCGTGAAGAAGAGCTCCTCTGCCGCGTCGAGCAGCCGCTGCTCGGTTCCTGGACGCATCGCCATGCAAGCACCCTAGGCTCTCAAAAGTGAAACGATCGTTTTCGTTACGACAGTGGGTGTTCCTCGGCAGCGGGCTGGCGCTGATCGCCGCGACGTACGGGCTGGTGCGCCTGGCGTTCGGCCTCTTCCTGCCCGACGTCCAACGTGACCTCGGCCTGCGCCCGGACGCCGCCGGGTGGGTCTCCTCGGGGGCCTCGGCGATGTACTGCGTCGGCGCGGTGGTCGGGTTCCTGGTCGCCGCACGCGTCCCCCGGGTGCTCGTCGCCGCAGCCGCCGGGGTCGCCGGGGTCGGTGCGCTCGCGATGGCAGCGGCGGCGGGGCCGTGGTCCTTCGGGATCGCCGCGGTGGTCGCCTCGACCGGGGCCGGACTTGCCTCACCAGCTCTCGTGCGGCTCGTGTCGCGCACGGTGCCGGGGTCCGCGCAGGGGACGGCGCAGGCGGTCGTCAACTCAGGGACCGGTCCGGGACTGATCGCCGCCGGGGCGCTCGCACTCGTGCTCCTGCCGGACTGGCGGACGGCCTGGGCGTGGTCCGGGGTCTTCGCACTCGTCGTCGGCGTCGTGCTGCTGGTGGTGTCCCGTGGGAGCGGGTCTGGCGGTGACCTGCCAGCCGCACCCGCGACGGCGTGGTTCGCGGCGCACCGACGGGTCATCGCGCTCGCGCTGCTCTTCGGTGCCGGATCGGCGGTCGTGTGGACCTACGGCCGCTCCGCGCTGGTCGACGCGGGCGCGCCCGTCGTGGTGTCGGTGTCGGCGTGGATCGCGCTCGGGGTCGGCGGTGCTGCGGTCGCCGTGACGGCTCGGTGGACGAGCAGCCTCCGCGCACGGACGCTCTGGGCGGTGACCGCGGGCGCCGTGGCGGTGGCCGTCGTCACGCTCGGTACCGCGCCGCAGTCCACGGCGGTGGCGATGCTGGCGTGTGCGGTGTTCGGTTGGGGCTACACGGCGGCGACCGGCGCGTTGATCGCCTGGACGACCGAACTCGACGCTGCGCGGTCGTCGGCGGGGACGTCGGTGCTCTTCGTCGCGCTCGTGCTCGGGCAGGCCGTGGGAGCGGCGGCGTCGGGCGCACTCGTCGGCACGGCGGGCTACGCGGTGACGTTCGTGGTCGGGGCGCTCGTCACTGCGGCGAGCGCCGTGCCCGCCGTGGTCGGCAGGCGCGGAGGCCCTCCGCACGGTGACGCCGCCGTCACAGCAGCGGACGCAGCTCGATCTTCCGGTTGCACGCCTGCGACGCCTCGTGCGCCACACGGAGCGCCGTCTCGGCATCCGGCAGCTCCATGACCCAGAACCCCGCGACGAACTCGGAGCTGTCGGCCACCAGTCCGGGCGTGGTGTCCGAACCGCCGCCACGGGCGTCGACGACGGTGCCGTCGGCGGGGGCGGACACCCCGGCGGCGAACACGACGGCGTCGCCCAGGCGTTCGTTCAGGGCATCGACCGCAGTGGCCTCGGCCTGGGTGGCGGACTCCGTGCGACCGGCGGCGTCGGCCTGCCCGTCGTCGATGACGTTGACGAGGAACTGCATGGTGACTCCCCTGCTCGATGGCGGGAACCTACTCCGGCCGCGCACCGACCGCCCAACGCAGCGCGATGCACCCGTACTCAGGTCGGGTCAGGTCAGGCCCAGCCCCGCGCGCGCGCCGAGCGCGCCGCGGACAGACGAGACGAGGTCCCGGTCTTCGCCATGGCCGTCGAGAGGTAGTTCCGGACGGTGCCCGGCGCGAGGTGCAAGGCTGCCGCCATCTCGCGGACGCTCATCCCGAGCTCGGTCAACTCGAGCAGCTCCGACTCGCGATCGGTGAGCGGGCTGTCGTCCGACATCGCCGCCGCGGTGATGTCGGGGTCCACGTAGCGCCGGCCCGCCGCGAGCTCTTCCACCACCTCGAGGAGCTTGGCTGGTCCGACGTCCTTGGAGAGGAACCCGCGGACACCAGCACGCAACGCACGACGGAGCACTCCAGGTCGAGCGTGCTTCGTGACGATGAGCACGGCTGCGTCCGGTCGCGCAGCGAGGATCGCCGTGGCCGCATCGAGCCCGTCGAGGACCGGCATCTCCAGGTCGAGCACGACGACGTCCGGTGAGAGACGCGCGTGCGCGGCAACTGCCTCGGCCCCGTTCGCGCACTCGGCGACCACGTCGACCCCTTCTGCATGCCCGATGAACGACACGAGCGCCGCACGCAGGAGCGCTTCGTCCTCGGCGACGAGCACAGTCGTCACGCGACGACACCTCGGACTCGAAACACGTCGTCGACGACGCCACTCGAGAACGAACCGCCATCGGCTCGGAATCGGCCGCCGAGCGTCGCGAGCCCTCGCGGCGCAGCAGCTGGCCGACACACACCGTCGTTCTCGACCAGCACGCTGTCGGAGGTGATCTCGATCCGCACCCACGTCGCCTGCGCGTGACGAAGGATGTTCGTCGCGCTCTCCCGGACGAGCTGACCGAAGAGCCTGTTCCGCTCGGGCGGCACGGTACCGCGAGCATCGACTTCGCATCGGATAGCGGCGGCGTCGAACAGGTTCACCGCGTTCGTCACCTCTTGTTCGAGCACGACCTCGCGCTCCCCGAAGGCGAGCGATCGACCGATCCGGATCGAGTCCTCGACGAGTTCGGACGCCGCGCGGAGCTCGTCCGCAGCCGCTCGGCCATCGCGCTCGAGGAGCACCTCAGCCGTGGCGAGGCGCATCCGGAGCACGTGGAGGCTGTGTCCCTGCACGTCGTGGAGATCACTCGCGAACCGAACGCGCTCTCGAAGGACAGCGAGCTCGGCTTCCGCCCGTCCCGCCGCGGCGATGCCCGAAGCAAGGCGCCAGGCGTAGCCGTTGAGGAGCACCACCCCATAGGCGGCACCGAAGCCGACGAACGCGATCACCGCGATGTCGAAGAAGGTACCGCCGTCATGGTCAGCCGACGCGACAACGGTGGGCACGGCGATCAGCGCCGTCACCAGTACCGCCACGTGGACGACCATTTGACGGACGTGCGGCGTACGGAACGCGAGGACCAGTGCGACCGGGATGACCGCGAGGCCCTCTCCGGCGAGCGCGCCGACAGCCCAAAGCGGAGCGGTCAACACCACTCCGCTGGCGAAGAGCGCGCTCGGAGCGCGGCGGTCCCACCAGACTGCGAGCAGCGAGGCGACGGCCGCGCCGATCAGGAAGATCGCCCGCACGGTGATGTCCTCGACTCGCGGTGCCAGCGAGACGGCGGTCAGGGCCAGTGCAGCGACGAGGCTGAGCGTCGTGTAGCGGTGCAGTCGTCTCATTGGGTCCGCACTCGGCAGCCCCGCTGCCACTCGTCCACCCTGCTGAACAGCCTCTATCGCCATGGACATCCCCCGATATCTAACATTGTGTTGCCGACGTTCGCCCGAGCCTAGCGTCGCGACCTGACAATTGTCATGCGCGACGCTGCTGTCTGTCACTGTGCCAGAGCACCTTCGAGCCACAGACTGACTCCATGCATCCTGTTGCACTGGACCACGTCATCGAGGCCCGGGGCGTCAACCATCGCTTCGGGGGCAACCAGGTGCTCTGCCACGTCGATCTCGACGTCCCCGCCGGCCAAGTGACAGCCGTGCTCGGCACGAACGGAGCAGGGAAGTCGACCTTGTTCGACGTCCTTGAAGGCCACACCACCCCGGACCAGGGATCGGTCCGGGTGTTCGGCCTCGACCCTCGGGACCGCCGGCAGGTGCACCGCCGGACGGGCGTCGTGCTCCAAGAAGGCGGCACCTCCCCGGACCTCTCCGTCACGCAGTGCCTCCGAGTACTCGGCGAGGTCTCCGGTAGACACGACGAGCTGGGCCGTGTGCTCGACCTCGTCGGCCTGACCGACCATGCTCGTCGTCCGGTGAAGTCACTCTCCGGCGGAGAGCGCCGACGACTCGACCTCGCCGCTGCCGTGTGGGGCGAACCGGAGCTCCTGCTTCTCGATGAACCGACGACTGGGCTGGACCCGACAGCACGGTCCGGGATCTGGGCACACATCGACAGCCTCCGCGCACAGGGGACGACGGTCGTGGTCTCCACGCACTACCTCGAAGAAGCAGAACGGCACGCTGACCGCATCGTCCTCATGCACGCAGGCGGAATCGTCTCGGACGGCAGCGCGAGCGAGATCCTCGCGCAAGAGATTGGCGCCGTTTCGTTCCGGACGGATTCGGGATCCGCGATCATGGACCTCGAAGCCGTCCGCGACCACGACGGCCGCATGACGATCCGGACAGGCGACGTCCAGTCGACCGTGCGAGCGGTCTTCGCATGGTCAGACCGGACCGGCGCAAGCGTCGCGGACCTCACGACGGCCGCACCACGGCTCGAGGCCGTGTTCGACCGGCTCGGTCGCGACCAGCCCGGGGCGGAGACCGACCAGTGACCGCCATCGCCCGCGCCGAGCTGCTCATGTTGCTCCGGAACCGGACTGTCCTCGCGAGTGCAGTGCTCCTGCCGATCGCGTTCGGCGCGTTCTTCGTGTTCTCCGGAGCGCGCAACGGCTCAGCCGCGTACGCGAGTGCGTGCATCGTGGTCGGTCTCAGCGCGATGGGTACTTACTCCGTGTCCACCACGACGCTTGCGGCACGACGGCAGACCCACTTCTTGAAGCGCCTCCGGAGCACCGTGCCGTCCGATGTGCACATCCTGCTCGGGATGACGCTCCCCATCGTGGTCGTCAACCTCGTCCAGCTCGCGTTAGTCCTGATCGTGCTGGGCGCGACCACGGGCGATCCGCTCGCGCACCCGTGGTTGCTCGGCGTCACGGTCATCGCCGCTGAGGCGATGTTCATTGCCCTCGCGATGGCCACTGCGGGAGTGACCGGTTCGCCGGAGAGCGCGCAGTACACGTGCCTCCCGGTGTTCATGGGCACCATCGTCGTGGCCGTGTGGGCCCTCATGTCGGACCAACCGATCGCCGGGTGGCTCCCCGGTGGGGGAATCGCGCTGCTCGCCGAGGCGTCGTGGACCGGGGACCTCGGGGCGACCTGGCTGTTCCTGCTGCCCACGTTCAGCTGGGTGGCACTCGGCGGGTTCGTCGCGAAGCTGGTGTTCCGCTGGGACATCAGGTCCTGACCCGATTACACGTTTAGGATCTATGAACATGAGTGCTCTCGATCGATCCTCCGGACCCGAAGCCCGCCTCGGACACGGCCGCGGATGGCAGTCCCCGGTGTTCCTGTGCAGTGCCGTGGTCGTCGCTGCGTTCGTGTTCCTCGTCGAAGGACTGGGCACCCCCCGACTCCCCAGCCTCGTCATCGCAGCAGCGGTCGTAGTCGCACTCTGGCTTGTGGCCGCTACTCGACGCGTCGTGCCACGAGGCGGCAACAGGCTCATGACAGCAGCCTGGGTGACCACCGGCATCCTGTATCTGCTCGCCGTCGCGCCACTCGAAGCCCTGCTACTGCGAGGCCTCGACACCCCCGCTTCAGTGGCGGCCTGGGGTGCGACGTCGTTGGTCGTCGCCGCACCCCTCATCGTGGCTGCGGTGCTCGCACGGCCGCATCGCCGATGACACCGGGGCCGCACCCACGGCACGAGCTCGACGACCGGGTGCACTCACCGGTTCGGTTCTCGCTGCTGGCCCTGCTCCGCACGGTCGACGAAGCCGAGTTCAGCGCGGTCCGCAATGCCCTCGAAGTCAGTGACTCCACACTGTCGCAGGCCGCCACCGTCCTCCGGGACGCCGGCTTCGTCAGGGTTCGTCGGTTGCGGGTCGGACGCAGTACACGGAGCTGGCTCGCGATCACGGACGACGGGCGCGACGCCTTCGAGCATCATCTGACCGTGCTGCGGACCATCGCAGAACCACATTCCACCTGAGACGGCACAGCGAATGATCGACCGGACGA
The DNA here is from genome assembly GCF_023242305.1 of Curtobacterium sp. MWU13-2055. Classification (NCBI taxonomy): domain Bacteria; kingdom Bacillati; phylum Actinomycetota; class Actinomycetes; order Micrococcales; family Microbacteriaceae; genus Curtobacterium; species Curtobacterium sp. MWU13-2055. The sequence goes on from NZ_JALLIO010000002.1 coordinate 486,239, forward strand.
CCGGACGGACCCACTCGGACCGCCCGGTCGTGGCGTACTCAGTCGAGCGTGGTGACAATCAGTTGCGCAACGCCGACACCGGCCAAGAAGAACGTCGGCGTTCCCATCACGACGTCTGCGGACGAGTCGACCAACGCTGCGCGGTCTCGGGAGGTTCTCGCTTCGTGAACGCTGGCCTGCTCGGTGATGCTCTCGATCAATGTCATCGTGTTCTCCTTGTGTTCAGTGGATCGGCGTCCGGCACGAAGCGCCGGACCGGTGGCGGGGCCGAGCCGGGCGGCTCGGCCCCTCGCCCTCGCCCGGTGGGGTCAGTGAGCCCGGAACACGAGGACGTCGTGTACGGACGGCCGGTCGGCCGGCTGTCCGCTGAGATCGGTGTAGTGGCCCTCGAGCCGCAGCCCTGCGGCATCTGCCCACCGGACCAGGTCGGCGACGTCGGCCAGGCGGACCGATTCGCTTCGTCGGATCAGGCGGTCTCCGTCGATCCAGACCTGGTCGGCGTGGAAGACGTCATCGACGACCGAGCCGAACGAGACCAAGCCACGTGTGCGCCCGGGGTACGGCGCGAAGACGGCGCCCGGGCCATCCGGGCCGAAGAACCCGCGGACAAGCTCTGCGTTCTGTGTCTCGACGACCAGCACCCCGCCCTGCCGCAGCGCGGCTGCGGCAGTCAGGAACACCTCGGCCTCCGCACCGGGATCGATGCTCATCCCGATGGTGTTGCAGACACAGAGCACCATGTCGAACCGTTCCTCAGTCCGGAACGCCCGGATGTCGGCCGTGATGCCGCACACGTCCAGGCCGAGTGCGGTGGCGTCGAGACGCGCGAGCATCTCGGAGGACGCATCGACCCCGACCAGCGAGGCGTTCGAACCTCGCTCGCGGAGGACACGAGCGAGCGGCACGAGCACGCGTCCGGTCCCGACACCCAACTCGAGCACGGACGGAGTCGCCTCGTCGACGAGCGCGAGCACCCACCGCACCATGTCTTCGGTGAACGACGCTCTCGGGATGAGGTCGTCGTAGATGTCAGCGAACTGTGCCCCGTAGTCGGTCACGTCGGTCATGCGCGCACCGCTGCAGCGTCGGCAGGCTCGGTGACGGGTATCCGCCGAGACACGAACAGCACCGCGGGGTCGATCGACTCATCGAAGCCCGTACTCGTGGCGATGCAGAACTGGACATCGTCGGACGCCGCCAGTTCTGGGCGGACGTCCGCGAGGCGTCGCACGTAGCCCTCGAGCACTCGATAGGGCGGTTGCTCATTGACCGAGAGCCCATCCACGGAGCGGAACACACTGAGCAGATCGGTCATGACGTCGAAGACGGCCTTCTGCACCCGGTGCTCGGGAAACCAGACCGCGTGCCGCAACGTCCGATCTACCGGTGGGTGGAGGTCGATCCAGCTGGTCGTCGATCCTCCGGCGACGAGCCCGCGAGCGAAGAGGTGGTAGTCGGTCGTGGCGGGCTTGGGCGCGAAGAACCTCCAACTCGGTACGAGCGCGAACAGATCGACTTCGCGGACTCGACCGAACCCGTTGCCCGGCAGCTGCGTGAAGACCGTCGCGGCGAGATGCGCCCCGAACGCCATCGGGGCGATCATGCGGCTGCCTCCTCGTGCGACTCCGGACGGAACCCGGAACCGGATCGCGCTCCGTCGCCGCGGACCACGGTGTACGCGCCGCCTGGTCCGAGGTCGTCGAGGAACGCGCGGAGCGTCTGTGCGAGTCGCGCTGCGTGGTCAGGATTCGTCAACATCGAGTCATGTGTCACGTCGTCGATGACCACGTTCCGCACGAGGGCGTTTCCGGTGTGCGCGTCGATGATCTCGTTGTGCAGCGCGAGGATGTCCGGATCACCCTGGAGCGTCCGCCCTGCGCTCACCAGTAGCGCCGCCACCGATGCGTTCGGCCCCACCGGGGCACCCTGCGCGAGGTCGTGTCGCATCGCGGTCCACTCCTTCCGACCCGCGTTCCAGAGCCGGCCGTCCCGGAATTGGTCGGCAGCCCGCGCCTGAGCGTCGGACGGGAGCGTGCGAATCCACGCCGGGACGGTGAGGAAGGTCCCGAGGGACAACCGGGTCGAGATGTCGAACGACGCGAGGTTGTCAGAGAAGTCGCGCACGGTCGCTCGCTGCGCTTCGGAACGACTCAGCTGATCCGGGTGCGTGGGATCGAGGTAGACCACGCCCGCGATCGCATCCGATGTCTCGGCGACCCGCCGCACGATCTCGCCGCCGAGGGAGTGCCCGACGAGGACGACGCCTGGATGGTCCGAGCGGACGGAGCGAACCAGGGCAGCGAGGTTCGTGGCTGCTCGCGACACGGACACATCCCCGCCGTCGGCATCACCGCTTGCTCCGTAGCCCGGACGACAGTACGCGACGGTGGCGTACCCGGCCTCGTGGAGTGATCGGCGGAGCCAGGCGTAGTGCTCCGGCAGCCCAAGGAGCCCGCTCTCGAACACGACGATGGGCTTGGAGTCGTCGCCCGGCACCACTTCGACCCCGAGCCGCGCGCCGGAGTCCACCTGCATCGTGGTCTGGTTCCGCACCCGCTGACGGCGGAGGATCGATGCGATCACCGACACGGCCATCGCACCACCGGTCGCTGCGACCGCCATCACCGGAGTGGCCGTCGACATCCCCGTGCGCCGGTCCTTAGTCGTGGCCGTCAGGTGCGGGTGCATGCTGGCGAACGCGAAGACGAAGCGCCACAGCCCCATAGCGTGTCCGTTGACGAGGTGGAAGCCCAGGGCACCAGTCATGAGGCCTCGGACGGCAGCTGGCGGGAGGACGTAGACCACCGGGAAGGCACACTCGAAGCCGAGGACCGTCCAGGTCAGCGCGCGTCCGATGGCCGGATGCTGGTCCAGCAGTCGCCACATGCGCTCGTTCCCGTAAGCACGAGTCCGCAGGATGTCGGTGACGGCACTCCCATCCCGCCAGGACCCACCTGCGAGCTTGATCCAGCCGGCCGCGGTGTACGACAAGCAGGACTGGAGCGAGACGTTCCAGACGGCCGCGTCGACGACCCGTGGTCTCGTCTGTCCGAGGCGTGCCACGCCGTTGCTGATCTGGACCACTGCGGTGGCCTGGTCAGCGCCGTCGCTTCCGTACCGCTCGCGCGGCGAGAGGAGCGCCGTGCTCAAGCCGCTGGCGAGACTCGCAGCAGCCCTGACGAGCCGCCACTTCGGAGGAGCGACGAGCAACGTCGCGTTCGAGACCACCCTGATCACGTGCATCGCCGTGTTGACACGGTCGCGAGCGACCAGGTCGAGTCCGGCCCGCACGATCCGAGGGGCTCCGGCATAGGTCTGGCGGGAGATGCTCCAGTCCGTGAGCGTCGGCGCTCGACGGGCCGAGTTGTAGAGAGTCTCAGCGCTGGCGAGCAGTGCGGGGACCGCTCCGATCACCTCGGATCGGTACAGCGTCGAGCCGACGGTCCGTTCGGTCGCCCGGGGAGCGACGATCCTCGCCCGTGACGATGGAAGCCTTGACATGAGTCTCGATTTCACCTTTACTGTTCATGAACGTCAAATACTCGACCCTGGCCGACACATCCGCGGAAAACCGGTGCCGTGGAGATCGTCCAGGGCGACCCTGACCGAGCGGGGTCGCCCTGGACGACGAACGTCAACCGCCGCAGTCGGCCTTGCCCTTGTTGTAGGCCGCCACCAGGGCGTTCGCGACGCCGAGCGTCGCGACGACGGCCGGAAGACCGAGTTCTGGCCGCCGAGGGGTTGGCTCAATGGACGCGTTGTCCGTGTCCCACTCGGTCTCGTCGAGGATCTCGGCGATCTTCATCTGGACGGACATCAACCTGCCTGCCTTCCTGCGTCGTAGAACGCCGCGACGAGTGTGGCCCCGCCCCAGAAGGCGATCGCCGGTGTGCCGAGGACCGGATGGTTCCGCTCGACGTCGATGATCGCCCGGCTGGTGTCCGGCGCGGGCATCGTGGCTAGCCGCTGTGCGACCATCTGCAAGACGCGATCGTCCTTCACGCGTCACCCCTTTTCTGTTGGTTGTCGTGACCCCAACGGGAGTCTGGCCTCCTGGACCTGCTGGCTGTAGTGACGAATGTCACGAACGAGCTGGAGCGTTCGGCGCGGTCCGCTAGCGTGTCGGCCGTGGGGTCAGAGCAATGGAGACGGTTACCCGTCGGCCCGACCGAGCTGCGCAGCGACGCAGTCTTCGCGGTCGGCTTCGCCGCTGCGCTCGCGATCACCACCGTCCTGTACGGGGCGTCCGGCATCTACGGCGACGACCAGGCGGCCTGGTGGGTCTCGGCCCTGATGATCGTCGCGAACGCCGTCCCGATCGCGTTCCGCCGCCGGTTCCCGATGTCCGCTGCCGTGGTGTCCGCGCTGGCGTTCGCGGCCACGCAGCTGCTGCACGTGCCCGAGGTGTTCCTGGTCAACTTCACCCTGTTCATCTCGCTGTACTCGGTCGGTGCGTGGTGCGCCGACCGAGTGCGGGCCGAGACGGTCCGGTGGGTCGTCATCGGCGGGATGTTCGCGTGGCTGTTCCTCGCGATCTCGTTCGGCTGGGCGGTACCGAACGCACTGCCCAACGACGAGGGCGCCCTCATCCCCCCGTACATCGCGTACTCGCTGCTGAACATCGTGATCAACGTCATCTACTTCGGCGCCGCCTGGTACGCGGGCAACCGGGCCTGGGCCTCGGCCGTCGCCCGACACCAGCTCGACGAGCGCACCGCGGAGCTGGCAGCCGAACGGGAGCGCAGTGCTGCCCAGGCCGTGACGATCGAGCGGGTCCGGATCGCCCGCGAACTGCACGACGTCGTCGCGCACCACGTGTCCCTGATGGGCGTGCAGGCCGGCGCTGCCCGACGGGTCATCGACCGTGATCCCGCGCAGGCGACGGCGTCGCTCGGCGTGGTCGAGGAGAGTGCGCGCACGGCTGTGGAGGAGCTCCGGCGGATGCTCGGCACCCTGCGGTCGGCGGACGAACCAGGCATCGGTGACCGCGGTGTCGGGGACGCTCCGAGCACCGAGGGCATCGCACGCATCGTCGAGCTCGCCGAGTCCGCTCGGGTCGCCGGTCACCCGACCGAGTACGTGGTCGTGGGCAACGAGCGTCCCGTGCCGCCGACGGTCGCCGCCGTCGCGTACCGGATCGTGCAGGAGGCCGTGACGAACGTCCTCAAGCACGCTGGGCCCACCGCCCGCGCCGACGTCCGGCTCAGGTACCTCGACGACGGGCTCGAGGTCGAGGTCACCGACGACGGGCACGGCGACCGTGCTGCGCGGAACCCGTCGGGCAGCGGCCTCGGGCACATCGGCATGCGGGAGCGGGTCGCAGCCGTGGACGGACGGATCGAGATCGGGCCACGCGCCCGGGGAGGCTACCTGGTGCGGGCATGGCTGCCGACGACGTGAACGAGACGAACGACCCGAACGGCGCGACCGACCTGACGATCGTGCTCGCAGACGATCAGGAGCTGGTGCGGGCCGGGTTCCGCGTGATCCTGGAGTCCGAGCCGGGGTTCCGGGTGATCGGCGAGGCCCCCGACGGCGCCCGTGCGGTCGAGGCCGTCCGGGCCCTGCGCCCCGACGTGGTCTGCCTCGACGTGCAGATGCCCGGCGTCGACGGACTCGAGGCCGCTCGGCGGATCGCAGCGTTGCCGGACCCGCCGGCGGTGCTCATCCTGACGACGTTCGACAGCGACGACGCACTGTTCCAGGCACTCGAGGCGGGTGCCAGCGGCTTCCTGCTGAAGAACGCCTCCCCCGAACGGCTGATCGACGCCGTCCGGACCGTCGCCGCCGGGGACGCCCTGCTCGCGCCCGACGTCACGCGCCGGGTGATCAGCCGTGCGACCGCCGCACCGGTGGCGAGCGCGCGGACCGCGGACGGCGCGCTGGCAGCCGCCGGACTCACCGAGCGCGAGACCGAAGTGCTCCGGCTGCTCGCCCGGGGCCTCAGCAACGCCGAGATCGCCGCCGAGCTGTACGTCGGTGACGCCACCGTGAAGACCCACGTGTCGAACGTGCTGCAGAAGCTCGCGCTGCGCGACCGCATCCAGGCCGTCGTCTGGGCGTTCGAGCACGGCGTCGCCGGCTGACCGAGCCCGACTCGCCGACCGGCCGCCGCCGCGAAGTCCGACGTTCCACGAGACGTTCGACGCGTGGAACGTCGGAAGATGCACACGCATTGCGTGCGGGTGCATGTTCCGACAGAACGTGAGTCGTTCGACGCGTGGAACGTCGGAAGATGCACATGCATCCGGCACGGCACCGCACCGCACCGCACCGCACCGAGCCACACCACGGCACCGCGGGACGACGCAGCCCACCCGCCCGCTCCCCCGCGCGGTGGAGCCGACCACCCGCCGAAGTCCCGCCGGATGGCGGAGGCGCCCCGTGCCTCCCGGCCAATAGCGTCGACGCAGGCGGCGCAGGCCGTCGCGAGAGGGGTACGACATGCTCACCATCGAAGGGGTGACGAAGCACTTCGGCGACCGCCGGGTGCTCGACGACGTGGGGTTCACGGTCGGCAACGGCCGCCTCACCGGGTTCGTCGGCGGCAACGGCGCCGGCAAGACGACCACCATGCGCATCATGCTCGGCGTGCTGCAGGCCGACGCGGGATCCGTCTCGATCGACGGCACCGCGGTCCGGCCCGCCGACCGCCGCCGTTTCGGCTACATGCCCGAGGAACGCGGGCTGTACCCGAAGATGCCGGTGGCCGAGCAGATCACCTACATGGCCCGGTTGCACGGCGTCGACAAGCGCGCGGCGACCACGCGGACCACCGAGCTGCTCGAACGGCTCGAGCTCACCGGCCACGCCGACGACGCCGTCGAGAAGCTGTCGCTCGGCAACCAGCAGCGGGTGCAGATCGCCGCGGCCCTGGCCCACGACCCCGAGGTGCTGGTGCTCGACGAGCCGTTCTCGGGCCTCGACCCGATGGCCGTCGACACGGTGCTGGGCGTCCTGCGCGAGACCGCGGCGCGTGGGGTCCCGGTGCTGTTCTCGAGCCACCAGCTGGACGTCGTCGAACGGCTCTGCGACGACGTCGTCGTGATCGCGGGCGGCACCATCCGTGCCGCCGGCCCGCAGGACGAACTCCGCAAGCAGGCCGGGCCCGCCGCCTGGGAGCTGCTGGTCGACGGCGACGTCGCCTGGCTCCGCGACGAGCCCGGTGTGACGGTCCGCGAGTTCGACGGCGGCTACGCCGTCTTCGAGGCCGACCCGTCCACCGCCCAACACGTCCTGCAGCGGGCCGTCCAGCAGGGCACCGTCGGGTCGTTCGCCCCGCGGGTCCCGCGGCTCAGCGAGGTCTTCCGGGAGGTCATCCGATGAACGACTCCTTCGTGCAGGCCGTGCGGCTCGTCTCCGCACGCGAGATCCAGGCACGCATCCGCAGCAAGGCCTTCGTGGTCTCCGCCCTCATCCTGATCGGCATGGTCGTCGCGTCCATCGTGGTCGGCGGCATCGTCGGCAAGGCCGCCGCCGACGACACCACGCCGGTCGCCGTGGTCGACGGTGTCTCGCTGCCCACCACCGCGGGCCTCGACGTCACGGACTCCACCTCGGTGGCGGACGCCGAACGGCTCGTGCAGAACGGCGACGTCGACGCGGCGATCGTGCCGTCCGACGACCCGCTCGGCTACAAGGTCGTCGGCCTCGACGAAGCCCCGACCGACGTCGTCTCCGCGCTGAGCGTCACACCGCGGATCGAACTGCTCGACCCGGACGCGCTGCCCGGCGGACTCGTCTACCTCATCGCCATCGCGTTCGGCGTCGTGTACTTCGCCTCGGCCGTGACCTTCGGCCAGTCCATCGCGCAGAGCGTGGTCGAGGAGAAGTCGACCAGGGTCGTCGAGATCCTGATGTCCGCGATCTCGGCCAGGGCGCTGCTCGCCGGCAAGGTCCTCGGCAACAGCGTGATGGCGTTCGCGCAGATCGTCGCCGTGGCGATCGCCGCGGTCGTCACCCTGGCGGTGACCGGGCAGGACAACATGTTCTCGATGCTCGGCCCGAGCATCCTGTGGTTCGTCGGGTTCTTCGCCGTCGGCTTCGTGCTCATCGCGTCGCTGTTCGCCGCGGCGGCCGTGCTCGTGTCGCGTCAGGAGGACGTCGGCAGCGTCACCACGCCGGTGATGATGCTCGTGATGATCCCGTACATCCTGATCATCGTCGCGTACAACAACCCGACGGTGCTCGGCATCATGTCGTACGTGCCGTTCAGTGCACCGATCGGCATGCCGATGCGGATCTTCCTCGGCACGGCCGAGTGGTGGGAGCCGATCCTGTCGCTCCTGATCGTGGTCGCCGCGGTGGTCGTCGTCGTGCTGGTGGGCGCCCGCGTCTACGAGAACGCGCTGCTGCGGACGGGCAGTCGCGTGAAGCTGACGGAGGCGCTGCGCGGCTGACGCCGCGGTGTGGACGGGAGGCCCGGATCACGTGAGCAGGTCGGCTCACGTGATCCGGGCCTCCTGTCCGTTGCCCGTGCCGGCCCGGCACGCAGCGTCGGTCCGGCACGCAGCGCAGGTCAGGCGCTCAGCGTCGCGAAGGCGGACCGGTGCCAGACCAGCGGGCTGTGCGCGAAGTCGGACATGAGTCCGAGCACGCGGAGCACGACGATGTCGTGGTCGCCGGCCGGGTAGGTGTGCTCGACCGAGCACTCCAGCCAGATCGGCGCCCCCTGCAGGAAGACCGCTCCCGTGTCGGCGACCGTCGTGTCGACCCCGACGAACCGGACCGACTTGTCGCGTGAGGCGAGCTGCCGCGTGACCTGCGCGTGCCCCTCGCCGAGGATCGAGACGCCGATCGTGCCGGCGTCGCGGAGCACCGGCCACGTGGTCGAGGTGTGCTGCACCGCGAACATCACCAGCGGCGGGTCCTGCGAGACCCCGACTGTGAACGACGACGCGACGAGCACGGTCGGTTCGCCGTCCACGACGGCGGACAGCGCGGCGACACCGCAGGGGAAGCCCGAGAACGCCTGCTTGAGTGCGGAGAGGTCCGGGGCCTCGGTGGAGTAGGGGCTGATCATGACGCGGTTCCTTCCTGGTGGCGGGCGGTCGCACCGACAACGACGTCCCGCCAACGGGCGAGCCAGACGTCGGTCGATGCGGGGTCCGAGTACTGCTTGTCGTTCAGGTACAGGGCGGGGGCGGGGACGGTCGCGCCGAGTTCGACCAGCACCGGTTTGAGGAAGACCTCCGGGGCGAGCGCGTGGGCCGGACCGGCACCGAGCATGAGCGGTACCGCGACGACCCCGGCGAGTCCGTCACCGGTGCCGAACTGGTCGAGGAACAGCTTGAGCACACCGGTGTAGGTCGCCTTGAACGTCGGCGACGCGACGACCACGAGGTCGGAGCCGGCGACGGTCCGGACGGCGTCGGACACCGCCGTGTCGCCCCAGCCGAGCAGGCCGGCGCCGAGGTCGATGACGTCGACGACGTGGTCGGGGGCGCGACCGGTGAGGCGTTCGAGCACGACCGTCGCGGCGTCGAGCGTCCGTGAGGCCGGCTTGGGGTTGCCGGCGACGACGGTGGTGATCATCGGGGTGCTCCTGTCGTGGTGGTTGGTGCTGCGGTCGTTGGTGCAGTCCACCGCTCGTTCGTTTCGCCGTCGTACCGGATCCGTATCGGCTGGGTTACGCCAGCGACCCCCGGACCGGCAACACCGGAATGTCCCGGTCAGCCGGGCTGTGCGTCCGGGGGCCCGGGGCATTCCGCCAGCCGCCGTGCGCGGCCGTCGCCTGCGAATTGTGAGAGCGCCGTTACCGGAAGTCGCCTCGGATGCGTCCAGCGTGTTTCGCCCCGCCGTCGCCGCCCCGTCACCGCCCGGATCCGCGCGTGCACGGGCCTCGGTGGCGCAGTCGTCCCCCGCGGAACCACGCGGCGGACGCCCCGCGCGCACCATCGCGACGGGTGGCCTAACACCAGCGAAACAAACGCCTAACAGGACCGTTACCGGGCGACCGCCTGCTGGCTCCCCGCTGCCGTTACATTCGCATCAGCCCCACTGCAGCGGCCGGCGTCACCCCGACGCCCCGCCGCCGCCGGTGAACGTCTCCCGGCTCCCTGCACACGCCACCCCGCGCCGCGGGGTGTTCGTCGTACCCGCTGCAGCTTCCCCGCACCTTCCCTGCTCCACCCGTCCAGGAGGTCCCCGACCGATGTCGTCCCCCGCACCGTCCCGAACGCGTCTCCCCCGCCCCGCGCTCCTCGCCGCCGCACTCTCCGGCGTGCTGTTCCTGTCCGCCTGCTCGGCCACGTCGACCGCATCGACGACCTCCGGCGACGACACCGCCGGGGTCGAGCACGCCACGAGCCAGATCGAGGCGGCCAGCGTCGACCCCGAGTTCACCTTCGAGGGCGAGCCCTTCGACATGTCGGGGATCGCCGGCAAGACGATCTTCAACATCCCGAACTCGTCCGCTGTCCCCTTCATCACCGCGGTCGACGAGGCCGGCGAGAAGGTCGCCGAGCAGTACGGCGCGAAGTGGATCGAGTACACGAACCAGGGCACGCCCACCGAGCACTCCGCCGGCATCGACCAGGCGATCAGCCGCGGCGCCGACATCATCGTGCTGGCGCAGGGCGTCAACGGTGAGCTCATCGTCCCGGCGCTGAAGCGTGCGAAGGCCGCGGGGATCCCCGTGCTGATCAGCCACACGTACCAGACCGGCGAGGCGCTGCCGGACCAGCTGCAGGACCTCGTCGCCGCGCAGGTGACCGCCCCGTTCCACGAGGCCGCGAAGCTCAACGCCGACTGGGCCATCAAGGAGACGAAGGGCCAGGGCGACGTCCTGATCATCACGTCCTCCGAGGTCCCCCCGTCGGACGGCATCGTCAAGGCGATGCAGGACGAGTTCGAGGCGCAGTGCGACGGCTGCAGCGTCAAGGTGACGAACGTGCCGGTCGCCGACTGGGCGACGAAGATCTCGTCGACGGTGCAGTCCGCCGTGCAGTCCAACCCGAACCTCGACTACGTGCTGCCGGTCTACGACTCGATGACCCTCTACGTCGAGGCCGGCGTGACCGCGGCGGGCAAGACCGGCCAGGTGTTCACCTCGTCGTACAACGGCACCCCCGCCGTGCTGAAGATCCTGCAGGACGGCAGCGTCCTCACGATGGACATCGGCGAGAACATGGAGTGGCTCGCGTACGCCACGCTCGACCAGGCCGGCCGCGTCCTGACCGACACCCCGATCATCGAGGACGGTGACGAGAAGACCCCGCTCAAGGTCTTCACGAAGGACAACGTCGACGAGACCGGCACCCCGCCGGCGCCGAGCAAGGGCTACGGCGACGCGTACAAGACCGGGTACGAGGCCATCTGGGGCGCGGCCGAGTGACCGCCGTGCCGGTGCTGCGGATCAGCGGACTCACGAAGCGCTTCGGCGGACTGACCGCACTCGACGACGTCGACCTCGAGGTCCTGCCGGGCCAGGTCCACGCGCTCCTCGGCGAGAACGGCTCCGGCAAGTCGACCCTCATCAAGATCCTGTCCGGCACCTACGCGCCGGAGCCGGGAGCGACGATCGAGGTCCGTGGTGCCCGACTGCCACTGCCGGTGCCGCCCGGGTACTTCCGCCGCGTCGGGATCAGCTTCGTCCACCAGGACCTCGCGCTCGTCCCGTCCCTGGGCGTGACCGAGAACCTGCGGCTCGCGACCGTCGTGGCCGGCCGGGGCCCCTTCGTCCGCTGGGGCGCCGAGCACCGCGCCGCCGCCGAGCTGTTCGCGCGGTACGGGGTCGACATCGACCCCCGTGCACGGATCGACGAGCTCTCCGACACCCAGAAGGCGCTCGTCGCGATCCTGCGGGCCGTCGCCGAACTCGGTGACGACCGCGCGCTCATCGTGCTCGACGAGCCGACGGTGTTCCTGCCGAAGGAGGACGCCGACCTGCTGTTCCGGGTCGTCAAGGACCTCGTCGCGGACGGCCGCACCTCGGCACTGCTGGTGTCGCACGACATGTCGGAGGTCCTCGAGCACGCCGACCGGGTCACCGTCCTGCGGGCCGGCCGGGTCCAGGCACACCGTGACACCGCCACGACGACGGCCGAGGAACTCGTCGCGCTCATCGTCGGACGCGGGCTCGACGGCGCCGCCGCCAGGACCCCTCGGCCGGCGACCACCGGTGACGCCGTCGTGGCGGTCCGCGACCTCCGGGTCGGTGTCGTCGACGGCCTGTCGTTCGACGTCGCCGACGGCGAGGTCGTCGGCATCACGGGCCTCGCCGGCTCTGGAGTCGAGGACGTGCTGCCCGGCCTGTACGGCGCACGACCCGCGACCGGATCGCTCACCGTGCGGGACGACGGGGTGCAGGCCGCCCCGATCGACCTGACCCGGGTGTCGCCCGGTTCCTCCATCGCCCGCCGTGTCGTGTACGTCCCCGCCGACCGGAAGCGCGAGGGCGGGGCGCTCACCCTGTCCGTCGAGCAGAACGTCACGCTCCCCGTCCTCGGGAAGCTCCGCGGACTGCTCGGCCTCTCCCCCGCACGGGAACGGTCGCACGTCGCGGGACTCGTCCGCGACTACGACGTCCGACCCGCCGACCCGTCCGCCCTGTTCGGCACGCTGTCCGGCGGCAACCAGCAGAAGGCCGTCCTGGCGAAGTGGATGCAGGACGACCCCCGGCTCGTGCTCCTGCAGGAACCGACCCAGGGCATCGACGTCGGCGCCCGCGCGGCGATCTTCTCGATGCTCCGCCGGAGTGCGGAGCAGGGCGTCGCCATCGTCTGCGCGTCCACCGACTACGACCAGCTCGCGCAACTGTGCGACCGCGTCGTCGTCCTCGCCCACGGCCGCGTGCACGACGTGCTGACCGACGAACGCGTCGACCGCGACGTCATCGCGGCCGCCGTCGTGGCGAGCCTCGTCGACGCGGCCGAACCCGCTGCTCCGTCCGCCGCTGCTCCGTCCCCTGCTGCTGTTCCCTCCCTCGTCAAGGAGAACGCCTGATGTCCACCACCGCCGACCCCGTCCTCGAGACCTCGATCGTCCGTCCGACCCGCCCGCGCTTCTCATGGGGGCACACCGAGCGCTACGCCCTGCTCGGTGCCTGGCTCGTCATCGTCATCGCGTTCAGCATCGCGCTGCCCGACACCTACCCGACCCTCGGCAACCTGCAGAACATCCTCGGGTCCCAGTCGGTCCTGCTCATCCTGGCGCTCGGGTTCCTCTTCCCGCTGACCGCGGGCGAGTTCGACCTGTCCGGCGCCTCGACGATGTCGCTCTCCGCCATGACCATCGCCGTGCTCAACGCGAAGATGGACGTCCCGCTCGTGCCCGCGATCGCCGCCGGTCTCGTCATCGGCGTCGTGGTCGGGCTCGTCAACGGCCTGCTCACCGTCGGGTTCCGCATCGACTCGTTCATCGTCACGCTGGGCACCTCGACGTTCATGATCGGGATCATCCAGTGGATGAGCGCCTCGTCGTCGGTGACGGGCATCGACCCCGCGCTCGTGCAGGCCACGGTCGGGTGGCGCGGGCTCGCCGGCCTGCCGCTGGCGTTCGTGTACGGCCTGATCGCCACCGTCGTCGTCCTGGTCGTGCTGAGCGCCACCCCGGTCGGCCGACGGCTGTTGTTCGTCGGCACCGGTCGCACCGTCGCCGAACTGTCCGGGCTGAACGTGCGACGGCTCCGGGTCGGTGCGTTCGTCGGCGCCGGCCTCACCGCCGCGGTCGCCGGGGTCGTCTACGCCGGCACGCTCGGCGGCGCGGACCCGTCGAGCGGACAGTCGTTCCTGCTCCCGGCGTTCGCCGCCTGCTACCTCGGCGCGACCGCCATCATCCCGGGCCGGTTCAACGCGATCGGCACCTTCATCGCCGTGTACTTCCTGTTCTCCGGGGTCGTCGGCCTGCAGATGCTCGGCGCGGACAACTTCGTCCAGCAGCTGTTCTACGGCGGCGCCCTGATCGTCGCCGTCGCCGTGTCGCAGACCATCCGGCGGCACTCCGTCGCGACCGCCGCCAAGGCCGCCGCGAAGCGTTCCTGACCCACCTCGTCCTCCCCCTCCCTGCTCGACACCCACCACAGAAAGCGAGTCCCCCATGGACATCGGAGTCTTCATCCCGATCGGCAGCAACGGCTGGCTCATCTCCACCACGTCGCCCCAGTACAAGCCGTCCTTCGACCTGAACCTCGAGATCGTGCAGAAGGCCGAGGCGTACGGCTTCGACTTCGCGCTGTCGATGATCAAGCTGCACGGGTACGGCGGCCCGAGCGGGTTCTGGGACGAGAACCTCGAGTCGTTCACGCTGATGGCCGGTCTCGCCGCCCGCACCGAGCGGATCCGCCTGTTCGCCACCACCGCGGTCCTGACGATCCCGCCGGCGATCGCGGCGCGCATGGCGGCGACGGTCGACTCGATCTCGCACGGTCGCTTCGGCCTGAACCTCGTCGCGGGGTGGCAGAAGGCCGAGTACGACCAGATGGGTCTGTGGCCCGGCGACGACGTGCACTTCAAGCGCCGCTACGCCTACCAGACCGAGTACATGCAGGTCATGAAGGAGCTGTGGGAGCACGGCGAGTCCGACTTCAACGGCGACTACTTCACGATGAACGACTGCAAGATGCTGCCGAAGCCGACCGGACACATCCCGATCGTCTCGGCCGGCCAGTCGTCGCAGGGCATGGCGTTCGCCGCCCAGTACTCCGACTACAACTTCTCGATGGGCGTCGGCGTGAACACCCCGACCGCCTACGCCGACCAGAACAAGGCCCTCATCGAGGCGCGGGCGAAGACCGGTCGTGACGTCGGCTCGTACGTGCTGTTCATGATCATCGCCGACGAGACCGAGGAGGCCGCCCAGGCCAAGTGGGCGCTCTACAACGACGGCGTCGACGTCGAGGCGATCTCGTGGATGACGGGCCAGGCGCTCACCGACACCGAGGGTGAGGAGGGCAACACCGCCAAGCGGATCTCCCTGCCCGAGGGCGCCGTGAACATGAACATGGGCACGCTGGTCGGCTCGTACGAGCAGGTCGCTGCGATGCTCGACGAGGCCGCCGTCGTCGAGGGCACGAAGGGCATCATGGTCGTGTTCGACGACTTCCTGCAGGGCATGGACGACTTCGGCACCCGCATCCAGCCGCTGATGCGCACCCGCGAGGGCGTGGAGTCCGTTGCTCCGAGCGCGGTCACCGCATGAGCGCCGCAGGGAGCCGACCGGTCATCGAGGTCGCGGTCGTGCAGGCCGGACAGACCCCGGCCGACGGCGACGTCGCGCTCGACGAGCTCATCGCCCTGTTCGAACAGGCGGCCGAGGGCGCCGACCTCGTCGTGTTCCCCGAGCTCTGCACCACGCCCTACTTCTGCGGCGTGGTCAACGACAGCCGCAAGGCCTGGGCGCAGCCCGTCCCCGGCCCCGCAACCGCACGGTTCGCAGCGGCGGCGAAGCGTCTGGGCACCGCCGTCGCCTTCGGCCTGTACGAGGACGCGGGCGACGCGCAGTACAACAGCGCCGTGCTCATCGACGCCGACGGCACGCTCGTGCACGGCACCGACGTGCACGGCGAGCAGGTGGCGTCGTACCGCAAGACCTCGATCCCGACCAACGCGATCTCCGACGTCGACGAGAAGCACTACTTCGCCGCCGGCTCCGGGCCGGTCGTGTTCGACGCGCTCGGCACCCGCTTCGGGATGCTCATCTGCTACGACCGGAGCTTCCCGGAGTACTGGCTCGCATCGCGGGCCGCCGGTGCCGAGGTGATGCTCGTGCTCGTGTCGTCGATGGGCTTCCGCGAGACCCTGTTCACCCAGGAACTGCAGGTCCGCGCGCTCGAGACGCAGACGTGGATCGTCGCCCCGAACCGCGGCGGCGAGGAGACCGTCGACGGCAAGACCGTGAGCTACTTCGGTCGGTCGTCGGTCGTCTCACCGCGGGGCGACCTGGTCGTCTCGGCACCGGCCCACCAGGCGGGGCCGATCATCCGGGCCACCATCGACGTCGGCGAGGTCGCCGCGGCACGCCACGACTTCCCGCTCGGACGCGACCGCCAGCCCGGGGTGTTCCGGTACCTCGCCGACGCCCACGCACCGGCGGCGGTCCCCGCGTGACGGACGTCGCCGCCGTGGTCCGCGGCACCATCGCCCCGCAGCTCGACCGGGCGCTGGCCGCCAGCCGCGCGAACCCGCTGCCGGCAGCCCCGTCGTCGCTGCGCGCGGAACCGGCACACAGTGCGCAGCTGTTCGGTCGGCTGCTCGACGCCGCGATCGAGGCGGCCCCGGCCGTGGCGGCGACACCGGGCACGGGCGTGGACACGATCCCGGCCCGGCCCGCAGACGCGCCGTCGGCGTCCCGGCCCGCCGCCGCCGACCCCGCCGCTGCCACGGTCGTCGAGCTCCTCGACGCCTACCGTTCCGGCACCACCACCCCGTCCGCCGTCCTGGCCGCACTCGCCCCGCACTGGACGAGCGACGACGTCTGGTCGGACGCGGTCCTGCGCCTGGTGGACGGAGCCGAGGCAGCCGCCGCCGAGTCCACCCGCCGCTGGGCGGACGACGAGGCCCGGCCGCTCGAGGGCATCCCGTTCGCCGTGAAGGACATCATCGACGTCGCGGGGACGATCGTCACGAGCGGCTCGCTCCAGACCGGCGACCGTGTGGCCCCGGCCGACGCGACCGTCGTGGCCCGACTCCGTGCAGCCGGCGCGATCCCCGTGTTCACGGCGGCCACGACGGAGTTCGCCTGCGGGGGGCCGCACAACGCCCGCTACGGTGCCGTGCGGAACCCCTGGGACCCCGAGCGCTGGACCGGTGGCTCGTCGACCGGGTCGGGTTCGGCGCTCGCCGCCCGGATCGTCCCGTTGGCGCTCGGATCGGACACCGGCGGGTCGATCCGCGTGCCGTCCGCACTCTGCGGCACCACCGGGATCAAGCCGACCTACGGCCTCGTGCCGCGCACCGGGGTCGCGAGCCTGTCGTGGACCCTCGACCACGTCGGACCGATGGCCCGCTCCGCCGAGGACCTCGCGCTCGTCCTGGCGGTCATCGCCGGGTCCGACGGCGAGGACCCGACGACGTTCACCGCCGTCCCGCTCATCGAGGCGGAACCGGAGCGGGTCGAGGGGCTCCGCATCGGGGTGCCGCGCGGCTGGTTCACCGAACGCGTCGACACCGCGGTGCTCGACGCCCACGCCGCCGCGACCGAGCAGTTCCGCGCCCTCGGAGCGACCCTCGTGCCGATCGAGTTCGACGACCTCGAGTCGATCGACGCGGAGTGCTGGACCGTCTTCTACGGCGAACTCGCCGCGAACCAGGAGGCCAACGCCGCCACGGCCGACCTGTTCGACGCCGGGACCCGGGCCCGGTTCGACGTGTCGTTCCTGCCGACCGCGGCGGACTACCTCCGGGCGCTCCGCCGCCGCCCGCTCGTGCAGGCCGCGATGGTCGCCCGGATGGACGAGGCCGGCGTGGACGTGGTGCTCACCCCCGGCATCGGGGCCACCGCCCCGCGACTCGACGACCTGACCATGTCCGTCGACGGCGAGCGGTTCAACCTGCACGACGTCATCCCCCGGAACACCCGCCTGTTCGACTACGTGGGGTTCCCGGCACTGATGATGCCGGCGGGTACCGCGCCCGACGGTCTGCCCGTCGGCGTGCAGCTCGTCGCGCGGCCGTGGGACGACCGCCTGGTGCTGTCCGCGGCCGCCGCCTTCCAGCGGGTCACGACGCACCACCGCCTGGTGCCGCCGTCGTCCGCCGTGCGAGGGCCGACCGATCAGTAGCCGCACCATCGACGAGGGCGCCGCCCGACGACGCGCCTGGCAGGTGCTCTGCGCCTCGAGCCTGAGCGTCGTCCTCGTCTTCATCTCCTCGAGCGCCCTGCTCGTCGCGCTCCCCGACGTCAGCCGCGACCTCGACGCCAGCGCGGTGCAGTCCAGCTGGGTGCTCCTCAGCTACATGCTCACCACGACCACCCTGATCCTGGTCTTCGGACGGATCGCCGACCTCGTCGGTCGGCGCCGCCTGTACATCGCCGGCATCCTCGTCTTCCTGCTCGCCTCGCTCGCGTGCGGGTTCGCCCCGGACGCCGCCGTCCTGCTCGGCGCCCGGCTCGTGCAGGGCGTGGGTGCGGCGGCCATCGTCACGAACACGACCGCACTGCTCACCGACGTCTTCCCGGAGTCGATCCTGTCGCTCGGCCTCGGCCTGAACGCCACCGTCGCCGCGGTGGGGCAGGTCATCGGCCCGGTCGTGGGCGGGCTGGTCGCCGAGTCCTTCGGGTGGCGCTGGATCTTCCTCGCCGGCGTGCCGATCTCGCTCGCCGGACTCGTCTGGTCGCTCCGGTTGATCCCGCACAGCACCCGTCCCCGTTCCGGCGAGCGCCTCGACGTACCGGGATCGATCCTGTCCGTCGCGGCCGTCGGCCTGCTCGTCGGCGCCGTCTCGATGGGTGGCTCGATCGGCTGGTCGGCCGTCCCCGTCGTGGCGATGGCCTCGGGCGCAGTCGTCCTCGGCGGCGTGTTCGTGTGGACCCAGCGCCGGGTCGCGCACCCCCTGGTCGACCCGGCGATCTTCCGCGACCGCGCCACCATCACCCTGTTCTCCGCCGCCGGGCTCTGCGCCCTGTCCAGCTACGCACTGGTGCTGCTGGCGTCCCTGTCGTTCCAGGCCGTCGACGGCAAGGACGCCGTCGAGGCCGCCCTCTGGGTGCTCCCCACCCCGATCGGCACGACCGTCGCCGCCGTGACCGCGGGGTTCCTCGCCCGTCGCGTGGCCGCCAGGACCCTGTCGACCATCGGCATGCTCCTCATCGCCCTCGGCGCCGCGGTGCTCGCGGTCTCCCTCGCCGACGGCAGCGCCTACGTCGTCACCGCCACCGGCCTCGGCGCGGTCGGGGTCGGGACAGGCGTGTTCATGACGCCGAGCACGTCCGCACTGATGACCCGGGTCCCGGAACACCGACGCGGCATCGCCAACGCCATCCGCTCCGCCCTGCAGAACGCCGGCTTCCTGTTCTCGACGGCCCTCGGACTCGCGATCGCGACGGGCGGCCTGTCCGCCTCCCAGGCGGCAGCCGCCTACGACGGCAGCCTGCTCGGCCTGCCGGCCGGCGACGTCCAGGTGTTCGTCGACGGCGTCCGCGCCGCAGCGCTCACCTTCGCCGGCTGCGCGGCCCTCGGTGCGCTCATCGTCGCGTTCGGTCCGTTCGGACCACCCGACCGGGAGGCACCACTCCGGCCCGACAGGTCGGGTCCGGTCCCCGAGCCGGGGGCGTCCACGTGACCGTCCCCACCCTGGCAACGACCACCCACGACGGAAGCAGGACCCCATGACCGACGACCACCAGGACTACGCGGCGGCCGGGTTCACCGGCGCGCTGCAGCCAGGACGACGCGCTGCGCTCGTCGTCGTCGACCCGGTCCGCGCCTACGTCGACCCCGACTGCGGGCTCTACGCCGGGGTCGAGGAACCCGTCGAGCGGATGCGGGAGCTCACGACCGCTGCCCGCGCCGCCGGGGTGCACGTGGCGATCACCACCATGGCGCTGTCCGCCGACGGGTCGAACGCCGGGGTGTTCTTCCGCAAGGTGCCGGCGCTCGCCGCGTACCTGCCGGGGGCGTCCACGGGGGCGTTCGTCGACGGGCTCGAGCCCCAGGGCGGGGACACCCTGGTGCCCAAGCAATACCCGAGTGCGTTCTTCGGCACCTCGCTGGCTGCCGACCTCGTCGCCCGCGGTGTGGACACCCTGTTCATCGCGGGGCTGTCGACGAGCGGGTGCATCCGCGCGACAGCCACGGACGCCATGCAGCACGGGTTCGTCCCGATCGTCGTGCGCGAGGCGGTGGGCGACCGGTTGCCGAGCGTGCACGAGGCGAACCTGTTCGACATCGCCGCCAAGATCGGCGAGGTCTGGAGCATGGACCGGGTCCTCGAGCACTGGGACGCGGCATGAGCCCCGCGACGAGCACCGCGGCGAGCACGGTGACGAGCACCGCGGCGCCGGTCCGCGGTCGGCCCCGGAGTGCCGCCGTCGGCGAGGCCGTCTACACGGCGTGCGTCGAGATCCTGGCCGAGGGCGACCCGCGCGCGTTCACGATCCGGGCCGTCGCCGACGCTGCCGGGGTCGGGGCGGCGACGATCTACCGGCGGTGGTCGAGCAAGGAGGTGCTGCTCACCGAGACCGTCATCCGGTTGATGGAGGAGCACATCCCCACAATCCAGGACGCCCCGATCGCCGAGGGGGTCCTCGGGCTCACCCGGGGGTGGGTGCACGCCCTGGTCGCGACTCCGGTCGGCCGCGCACTCCCGCTCATCGTGGAGACCGCGTCGCACGAGCCGCGCGTCGCCGAGGCCGTCACCGAGTGGCACCTGGACCGGCGGCTGCGGGTGAACGCGATGCTGCAGCGGGCGATGGACGCCGGCGACCTGCGCCCGGACGTCGACCTCGGCATCGCCGTCGACCTGCTCGGCGGACCGACGTTCTACCGACGCGTGTTCGTCTCACTCGACATCCAGGCGCCCGACTACCCGGTGCGCCTGGCCCGGGAGTTCCTGCGCTGGGCCGGCTGGACCGGCGACGTCTCGACGGTGGGGGTGGCCTCGTGACGGGGATCGTGCCGGAGGAGTTCGCCCCGACCGCGGCCTGGACCGACATGGGCGTCGGGACGACCCCGTCGGCGCCGGGGCACTGGATCGGGTTCAACCGACGTTCCGACGCAGCGCGCCAGGTGTCCGACCTGATCCGGGCCGACATCGTCGCCGGCCGGTTCACCGGCCCGCTGCCGTACGAGTGGGAGCTGCTCGACCTGTACGGCACGACCAGGAACGTCCTGCGGGCTGCGCTGACGTTGCTCAAGGAACAGCGGCTGCTCACCCGTGCACCGCGATCCGGCACGTTCGGTGTCCGGCCCGTCGCCTCGGTGAGCCTGGCCCGCACGTCCGACGAGGTCACGATCTACGGCGAGACGGCCGGCGGCAGCGTGTTCGAGTCACCCCGGCTCAGCATCGTGCACCTGTGCGTGCAGCAGGTGACCGCGCCGGAGACCGTCCGACGCAACCTGCAGATGACCGGCAGCAGCGCGTTCTTCGTCGAGAGCCTCATCTCGTTCGACGGCGAACCGAGCCGGGTCCGGACGAGCTGGGTGCCGCACGAGCGCTTCCCCGACCTGGTCGCCGAACCGCTCACCGAGTACGTGCCGGACGTGCTGGTCCGGAAGGCCGGTGCGCGTCCGGAGGCTCGACGCTTGCTGCTGAGCACCGTGAACGCCGACCAGTGGACGGCCGACCTGCTGGACATCGACCCCGGGCAGGCGATCTTCCACATCGAGCGGCTGATGTGCCTGGCGGACGGGACGCCCGTCGAGTACGGGTTCTCGCGGTACCGCGGCGACCGGGCGGTGATCGACTCGCGGATCATCTGACCCCGGCGCGGCTCCGCGTCCTACAGCAGGCCGAAGACCGCCTGCGCGCCGAGGCTCGTCCCCGCCACGAGCACCCAGAGCGCGATGCCGAGCAGCATCGGACGGAAGCCGGCACGTCGCAGCGCCGCGAAGTCCGTCGAGCACCCGATCGCCGCCAGGGCCACCGTGATGAGGAACGACGCCGCCGTCGAGAACCCCGGGGCAGCCGCAGCCGGCAGGGCCCCGACCGTCCGGAGCAGCACCACCACGAGGAACCCGATCAGGAACCACGGGACCAACCGGAACACGCGGAACCCGCTGCGCGACCCCGTGTCGGGCGCGAGCTGCTCGCGGGAGGCGCGTCGGGCCTCCAGTCCGGCCAGCCCGATGACGATCGGGATGATCATCAGGGTGCGCACCAGCTTCACGACGACCGCGGTGTCGGTCGCCTGGCGACCGTAGACCGTCGCGGTGGCGACGACGGACGACGTGTCGTTCACCGCAGTGCCCGCGAACACGCCGAAGGCGTGCTGGCTGAGGCCGAGGGCGTGGCCGAGCAGGGGGAAGGCGAACACCGCGGCGATGTTGCAGAGGAAGATCGTCGACATCGCGTAGGCGACGTCCGCGCTGACCGCACCGATGACGGGCGTGACGGCCGCGATCGCGGACGCACCGCAGATCCCGGTCCCCACGCCGATCAGGGTGCGGAGGGCGCTCGACACCCGCAGCAGACGGCCGATCCCCCAGGCGGCACCGAGGCAGACCACGAGGGTCGTCAGCATGACCGGCAGGGTCTCGCCGCCGATGCGCAGGACCTCGCCGATCGACAGCTGCGCGCCGAGCAGGACCACCGCGAACTGCAGCACACGACTCGACGAGAACTTCACGCCGGGAGCGAGCACGGCGAGGGTGCCGCCGGTGCGCCGACGGACGAGCCAACCGAGCACCGCGCCGATCAGGACGGCGGGGACGGGTCCGCCCACGACCGGGACGACCGATCCGATCAGGGTCGCGACGAGGCCGATCGCGACGGCGACGGCGACACCGGGTGCGGTGGTGCGGGCGAACTGCATGGGAACAGCATCTCGTGCTCGCGGCCGTCGTGCGGTCCAGCCGGGCAGGATGGTGCGGTGGAGTACTCGGGCGAGCGGTGGGTGCAGCGGCTGCGCGACGGCGAGATGCCGAAGCGGTGGCCGTTCCTGGTCGGCCTCACGATCGTCACGGTGGCCGGCGGGATCGGGGTGTACTTCTCGGCGACCCACCTCGACGGCATCCTGCACTCGGACGCCCGACGCCCCTTCGCCGTGCCGTTGTTCTCGGTGCTGCTGCTCGGGTTCGGGCCCGTGGCCGCGGTGCTGTCCTGGCTGCGCGGGCGGCGCGACCGCGTGGTGCTGGACCGGATCCGCCGGAACGGGACCACAACGCGCTTCCACCTGCCCGTCCTCCGCTCGGGCCCGTACGCCGCCGACGACTTCCCGGACCCGAGGCCGGAGCTGTGGACGGTCGACGCGGCGGGTCTCCACGCGTGGTCACCCGAGCGCGACGATCCCGTGTTCGACCTGGTGTGGGACGACGTCAGGACGATCGAGCTGGCCTCGACGGACGTCCGCGGACAACGCACCGACACCGGGATCTGGATCGTCACCGAGGCGGTGGGTCGGTTCGTGCTGCTGCCGCGCGCAGTCATCGGGCGGCCGTTCGGCGCGAGCGTGACGAAGATCCACATCCTGATGCAGGTGCTCCGGTCGCTGCGGCGGGAGTTCGATCCGCACCACGGAGCGCGCGAGCGCCGCTGAGCCGCCGACGCCGGATCAGCCGACGGGCGGGACCTCGCCGGTCATGTCGACGCGCTCGGTGCCGTCGTTCCAGATGTACGTCGCGGTGGTGCGACCGGAGGCGTCAGCGTTCGCCTCGTTCGCCTTCGCGTACGTGTAGGTGACCTTGATCGAGGCGTCGGCCAACCGTTCGACAACCGGCTCGAACGCGTACTGCTCGGAGGTCGCGGTGCCGAGGTACCGGCCCTGGTGGAAGAGCAGGATCGCGTACGGCGACCCGGCGGTGCCGAACTCGGGCGCGACGACGGACCAGGACAGGGAGGCGCAGGCGTCGTAGCCGGTGTAGTCGGCGTTCGCGGCGTCCCACTTGGTGTCCTCGAGGCCGGCGGGTGACGGCAGCGCAGCGATCCCGGCGGCTGCTGCCTCGGAGCCGCTCGCGGGACCACAGGTCGCGGTGGGCGTCGGTGTCTGGCTCGGCGTGCTCGTCGGCGTCGGGGTGGCTGCCGTGTCCGTCGGCGCCGCGGTCACGGTCTCGGTGACGGTCGGGGTCGCGTCGCCACCGTCCCCGCCGCCGGAGCAGCCGGTCAGCAGGGCGACCACGGCCGCGCCGGTCAGGAACAGAGCAGTCTTCGAAGTGCGCACCACTCCACGGTGCACCGACCGAGGTGTCGGCGCTCGCATCGTTACCGGCCCGTAGTCTGCTGGCATGCGGGGAGAGGGCATCGGGGCGTCGGTGGACGTCGTGGACGACCACGTCGTGGGTCCGCACGGACCGGTCCCGATCCGGCGCTACCGACCGCAGTACCCGGCAGCCGCTCCGACCCTGGTCTGGCTGCACGGGGGTGGGTTCTTCCGGGGCGACCTCGACCTGCCCGAGTCGGACGCCGTGGCCCGGGTGCTCAGTGCCCGCGGCATCCCGGTGGTCGCCGTCGACTACCGCCTCGGTCCGCTGCCCGGCATGCCCTGGATCGGGCGGACGGGTCCACGAGCACGCCGACGTGCACCGCATGCACGCGACGAGGTCGTGACGGTGCTCCACTCGCTCGCAGAGGAGTGTCCGGCCGGTCTGGTGCTCGGTGGCGCGAGCGCTGGAGCGTGCCTCGCCACCACCGCGATCCCGTCCGGCCCCGCGCTGGCCGGCACCGTGCTCGCGTACGGGTTCTTCCACGCGCGGATCCCTCGCGACCCAGCGGTGCAGCGTCTCGTGCGCGGGCACCGGCGGATCACGCACGCTCCGCTGTTGCTCGACGCCGCGAACCGCACCTACGCCGGGCCGCTCGGCGCCGGAGCGTTCCCAGTACCGGAGGACCTCAGCACGTTCCCGCGCACCCTGGTGCTCGACGCCGAGCGGGACACGATGCGCGCATCCGGCGACCGGTTCGCACGGCAACTCGGTGCCGCGGGGGTCGATCTCGAACGGCACGTCCTGCCCGACAGCCGGCACGCCTTCCTCAACCGACCGGACAGCATCGACTTCGCGGCTGCCGTCGACCTGATCGCTTCGTGGATGGTCCGTCGGCCCGTCTGAACGTTCGAGCGTGTGCGACCGTCGGACATTCCGGTGACGCCACGACGAACCGGACGTATCCTGCTGTCGGAAGCAACGGCGGTTCCGAACACCCTTCGCCACGTTCACCGTCGTGGCGTCCCGCCTCTGCGACGAAGAGTCCTACCGTGACCGAACACCTCATCGAGTACGTCGCCCGTGACCGCACGGGCATCACCGCCGTCGTGACGACCACCAGCGTCATCGACGTCGACACCGTGATCCAGCACATCCGCTCCGGACACACGGGCTACTACGTGGCTGCCGACTCCTGGAAGCGCACGCCGGTCCGGAGCATGTCGTTCATCGGCGGCACCTACCTGTTCGCGAACTGGGACGGCTCGAAGCGGAACATGCTGCACGACCTGGCGTTCCGGTCGCCGACGCGCGCGGTCCCGACCGCGCCGCCGTCAGAGTCCCGCTTCGCGCGGTTCCTCGACGCCGTGTTCGGCCGCCGGCTCCCACAGCGCTGAGCTGCCAGTACCGCCGCTGCCCCTGCCCGTTCGCAGGCCCGTGAGAGCATGACGGGCATGCAGAAGGGGGAGCAGATGCTCGCGAAGGACGTGTCCGACAAGCGGTTCCGACCGACGAAGTGGCGGGAGGGCTACGACCAGGGCGAGGTCGATGCGTTCCTCGACCGGATCCAGACCACCCTCGCCGGGTACGAGCAGGGGCGACCGGTGGATCCGCTCACACCGGAGCAGGTGTCCGCCGCCCGGTTCCAGCCCACGAAGTTCCGCGAGGGCTACGACCAGGACCAGGTCGACGACTTCCTCGACGAGGTCGTCATCGCGCTCCGCCAGCACGCGGTGCGCTGAGACCGACGTTGACGCGGAACGACACCCCCGTCGTCGCACGACGTCGGGGATGTCGTTCCGGGTCGATCCCGGCAGTCGATCCAGCCCTCAGACCTGCGCGCCCTCCAGCGTCGCCGCGAGCGGGTCGAAGTCCTCGGGCAGCGACGCGATCGGTGCGACGGTCGACTCGACCTCGATGAACGAGCGGGCGGCGATGGACTCCTCGACCGCGACCATGGTGTCGAGCACGTGGTACCCGACTTCACCGGTCGCGATGTGCGAGCCGCCGCCACGGATGGCCCGCGCCATGTCGAGCACGCCGAGCCCACGGCCGACGGTGGGCTCCTCGTCGAGCAGCACGTCCCACTCCTGCGAGAAGGGGAAGGACGCATCGGCGGTCAGCGGTCGCGCGATCCGGATCGGGTGCCCGCCACCGAACGTGTTCGGGTCGGGCAGGACGATCGTGCCCTCGGTCCCGTTGACCTCGAACACGCCGTGCCGGAACAGCGGGGTGTCGAACGACAGCAGCGACTGTGCGTTGCCACCCTGCTCGAACGAGGTCAGGACGGAGACGTGGGTCGGCACCTCGACGGGGAACGAGTCGCCCGCGTTCGGTCCGACGACCAGCTGCCGCGTCGACCGCGACTGAGACCCAGTCGCGACGACGGAGTCGATCGGTCCGAGCAGGTGCACGAGCGCCGTGAAGTAGTACGGGCCGATGTCGAACAGCGGGCCCGCGCCCTTGGCGTAGAGGAACGACGCGTTCGGGTGGAACACGTCCGGCCCCTGCCACTGCATGCTCGTGACCGCGGTGAGCGGGGTGCCGATCGCGCCCGCCTCGATCGCGCGCTTGGCGGTCTGCCACCCCGGGCCAAGCACGGTGTCCGGCGCGATGCCGAGCTTCAGACCGAGGGAGTCGGCGAGTTCGACGAGCGATGCGGCTGAGGCACGGTCCACGCCGATCGGCTTCTCGCTCCACACGTGCTTGCCGGCACGCAGTGCGTCCATCGAGACGGCGACGTGCGTGGCGGGGAGCGTCAGGTTGATGACGATCTCGACGTCGGGATCGGCGAGCACGGATGCGCCGTCGCCCGAGGCCGCGACACCCCACTTCGAAGCCGACGCCGCGGCGCGCTCCGTGTCGATGTCGCCGATCCGGACGACCTCGACGTCGGGGAACGTCGTGAGGTTCGCCAGGTACTGCTCGCTGATCATGCCGGCGCCGATGAAGCCGATGCCGACGCGTCCGGTGCGGGTCATGCGGACACCTCCGATGCGGACGACGAACCGGCCGGCGCGAGCTGCGCCGCGAGCCACTCGTACGACTGCTGCACACCGTCGAAGACGTCCCCGTCGAACCCGTCGAACTCGATGACGGCGTACTCGAGGGCCGTCGCCGCACGCAGCGCCTCGGCGAGCCGGACGTCGCCCTGGCCGGCCGGGGTCTGGTCGGTGGGGATCGTCGCGGTGGAGATGTCGTCGCGCATCGGACCGTCCTTGACGTGCACGGCGACGATGCGGTCACCGAGCTCCTCGATGAACGCGACGACGTCGATGCCCGCAGCCGATGCCCAGTAGAGGTCGAGCTCGAGCACCACGGCCGGGTCGAGCAGCGACGCGAGCACCTGCAGCGCAGGCTGGCCGTCGATCTGCGGCCGGAGCTCGTGGTCGTGGTTGTGGTAGCCGACGCGCAGACCGTGCTCGGCGGCCTCGACGGCGGCGGCGTTCAGCCGTGCGGCGACGCGCTCGACGCCCTCGCGGGTCGTCCACGCCTCGGGCCCGACGAACGGGTCGATGACGATCTCGAGGCCGAGTTCCTTCGCCGCGGCGAAGGTGTCGGCGTGCGACGGAGCGGTCATGACGGTGCCGTCCGGCAGCGGGATGGTCTCCTCGACCAGGAACGCGTGGCCGGTCTTCGCGGTGATGCCGTGGGCGTCGAACGCGGACTTGAGCTGCGCTGCTCGGTCCACGAACGCGAACGCTTCGACGGTGTCGAAGCCGATCTCGGCCAGGCGGCGGACGCCGCCGTCGAGGTCGGGCTCCAGCGCGGCGTTCACCGTGTAGAGCTGCAGGGAGATGGCGGGAGCCATGTCGGGTCCTTTCCGGGGGTGGTACAGGTGACTGCCTGGAGGCGCGACTCGCGTTGCAGACGCACGCCGCGCCTCCAGGCCGCTGGTTTGGTGCGGTGCCTACCGGACCGACTTGATCGGCAGGATGACGAGGGCGCCGAGGATGACGGCGACGCCGGCACCCCAGAGCATGAGCGTGTAGTTCTGACCACCGCCGATGCCGAGCAGGAACAGGCCGACGGCCGGAGCGAGCGACTGCGGCAGCGCGTTCGCGATGTTGATGACGCCGAGGTCCTTGCCGGGGCGTTCCGGGTCGGGCAGCACGTCGACGATCAGGGCGGTGTCGATGGCAGCGTAGATGCCGAAGGCGAAGCCGAGGACGATCTCGGCGAAGTAGAAGCCGCCGACGGTGTCGACGTGGGCCAGGATCACGAGGCCGACCGCGGTCAGCGCAGTGGAGCCCCAGACGAACACCTTGCGGCGCTGGACGCGGTCCGACACCCAGCCGGAGACGGCGGCGCTGACGAGCAGGGCGACCGTGTACAGCAGGACACCGAACGCGACGACCCCGACGGCCTCGGCCTGCGGCAGACCGATGCGGTCCTGCATGTAGAGCAGGCGGTACGTCGTGAACATGAACGTGCCGAAGGTGATGAGGAAGCGACCCCACCAGGCGAGTCCGAAGTCGCGGTGCTTGAACGGGTTCGTCCAGAACGAGCTGATCAGGTTGATCCAGCTGAACGGCTTGACCGGCGTCGTCGGCAGGTCGTCGCGGGCCACGAAGCAGTAGACGAGGATCGCGATGATCGCCAGGACACCGGGGGCGATGAAGAGGACCGGCAGGTTCCCGACCAGGTACACGGCCAGGTACAGGCCGGCGAGGATGGCGATGTTCTGCGCGAGGGCGATGACGCTCGAGGCCTTGCCGCGCTGGAACTCCGGCACGTTGTCGGCGAAGCTCGCGGTCAGCGTGGCGAGGACGGCGTTCGCCGTGACCTGCGCGAGGACCCAGGCCAGCGTGAGCTGCAGGACGTTCGGCGAGAACGCGAGCCAGGCGAGCGAACCGACGAAGACGATGACGCCGCCGAGCATCCACGGGCGTCGACGTCCCCACCGGCTGCGGGTGCGGTCGGAGATCGCGCCGAACAGCGGGTTGGCGAACAGTGCACCGAGGGCACCGAACGGCAGGACGGAGCCGACCACGGTCTCGGGGCTCGAGGGGTTGAGCTCGGTCGCCTTGATCGACATGCTCACGAAGACCGGCGTGAGCAGGGCGACGAACAGGCCGAACTGGGCGAAGCTGAGGCCCCAGAGGTAGCCGCGGCCCACACGCATCGTGCTGACGGACTGCGTGATCCCCTCGACCGAGAATGCTCGGGGCGCCGCGGCGTCCGAGGCGGTGGCACCGGCGGCTGCGGTGACCGCCGGCGATGCGGTCCCGGCGATGCCGCGGGTGGGTTCTTCCTTCGACGTCGGTGTCGACATGACTCCTCCTCGAGTCATAGGGGGCTTCGGGGCCCTCGAATACCTAGTGCTGCTAGGTGATCGGGACTGTAGCACCGGAAACCTCCGACCGGAAGTTTTTGTCCCGATTGTTGCGCCGGTAGATTGGCACTCGTGACCTCCAACGATGGAATCGGCACCAGGGGCCCCTACGCCAAGGGCGTGCACCGTCGGCGGGAGATCCTCGACCAGACGCTCGACGTCGTCGCCTCGCGCGGGATCGACGGCACCTCGCTGCGCGCCATCGGCGATGCGATCGGGGTCTCGCACGCGGCACTGAAGCACTACTTCTCGTCCCGCGAAGCGCTGCTGGTCGAGGTCCTGCGGGAACGCGATGCTGCCTCGGACCGGGCGCTCGGCGACACGGCCGGGGTCTTCACCCGGCTGGCCTTCGTCGCCGACCGGAACGTCAGCGAGCCGGCACTCGTGACGCTCTACACGACCCTGCTCGGGGCGTCGGTGGAGTCCGGCAACGAGACGGCGCGGGAGTTCTTCGCCGCACGGTTCGACGAGGCACGGGGGAACCTGGTCGCCCAGCTGCACGACGAGCTCGCGGCGTCGGGGCGGCACTCGGACGCCGACCTCGAGCAGGTGGCGTCGCTCATCATCGCGGCGTTCGACGGGCTGCAGGTGCAGTGGCTGCTGGACCGGAACGTGGACATCGCGGGGACGCTGCGGTTGCTGGAGCGGGTGTTGTAGGGACCGTCTCGGAACGACACCGGGTCGACTCAGAACGACACCGGGTCGACTCGGAACGACACCGGGTCGACTCGGAACGACGTCCCCGTCGTCGTGCGACAACGAGGACGTCGTTCCGAGTCGACGGACGACCCCTACTTCTCGCCGTCCTCTTCCGGGTTGAAGTGCGAGTCGTCCCCGACGTGCCCAGCGGCCAGGCCGTCCGGGTCGTTGGGGATGGTGTTGTCATCGCCGAGCCCGCCCGGCTTCTCGATGCCCTCGGAGTCGTTCACGGGGGCCTTGGCGTCGTCGTCGTGCGTGTTGCTGCTGTCGGTCATGGTCTGCTCCAGTGCAGTGGTCGAACCGAGGGCGACGCCCCCGGCAGGTGCTGACCTCGGACGCTACGTGCCGCTGCTCGGAATCCACCCACCAGCCGCGTGCCCCGACCGGTCGACAGCGGAGTCGCCGCTCGGTAGATTGTTCAACAACCCGCGACGACAGGGAGTCCCCGTGACGACGATCGACCTGAACAGCGACCTCGGCGAGGGGTTCGGCGCCTGGACGATGGGCGACGACGCCGCGATGCTCGACGTCGTGTCGAGCGCCAACGTCGCCTGCGGATTCCACGCCGGCGATCCGACGATCATGCTCGCCACCGCCCGCGCTGCCGCCGAGCGCGGGGTCGCCATCGGAGCGCACGTCGCCTACCGCGACCTCGCCGGCTTCGGGCGCCGTCCGGTGCACGTCACACCGGACGAACTCCACGCCGACGTCGTGCACCAGCTCGGCGCGATGGCCGCCACTGCGCGGGTCGCCGGCACCGCGGTCACCTACGTCAAGCCCCACGGCGCCCTGTACAACACCGCGTGCGCCGACCCGGTCCAGGCCGAGGCCGTGGTCCGGGCGATCGCCGACGTCGACAGCTCGCTCGCGGTGCTCGCGCTGCCGGGTTCCGAACTCCTGCTCGCTGCCGAACGTCACGGGCTCCGCGCGGTCGCGGAGTCCTTCGCCGACCGCGCCTACGAACCCGACGGCTCCCTGGTGTCCCGCAGCACGCCGGGTTCGGTGCTGCACGATCCGGACGAGGTCGCGGCTCGCGTCCTCCGCATGGTCACCGACGGGGTCGCGACCGCCGTCGACGGCTCCGAGCTGCGGGTCAGCGCCGACTCCGTCTGCGTGCACGGCGACTCCCCCGGTGCCGTCGCGATGGCCCGCGCGATCCGATCACTGCTGACCGAGCACGGCGTCACGATCGCGCCGTTCGCACCGTGACCGTCCTCGACCTCCGACCAGCTGGGCGCACCGCCTTGCTCGCCACCTTCGACTCCCTGCCGCAGGTCGCCGCGTTCCGAGCCGGGCTGACCGCGGCTCGGCTGCCCGGCCTCACCGAGGTCGTGTCCGGCGCGCGGACCCTGCTGCTCCGCTACGACCCAGCGACGACCGACGCCGTGAGACTCCGCGGTGCACTCGAACGGGTCGTCCCGTCCGCCGACGCCGATGCGGCGAGCGCCGCAGACCCGCTCGTCATCCAGGTGGTCTACGACGGCGAGGACCTCGACCAGGTCGTCGCCCTGACGGGCATGCGCCGCGACCGCGTGATCGCGTGGCACACCGGCCAACTCTGGACGAGCGCGTTCTGCGGCTTCGCCCCGGGCTTCAGCTACCTCACCGGCACCGAGCCGTCACTCGACCTGCCGCGCCGGAGCACGTCGCGCACCGCCGTGCCGAGCGGTGCCGTCGCACTGGCGGGCGAGTTCAGCGCCGTCTACCCGCGCGTCTCCCCCGGCGGCTGGCAGCTCATCGGCCGCACCGACGTGCCGATGTGGTCGCTCGACCGGGAACCGCCGGCGCTGGCACCCGCCGGCACACGGATCCGGTTCGTCGACGCGGGTGCGGCATGAGCGCGCTGACCGTCCTGCAGGTCGGCTACGGCGCGGCAACGCAGGACCTGGGGCGGCCGGGCTTCAGTGACATGGGCCTCGGCGCGGCGGGCGCCGCCGACCGTGGTTCCGCAGCACTGGCCAACCGGCTGGTCGGCAACCGTCCCGACGCGGCCGTCCTGGAGGCCCTGCTCGGCTCCGTCACGCTGCGGACCGACGCGTACGTGGTCATCGCAACCGCCGGGGCCGCCTGCCCGGTCGAGATCGAGCGGGCGGACGGCCGGGTCCGCGGTGCGGCCTCGCACGAGGTCCTGATGCTCGCACCGGGTGACACGCTCCGGATCGGTACGGCCACCGCCGGGCTGCGCTCCTACATCGCGGTCCTCGGCGGGTTCGCGGTCGAGCCCGTACTGGGTAGTCGCTCGTGGGACTCGCTCGCACGCCTCGGGCCTCCGCCGTCGTCGCCGGGTGACGTCCTGCCGATCGGCGATGCGCGCGCTTCGTGGCCGATCGTCGACGCAGTGCCGCAACCCGACGAGCACTGGCCGGACGACCCGGTCGTCCTCGACGTCACCGCCGGCCCCCGCGGAGACTGGTTCACGCTGGACTGGCGCGACACCCTGACCGCTCAGGACTTCACCGTCGGGTCGGACAGCGACCGCGTGGGGGTCCGCACCACGGCTCCGCAGCCGCTCGTCCGCGCCGTGACGCACGAGCTGCCGAGCGAAGGGGTGGAGACCGGTTCGCTGCAGGTCCCGCCGGAGGGCTTCCCGGTGCTGTTCCTCGCCGACCACCCGGTGACCGGCGGCTACCCCGTCGTGGCGGTCCTCACGCCGGAGTCGGTCGACCGTGCCGCGCAGCTCCGCCCGGGCGACACCATCCGCTTCCGGATCGTCCACTGACGACCGGCTCGCTGACCGATCCGGAACAGGTCGGCGCCGCTGCGGGTTGAGTCGGACACTGCCGACGAAAGGTGCACCACATGTCGATCACCGTCCTGCTCGAGGTCCAGTTCCGGAGCGACGTCCCCGCCGACACCGTCGAGGCGGCGATCCGCGAGACGCTCGCGCAGACCCGGGCCTTCGACGGCTGCGAGTCCCTCGAGGTGCTGGTCGACGACGCCGACCCGACGCGCATGGTCGTCGTCGAGTCCTGGACGAGCGGGGCCGCCCACGACGCCTACGAGGCATGGCGGGCGACCCCGGACGGTGCCGCAGCGATCGGACCGATCGTCGCCGCACCGCCCGTCGCTCGGACGTTCGCCCGGACGATCGCGATCAGCTGACCTGCTGTGGGTCAGCCCGTGTACTCGTAGGTGCTGACCCAGTCGATGTCGAGGTGCCCGGCGGCACCCCAGTTGCCGACCTGGAACATGTACCGGTGCGCGGTCTTCGGCACGTTCGACGTGACCGTCTTGATGACCTTGCCGTCGAGCAGGTACTGCACCGACTTGCCGGGGATCCACTCGACCGAGTAGACGTGCCAGCTGCGCCAGGTCACCCCGGTGCTCATGCTCGTCGAGTTCGCTTCCTGCCCGGCGACCATCGAGTGGTGGTGGAGCATCGGCGACCCCTCGAAGTTGGCCTCCGGGTAGTCGATCTCGCCGTCCGACCAGACGTTCGACGACGGCCACAGCATGAACGCTGCACCGTTCCCGTCGCCGCCGGTGGCCTTCGCACGGACGCTGAACTTGCCGCCCACGTGCGACCACGCGCCGTTCGGGGTCCCGAAGGTCCCCGCGGCTCCGTGCTTGCCGTCGAGCGTGACGTCCATGTAGCCGTTGCGGGCGCTGACCTGCGAGCCCGAGTAGTACGTGCCGCCCGTCCCGTCCGGGTAGGGCTGCCACGAGTTCGCGTAGGTCTTCGCGAACTGGCCGTTGGCCGAGGCCGTCGTGCTGAAGTTCTCGACGAAGGTCTGCTTGAACTTGCCGACGTTGCCGACCGGGGCGGTGACCCCCGCGTAGGCAGCGGTTCCCGCTCCGAGCGGTGCCGCCACGACGACGGCTCCGATGAGTGCGGCGATGAGTGCGGTCCGCCTGATCCTGCGGTGCTGCATGTGTCACTCCCTGGTGTGACTGGTGGCACCCGTTCCCCTCGGGCACCCAGCCGGATCTCGGCTGCGCACCGAGGGTAGGTGCATTCTGCAACCGATGCAGGGGGTTGACAGCAGCACGCCGGACCGGCGACCATGCCCCTCGTTCGAGGGTCAGCGCGCGGCGTGCTCGCGTGCTTCCATGGCGTCCCAGGCGAAGCTCGCGAGCCAGTGCGTGGAGTAGTACTCCTCGCCGACACTGGCGGCCAGGCCCGAGGCCAGCAGCCGGTCCGCCGCCTCGTCGAGCAGGCTCGCGAGCCCGTCGTCGTCGAGCTCACCGGCGCGCAGGGCGTCCGCGATGCGCCGGGCCGATCCCGCTCGCGACAGGTCGAGCCCGAACAGATGCACCTGCTGCGGGTCGTTCTCGTCGCGGACCACCGTCGACTGCAGGATCGCGTCGCCCGACCGCACCTGGGCGAAGAAGCCGTCCGACCACGTCGCGAACTCGGCCGGGGTCAGCACGGCGCGCATCAGGTCGGCCTCGGCCAGTCCGGCGGACAGGAAGTCGTGTCCGCTGCGCTCCCAGGCGAACGGCCACCCGGCGTCCTCGCCGAACCACTCGCGCGCCGCCTGCTCCACCGTCGCGGCGAGCTCGTCGCGGCCGAGCGCCCGTGCGGCGTCGAGCACGAGCAGCAGCCCGAACGCCGAGTTCGAGTGCACCCCGTGCCGCACCGGGTGGGCGGCGCCGTCGACCCAGCGGGTGACGAGGTCCTCGAGCACGTCGACGACGGGCGCGAACCCGGGGGCGAGCTGCCGGATGGCCGGCACTTCGGACGCGGAGACCTCGGCGGCGAGCTTCGCGAGCCAGGCCCACCCGTAGGGGCGCTCGTAGTGCGGCGTCGTGTGGAAGTAGGCGGCTTCCGTGGCCAGGTGATCCGCACTCAGGTGGGCCTGCAGGATCGCGGTGAGCCGGGCCTCCAGGTCGGCCGGCAGACCGTGCGCGACCAGACGCGCTGCGAGCCAGTGCATGTGTACGGACGAGTGCCAGTCGTACGACGTGGCGAAGGCGGGGTGCAGCTCGACCGGCAGCGCCCGGTCGTCCGGGCCGGACGTCGTGTGGTGCGCCGCGTACGGGTACTCGCGCGAGGTGTTCTCGGCGGCGACGGCCGCGAAGCGGTCGGCCCACGCGGCCCGGGTCAGGTCGAGCGGGGCAGCATCAGAAAGCGACAAGGTACATGACTCCCATGTTGACGACGAGCAGGATGGCGGCGGTCGGGATCTGCGCCTTGATCGGACCGTACTTGTCCCGCATCTCGAGCAGGGCAGCCGGCACCAGGTTGAAGTTCGCGGCCATCGGCGTGACGAGCGTGCCGCAGAAGCCAGCGAGCATGCCGATGGCGAAGATCGCGGCGGGGTTGCCGTCGAAGCCCTGCACCAGGACGGGCCAGCCGATCGCGGCCGTCATGATCGGGAAGGCGGCGAACGCGTTGCCCATGATGATCGTGAACAGCGCCATGCCGAGGCAGTAGACGACCACCGCGGCGATCAGGGAACCGCCGGGCAGGATCGACTTGATGATGGTGCCGACGGCGTCGCCGACCCCGGCCTGGGTGAACACGATGCCGAGGGTGGAGAGCATCTGCGGCAGGAGCGCTGCCCACCCGATGGCCTGCAGCAGTCGACCGCCCTCACGGATGGGCGTCGCGATCCTCGGCGGACGCAGGACGAACACCGCGACGACGACGGCGAGCACCGAACCGATGCCCAGGCCGGTCAGCGTCGCACTGCCTTCGGCGAGCAGGGGCGCACCGCCGATCGAGACGAGCGGCCCGAGCGTCGCGACGAGCACGGCGACCACGGGCACGACCAGGGCCGGGATGAAGAGCTTGTTGCCGAACCGGGTGGCGAACGCCGCGCGCTCGTCGGGGCTGGTCGTCGCGAGGACGCTCGTGCTGGCGGACGGCTTCGTGGCGGCAGCGGTGGGCTCGGCCGGGCCGGTCTCCGCCCCCGTGCCGGCACCGGGGATGCTGGCGACCCGCGTTCGACTGGTCGTCCCGGTGAACCCGAGTCCGGCGAGCGCGACCATCACCAGGACGGCGATGCCGAGCACCCACGACGGCGCGGTCTTCGCGGCGACGAACGTGCCGTAGAAGAACGAGACCCCGAGGATCCCCCAGAACGCCGCGTTGCCGAGTCGCTTGGCGTGCGAGGTGTCCGTGACGATGAGGACGGCCACCGCGATGAAGAACGCGCCGATGAGCCAGTAGAGCCATTCGCTGGTGATCACGCTGCAGCTCCCTGCGTCGGGGCGTCGACGCGGGCGTCGGCGGCCATCTTGTCGAGCGTGCGGTCGAACAGCAGCAGTCGCGTGCCGTGGACCAGGAGCGCGGCGATGCCCGTCGGGATCGCCCACAGCGCCAGGTCGATGGGCTCGAGCGACAGACCGTAGGTGGCGTCGACGAAGGTGGTGATGAGCAGGATCGAGCCGACGGCGACGAACACGTCCTCGCCGAAGAAGACCCCGACGGTGTCGGACGACGCCGAGTAGCCCTTGATCTTCTCGCGCATCCGCTCGTCGATCCGGCCGTACTTCTTGATCGCCGCACCTTCGGCCATCGGGTGCACGAGGGGCCGCACGGTCTGCGCCGGCCCGCCGATGCTGGTCAGGCCGACCGCGGCCGTCACCTGCCGGATGGCCAGGTAGCCCGCCAGCAGACGACCCGTCGTGAGCTTGTCGAGCTTCGCGATCAGGCGTTTGGCCTGGTCCTGCAGCCCGTAGCGCTCGATCAGGCCGATCACCGGCAGGACGAGCGCGAAGGTCGTGACGGACCGGCTCGACGCGAAGCCGTCGCCGAACGCGGTGAGGATGCCGACGGGACCGATCCCGCCGATGGCCGCGGTGACGATGCCCGCGACGGTCACGACGAGCAGCGCGTTGATGCGCAACGCGAACCCGATGATGACGACGGCGACGCCGATGAGGACGAACATGCGGGACAGTCTGGACCGCATTGTTCAACAATCGCAAGGGGGTGTTCTGCTCTGTAACACGACGGTCACACGGTGCGGGGTTCGCACCTGCGATGCCCGAGGCCGTGTCAGGATCGGGACATGACCCGAATAGTCAGTGGTGCCGACTCGACGGCCGACCGGCTGCGCACCATGATCGCGGCCGGCGAGTTCTCACCCGGGGCGCAGCTGTCCGAGGAGCGGTTGAGCGACCAGCTCGGGGTGTCGCGGAACACCCTGCGCGAGGCCTTCCGGCTGCTCGCGCGGGACCGGCTGGTCGAGCACGTGTTCAACCGCGGGGTCTTCGTGCGACGCCTCTCCGCCGAGGACGTCGCCGACCTGTACGCCGCCCGACGGGTGCTCGAGGAAGCCGCGGTCCGCGCGTGCTCACCGACGTCACCGGCCCTCGACGCAGCGGCGGCGGCCGTCACGGCCGCACGGGACGCTGCCACCGCGGGCGACTGGAGTGCGGTGGGGACCGCCGACATCCGGTTCCACTCCGAGCTCGTCCGAGCGGTCCCGAGCGCGCGCATCCACGGCCTGATGGACGGGCTGCTCGCCGAGATGCGGCTGGCCTTCCTGACGACCGACGACCCGGGGTCGTTCCACGCCGAGTTCGTGGACCGGAACGACGCGATCGTCGCGGCGTTGCGCGCCGGCGACCAGGCGGGAGCGTCGGCGCTGTTGGCGGACTACCTCGACGATGCGGAGCGGACGCTGCGGGTGGCCGCGGACGCGGCAGGCTGACGGGAGGCCCGGTGCGGGTCCTGCCTGCGCGCTCGGATCGCCTCGACTAGCGCTGGTACCGGCCGAGGCCGCGCTTCCTGTCGCGGAGCGCGACGGCGAGCATGCTGCCGCCGAGCACGAGCCACAGGACGGCCATGATCGTGCGGAAGACACTCGGATCGATGATCGCCAGGACGCTCCAGAGCACCCCGACCGCGAGCCACACCACGCCGACCCAGACCAACGGCCGCCCGAAGGTCGCGCGGAGGAACCGGTTGTCGCTGCTCATGGGCCGAACCCTACGCCCGGCCGTGTGCCACGTCAGCCCCCGACGAGCGCCTTC
Organism: Curtobacterium sp. MWU13-2055; assembly: GCF_023242305.1. Taxonomy (NCBI): domain Bacteria; kingdom Bacillati; phylum Actinomycetota; class Actinomycetes; order Micrococcales; family Microbacteriaceae; genus Curtobacterium; species Curtobacterium sp. MWU13-2055. The sequence continues at coordinate 523,933 of NZ_JALLIO010000002.1, forward strand.
ACCGCGTCGATCACGATCTGCCGACGCCGCGCAGGTGCGACCGCCGCGACCAACGAGCCGTACTCGGGAGAGGCCGAGCTCCAGAACGCGGCGAGGTGCATCACCAGCCCCAGCAGCACCGCCGGCCGGTAGCTACGCGGCAGGACCCCGGCGCGCTGGGCGTGCTCGACCGCGGCGACGGCCTCGGCATTGCTGGCGATGACCGCTTCGAGCGCACCGTCACTCCCCCGCTCGAGGCGGTGCCACGTCGCGAGCCGTTCGGCCCACGGACGCTGAACGTACGAGTCGTGCAGGCGAGCAGCCCACTCGGCGAGGTCGTCGGTGTCGACGGGGACCTCGTCGAACGTCTCGGCGACGGTCTGGGCGAGGAGGGCGTCGAAGAGCCCCTCCTTGCTGCCGAAGTAGTGGAAGATCTGCGCCTTGTTGCTCGACGACGCCGCGGCGATCCGCTCGATCTTGGCGCCGACGAGCCCAGCCGCGGCGAACTCGTCGCGTGCTGCGAGCAGGAGTCGTGCGCGCATCGCGTCGGCGGCTGGGGGCGTGAAGCGTGCCATGCAGACAACCGTATCGACCGAGTCAGCACCGCGGAGCCGAACGGCCGTGATGCCGGGCCGGTCAGGCGCGCTGCCGCCGAACGAGACCCCTCAGGACCAGCCCCACCGCCAGCAGGACGCCGGCGACCACCGATCCCTGGACCAGGTCGGAGAAGCCCTGGCGCACGTCGGAGTTCCAGAAGAGGACCACGGCGATGAGAGCTGCGGTCAGGCCGAGCACGATCGACCGGGCGCGCAGTCCCCCGCCGGAACGACTGACAACGGCGTCGATCGCCACGAGCGGGACGGGGAGCAGCGCGGCGAGGGCAGTCGATCCTCCGGACACCGCGGTTCCCACGAGGGCGCCCGCGCCGAGTCCGATCGCTGCACCCAGCCAGTTCGCCCGGCGCACGCGGAGGGTCGTTGGAACAGCGCTCCTGCGCGACGCGAGCAGGAGGGCGAGGAGCCCGAACACTCCCAGGACGAGCAACGTCGAGCCCACGTCCCACCAGGCAAGGTCCGGGCCGCCGACGATCGTGACTCCGAGGCCGAGGGCACCGAGGCACGCGAGTGACACCCACGATTCGCCGATCGTGCGGTCGCGCGGTTCCTTTTCTTCCACCCGACGAACATACCGCCGAATCCGACCATGCGGCGTGTGACACATCAGTACTGTAGCAAGCAAGGGAGGCCCATGTCCGAGAAGTCTCGTGTCCGCCGCATCGTCAGCACTGGGCTCGCGGTCGGCTCAGTCCTGCTCGCCACAACCTGCGTCGTACTCGTCGCTGGTGGCTGGCCACTTGCCGTCGCAGCCGGAGCAGCCGGACTGTCCGCGTCGGGCTTCGCCGGCACCGTCGACCCGAAGGGCAAGGCCGCCCCGGCCGCCTTCTTGATCTGCGTCGCAGCGATCGGCCTGGCGCTGCTCCTGCACCAGATCCGCGCCTGAGCGGTGATGCGTTGCGCAGGGGATCGACTTTCCCGCGCGGAGAACGGCGCCGCGCACGAATCCCCCGCAAATGGGCAAGAATGCGTCCCCCGATCCTCCCTAGGCTCATGACAAGCGCACCACCATGCCGCAGATCCGCGGCCGGCCCAATGACGGGAGGTTCGACATGTCACAGTTCGTCCAGGAGTTCACGCAGGGCGCCATCGTCGGAGAACCCGAGGTCGTCGAGGACCGCCCGTCGGTGCGCGAGGTCGCCGAGCATCCCGCGTGGACGCGGCTGAAAGCCGCTGTCGTGTCGTTCCGTGCGCTGCAGACGGCCGACGGCTCTGTACCCGACCACGCGGATCACGCGACCGCTTCCGAGCAGCTGGCCACGATCCTCCCGGCCGTTGCCGAACTGGCCCCGTTCTTTCCGCACGATGCGGCGTACCTCGCTGCACTGCAGCGCGATTTCGCACGCTGGGAACGCGACGGTTTCGGCGTTCCCGACTTCCTCGACGCCCTGAACGAGTTCCAGCCGCAACAGCACCGCATCGACGGAATCGGCCACCTGGTCGTCTTCCCGATGGTGACGCAGAACGGCAGTTCCTCGCGGTTCGTCGAAGCCGTCCTGGTCGAGGTCATCTGGCCGGAGTTCATCGCGGAACTCGAAGCGGGCGACTACAGCAACACGCTCTTCGTCGCGTTGCGGTTCGTCGACTTCACGCCCGGCTACGACACGAATTCTGCGGTGCTGTTCCCCGAGACGGTCGCGATGCGCGAGATCCCGACGTTCACGTGGGGTGCGATCTTCCAGGACCGCGAAGCCGCTCGCTACCGCCGAGTCGTCCGCGCCGCTGCGGAGATCACCAAACTGGAGTTGCCGGACGACGCTGCAGCAATGCTCGACGACCAGGAGCTGACGGAACAGGTCTTCGTGATGTGGGACATCATCCACGACCGATCGCACATGCGCGGGGACCTGCCGTTCGATCCGTTCATGATCAAGCAGCGGATGCCGTTCTTCCTCTACTCGCTGGAAGAACTCCGCTGCGACCTGACGGCGTTCCGGGAATCCGTGCGGCTCGAACGCGCGATCTCCGCGGTGCCGGATGCAGATCTCGACGAGGCGCAACGCGCAATCCGCGACCACGCCCACCTGGTGCAGTACGCCGTCGTCTTCGACCGCATCTTCCGGTTCGCGATCACCGGCAGCCGCGTCCGGAACTACGACGGGCTCGGCGGGCAACTGTTGTTCGCGTGGATGCACCAGCACGATGTCCTGCACTGGACGGACACGCAACTCACGATCGACTGGGATGCCGTTCCCGACGTGATCATCGCGCTCAGTGATCAGATCAACGAGTTGTACCGGCGGTCGATCGACCGACCGAAATCGGCGCACTGGCTCGCCGCGTACGAGATGCTGACCCGGACGCTCACGCCGCACCCGGCGTCGAGATGGGCGCGGGGACTGCCGGAGGAAACGCTCGCCGGAATGCCCAAGGGCTACACCGACGCGGTGCTCGACGACGAATTCCCGCTGTCGATGTTCTACGAGGCACTGAACAAGAAGATGGCTGCGGTCATCGCTTCGACGGCCGGCATCACCGGCTCGTCGTCGGTTGCTCCGCCCGCTGCTCCGTCCGTTCCGGACGTCGCCGCGTGAGCGCTGGGTCCCTGTCCGGCCGCACGGTGCTGGTCGCGGGCGCGACCAGCACCAGCGGCGCGGCCGTCGCGCGCGCACTCACCTCCGCCGGGGCGGCCGTCGTCGCGGTCGGCACCAGACCAGACGCACTGGAGGCCCTTCTCGCTTCCGTCCCGGGCGTCACGACCCACACGTGCGACCTCGCAGACCTCGGCGCGGTCACCGCGCTCGCGGCTGCGGTCCACGAGACGGAGGGACCGGTCGACGGGCTGGTCCACCTGGTCGGTGGGTGGCGCGGGGGCGGCGGCATCGCCGGCCAGTCGGACGACGACTGGGACTTCTTCGACCGGGCGTTCCGCACCCTGCGGAACACCACACGCGTCTTCTACGACGACCTGGTGGCGTCGCCGGCCGGACGGCTCGCGTTCGTCTCGTCCACCACCGTCGACTCCCCCACGGCGGGCGCCGCGAACTACGCAGCAGCCAAGGCCGCCTCCGACGCGTGGGTCCGTGCCGTCGCCCAGGGCCTCCGGAAGGACGCACCGGACTCGGCGGCAGCCACCGTGTTCGTCGTCGGCGCCCTCGCCGGTCTCGAGGAGCGGCTCGGCGACGAGGTCGTGCGGCTCTGGACGGCACCGCCAGCCGACGTGAACGGCGCCCGTCTCCCGCTCCCGGCCGCTCCAGCTGCGGCCTCGAACCTAGGATGAACCAGTGACCCTTCGACTCCACGACCTGGACCTGCGGGGCTTCGCCTCGGACAACTACGCCGGCGTCCACCCCGAGATCCTCGACGCGATCGCCGCGGCCAACGACGGCCACCAGATCGCGTACGGCGAGGACGTCTACACGGCCCGTCTCAACGAGGTGATCGGCGACCACTTCGGTTCGCAGGCGCAGGCGTTCCCGGTGTTCAACGGGACCGGCGCGAACGTCGTCGGGCTGCAGTCGATGCTGCCGCGGTGGGGCGCCGTCGTGTGCACCACGACCGCGCACATCCACACCGACGAAGCAGGCGCTCCCGAGCGCATCGGCGGGATCAAGCTGCTGCCGGTCGAGACCCCCGACGGCAAGCTCACCCCCGAGCTCATCGACAAGGAGGCCTGGGGATGGGGTGACGAGCACCGTGCCCAGCCGCTCGTGGTGTCGATCACGCAGACCACCGAGCTCGGCACCGCCTACACGGTCGACGAGATCCGGGCGATCGCGGACCACGTCCACCCGCTCGGCATGACGCTGCACATGGACGGCGCACGCATCTCCAACGCCGCCGCGACCCTCGGCCTGCCCCTGCGCGACTTCACCACCGATGCCGGCGTGGACGTGCTGAGCTTCGGCGGCACGAAGAACGGCATGCTCTACGGCGAGGCGATCGTCGTGCTCAACCCCGCGGCGTCAGAGGGGCTGCACTACCTGCGCAAGATGAACATGCAGCTGTCGTCGAAGATGCGGTTCGTCTCCGCGCAGCTCATCGCGCTGCTGTCCGACGACCTGTACCTGCGCTCCGCCGGGCACGCCAACGCCATGGCCGCCCGACTCCGCGGCGCACTCGAGGCCCGGATCGCCGACGGCAGCATCCAGGGCGTCGGGTTCAGCCAGGAGACCCAGGCCAACGGGGTGTTCGCGACCCTGCCCGCGGGGGTGGCCGAGCGGCTGCGCAAGCACTTCCGGTTCTACGACTGGGACGCCAGCCGCAACGAGGTGCGGTGGATGTGCGCGTACGACACGTCGGAGCAGGACATCGACGACTTCGTGGCGGCGTTGACGCGGGAGCTCGACGCAGCCTGATCCAACGTAGAATCCCGTGTGATCTCCGAGCACCCCGAACCCAGCGGCATCCTCCCCGAGGACCTCGACGCCACACTCCGGGTGCTCGAGCAGATGAGCGACATCGACGAGACGCACCCCGACTTCGTGCGGGTGCGCCAGGCCACGGCGAAGATGTTCAAGGCCGTGAAGCGGGCGCACCGGCTCGAGAAGCGCGCGGTCATCGCCGAGGCCGACCGCCTCGTGATCGCCGCCACCGCGACCGGAGCCGCCGACCGGATCGACGACGAGACCCGCGGGGTCCCGATCAGCACCTCGACGACGGCGTCCACCGCCGGCACCCTGCTGAAGTCCCGCCCCTGCTACATGTGCAAGCAGCAGTACACGGTCGTGGACGCGTTCTACCACCAGCTGTGCCCCTCGTGCGCGGCGATGAGCCACGCGAAGCGTGATGCCCGGACCGACCTGACCGGCAAGCGGGCGCTGCTGACCGGTGGCCGCGCGAAGATCGGCATGTACATCGCGCTCCGCCTGCTGCGCGACGGCGCCCACACGACCATCACGACGCGGTTCCCCCGCGACGCCGTGCGCCGGTTCACGAGCCTGCCGGACTCCGCCGACTGGATCTCGCGCCTCAAGGTCGTCGGCATCGACCTGCGTGACCCGGCCCAGGTCATCGGTCTCGCCGAGGACGTCGCCGCTGCCGGCCCGCTCGACATCCTGATCAACAACGCGACGCAGACCGTCCGCCGGTCGCCCGGCGCGTACCAGCCCCTCGTCGACGCCGAACTCGCGCCGCTGCCGGACGGCCCGCTGCCCGAGCTCGTGACCTTCGGGCACACGAACGACCAGCACCCGCAGGCGCTCGCCCGGTCGGTCACGGCGCACCCGATCCTCGCGGCCGCCGCAGCCAGGGCCGACGAACTGACCGAGCAGGCCATGGCTCCGGGGTCGAGCTCGCTCGAGCGTCTGGCCATGGGCACCGCGATCGACGCTGGTGGCCTCGTGCCCGACCTGCACGACGTGAACTCGTGGACGCAGGCCGTCGACGAGGTCGACCCGCTCGAGATGCTCGAGGTCCAGCTCGCGAACACCACCGCGCCGTTCATCCTGATCTCGAAGCTCCGTCCCGCGATGGCGGCGAGCGAGGCGCACCGCACCTACGTGGTGAACGTCAGCGCGATGGAGGGTGTGTTCGGCCGCGCCTACAAGGGACCGGGGCACCCGCACACGAACATGGCGAAGGCTGCCGTGAACATGCTCACCCGCACGAGTGCGCAGGAGATGTTCGAGACCGACCGCATCCTGATGACGAGCGTCGACACCGGGTGGATCACCGACGAGCGACCGCACCCGACGAAGGTCCGGCTGGCGGAGGAGGGCTTCCACGCGCCGCTCGACCTCGTCGACGGGGCTGCTCGCGTGTACGACCCGATCGTGCGGGGCGAGGCGGGCGAGGACGTGTTCGGCGTGTTCCTGAAGGACTACAAGCCGAGTTCCTGGTGAGCTCGGCGGCCGGAGCCGCTTCACTCCGGTCCAGCAGCGCTGCCATACTGACGACGTGACGAAGGCGCAGCCCGTCATCGGGCGTGAGCGGGAGACCTCGGCTCTCCGAGACGCGGTCGGTCACGTGAGCAGCGGTGGTTCCGCGTTCGTGATCGACGGCGAAGCGGGCATCGGCAAGTCGTCGCTGGTCGCCGACGTGCTCGAGCACGCGAGCCGCCGCGGCCTGCGGACACTCACGACGACCGGCACCCTCGCTGAGTCGGCGGAGCCGTACTCAGCGCTCCACATGCTCCTGTACCCGTTGCGCGGCGGCATCGCGAACCTGCCGTCGCCGCAGCGACGGGCGTTGGACGTCGCGTTCGGGGTCGCCACGGGAATCCAGCCGTCGCCGCTCCTCGCCGGACTCGCCGCGCTGACCCTGCTCTCGGACGCGGCGGCCGAACGTCCGCTCCTGATCGTCGCCGAGGACCTGCACTGGATGGATGCACCCTCCGAGTGGGCGCTCCGCATGATGGCCCGTCGCGTCGGCGAGGACCCGGTCGTCATCGTCATGACCACGCGGAACACCGATGCAGTGGAGAACCCGGGCATCCGACGCCTGCACCTCCGTCCACTCGACCAGTCCGCTGCCGACGAACTGCTCGACGGAGTGCCTGGAGCACCGACGGGGCAAGCGCGACGCGACCTCGTGCTCCGCGCCGAGGGCAACCCCCTGGCACTGCACGAGCTCGGCCGGTCAACTGCGGCGGCCGAGCGCACGCGGGAACGACCCGTCGTCGGACGGGTTGAGCAGGAGTTCGCGGATCGGTACACGGAGCTCGACCAAGGGGTCCGGTTGGCGATCCTCGCCGTGGCACTGTCCGGCGGCACCGTCGCCGAGGAAGCCGCCCGAGTCGCCGCACGCGCAATCGGCAGGTTCCCGACGCCGACCTGGACCGAGCAGGCATCAGCGGCCTCGCTCCTCGAGTGGGTCGCACCCCGTGCAATCCGGTTCCGGCACCCGCTCGTGCAGTCGGCGGTCCTGTCGGTGGCGTCACCGCCGGAGCGCACCGCTGTCCTCCGGTCGCTCGTGCTCGAGCACCAGGACGACCCGGCACGGACCATCTGGTGGCGCGCCGAGCTCGCCACCGGTCACGACGATCCCCTCGCGGACGAGATCGCCGCGCTCGGCGACGAACGGACCGCGATGTCCGACACCTTCGTCGCGAGCCGGGCGTACGAGCGTGCCGCCGAGCTGACGTCGGACGTGGCCCGACGCGTCGAGCGACGCATCGTCGCGGCGGAACTCGCCGGGCTGTCCGGCAGGACCTCAGACGCGTCGCTCTTGGTGCAACAGGCTCGCGACGAGGCGCCTCCCGGGTTGCTCGCGGCGCGCGCAGCGTGGGTCGCCGAGACCCTGCCCACTGGTCGGACGGGCCTGGCAGTCGGCGACCTCGGACCGGCGCTCCACGCCGTCTCCGAGATGCAGCTGGCAGGCGGGGTCGAACACGCCACCGCCGCACTGCTCCACCTGGCCGCGATCGCCTGGGACCACACTGCCGAGGCGGACCCGGGCGACCCGATGCTCGTCGTCGTCGAAGCCCTCGCGCTTCCAGAGGACGACCCGCGGTCGATCCTGCTTGCCGCCCGGACCGAGCCGCTGGCCCGGGGCGATCGTGTGCTGGAGCTCGCGTTGGCGGCGGCGCCCGCGGCCCTGGACGAAGAGACAGCGTGGCTCCTCGGGTACGCGCTCAACCTCGTGGGCGAGATCGACACGGCTCGTGTCCTGCTCGACCGTGCCCTCGCGAGCATGCAGACGCGTGGCGAGTTGCGGACGTTCCCGCAGGCCCTCATGGGGACCTCGATGACCACGTACCTCGCCGGAGACGTCGCCCGGGCGCGCGCCCTCGCGCAGCAGGCCGCGTTGCTCGGACGGGACTTGGGCGACGCCGGGTTCTCCGCCGCGGCGCGGTGCGCGCTCGCCTGGTTCGACGCCCTCGAGGGCGAACAGCCCGACACCGAGCGGATCGCCGGCGGGACCGAGGCGGGCGCGCAGGTGCTCCGCTCGAGTGCGATGCGCGCAACGCTGCTCGGCGCGACCGGATTGGCGCACCTGGTCTCCGGCCGGGCAGCGGACGCACTCGAGCCCCTGCGACGTCTCTTCGACCCCGACGACGACGCGTTCAACCCGACCTTCGCCGTGCTGACCTCCCACGACTACGTCGATGCCGCGTTGGAGTCCGGCAACCGACCGGACGCCGAGCAGCGGTTGGCGGACCTCGAGCGGCTCCACGAGCGGTGGCACGCTCCCCTGGTGCGCACGGCCGTCCACTCCGCCCGGACCGCGCTCCTGTCGGACGACGACCTCGAGTCGGCGTGGGCGACCCTGCAGCACGATCGCTGGCCGGTCCCGTACGTGCAAGCGCGAGCGCTCCTCCGACTCGGTCGCCGTCTGCGTCGCGCAGGGCGGAGCACCACCGCCCGAGCAGTCCTGCACGCAGCCCTCGACCTGTTCGAGGCGATGCCCGCACCGATCTGGGCAGAGCGGACACGAGACGCCATCCGGGCCACGGGCGAGCGCCTGCCGACGACGGGGCAACGCAGCATCGACCTGCTCACCCCGCAGGAGCTCCGGGTCTGCACGCTCGCAGCCCAGGGCCTGAGCAACCGCGCCATCGGCGAACACCTCTTCGTCTCCCCCAGGACGGTGGGCGCCCACCTGTACGCGGCGTTCCAGAAGCTCGGCGTCTCGACCAGGCAGCAGCTGCCGTCGGTCCTGGCACCCGGGGCGACCGCGGCGGACGGCTAAGTCACACGACGCCACATCTCGGTCATCGTGACCGATGTGCACCGCCGGCCCGCGGCCCTAGCGTCACGGACGGAAGCAGACGCTTCCACCACCGACGGAGGTCCACGGCACCGGCTGCGGACCGGGACGGACCGCACCGTGACCGAATCGCCCACCATCGTGCTCATCCACGGAGCCTTCGCCGACGCCGCCAGCTGGGCGCCCGTCACGAAGCTCCTCCTCGATCAGGGGCACGAGGTCCTCGTTCCGCCCGTGTTCAACCGCAGCCTGTCCGGCGACGCGGCCTACATCAAGTCGTTCGTCGAGCAGATCGACGGACCGGTCCTGCTCGCCGGGCACTCCTACGGCGGCGCGATCCTCACCGTCGCAGGCATCGCCGAGAACGTCGTCGGGCTCGTGTTCGTCGCCGCCTACGCGCTCGAGGAGGGCGAGAGCCTCGGCGCCCTCCAGGGCGGGTTCCCCGACAGCGACCTCGCGGCGAACCTCGTCTACGCGCCCTACCCCGTCGACGGCGCCGAGCCCGGCACCGACGTCTCGGTGGCCATCGACGCCTTCCCCGCGGTCTTCGCGGGCGGCCTCGACCTCGAGAAGGCCAAGGTCCTCGCAGTGTCGCAGCGCCCGCTGTCCGCGGTTGCGTTCGGCGAACCCGCATCCGTCGCGGCGTGGAAGACCAAGCCGTCCTGGGGCATCGTCTCCAGCGCCGACCACACCATCAACCCGGACGTCGAGCGTTTCGGCTACCAGCGCGCCGGGGTCCGCAAGGTGGTCGAGATCGACGGACCACACCTGGTGATGCAGACGCACCCCGCCGAGGTCGCGGCCTTCATCACGGACGCCATCGCCGAACTCGGCTGACCACCCACCGACCACCACAACCGAACACCAGCCACAGGAGACCGACCATGGGTTACGTGACCACCGACGACGGTGCAGAGATCTACTTCAAGGACTGGGGCAACGCCGATGCGCAGCCGATCGTGTTCCACCACGGCTGGCCGCTGTCCTCCGACGACTGGGACGCGCAGATGCTGTACTTCCTGGCCGAGGGCTTCCGCGTGATCGCGAGCGACCGACGGGGTCACGGGCGCTCCTCGCAGATCGGCACCGGCCACGACATGGACCACTACGCCAGCGACGTGTCCGCCGTCGTCGAGCACCTCGATCTGCACGACGCGATCCACATCGGACACTCCACCGGTGGTGGCCAGGTCGCCCGCTACGTCGCGAAGTACGGTCAGCCGCAGGGCCGGGTCGCCAAGGCCGTCCTCGTGTCCGCCGTGCCGCCCCTGATGGTGAAGACCGACGCGAACCCCGAGGGCACGGACATCGCGGTCTTCGACGGGTTCCGCCAGGCACTCGCCGCCAACCGCGCCGAGTTCTTCCAGGCCGTCGCCTCCGGCCCGTTCTACGGCTTCAACCGAGACGGCGTGACGCCGTCCGAGCCGGTCATCGCCAACTGGTGGCGTCAGGGCATGACGGGCAGTGCCGTCGCGCACTACGAGGGCATCAAAGCGTTCTCGGAGACGGACCAGACCGAGGACCTGCGCGCGATCACCGTGCCCGTCCTCGTCCTGCAGGGCGACGACGACCAGGTCGTGCCCTACGCGGACGCCTCGCTGAAGCAGGCCGAACTCCTCGGCGACTCGACCTTGAAGGTCTACGAGGGCTACCCGCACGGCATGCTGACGACCCACGCGGACGTCATCAACCCCGACATCCTCGCGTTCATCCGCGGCTGACGTCGCTGACGCTGCGTTCGCAGCGACCCGGACTGGAGGCGCGGTACAGGTGAGTCGATCGACTCACCTGCACCGCGCCTCCAGTCCGTTGCCCACCGTGCGTCAGCGGACCGGCCGGCGGTTCAGAACAGGTAGCCGCCGGACGCGACGTCCGTGACGAACTCAGCGACGACGAAGGCCGCCAGGAGGCCGGCGAGCGTGCCCAGAGCGGCGAAGGACCCCGGCTGCCACCGGCGCCGACGGGCGACGACCCAGCACGTCCCGACGACGGCGATGACACCCGACACGAGCGGATACGCGATGAGGACGATCGAACTCGCGTCGTAGTTGCAGTTCCTCGCGGTGCCCGTGCACCCGACGAAGGCCATCTGGCTGAGCACGACCCAGAACCAGGCGAGGGGCGCGGCGACGTAGGTGACGGCCAGCGTGACAGCGGTCACGACGAGGTCGATCGCGCCGGGCTTCGTCGGGACGCGCGGTGTCCGAGGCTGCGCTCGCGCCGGGCGGAGGTACGCGTCCTCATCGGGGCCGAACCACTGGTTGCGCTGCTCCCCCATGCGCTCACGGTAGTGGATCGTCGCACCACTCCGGGGATGCCTCGGTCCAGGGCTCGACGGCCGCACGGAGCAGCTCCGCCCCTCAGCCGCCCTCGTGCGCAGCCAGGGTGGCGAGTACGAGCTTCGTGATCCGACGCTGCCCCTCGTCGTTCGGGTGGATGCCGTCCGTCGAGTAGATCCCCGTCCCGGACGTGTCGGCCTCGGGGAAGGTGTCAGCCATGCTGACGTACGCGGCACCGCCCTTCGCCGCGGCACGCTTGATCTCGGCGAGGTAGCTCGACCACGGCTCCGCCATGCCGTCCGTCATGCTCGAAGCCGGCGTGAACTCGCCGATCACGAGCAGCGAGGGCTTCGTGGGCAGCGCCGCGAGCGTCTCGAGGAACGCCACGTACTGGGCGCCGAGCTCGTCGGGTGTGAGGTTCGCCGCGTCGTTGCCACCCAGAGTGATGGTGATGAGGTCCGGAGCAGCACGACGCATCGCCGTCAGGAAGCCCTCTTTGTCCTTCGTGAACGTCGCGATCGTCGATCCCGAGTGCGCGGAGTCGTAGCGGTGGATGCCCGCGTCCCGGTCACCGTCGTAGATCGTGAACCCCAGCAAGGAGAACGGCGCGACGGCGGTGACGGTCACCGTGTGCTCCCCGCTCGACAGTCCGTCCACCTTCGTGATCGTCCCGGTACTGGCAGTCCCGGTCGTGGCGACGGTCGTCGGTGCAGCTCCGTCGACGCTGTAGGTGAAGTCACCGGACCCGGGGTAGCGCGCCCACCAGATGTCGACCCCGGTGCCCGTGAAGCCGTAGCTCCGCGAGGCGCCCGCCTGCATGCCGACCGATCGGTAGCCGAGGTCGGGGGTGGTGATGTCGAACTGGCTCTCCCCCGTGCGCGCCGTCGCCCAGTCACCCCAGGTCGAGTCCGGTGCGTACACGGCGAACTGCGCCGGGAGGTACCCGGCCCCTCCGGTGACCCCGTCCGTCGGGTGCTCCGTGCGCAGCTGGTCGAGCGTGAGGTCCATCCACCGGGTGGAGCGTGACGAGGCGCCCTGCCCCTCGGTGATCGAGTCCCCCAGGGCGACCCAGTTCGCGGGCGCCTCGGTCCGGTCGGCCACGGCGGCGTTCCAGGTCGCGAGCGGCTCGGCGACCTCCGGGGTCTTTTCCGCGGAGCACCCCGTCGCGACGATCGACACGAGTGCGACGACCAGGCCGGCGACGAGCCGCGGCGCCCCTCGACGCCGACCGCGATCGGTGGTGCGCTCGTGGCCGTTCACGTTGTCTCCCCTGGGTGGGATGTGGTCCGCGACCGGGCGCCGGGTCGGGCAATGCTAACCGCGCAACCCTGGTGAACTACCGTCGTCTCCGTGCCCTCCTCCACCGGGACTCCGGACCCGACTGCCGGTCCAACGACCGCGCCGCACTCCGTCAGACGGACCATCGCGGTCGGTCTGGCGATCGCCGTGTCGGCAGCAGCGCTGGTCGGCATCGATGCGGTCGTCGGATCAGCGAACACCGCAGCGTCGCCGGTGACGGTCACCAAGGTCACCGCAGCGTCCACCGCCACCTCGACCGGCAGCGCCGTCCGGACCACCCTCAAGGTCACGAACACCACCTCGGTGCGGAAGCCGGCTTCGTCCGCCTGGCTCTCCCTGTCGACCGGCACCAAGAAGTACTCGCTCGGCCGGGTCGCGGTGAAGCCACTCGCCCCGGGCTCGAGCACGACGGTCAGCGCGGTCCGCACGACGCCTTCCCGTGCCGCGGCCGGGAAGTACTCGGTGCTCGCCTGCGTGGGTGCGTACTCCGGGCAGCACTGCCGCACGTCTGCTTCGACCGTCACCACCAAGCCGACGTCCCGACCACGTCCCCAGACCGGCGTGATGCTCGACGTCGCTCGCGCCTACTACCCCGTGGCACTGATCAAGCGGTACATCGACCTGCTCGCCGACGACGGCGGCCGCTTCCTGCACCTGCACCTCACCGATGACCAGAACGTCGGGATCGAGAGCAAGGTTCTCGGCCAGACCCTCGCGAACGCCGATCTCGACCACGGCGTCTACACGAGCCGCGTGACCGGCCGTCCGTTCCTCAGCGCCGCACAGGCACGCACGATCGCCGACTACGCGGCGAAACGGCGCATTGCGATCGTGCCCGAGATCGACACTCCCGGCCACATGGCGGCCGCCTTCGCCCTGCTCGAGGCGCAACACGGCACGAAGTGGGTCGATCGCATCCGTTCCGGCGAGAGCGAGCTCGACCCGTCGGCGCCCGGCAGTCTCGCGCTGGCGACGAAGCTGTACGCCGAGGTGCAGCGGACGTTCCCGTCCAGCCGCACCGTGCACATCGGTGGGGACGAATGGGGCGGCGACGTCACCGCCGCCCAACGCGTCGCGTGGATGAACGCGATGGCGGCCGCGCTCGGCAACCGCGAGGTGTGGGCCTGGAACGACGGGATCGATCGCGCTGCGGTCGGGCGACTGGATCCGCGCATCCACGTCACGTACTGGAGCTTCGACGGTGACACCGAGGACGCAGCCGAGCGTCGCGAACGCCGAGCGCAACGGGCCAGTGCGGTCGACCTGCAGCAGGCCGGGATCGACCTGCTCAACTACAACTCGTACTACCTGTACGAGGTGCCGACCGACCTCGACCCGGCCGACAGCGAGTACACCGTCGCCGATCTCCGCGAGCACTGGTCGCTCCGGACGTGGGACGGCGACTCCGGGGCCCGTCTCGCTGCTCCGATGTCGGGCGCGGCCGTCGCGATCTGGGGCGAGGACCTCGACAGCCCACCCGCTGACGCGCTCCTGCGGTGGAGCGCGCCGCACGTGAAGGCGATGATCGAGACCGCAGCCTCCTGACGGACGCATGTCGTGCCTCCAGGCCGACCGCCGGAACCGCCGCCTGCCTACCCCAGCGGCTCCACGCCGTAACTGGTGACCACCGCGCGCAACTCGTCCAGGTACGTCTGCGCCTGCACGGTGAGCGGAACCGAGGCGTGCGCGATCCAGCCGATCTCGATGCGTTCGTCGACATCGAGGGGGATGGCGACGATCTCGGGATCGAGGTCGTCGCTGATGAGCCCGGTCGAGATCGTGTACCCGCCGAGGCCGATCATGAGGTTGAAGATCGTCGCCCGGTCCGACACACGGATCTCCCGCTTGCTCGACATCGTCGACAGGATCTCCTCCGCCAGGTAGAAGGAGTTGTTCGCGCCCTGGTCGAACGTCAGCCGAGGCAGGTCGGCGAGGTCCTCGAGCGTCGCACGCTCCCGTGACGCGATCGGGTTCCGCCGGGCCACGAAGATGTGCGGCTCGGCGACGAACAGCGGCGTGAAGACGACCCCGGCGTCCCGCAGCAGCTTGCCGAGCACCTGCTTGTTGAAGTCGTTGCGGTAGAGGATGCCCACCTCGCTCCGCAGCGTGCGGACGTCCTCGATGATGTCCCAGGTGCGTGTCTCGCGCAGCGAGAACTCGTACTCGTCTGCCGCCGCGCCCTCGACCATGCGGACGAAGGCCTCCACGGCGAACGAGTAGTGCTGGGAGGACACCCCGAGCAGCCGACGCGACCGCTGCCGGCCGACGTAGCGCTGCTCGAGCAGGGAGACCTGCTCGACGACCTGCCGGGCGTACCCGAGGAACTCGACACCGTCGACGGTGAGGACGACCCCTCGGGCCGAGCGGACGAAGAGGGGGCGCCCGATCCGGGTCTCGAGGTCCTTCATCGCCGCGGACATCGTCGGCTGCGACACGTAGAGCAGATCGGCGGCGGCGCTGATCGAGCCCTCGGTCGCGACCTCGATGAAGTACCGGAGCTGCTGCAGGGTGATGTCGTTCGAGACACGAGCCATAGGCCGAGGCTATACCGCTGCATAGCGTCTCGGTATTACCTGATGGCCTGCGGTTCCCGTCATGATCGACGTACCCCTTCCCCAGTGCCCTCGGGCGCTCGACGAACAGATTGCCGACCATGGCGAACGACCTCACCTTCAGCATCACCCGGACCCGGTTCGACGAGGACTACTCCCCCGCCGACAGCTCCCGGCTGACCACGAACTTCGCCAACCTGGCGCGCGGCGAGCACCGTCAGCAGAACCTCCGTGCTGCGCTCGCGATGATCGACGGGCGTACGAACGACCTCTTGGCTGCCGGGGACCGATACCGACTGCAGCTCGACATCGTCTCGGCCGCACTGGCGTTCTCCGACGGTGGAGCGGACGCCGAGTTCCCGCTGCTCGAGATGCTCGACGTCACGATCGTCGACCAGCACACCGGCGAGCACCACCACGGCATCCTCGGCAACAACTTCTCGTCGTACCTGCGCGACTACGACTTCTCGGTGCTGCTGCCGTCATCGCCGGGCTTGCCGTCTGACTTCGGGGCGTTGCACGGGGCCCTCTTCCAGCGCTTCCTGGAGTCGTCCGCGTTCCGCTCGGACTTCAGCGCCGAGCCCGTCGTCTGCATCAGCGTCTCGACGAGCCAGACCTACCGCCAGACCGGGTACGTCCACCCCGTCCTCGGCGCCGAGTACGACCACGAGCACTCCTCGCTCACCGACGACTACTTCGGCCGGATGGGCATGCGGGTCCGGTACTTCCAGCCCGCCGGAGCATCGGCCCCGCTCGCGTTCTACACGCGCGGCGACCTGACCGGGGACTACACGGACCTCCAGCTCATCGGCACGATCGCCACCATGGAGACGTTCCAGAAGATCTACCGCCCGGAGATCTACGCCGCGAACACCCCGGCCGGCAGCACCTACCGCCCCACCCTCGACCACACCGACTTCACGCCCATCCCGGTCACCTACGACCGTGAGGAGCGCAGCCGCCTCGGGATCACCCAGGGTCGGTGGACCGAGGAGCACCTCGTGACGCCGCACCACGCGCTCCTCTCGCGTTTCGCTGCCGACGCCGCCGTTTCCCTCTGACCTCGTTCCCTCCTGACAGGACCCGCACCCGCATGACGTCCCTCCTCCCCACCTCGATCGTCGGCAGCCTGCCGAAGCCGTCCTGGCTCGCCGAGCCCGAAAAGCTCTGGTCCCCCTGGAACCTGCAGGGCGCAGCACTCACCGAGGGCAAGCAGGACGCACTCCGTTCCGCCGTGCACGAGCAGGAGCGCCGCGGCATCGACATCGTCAGCGACGGCGAGCAGACCCGCCAGCACTTCGTCACGACGTTCATCGAGCACCTGGACGGCGTCGACCTGGAGCGCAAGGAGACCGTCCGGATCCGTGACCGGTACGACGCAGCCGTGCCGACCGTCGTCGGCGCCGTGAGTCGCCGGAAGCCGGTGTTCGTCGAGGACGCGAAGTTCCTGCGCGCGCAGACCGACCGGCCGATCAAGTGGGCGCTCCCCGGCCCGATGACCATGATCGACACCCTCTCCGACCAGCACTACAAGAGCCGCGAGAAGCTGGCGTGGGAGTTCGCCACGATCCTCAACCAAGAGGCCCGCGAGCTCCAGGACGCCGGCGTCGACATCATCCAGTTCGACGAACCCGCCTTCACCGTCTTCCACGACGAGGTGCAGGACTGGGGCGTGGCCGCACTCGAACGCGCCACCGCGGGCCTGCGCGCCGAGACCGCCGTGCACATCTGTTACGGCTACGGCATCGAGGCGAACAACAAGTGGAAGGAGACGCTCGGGGCCGAGTGGCGGCAGTACGAGCAGTCGTTCCCGCTCCTGCAGCAGTCATCGATCGACATCGTCTCGCTGGAGTGCATCCACTCCCACGTTCCCCTCGACCTCGTCGAGCTCATCCGCGGGAAGAAGGTCATGCTCGGGGCGATCGACGTCGCGACCGAGACCGTGGAGACCCCGGAAGAGGTCGCGGAGGTGCTGCGGCGGGCGCTCGAGTTCGTTGATGCCGACAAGCTCATCCCGAGCTCGAACTGCGGGATGGCTCCCCTCGCTCGTGGGGCCGCGCTGGACAAGCTCGGTGCGCTGTCCGCTGGGGCGGACATCGTGCGGGCCGAGCTCGTCGGCACGGCGGTGCCGGCTGCGCGCTAGCGTCCAGGTCCGACCGGACGGCTCGCCTCGGCTACGGGGCGGGCCGTCTTCCATGTCGCGCCCGGTAGAGGCTCGCGTCTCGGGCCGGTTTGGAGGCGCGGCTCGGTTCCGGTGGTCAGGTCGCGGCCGTCACTCCTGACTGTCGAGGCTCATCTTCTCGAAGTCCCCAGCGATGCACTGCGAGCTGCCGTCGATCGTGTACCCGCGGGGATCCGCACGGAAGTCGGAGGAGCTCACCGGGCCGCCCCTGCCCCGGACGCCGAGGATCGGGTCCTCGCCGCCGGTCTGGTACCGCTCGGTCGTGACCCCGAGCTCCTTCCAGTGCTGCTCCACCGCCTCGACGTCAGCCTTCGGGTTAGCGCTCGCGGAGCGGACCATGGCGTAGACGTACTGGATGCCCCCTTGCCCAAGACCCCGGCCGCACTTCCCGAGCCCCGGACCGTCGCTGATTTCCCAGCCAACACCGACCACGTCGGTCGAACCCTCGACGAACGTGACGATGGACTGCTTCGCTTCTTTCGTGTTCATGCCAGACCCTTCGCTGCAACCAGTGAGAACGGCGACAGCGAGCAGCACGGCTCCTGTCGCCCGGAGGACGGAGACGGCTTTCGCCCGTGGTGGTTTCATCTGGGAGTTCCTTCCAGATCACTTTGCTTCCGCGAAATCGGCATGATCAGTTCGTCAATCGTTCGGGCTGTCCGGTCGTGGCGTACGCGACGTTCTGCAACGACTGCGTGTCTTCATCGAGGTAACCGCCGCCGTACCAGGTGTGCACGCCGTGGTCGCGGACGGGCTTGAGGCCGGGCGCCCCGTCAGCGCCAAAGCTCGTCGCGCCGAACTCCGGAGCAGTCGGATCCTGATGATGGTCAGAGCTGAAGTCACGCCCGACCGCCGCCCATTCGTCGCCACTCCAGTGTTCGATGATCGGCTTCACCACTTCTGCCTGCCCCGCGTACACCGCATCCGCGTGGATTTCGTCTGCTTCGTGGATGCTGTCCGGGATCCCAGCCGAAGCGATGGTGGTGAACGAATCCACGTGCACGCCCTCGGTCGTGAGCGCGTAGGACGCGGTCGTGGTGCCGTAGGAGTGTCCGAGGACGTTGACCGTCGGCATGGTACCGGCTCTCGTCGCGTCGAGGCCCTTGATCGACGCGGCCAGCTTCTCGCCGCCGGCCTTCGCGTAGTCGCTGCCGAACACGGCGGTGCTCGCCGGCGGGACGGGCGGTGCTTCGTACCCCATCCACGCGACGACGGCATTCGTGGTGCCGCGTCCTGCGGGAGCGGCCTTTGCCTGCTCGCCGTAGACGTTCTGAGCGGCATCCGCCCAATCGGTCATGCTGCCCGTGCTCGATCCCATCCCCGGCACCGCCCAGGTGACGTTCGTGGCTTCGTCGAGATCTCCGATGGACACCGCAGCCAGGGGCGGATGGTCTGCGCTGAGTACCGTGAGGCTTCGCTGGCCCTTGCGGCCGTTGGGGTTGAGTGATGCCTTGATCGATTCGAGTGCGGAAAGGTCTTCGGCGTTCTTGCGCGCCTCCGCGCTGTAGATGCGGTCCGGGCGGCCAAGGTCGTCCAGGAACTTCTTCGCGGAGGCGATCCGGCGGTCGAGTACAGCGACGTTCGCAGCTCCGCGCGCCCAGTACGGCGCCCCTTCGAGATTCCCCAGAGCGGTCAGCACCGAGGTCGGGAGGAGTGCGAGGTCCGCAGCGTCCGCCCTCGTCAGACCGAGATCCGCCCACATCGCCGCGACCTGGGTCGGGGTCAAGTCGTCGGCGAAGAGCCGCTGAACATCGCGGACGAGCTCGTCGTCGGTCGCCTTGTCGATCCTGGCGTTCGCCAGCGATCCGCCACTCCCGGCTTGCTCGAACGCGTCCGCGATGCGGTCAATCCATGCGGCATCGGCTCTGTTCTCCTCGAGGAAGCGATCGAATCCAGTCACGAAGGTGCACCCCTCGATCGGCACCCAGGAACACGAAGCGGTGAACGCAGTCCATGCACTGGCGAGCGTTGCGGCCTTTGACTCGGCAGCCGCGTCGTTCGCCCGGCTGACGATACTGAAGTCGCGCAGTCGTGCCGGGTCCGCCGAGCTTCGACCGTGTCCCGTGCCACCTCCGGACCGCCTGCGTTCCCGAGGCGCGAACGCCGCATGGATCGACGGTGGTCGGACCGCAACCTCCGACGGTTTCGGCGCACGGATCGCGACTGGGGGCACAGTGGTGGTGGCGAGCAGGGAGGTCGCTGCGGCGTGCTGGCGTTCGCGTTCGGCTTCGTTCCAAGCATCGAGTGCGTCCAGCCGTTCCTCCTCAGCCTGCGCGGAGGACTTGGCGTCGCGCACCTGACCGACGAGGTCATCCAGGACGGACGCCAACTTGCCCCGGTCGGTCGACTCAGTCGAGGCGGACTCGGTGAACCGGTCCGCGTAGGACCCGGAAAAGTCAGCCGCTGCTTCCTCGACGGCGGACCGACGAGCCCCCGACTGAGCGCGGAGCTCGTCCTTCGCCGACGTGGCCGCTCTGACGACGGCGTCTGCCGCCGCTGCGTCGAACTCGATCTTCCCCATGACGTCCCCCTCAGGCCCACCCCGGTCCGAACGCTGACTCTACCCGAAGCAGGGCCAAAGCGTGTATTTCACACAACAGTGGGACTTCGGGGGCATCGTTGAAATTCCAGGCGCACCCGCGCCATCTGCGGAAGCAGACATCGTGGGAGCCGAACTCGTCGACACGGCGCTCCCGTCGGCCCACTGATCACCGCGGTACACCCCGGCGGACCTCTTCCGAGTGAAGGAGAGCCCCCGGCCATGTTGCGCCCTCCGCGTGCGCGGCCCTCGACCCCACCATTGACGCCAGGGGGCGGATAACGACACCGCGTCTCGCACCACCCCCAGGGGCGTCTGAAGCTTGATATGTTGCCTTCCAGGTGACTGTTTCAGTAAGTTGATCCGCAGGCGCTCAGGCTCCTCCGCCAAGGCAAGGGAGCCGATTGCCGTGATGCGCGGCGCACTCAAGCGAACGGGGGAGAACATGTTGGGAAGCCCGCGGGGTGTCCGCTGGAGTGCGGTCGGCATGTTCGTCCTGCTGGCGTACGGTGCCCCGTGGGTGCTGCTCTGGCCAGCTATCCAGGCGAGCGCGGACCTCTCGGACCCCATCGGGAGCCCCGGTGCGTACATCGCGACCGTGGCGATGATGTTCACACCGGGTCTCGCAGCACTGCTGGTCGCGGTCACGCTCCAACGTCGCCGTGGAAGAGCGATCCTGGTTGAGCTTGGGCTGAAGGGATTCTTCACGCGTCAAGGCTGGCGCTTCGCTCTCGCCGGCATCACCGGAGCTGTTGTGCTGATCTCCGGCAGCTGGGGCCTCGGGATGCTGTTCGGGTGGGTGCAGCTCGACCCTGAGCACTCCGTGGCGAAGGAACTCATCGTTCGAGTCACGGGCGAGCAACCGCCGATGCCGATGGCACTCCTGGCACTGCTGCAACTGCTGAACCTCCCGATCGGGATTGCCATCACCGCGATCGCTGCGACCGGCGAAGAAGTCGGTTGGCGCGGCTGGCTCCTCCCGAAACTGCTGCCGCTCGGCACTGGATGGGCGCTGTGCGTGAGCGGCGCGATCTGGGGTCTCTGGCACGCTCCCGCGATCCTGCTCGGCCTGAACTACGAGGAACGCAATCCCCTCGGGATCCTCATGATGATGATCGGCTGTGTCGGCGCGGGCGTGCTGATCGGCTGGCTCCGGCTTGCGAGTGGATCGCTTCTGCCCTGCGTGCTCGCCCATGCGGCACTCAACAGCTTCGCCTCGTACCAGTCCATCCTCTTCCCGCTTTTTGACGAACGCCTTGTCGGGCCGCTCGCCATCACCGGATGGGTCGTCATGGCGCTCTTGATCGCGGCGTGCGTGTTGCGGGCAACTCGACTTCGCCAGCGACACGGGTCGCAACTGGGCAGCCCCGAGGTCCGCAACACCCAGCTTTCCCAGTAGCCGGCCGAACGCCGAAGGGAACTGATCGGACCACCGCGGCCTCGGACCCCGAAGGACAGGTCCTCACCCCCGGCCTGGAGGACGGCGCCTGCGAAGCGTCAGACTCGAGGGCGTTGACTACGTTCATGATCACCAAGGGCGTCATCCACCAGGTCGAGAGTGCGACTGTCCGGGATCGCAACGGCGTGTCAGTCGGCAAGGTCGTGCAGGTGTTCCCCTCCGACGAGGACGGCAGTGCGGCCTACGTCTGTGTCGCGACGGGACTGCTCGGGCGACACCAGGCGCTCGTCCCCGCCGACGACGCCACGTTCGACGGCACGGACGTGCACGTCGGGTACACGAAGGACGCGATCAAGGGCGCGCCGTCCCTCGGAGCCGGAAGTACCTTGTATCCCGCCGAGGCGAACGCCGTCCGCAAACACTTCGGGCTGTCCCGCACCGGCGCTGCGACCGGAGACATGGGTGACCCCCACGAGAACCTCGATCAGGCCGGGACAGGTCTTGCGGGTGCCGACGACACCGAGGGCGCAGGGACGACCCCGCCGGCCTGAACCTCACCGGGGTGAACAGCGCCGAGACCACGGCTTTCGCCCACACCAAGCCAGGCAGCGGCCGGTCCTCTGGCGGGTGCGTGCTCCCTCATTGACGCGCGCTTCTGTGAGCCCGGCATACGCGGGCTTCTCGGAGGAGCATGCCTGTCTTCGTCCGACGGGCTCCGCGGCCGTCGCACACGCGCAGCACCGCGAAGGCGCTGCTGCGAACGCTCACGGCGTCGCAGCGTGGTCACGTTTCATGGGAAGTCACCCTCCGACACACATCGACACAACCCTTCTCGCGGGCGTTCGGCGATGCCACAGTCTCGCGATGGCGCACATCTGGTCGGGCTGTCCGCTCACACCGGACGAATCGACACCACACGGCGCCACACCACGCGACAGGTAGCAACCCAGACCACGAAGGAGTCCTCGTGACCATCAGCAACCAGACCGCCGACAGCACGATCGACGAGGGCGCCGACGACGAGCTCCTCGCCCGCTTCCGTCCGATCTTCGACCGCATCGCTGCCGGCGCCTCCGAGCGCGAACGCGACCACCGCCTCCCGTTCGAGGAGATCCGCGAACTCGCCGCCGCAGGATTGGGCGCCGTCCGCGTCCCCGTCGCCCACGGCGGAGCCGGGGCGACCCTGCCCCAGCTGTTCCGCCTGCTGACCGAACTCGCCGCCGCTGACAGCAACATCCCCCAGGCGCTCCGCGGCCACTTCGCGCTGGTGGAGGACCGGCTGGTCGCGAGGACCGGGGAACGCGAGGGGTGGCTGGACCGCTTCGGCCGCGGTGAGATCGCCGGCAACTCGTGGACCGAGGTCGGGTCGGTGCAGGTCGGCGACGTGATCACGAAGGTGACCCCGCAGGCGGACGGGACGTTCCGGATCACCGGGCAGAAGTACTACTCGACCGGCAGCATCTTCGCCGACTGGATCGACACCTACGCTGAGCGCACGGACACCGGCGAGCGAGTCATTGCGATCGTCGACGCGCACCAGCCCGGGGTCACGCACACCGATGACTGGGACGGGTTCGGGCAGCGCACCACCGGCTCCGGTACCAGCACCTTCGACGACGCCGTCGTGCAGGCCGACGCGGTGATCCCCTTCGACGAGCGGTTCAAGTACCAGACGGCGTTCTACCAGGGCGTGCTGTTGAGCGTCCTCGCCGGGTCCGTCCTCGCAGCCGAGCGGGAGATCGCGCGCGCGGTCCGCAACCGCACCCGCGTCTTCTCCCACGGCAACGCCGACACGTTCGCGTCGGACCCGCAGATCCTCCAGGTCGTCGGCGAGGTGTCGGCGGCCGGGTTCGCCGCCACCGCCATCGTCGACCGGGCTGCCGCAGCCCTGCAGGGTGCGTACGAGGGAGCCGGGCTCGACACCGCCGAGGACGAGCGCCGCAACGACCGCGCCGAACTCGCGACCGCGCAGGCGCAGGTGGCGCTGACCACCCTGGCGACGACGGCGACCTCGCACCTGTTCGACGCGCTCGCCGCGTCCGGGGTGAGCACGACGAAGAACCTCGACCGGCACTGGCGGAACGCTCGCACCGCCGGCAGCCACAACCCGTGGGTGTTCAAGGCACGGATCATCGGTGACCATGCGGTCAACGGTGCAGAACCGCCCCGCGTCTGGGCGATCGGCGCGACCCGGACCTCGTGACGCTTGTCGAAGCCGGGACGGCTTCCGCGTGACCGCTGCTGCGATGTGCCTGCCCCACCGCCCGCCCGCCCGCCGTGCGCGTACAGTCCCTGGCAACGCACGGCTGGCCAACGACCGGGGAACGCGATGCGACTGATCACGGGGATGACACTGGCCGTCGCGCTGGCAGCAGGCGCGCTGATCGGCCTCGCACCACCAGCGACTGCGGCCGGATCCGGAACGATCACCGTGCAGCTCGCAACGCCGGACGGCACCGCGATCCGGCTGGCGGACGTCGAACTCGCAGCGATCGGCACCGACGTCGTCGTCGGGAACGCCACCACCGACGATGACGGTGCCGCGACGTTCACCGGCATCCCCGCACCGGACACCGTCACGGTGACGACGCGGCAGCTCCCGCCGCACGGAACGGAGACCTATGCCCCTGGACTCCGCTCGGGCATCGCCGTCCGCGGCGGTTCGACAGTCGCGGTCACCGTGCCGCTCGTGATCGGCGCCACCGTGCAGGGCGGTGTGGTCGGCCCGACGGGACCCGCCGCCGGTCGCCTGATGTACGCCTGGAACGAGGACACCTCGCAGGTGTTCCGGACGACCTCGGACAGCACGGGCCATTACCGGTTCGTGGGGTTGAGCACCGGGAAGTACCGCATCGAGGCCTACGCCAGTGGAACGGCGTCGCCCGCCGTCTGGAAGACCCGGGTGTACCAGCAGCGAGGAACGCTCCCGGCTTCCCGAGTCACCTTGTCACGGCACTACGCACACAGCGACTACGACCTGGTCGTCTACGCCGCCTCGGCGTCCCGCAGCCCGTCGGCGCAACTGAGCGGCGCGACCGTCACGGTGACGAACGCGACGACCGGTGCGTCGTTCTCGACCCGGTTCTCGACGCTGCTCGACAGCAAGCAGACGGCGCAGTTCCAGATCCCCTCCGGGTAGTACATGGTCGAACTCCGGACCGTGGCGACGACCGCAACGACCCCGCAGGTGCTGTGGCTCGGACGTCCGGGCAGCGTGTACCGGTACGTGACCGACCGGGCGCAGGCCGTCCCGGTGACGGTCGTCTTCAGCGATCACAACTTCTGGGGCGGCGCCCTCGGGTGATCCGGACCCAGCACCATCCCCTGCCCAGGGCTGGCCGAACGCGGTTGGCTGCGCGACTGCACGCGGTCACGTGAGCAGCAACGGACAGGCGGCGCGGTACCAGCTGGCACCGCGCCTCCTGTCCGGCACACGGTCGCGGACACGCGACGGTGGCGTCGCCACCTTCTACATGTCGTCGATGAGACGGAGCGTGTAGCCGTCGGGGACCGTCTGGTGTTCGACGTAGTGCATGAACACCGGCGCAGCCTGGTCGGCAGTGAACAGCTCGGCAGGATGCCGAGGCTCGTGCGCAGCCTGCACGTCGATGGTCTCCGTGAGCGGTTCGGTGAGGTCGTGGTCACGGCCGACGATGTAGAACCGGTACTCGCCGTCGTCCTCGCGGCGGCGCAGCTCCACGCTCATCTTCTCCGCGGCGCCACCGGCCTGCAGGTAGGAGTCGCCGTACTCGTCGATGACCGACTGCGGGCCGGCGCGCCAGGTCTGGTCGTCGATCGGCGCGGAGAAGACGAGCCACGCGAAGTGGTCGTCGTTGTCGAGAAGGCCGAGGCTGCGTCGCACCTGGTCCGGGAGCGGGCGGAACGTGTCGTTCAGCACACTGCTGACTGACCCGTTGGACTTCATGATGATCAAGGCGGGCTACTCCACGTGCTCGTAGGCGACAGAAGTGATCTTGAGCCACGGCCGCCACTCCTACCGCTGACGATGGCTAGAACGTCCAAGACTCCCGCTTGGCAATGGCGCGAACAGAATCAGGGACATGCGCAATCTGAAGCGCGCCTACCGCAGCAGAGACGTACTCGTGGTCGTAGCGAGTTGCGTCCGCCACGATTCGGGAGGCGCACCGAGGCGGCATCGAATTCCGGTCGAGCAACGCTCGATGAGTGTCGGCGCTGACCGTCACCCGAAGGTCGTGAGCTTTTTGAAGTAGCGCCAACCAACGGTTGTGAGCACGGGGAGCAACATCGGACCAGCTGGTGAACTTCTCTAGGTCCGCGGCCACTCGGCTCCCTGAAATGAACTCACCCAGTGCTTCATTCTCGGCAGCACGAGCTGGCAGCCCGACGACTCCGTCAACTCCGAACGCCACAACCAACAGTCGCGCTAGTAAATCGCTAGCCGCTAACGGCAACGGCACCGGCGACCGCCGCCGTCCGGCCCTTGCTCGCCGCCCTTGATAGATGGCCTTCAGCACCTCTTCCAGGCGTTCAGCATCTTCACGACCAAGAGCAGCAACCTCTGTCTCTACCGTTCCGAGCGCCGCGGCCACCTGCGACGATGGCCCCCAACCAAGTAGCACCGCTAGCCAGAAAAGTCGGCGCGGACCGTCTTGACCCTGAATGCGCTCCGCCCACCAACTCGGACGGCCCCGCCACTGCCGAGCTCGCGAGATCTGGCCCATTATCGGCAAATCGTCCAATGCACCGCCCGCTCGCGGGCGCTTCGCATCAAGCATCCCTTCGAATTCGAGAGCGAAGCGGAGAACACCCCAACGGTCCCCGAAGGACTCCAGAAGAACGTCCGCCGTTACCCCCACAAGCTCCCCAATGTCCATCACGGTGTGACGCTCCCGCTGCAGACGGTCGAGAACACTCGCGACAACAGCGCCGTGGGGCGCAGGCAATACCGGCTTCAGCTCGGAGTAGTCGTTATGCGCCCAGGAGTACGGAGACGCAAGCAAGGAAGCAACAGCTTGCACATCGGTACGGGGCAATGGAACGGGATAGCCGCCCCAATCGAGCATTTCCTGGAAAGCCTGTTCCACGACTCCTGGCGCAGTGAGAACGGAGTCGGACGGGTTCTCCAGTGCGTAACTCCGACGCCGGTACAGATTGAAGGCATCACTCTCGCCGTCGCCATCGATGATGTCGCCGATCGCCTCCAATGAGAGCTTAGATAAGCCATTTGAGGCAGCCGCAATCGCCATTCGCCTCGTTCGCTCAGACCCCTTAGCTTCAACAATCCAGGCTCGGAAATCATCCGAAAGCGCCGCACCACCATTTCGCCATAGGAGGCTACAGATAGCACCGTACCCCGGCTGGTGGTCCTCCGTGAGATGATCGTGGAAAATAATCTTGGCCAATCGATCTCGTCCACATTCACGGGCGAGAGCAATCAATTCGTAGCCATTCAATCTTGTAAGGGCTGCCAAATGCACACCGATAGGGTCAAAAATCGCATCGACTACCTCGTCCTGGACAAACGGACGGGCGGCGAACGCTCGATCTGCGAGCAAGGCGGTGCCCACAGCGCGAGCGTTGATGCCAGACTCCATGTCCGCGTTGCTGATGAGCTCGCGGAGGCTTGCCGAGAGAGCAACCACCTCACCCTGCTCCCAGAAACCGGCGTAAAACCTCGTCACGTTTGCCCAATATGGATTGGCCGCAATTGCTTCAAAGCGCTGCAGCCTGTCGCCGTGAACAACCTGCGTGCGGAATGTCGGACTGGGAGCCGTTGAGTACAAGTACCTCGCCGCAAAATACTCTCGGAGAGGCTGCACTTCGAATTCGTAAAGACCCTCGATGCGAGTGACTAAAACATATATCCGCTCGAGGCCCTGCTCGAACAACTCAGCAAGGATCGAGCGATCCCGTCCCGTTCGATCTATGAACTCCGCGACCAGACGCCGCAGATCCGCTTCGCTGATGCTTCCAGCGCTAGCATTGGCTTCCGCTGAACTCTGGAGCTCCCACGCTAAGTATTCCACGACATCCAAGAGCAGCCCCTTGTGGCGGGCGACTACCTCGTCTTTCTCCGCTTCGCGCATCATGAAGAGACTGACATACTCGCGATAAAGCCCGGTCCGCTCGTCGGGTAGAGACTGACCAAAGCGGTTGATAAGTGTCAGCAGAATTGTTAGCTGCATCGGATTCTTCGTCAGTTCGCGAATGTGCTCAAGACCCAGTTTTCCAGTTAGGATTGAGATGACCTCGCTAGCTCGGTTCTCGTCTAGAGAGCGGGCGCGCGTCCACTTTCCTGCGTACTGCTGCACCGTGTCGGGCCCAAGGGGGGCCAAATTCAGCCGGAAAAAGCCTTCCGGTAGCTTCATCCCTTGACCAAGTTGAGCCGGGCGACTCGTTATCACGACTTGGAGATCGGCTCCCGCATCCCCAAGTCGACCGAGTCCTGCCCCGACTTTCTCGAGCAACCTCTGCCTGAGTGGGAGGTCAGCCACTTCGTCAAGACCATCGAGGAATAGAAGGCCTGGTGCATCCGTAAGAACGAGCCGGAGGTCATCAGTGGTGAAGGAGTCGGACGACCCTTGAATCGCCACCAGGGAAGCGAGGAATCGCTCCAACGTTCGGTTACTGTCGATGGGCTCTGCGGGATGCCGCATATATTCTTGACCATCGAGGTATGCAGCTAGATCGCGGAGATCCACTTTCATTGGCAAGCGAAATGGCGCTTCCTTGTGCGATCGATCAATTCCATCCAGGAACTCGATCTTCTCAAGGAGGCGGGCCCGATGCACCTGACAGACGTACTGAGCTAGCGTGGACTTGCCTTGGCCTGGGGCACCCTGCAGTACTAGGTTCGGAGCCACGCTTTGCAGACTCGCGGAAAGCAGGAGATCGGCGGTCCCTGCAACTTGAAAAGCTAAGGAATCATCGTACCGCCCGCGGAGACCGCCGGTCGAAATTAGTTCGTACATGATTCGAATCTTTTTTTGGTCCGCTCGTCCTGATCGCTGGACTTTCGCCATCAGCATCTCAAGATTCGCTGGCACATCGACGAATAACGCGGTCAGTGAATTTTGAAGATCCACTTGGCGGAACTTGACATTCGAGTCAATCCGATATTGCTCCGCCACAAAGCTTCTGATCACACCAGCAAGGTGCTTCTTTTGTGGCGCAAACATTGCATCGTAGACGATACTCAGCGCATTCTCACCGGTCAGGAGTCCAGGATATGCAAGTTTAATCGCATTGTCGCCGTCCAGACGCCGACTCAGATCGTCGCGCCACAGCACCTCGGCAGGGATTGGAGAGTTATCTTCCAGCCAGGCCTGCGCGCGATCGATACGACCCTTGTCCAGATGCGCAGTGCCCGACGCATTGGTCACCATGAGATAGCGTTCGACTCCGCGCTTGCTGAGCGACTCAATCTTCGGCTTCTCACCCTCGAGAGCCTGGATCATCCAGTCAGCGTTATCCTCTTCGTCCTCGCGCTTGAACTTGACTTGGGCAACCATGGTTGGAAGGTTTCCATCACCTCGACTGAGCGCGTCGCGGCCTCCGTCGGGCTGACCCACTGGAAAGCACTGCAGATGCGGGTACTCCTTGAGTAGGAGTGCCTGGCAGAACCTCTGAAAGTCTTCCGCTCCCAGCTGTTCGTATAAGTAGTCGACCATGAGGCCCCCGAGCTTCGTCTGATGCTTCGGAAGCTTAGCAACCCTCATGCATTCGCATGCGATGACTTAGTGGCGAGTCAGGGCACAATCCAGAGAGGTTCGAGGTGTGCCCGGCGCGAAACGCCGCTCTGGTCAGGCCGCGATCGCATTCGGCTCGGTTCGAACCGTCGCTGATATCTCAGTCGACCCCCACCCCGCTGGTCGACCCTAGCCAAAGGTGACGGCGGGCTGCTCCGCATCGTCTGCGCTCCTCCGGGCCCTCTGCTACAACCGGCGAGGACTACGACAACGAGCAGCACTTCCTGCCAGCCGAAGGGCGAAGGGCACTCCCCGCCAAGGTTCCCAGGATCATCTCGCGCTAACTGCCAGCTCGTAGGTCGTCGGGAGCGTAGCCCACGCCGTCCTGACCGACGTAGTCCGGATTGGGAGGACCACCGACGTGAAGACGCCCCGCCAGCCGAAGCTGACCCGCAACTCGCCTACTTGCGTCGACTTACGCCGAGAGTTCGGCTCGGGTGCTGACACTCCTCCACGGCAGCGCCCGCGCCGATCCGCTGCCGTACTTGCTCATATATCAGCGCAAAGCGAAGCGGGTTCGGCGCTAGTGTCGAACAATCGCTGAGAGGCGCTGAGCAGCCGACTCCATGCCCGCGCAGACACCTCGAGGGTGTAGCCGAGGCGCAGCCTCACGGAGAACACGAACGAGGTCGAAGGATCTACTGAAACGCGCTCAGGGGAGGTACATGGGTGGCTTTCCAGCGCTGGCCCACCACGCTCGGGATCCGACGCCGTCTGCGGGACGCTGCGTCTGCAGGGGTACCCATGAGCCGCGTCCGCTTCGGCCCGTGACTATTCGCTGGAGCCAGCGTCGCACCCTTGTTCGCAGCCCAGCCTTCGACGCCTGCGCCTCCGAAGGAATGCCTCGTAGGACGTAGTAGTCGCGAAGTAGCAACCAGCGTCGGCGGCGGTAACGGCGCAGTTCGACGGCGACGAGCGCAGACCGAAGCTCCCACCGATTCCGAAGCGCAGACAGTGTGTGCGCAAACGGCACCAATACACAGGTGAGCACGGCAATTCTGAACAGAATAGCTCCGGCGGGAGTGTCGACCGTAAAGATGATGACCGTCGGATATCCGACAACAAAAACGGTCACTGCCCACATCGACCATACTGTCGAACGAACGGCGGTCGGGTATGCGAAGGCAGCAGTTACGAACACAGCCCAGAACGTCGCCCACAGCGCAGTCACCCCAAAGAACGACGACAGCAGCAGAGAATCTGGCCATGTGATGGGCCTCAGCCCGATAAGTGCGACGGCCATCGCCGTCGCGACTGCCAAGACCCATATCGCAACGACGATCACTATCAAGCGGCGACGAGACCCGCGGTGAATCCGACGGGTCGGTTGCAGCAGTGCAGCACGCTGATGCAGTGACTCTGACACGGTCAGCAGTTCCGCCTCCGTGCGCCTGAGCTGTTCTTCACGTCGAAGCGTCACGCCGGCGTCCACCCACCAGGCCAGGACGACGGCGACGATCGACAGAACTGCTGCTCCCCAAATTTGCCCGTAGCCCTTACCTTGCTGTGAAATTCCGATGATGTTCAAGATGCCAGCGTCGACGACAAGCGCCGCGAGACAGTGCACGAGAGCTACTGCCCAGACACCAGCTACCTCGGCGAGGCTCGCTCCTGCGGAGCGGTCGATGACGCGAACGATGAAGATAGCCGCGAGTACCGCCAGGATCGCTTCCTGGGTGCTCATCGTTCCGCCGAGAGTGTCGGTCGCAAATCGTCCGATTGCCGTCCAAACATCTTCATTCCGGACGCCGCTGATGATCGAGACTGGAACGAAGGTTAGCCACAGTCCCGCTGTCACCAGCGCGGTCGTGAACATCGGCCCGACCGTCGCGCTGCCGACCCGCCGCCGCCACGGTCGCGCCCGTCGCCAATCTTGCTCTACTGATCCCACCACGTAACTGTTCCACAGGTGCAGCTCCCAGCGTTGTACCTCTGCGCGGCGCGCTCACGAGCAGCGACAGTTCACCCTCGTCTCGCGATAGCGACGAGGGAACCGGCCGCCGGGCTTGACGGAAGGGCGACCGGCGGATGACGTCGATGGACGGTCAGCCTCTAAGTTGAGCGTTCAACGACGCGGTGTACCGGAATCACTTGCCGGTAGCAAACAGCGCGACCATCCGATCGCGAGCGCTTCGATCTCACCGCATGTTCTAAGTTCGGGTCTGTGAAACGCCGGATGAAGAGGATCAAGCAACAGCAGCGGGCACAGTTGCAGACCGTTCTGAACAACGCGGCGTCGATGACCGCGGCCAGGCAGGAGCCACGACGGCATCATCTGGTGCCCCGCTTCTACCTAGACCAGTGGACGGTCGCTGGTCGTGTGCAAGTTACGGACCTTCAGAAGCGTCGCCATACGTTCACGGTACGACCGGAGCAGGCGCTGATTGAAACGGACTACTACCGCATCCACGAAGGCATGGTCGGCGGTGGTTCCCCTGTCGCCTGGGAATCGTGGCTGTCCGCTGTTGAGGGCGCCGCTGCGCCGCTGCTGCCCGCCGTTTGCGCGGACGGTCTGGAAGCGTTGCCACCCGAAGAGCAGGGCCAGTTCCTGCAGTTCATTGCCGTGCAAGTGACGCGGTCCCGCAACTACCGGCTGCAGGGGCGATGGATGCTTGGTGCTGGCTATTACCAGTTGTGGGAGCTGGATAGGCCTGGCGCGATCGCCGCTCACCTCGAACGCAACGGCGCGGCGGCGACCCTAGAGCAAGTTTCGGCGTTGGGGGCCTACTTTCAGCGGTCGGTTGAAGATCCGTGGTCGGCGGCGTTCAGCCCTGAATTGGACATGTATGCGTCGATGCATGCTGCGAATGCGCTCGTTCGTACCCTCGCCGAGCGAACTCCCGTGACGTTTTGTACGGAGACGCCGCTGCTCACAACGGACGAGCCGGTGACGTTGCTCGCTGAAAATCACGGAGATCTGGACTCACCGCATTCCGGTTGGCATGCAGCGCCCATCATCGCCATGCCGCTGGGGCCGCACCACGTACTTGCGCTGTTCCGCCGTGACATGCCAGCCGTTGATAAGTCCCGTCCGCTCAGCCGATGGGACACTCTCGAGCTCAACCGAGCACTGATTGGGAACGCCCACCGCCACGTCGTGTCGCTTCCCGGCAACCGGCTCGCTGCCCGGCTGTACGTCCCAGACATCAAGCCGCCGATGCGGGTACGGACTATCCGCACGAGCGACGGTCAGACGTTCCGTCACGCAACACCGCTTCGACGTTGGTCTGAGGAATTGGATGCTCCCCGACGGCCGGTCGCGTTCTGGTGGCCGTCCGTGTTGCCCGCTGCCCCGGCACCGCCAAGCACATCAGAGCAGTGGGAGACCGAGCGTCGGTTGTACTACAAAGGGTGATGTTGACTAGCGTCCATCGGCGCGCGATCACGGTCACGCCCGTTGCGAGGAGCAGCACCAGTGGATGGTTGCGACGACCCCGATATCTCCAACCACCCCAGCTACCCGGCGAGCACGAATCGTCGACGCCGAACCGACGCGGCGTCCCAACATGGAGCTGCAGCGGGGTCGAGCTCGCGCATGTGCGAACGGCGCAGGTCTGCATCGTGCATGCCCCCGGCAGGCGCTCACGCTGCCGCGGCACCCGGCGATCAGAACGACGACGACCCGCGGAACGGATCGCAAGTAGAGTCAGCGGAGTAGGTCTGCCACGCCTCACGGCGACCATCTCCGATGTCCGAGCGGCCGCTCAGCCACGGCGTTCGGGATTCGAGGACGTGCAGAATTGGCAAGTACGAGCGGTCACCGACGAAGACGCTCACTGCGCGCCGCCTCGATGAGGAACTGAGGCTCTCAAGCGCGACCTTCGCCGCCGACCGAGACGCGATTAGTCGACTGAATCTGAGACTGGTCGTAGGAGCTGGTCGAGGTCCCCTCGCTCGCGGAGGCGGCCGATCGCTCCGTTCCAGGTATTGGTCAGCGCTCCGCGCTGGCCGGCGACCATGCCGACTGATACCCCTAGGTCGTCCGCCAGCGATCGCATTGCAGCTTCGGTGGTAGCCGCGAGCAGCTCCTTTCGGCGCTTACGCGGGACGATAGCTTCCGCGGCAAAGCTGTCGGCTGCCGTCTCCATCGCGTCCTCGTCATCTTGCGCGGAAGCTCGACCGACTTCGAGGAACGTCGCTCGTCTCGGATGCAGAACAAGGTGTCCGATTTCGTGAAGCAGGGTGAACCAAAAGCTGTCGAACCTCTTGTATCTCCCGGTCAGAGCGATGATCGGTCGGCCGGCGACAAAACGTGTGGCTCCCGAGATACGGGTATCTCCGACCTCCTCCACGAATACAAGCGCCACCCCCGTCCGCCGCAGCAGCGCTTGAGCCCGCACGAACCCATCTCGAATCGGCACGCGCGTGAGGCCGGGGATCTCACCCGCCACTTCGCGGAGCATCCCCGGATCGTATGAAGCCGCAACGTTTAGACGCTCGGCTGCCCGTTCGGTCAGCCGCAACCACAGCGCGGTGGCGTAGGAGTCGATCTCAAAAATCTGGCTCCGACGGTACGACGCTTGTGGCCGCAGCCACGCCTTCTCGAATGCTTCCGGTGACGCAACCTGGAAGAACCGGAGCACTTTTTCGACCTTGGTCAGGTCGGAATCCGAGGGCTCGACGACGTTGTAGTCGACTAGCGCCCTTCGCGGGAAGTTCCTCAGCCATGGGGCGTAGTCGGCAAGTTGAGCGAGCCAGTCGTTGCGCGCAGCTCTCGCGCGGTACGCCGCTTCCAGCCGAAGCCAAGTCTCCGCAGGCCCGCCGAGCACCCCTTCTAATGCGACTGCCATCTCGGGAGAGAGCGGTGCGTGTCCCTTGATCACGAGGTTCACATGCTTCGTACTGAGGTTCGTGCGCGCTGCAAGATCCGCCTGCGTGACGCCGCGGTCTTCTAGTTCGAGCTGCAGCGTCTGCCCCGGCGAGGGCGCCCAAGTCAGTTCGGTGTCGAGCGGAGTGTAAATCGTCATCTGCGTCCGGTCACTTCGCCGCTCGATGGAGGGAGCGGCCGTTGATGGTCAGGTCGTGTACGAGGAGCGCGGCCGCCTGATCGAAGGCGGCGGGAGTGGCGTTGCTTGAGGGTACGACGATCTCCCCGTCGTGGCTCAGTAATTGGGCGCGCATGTTCGCTTCGCGCGCCGACAGGTGCAGCTCCTCCGGCGTCAAGGACGCCCGCACCACCTGAAATCTCCGGAGTGCGCCGAGGGTTGCCGAGTGCACGACGAGGCCGACCAAGGTACTGATTGCGGCGCGCTCGGCCTCCGTTCGCGCATCGTCGAGCACCGCGCCGGTCACACACCGTTCGCGGAGTCGCTCATCCGACCAAGCCAGTTTCATCTTTACCTCATAGGTAAAGCCGTTCCGTGCTACGCTGATGAGACGGGAGCTTTACCGAACGGGTAAAGCCTAACAGGTTCGAGCGCGCTCGAGCCAGCTCGGAAGGAGCACCACATGAGTACTCAAGGTCGCCAGCGCACGGTCATCGTGCACCTCGACGGCGAACCGGTCGAGCTGCCGATGCAGGTCACCGGTCACGATCTCGCAGCCGCAGCATCGACGCCTCCTGCAGCGCACGTGTGGATCGACGTCGCGGACGGATCCGACCGACTCGTCGGCTTGGATGACGAACTCCGCCTGACCGCACAGATGCGGTTCTACACGGACAAGGCACGCACCGTGTTCCTCGACAGCGCGCCCTACACGGTGACGACCGGGTCCATGAGCGAAGCGGAAATCCGGTCCCTGCCGACACCGCCTCTCGGACGGGAAGTGCGGATCTGGATCGACCTCGCCGACAAGATGGACGAACCCCTCCGCCCCGGTTCGTACCTCCACGTCACCGACGGGGTGCGGTTCTTCAGCCGAGCAGTGCAGCTGCACATCTTCGTCAACGGTCGGAAGCGGACCGTGACGACCTCCCGCATGCGGTTCGAGGACGTCGTCGAACTTGCATTCCCGGATGACACCCAAGACGAGGCTGTCACCTTCACGGTGACGTTCACGCACGCCGCACACGAGCGACCTGAAGGCATCCTCGCGCCGGGCGGATCGGTCACCATCAAGGAAGGGACTCGGCTCAATGTCACGCGAACTACTCGATCGTAGCCCCGACCTGCAGCAGCTCGAGAACGACGGCTACGAGGTCCGCGTCGTCGGAGGGTGCGTCGTGGTTGGCCACGTCCCGTACGTGACCAAGGACAAGGAGGTGCGGTTCGGAACCCTCGCCGCAGATCTCACCGCCGCCGGAGATATGGCGATCAAGCCCGCCTCACATGTGGGCTTGTTCGCCGGGGAGGAGCCCTGCGATGCCACTGGTCGACCCCTGACCGCCGTAGTGATCGGCTCGGTGGATCGTCAGATTCTCGACGCGCCTGAGCGTTGGTGGCAGTTCTCGAGCAAACCGACCCCCGACGGCTATCCCGACTACTACGAACTGTTCACCGCCTACATCGCCATCCTCGGCGGGCACGCGCAAGCCATCGACCCCACAGCGACTGCCCGCACGTTCAGGCCCGTCGTGGGGGAACCCGAGGACATCTTCCAGTTCCGCAACACCGCTACCTCCCGAGCAGGCGTCGAAGCCGCTACCAACACCCTCCGCCTCGACGCCGTCGCCATCATCGGCCTGGGTGGAACTGGCGGGTACATCCTCGACTTCCTCGCTAAGACCCCGATCCGTTCCATCCACCTGTGGGACGGTGACGCTTTCCTGCAGCACAACGCGTTCCGTTCACCGGGCGCGGCCAGCGTCGAGCAACTGCACGAGCGGCCGACGAAGGTGGGGTACCTCGCCGAGCAGTACAGCCGGATGCATCGCGGCATCGTCACGCATCCCGCGCCAATGACCTCCGAGACGCTAACGGAACTGAACAACATGGCGTTTGTATTCATCGCCATCGACGACAGCGCCGCGAAGACGCCGATCCTCGACCACCTCGAGGAGCAGCAGATCCCGTTTATCGACGTCGGTATGGGCATCGAGCAGACGGACGAGAAGGCACTAACCGGCCTGGTTCGCACCACCCTAAGCACGGACCGTCCTGGCAGCCGTGAACGCGCCCGTGCCAACATCAGCACCACGGGCAACGACGACGCCGGTCAATACGGAACGAACATCCAGATCGCAGAACTCAACGCTTTCAACGCCGCCCTCGCGGTGATCCAGTTCAAACGTACCCTCGGGTTCTATATCGACCTGGACAACCACGATTCCTCCACGTTCGCGCTCGACTCAAACCGCATCTTGAACACTGGGCCGATGGAGAGCTCCGAATGACCCGTATGCAACGGCTACGGCCACAGCCCGTAGACGAGATCCCGGAATCACTCGACACAGGAGTCCTCTACATCAGCCTGGGGTACTCAACAGCGATACATCTCTGCGCGTGTGGCTGCGGCGTTGAAGTGGTTACACCGCTGGGTCGGCCCGGCTGGTCACTAACCTACGACGGGACAGCGTCGCTCCACCCCTCGGTAGGCAACGGGAACTTTCCCTGCCGATCCCATTACTACGTCACGCAAAACAGCGTGGAATGGCTCCCACCCTTCGGTTCGACGATCAAGCCCAGGACGAAGCGTGCCGACCGGCGCACTGCGGCGTGGTGGATACGGCTCTTCCGTCGAAGCTGAGGGCACGCGTTGTGTTCCAGATCGGTGTCATCGATCTGCAGCGCCTGCGACAGCGACGCGCAGCTCAGCCTCAGAGACGCCGGAAACGGTGCCGCGTTCGGGGCCAGTAAGGTAGTCCACACTAACGCCGACGGGCACGGCAACCTCCGACGGCCGGAGCCCGGGGCCACGATGGTTGCTGCCCGCCGGCGGGCTCGCTCCCTCCTGACTGAGCTGTTCCCGCCGTGAGGCGCAGAGGCTGTTTCGTTTCTGTCCTCGCCCTTCGACAGTACGGCCGAGCAGCCGTCAAGGGACACCGAGCGCTGCGCGCGAACGCACGACGGTTACGGGGAAGTGGTGCCGCCCAGAACGTGCCCCGGTGACGGATCGGTTATCGGGGCCGACCGATCATGCGTTCCTCGGGTGACCGATAGGTCGCGCCTCCCCCAACGGATCCGAACCCTCCACCTCAGGCCACGGCGCAGGCACAAGCTCCGCCGGAGTCAATGGACTCGTTCGACTCATCCGGCACCCTGCTCCGCATGAACCAAATCGATTGGGCCCAGGACCCGAAACATCGTCCCGACCGCAGGACGCCGCTCCTGGAGATACAGCGCAATAACAACGGTGACTACGCAACAACCACAGTGCGAAGATCAGAAACCACCGTGGCGGAGCGCAGATAGCCCGGTGCGGATCAGAAGCCAGCAGGGCGTCCCCACGAGTCAGACCAGGGTCAGAAGTCCCAGTCCTCGTCCTCGGTCTTCTCCGCCTTGCCGATGACGTACGACGACCCGGACCCCGAGAAGAAGTCGTGGTTCTCGTCCGCGTTCGGCGACAGGGCCGACAGGATCGCCGGGTTCACGTCCGTCGTCTCCTTGGGGAACATCGGCTCGTAGCCCAGGTTCATCAGCGCCTTGTTGGCGTTGTAGTGCAGGAACTTCTTGACGTCCTCGGTCAGCCCGACCTGGTCGTAGAGGTCCTGCGTGTACTGCACCTCGTTCTCGTACAGCTCGAAGAGCAGGTTGAACGTGTAGTCCTTGATCTCCTGCTTGCGCTCTTCGGAAGCGCCTTCGAGGCCCTTCTGGAACTTGTACCCGATGTAGTACCCGTGGACGGCTTCGTCGCGGATGATCAGGCGGATCAGGTCGGCGGTGTTGGTGAGCTTGGCGCGGGACGACCAGTACATCGGCAGGTAGAAGCCGGAGTAGAACAGGAACGACTCGAGCAGCGTCGAGGCGACCTTGCGCTTCAGGGGGTCGTCACCGGTGTAGTAGTCGAGGACGATCTGGGCCTTCTTCTGCAGGTTCACGTTCTCGGTGGACCAGCGGAAGGCGTCGTCGATCTCGGGCGTCGACGCCAGGGTCGAGAAGATCGACGAGTAGCTCTTCGCGTGCACCGATTCCATGAACGCGATGTTCGTGTAGACGGCTTCTTCGTGCGGGGTGATGGCGTCGGGGATCAGGCTGATCGCGCCGACGGTGCCCTGGATGGTGTCGAGCAGCGTCAGGCCGGTGAAGACCCGCATGGTGAGCTGCTGCTCTGCCGGCGTCAGCGTGTTCCACGACTGCACGTCGTTCGACAGCGGCACCTTCTCGGGGAGCCAGAAGTTGTTGACCAGCCGGTTCCAGACCTCGACGTCCTTGTCGTCCTGGATGCGGTTCCAGTTGATGGCACTGACCGAACTGATCAGCGGGATGGACTTGCCCGTGGCGTGGACCGGGTCGGTGAGGGTCATGGGATTGTCTTCCGGATTCGAGATGGTGATCTGATGACGGACTGGAGGCGCGGGGCGGGGCCCGCCCCGCGCCTCCAGGAAGAGAGCAGCAGCTCTACAGCATGCAGCTGACGCAGCCCTCGACCTCGGTGCCCTCGAGGGCGAGCTGGCGCAGACGGATGTAGTAGATCGTCTTGATGCCCTTGCGCCATGCGTAGATCTGGGCCTTGTTGATGTCACGCGTGGTGGCGGTGTCCTTGAAGAACAGCGTCAGGGACAGGCCCTGGTCCACGTGCTGCGTCGCCGCGGCGTACGTGTCGATGATCTTCTCGGCACCGATCTCGTACGCGTCCTGGTAGTAGTCCAGGTTGTCGTTCGTCATGAACGGCGCCGGGTAGTAGACGCGGCCGAGCTTGCCTTCCTTGCGGATCTCGATCTTCGACGCGATCGGGTGGATCGACGACGTCGAGTGGTTGATGTACGAGATCGAACCGGTCGGCGGGACGGCCTGCAGGTTCTGGTTGTAGATGCCGTGCTCCTGGACGGACGCCTTCAGCGCCTTCCAGTCATCCTGCGTCGGGATCGTGATGTTCGCGTTGTCGAACAGCGAGGCGACACGAGCGGTCGCGGGGGTCCACGCCTGGTCGGTGTACTTGTCGAAGAACTCACCCGACGCGTACTTCGAGTCGCGGAACCCGTCGAAGGTCTCGCCGGTCTCGATGGCGATGTTGTTCGAGGCGCGCAGGGCGTGGAACAGCACCGTGTAGAAGTAGATGTTCGTGAAGTCGATGCCCTCTTCGGAGCCGTAGTAGACGCGCTCACGAGCAAGGTAGCCGTGCAGGTTCATCTGGCCGAGGCCGATGGCGTGCGACTTGTCGTTGCCGTCCTCGACGGAACGCACCGAGGCGATGTGCGACATCTGCGACACGGACGTCAGGCCACGGATCGCGGTCTCGATGGTCTTGCCGAAGTCCGGCGAGTCCATCGTCAGCGCGATGTTCAGCGACCCGAGGTTGCAGGAGATGTCCTTGCCGATCTCCTTGTAGGACAGGTCCTCGTTGAAGGTCGTCGGGGTGTTGACCTGCAGGATCTCCGAGCACAGGTTGGACATGTTGATCCGACCCTTGATCGGGTTGGCCTTGTTCACCGTGTCCTCGAACACGATGTACGGGTAGCCCGACTCGAACTGGATCTCGGCGATGGTCGTGAAGAAGTCACGCGCCTTGATCTTCGTCTTCTTGATGCGCGAGTCGTCGACCATCGCACGGTAGTTCTCGGAGATCGGGACGTCGCCGAAGGGGACGCCGTAGACCTTCTCGACGTCGTACGGCGAGAACAGGTACATGTCCTCGTTGTTCTTCGCGAGCTCGAACGTGATGTCCGGCACGACGACGCCGAGGGACAGCGTCTTGATGCGGATCTTCTCGTCGGCGTTCTCGCGCTTGGTGTCGAGGAACTTCATGATGTCCGGGTGGTGGGCGCTGAGGTAGACCGCGCCGGCACCCTGACGAGCACCGAGCTGGTTCGCGTAGGAGAAGGAGTCTTCCAGCAGCTTCATCACGGGGATGATGCCCGAGGACTGGTTCTCGATCTGCTTGATCGGGGCACCGGCCTCACGGATGTTGGAGAGCAGCAGGGCCACGCCGCCGCCGCGCTTCGAGAGCTGCAGCGACGAGTTGATCCCGCGCGAGATCGACTCCATGTTGTCTTCGATGCGCAGCAGGAAGCAGGAGACGAGTTCGCCGCGCTGGGCCTTCGCCGTGTTGAGGAACGTCGGGGTGGCGGGCTGGAAGCGGCCGGCGACGATCTCCTCGACCAGGTCGATGGCGAGCTGCTCGTTGCCCTGGGCCAGGCCGAGGGCGGTCATGACGACGCGGTCCTCGAAGCGCTCCAGGTAGCGCTTGCCGTCGAACGTCTTGAGCGTGTAGCTCGTGTAGTACTTGAACGCGCCGAGGAACGTCTGGAACCGGAACTTCTTCGAGTACGCCAGATCGTTGAGTCGCTGGATGAAGTCCAGCGAGTACATGTCGATCGTCGCTTTTTCGTAGTACTCGTTCTCGACCAGGTAGTCGAGCCGCTCCTTCAGGTTGTGGAAGAAGACGGTGTTCTGGTTGACGTGCTGCAGGAAGAACTGCTTGGCGGCCTCACGATCCTTGTCGAACTGGATGTTCCCGTCCGCGTCGTAGAGGTTGAGCATCGCGTTGAGGGAGTGGTAGTCCATCCCCGTCTGCGGCGACGTCAGATCGACGTCTGCAACTGCTGCGTCCAAAATGCATCCAATCCTGAGTTGACCGCCGACACGTCGTCAGGGGTCCCGAAGAGTTCAAACCGGTAGAGAAGGGGGACGTTGCACTTCCGCGCGATGACGTCCCCGGCCAGGCCGTAGGCCTCGCCGAAGTTCGTGTTGCCGCCGACGACCACACCGCGGATGAGCGAGCGGTTGTGCGCGTCGTTGAGGAACTTGATGACCTGCTTGGGGACCGCACCATCGCCGTTGCCGCCACCGTAGGTGGGCAGGAACAGGACGTAGGGCTCGTCCACGTGGAGGAAGGGTTCGCTCGGGTAGAGCGGGATCCGGTCCGCGTCGCGGCCGAGCTTCTCGACGAAGCGCGCGGTGTACCCGGACACGCTCGAGAAGTAGACCAATCGGCTCATGGCGCGCTCCTCGGTGGAAGGTGCGGACAGACGGACCGGGGGTGTCCTGTGGGCGGCGATCCGGGCCTCCTGAGCGGGTCCGGGGTGACCGTCCACAGGACGGGAGGCGACTACGCCAGTTCGGCGCTGAGCGTCGCGATCTTGTCGGGGCGGAAGCCCGACCAGTGGTCGTCGTCCGTGACGACGACGGGGGCCTGCATGTAGCCCAGGCTCTTGACGTGTTCGAGGGCTGCCTCGTCGGTGGAGACGTCGTGCACTTCGTACTCGATGCCCTTGTTGTCGAGGGCCCGGTACGTCGCTGTGCACTGGACGCAGGACGGCTTGGTGTAGACGGTGACGGCCATGTTCTCCCCTGGTTTCTGGGCCTGATTCCAGGTCCGAAGTTCGTGTGCGGTGCTGAGGACGACGCTACTACATGTTGTGCCCGGCGGACCCGTCGACCACAAGAGAAAGTGTTACACGCCTGTAGTTTCCACAACCCGATCCACAGACTGTGGATTCCCGGAGGCCCGGTTTTCCGCCACTCTCGCACCGACCACCGACAGTCCTCCACAAGCTGTGGACGGAAGTTCTCGACACCTCTCGTCGGCGTGTCTGAGAACGGTGTCGACGAGGACCTCCTCCACACCTCCCCCGGACGGGTGACACCCCGATCCGTCCGGTCCGTACACTCGTCTCGTGAGCACGTACGGCCCCCTCCTGAAGACCCCCGGCGTGGGTCGTGTCATCGCTGCACAGCTCACCGCGCGCTTCCCGTTCGGGATGCTCTCGCTGGCGTACCTGCTGCACGTCGAGCACGTCTTCCACTCCTACGGCGCCGCCGGCCTGGTGCTCGCGACGACGAGTGTCGGGCAGGCACTCGCGGGCCCGCTCACCAGCCGTTGGATGGGCAGCTGGGGCATGCGCCCCGTCCTCATCCTGACGAGCATCGTCGCGCTCGTGAGCATGGGGGTCATCGGCTTCGTGCTCATGCCGCTCTGGGGCTACGTGGTGGTCGGGTTCCTCGGCGGCCTCGCGGTCCCGCCCGTGCAGCCGGCGGTCCGCACCATCTACCCCAAGATGGTGACCTCGTCGCAGCTCACCCCCTTGTTCTCGCTCGACGCCAGCGCCCAAGAACTGATCTGGGTCGCCGGCCCGGTCATCACCACCTTCGTCGCGACCCAGGTCGGCACGGTCGAGGCGATCGTCGTCGCCATGGTCTTCCTGGTGGTCGGCGGCATCTGGTTCATCGCCTCCCCCGAGCTCGGTCGCGTCCGCATCCCCCGCTCGAAGCGCGCGTTCGGCGTGGTGTTGAAGCGACCGTCGGTCGTCGTCGCCACCCTGACCGGTCTGCTGCTCATCGGGGCGTGCGCCGCGGTCGAGGCCAGCGTCACCAGCGTCTTCGGCGAGGGCAGCCCGAACGCCGGCATCGTCCTGGCCGTCTTCGCGGTCGGGTCCCTGTTCGGCGGCCTGGCCTTCGGCCACCGTCCGATCTCCCCCAACACCCTGTGGACGCGCATGGCGATCGTCTTCGTCGGTCTCGCGCTCGCCTTGGGCGGCACGAACTTCTGGTGGCTCTGCATCGCCCTCGTGATCGCGGGCATCGGCATCGCGCCGGCACTCGCGGTGATGTTCGGTTCGGTCTCCGCCACCGTCAAGTTCTCCGACACGGCCGAGGCCTACGGCTGGATGGGCACCGGCCAGCTCATCGGTGCCGCGGGTGGTTCCGCGGTCGCCGGCTTCCTGATCGACAGCAGTGGCCCGGTGGGCGGCTTCACGGTCGGTGCGGTCATGGCCGGGGTGGGCGTCGTCGTCGCGCTCGGGGCGAAGCGCTGGCTGCCCGACCTGCGCGGCCGTGACGCCAGCCCCATCCCCGACACCGAGCCGGTGGTCCTGCCGACCTGAGCGGCGCGTGCGGCGCGGGCTTTCGGTGTACCTGGTCGAATCGGGCGTACCTGGTCGGAAGTTCTGACCAGGTACGCCCGATTGCATTTGCCATCGCGGCCGATGTGGGAAGGAACGTGCGTCCGGCGGACGGGTCGCGTTCTCCACAGATGGCCGGGAGGCCCGGCGCGCGCCCGCCACGCACCGGCAGGATGGGTGCATGGTCAGTTCACTTCCCCTGCGTGACGGTGCCGCGATCCCCGCGATCGGGTTCGGCGTCTACAAGGTCGACGACACCGAGGCCGAGACGGCGGTCGGTCTCGCGCTCGACGCCGGCTACCGGCACGTCGACACGGCCGAGATGTACGGCAACGAGACCGGCGTCGGGAAGGCGATCCGGGCCTCCGGGCTCGACCGTGACGACGTCTTCGTGACGACCAAGGTGTGGAACGACCACCAGGGGCGCGACGCGACCCTGCGTGCGTTCGACGGCAGCCTCGAGCGGCTGGGGCTCGACGCGGTCGACCTCTACCTGATCCACTGGCCGGTCGCGGCGAACGACCGGTACGTCGACACCTGGCGCGCGCTCGTCGAACTGCGTGACTCCGGCCGGGCGCGGAGCATCGGGGTCTCGAACTTCCAGGTGCCGCACCTGCAGCGGCTCGTCGACGAGACGGGCGAG
The DNA here is from genome assembly GCF_023242305.1 of Curtobacterium sp. MWU13-2055. Classification (NCBI taxonomy): domain Bacteria; kingdom Bacillati; phylum Actinomycetota; class Actinomycetes; order Micrococcales; family Microbacteriaceae; genus Curtobacterium; species Curtobacterium sp. MWU13-2055. The sequence goes on from NZ_JALLIO010000002.1 coordinate 567,617, forward strand.
GTCCCGGCGCTCAACCAGATCGAGCGGCACCCGTGGCTCCCGCAGCGCGAGCTCATGGAGTTCCACAGGCAGCACGACATCGTCACCGGAGCATGGTCACCACTCGGTCGCGGTCGGCTGATCGACGAACCGGTCCTCACCGGCATCGCGGACGCCCACGGGGTGAGCGTCGCGCAGGTCCTCGTCCGGTGGAACGTGCAGCAGGGGGTCGTGGTGCTGCCCAAGTCGGTGACGCCGTCGCGGATCCGGTCGAACCTCGACGTCGACGGCTTCGTGCTCAGCGACGACGAGCTCGCGGCGATCGCCACGCTCGAGTCCGGGCAGCGGACGGGCTCGCACCCCGACTCGGTGTCGTGACGGTAAGGCCCTCGTGACGGTAGCGCCGTCGTGACGCGGAGCGTGTGTGACGGCGTAGGTTCTTCGGGGTGAACGATCCTCAGCAGACCGCCCGTGAGCACCTCGGACCCGATGAGCACCTGTACTGGGCCGGCACGAGCGACCCGGCGAAGCTCTTCACGGGGCGGGACGGCTTCCTCATCCCGTTCTCGCTGTTCTGGACCGGCTTCATCCTGTTCGCAGTCCTCGACGTCGTGCGGAACGGGTACCTCGGCGTGGGCGCGATCATCCCGATCGTCTTGTCGCTGGTCGGCCTGCACCTCGTGTTCGGGCGCTTCATCGTGAAGGCCCACCGCAAGCGCACGACCGTGTACGCCGTCACCGACCGCCGCGCGCTGATCATCACGCCGAACACCACTCGCGAGGTGCCCGTGGGGCGCACCGATCGCACCATCACCTGGACCGGGGGCCGACGACACTGTTCGGTGGAGTGGAACACCGGCAATCCGAGCGGAGTGGCGGCGTTCTTCACCGGCGGAGCGACCGCCAAGATCTACGCGAACACCGGACTCGACGGGCTGTTCGGACCGCAGGTGTTCGCGTTCTGGGACGTCCGCGACGGCGAGGAACTCGTCCGCGAACTGGACCGGGTGTCCCGCTAGCCCCGGCGGTCCTCCTCCGACTGCCACGGCAGGTGCAGGTCGCCCGGCGCAGGCTCCACGTCGCCGGCGTCGTCCGCGCCGCCCGTTCCCGGTGCGGCGGTGATCTTGGACGTGTCGATTCCGTCTGCCTCGAGTTCGGCGTCGCTGCGCTGGTCGGTCTGCGACGCCTCGGTCTCCCGCTCGCTCGACGGGCCGTACGGAGTGTCGATCGAGTCGGGATCCGGCGTCTCCGGGATGCTGTCGCTCATGACCCGGACGGTAGTCCGTGTGCCCCGAGTACCAGTTCGGTCACGGCGGTCGATCGGGCCGGACCCCGGCGGTACGCTCCCTGCCGTGGGGGAACGATGACACGGATGCGGACCGCGGCGAGCGCGGTCATCGGTACGGCGATGGTGGGGCTGCTGCTGACGGGCTGCACGGCGTTCGGCGGAGACGACACCCTGCCGAAGCCGACCAGGCAGGCAGCCGAGCGGAACGACGAGCCGCTTCCCGATCCGACGCTCACGACCGAACAGGTCGGCGGCGACGCGGACGAGGTCGAGCAGGTCCTGCCCACGGGCACGGTCGCGGCGGAGACCGACGTCACGTCCCCGAGCGGTGACACGAGCATCCACGTGCGCATCGTTGCGAACGACCAGGGCACGTTCACCGCGCAGCTGTCCGGCTACCGCACGACCAACCCGCAGCAGATGAGCCTGCAGTTCCGGCACCGGACCGCCAGCCCGCTCGATGGCGGTGACGCCTCGGCGCGGGACACGACCGAGTGGACCGCCGCCTCCGGGCCGCCGAAGACCGTGGTCATGAGCGACGCCGGTGCACGACCGGACTACTTGCGCAGTGTCGCCCTCGTCCCCGCGTCGGTGCCGGACGAAGACCCGTCGAAGCGCCCGTGGGTCGGATCAGTGCTCGCCGCCGCTGACCTCACGTGGACGATCCCGAACCCGTACCCGGACCTGCGGGTCACCGTGAGCAAGGACCGACCGGGTGCGTACGGCATCGTCACGGACGCTGACGGTCGTCCGGCCGACTACCTGGTGGCGCACGGCGACGAGCTGACCACGGTCGCGCAGCGGTTCGGCATCACGCCGGCCGAGGTGCAGTGGCTCAACCCGTACATGGAGACCCGCGCCGACGACTGGTTGCTCGAGGGCAGCACGCTGAACCTCGACCCTGCGCGCCGCTGACCTCGGCGCGGACGGCACCCGACCGTCCGTTACGCTCGACGGGCACCAGCCCCGACCAGGAGGTCCCCTCGTGACGATCGTCGCCGCAGCAGACGGCTCAGCCCTCGGCAACCCCGGCCCCGCCGGCTGGGCCTGGTACGTCGACGACGACCGCTGGGCCGCCGGTGGCTGGCCCCGGGCAACGAACAACATCGGCGAACTCACGGCCGTCCTGCAGCTGCTCCGCGCGACGAAGGACACCGGCGAGCCGCTGCACATCCTGTGCGACAGCCAGTACGCCATCAAGGCCTGCACCGAGTGGCTCGCCGGGTGGAAGCGGAAGAACTGGCGCAAGGCCGACGGCAAGCCGGTCATGAACGTCGAGATCATCAAGGAGCTCGACGCCGAGCTGCAGGGCCGCAAGGTCACGTTCGAGTGGGTCCGCGGGCACGTCGGCCACGAGATGAACGAGGCCGCCGACGTCCGCGCCCGTGGTGCGGCCACCGCCTACCAGAACCACACCGACGTGCCGCACGGTCCGGGCTGGCCCGGCGTCGAGGTCACCGAGCCGTCCGCACTGCCCGAGGCGACCCCGCCGGCCACGCTCTTCTGACCGACGAGCTCGGTCAGCCTGGGTCTCGGAGACCCAGGAACACCGAGGCACTGGTCCGCATCCGACCTCGAGACGATGCTGGGCGCATGGAGAACACCGAACACGTCCTGGTCACCGGCGGCTCCGGCTTCATCGCTGGCCACCTGATCCTGCAGTTGCTCGACGCCGGGCACCGCGTCCGCACCACGATCCGGTCCCTCGACCGGGAACCCGCGGTCCGTGCGGTCCTCGCCGAAGCCGGCCTGACCGCCGACGACCGGCTGGAGTTCGTCGCCGCCGACCTGACGTCCGATGACGGATGGGCTCAGGCGGTCGCGGACATCGACGTCGTGCACCACGTCGCCTCGCCGGTGATGCCCGGCCACGTCGAGGACGAGGACTCCGTGATCCGTCCGGCGGTGGAGGGGACGCTGCGGGTGCTGCGCGCCGCACACACGGCCGGAGTCGATCGCGTCGTGCTGACCTCAGCCTTCCACGCGGTCAGCTGGGGCCACCCGCACTCCGACCACGTGTTCACCGAGGCCGACTGGACGGTGCTCGATGGGCCCGGTGTCGACGCCTACGGGAAGAGCAAGACCCTCGCGGAACGCGCCGCGTGGGACTTCGTCACGTCCGAGCCCGGTGCGCCGGAGCTCGTCACGACGATGCCGGTCGCGGTGATGGGCCCGGCGATGGGGCACGCGGTGTCGGGCGCGAACCACATCCTGCAGTCCATGCTCTCCGGAGCGATGCCCGCGACCCCGCGACTGTTCATCCCCATCGTCGACGTGCGTGACGTCGCCGCGGCGCACGTCACCGCGACGACCGCCCCGGATGCAGCGGGCAAACGGTTCCTCTTGTCGAACGGCCCGGCGCTCGAGATGGCCGAGATCGCCGCCACCCTGCGCGACCACCTCGGTGACGACGCCCCGGCAGTCCCGACGCAGACGCTGCCCGACGACGTCGTACGGACCGCAGCCGAGACCCAGCCGCAGTTCCGTGCGATGGTGCCCGACCTCGGCTACGCCAAGCGCACCTCGAACGAGCGAGCGCGCACCGTGCTCGGCTGGACCCCTCGTGATGCGCACGAGGCGATCGTGGCGGCGGCCCGGAGCCTGGTGGCGAAGGGCCTCGTCGGTCGCTCGGGACCGGCCAGCCAGCGTATATAGTGGTCCATATAAACCGGAGGTGCTCATGGCAGTGACGACGATCGACCTCGATCAGCGCGTTCTCGAGGACGCGAAGCAGCTCACCGGAGCACGCTCGAACAGAGAAGTCGTCCAGCGCGCGCTCGAGACACTCATCGCCGTGCGACGACAGCCTGCGGCGGTCGAGCGGATCATCGCCCGGGACTTCGCCGCAGACCCGACGGCCGCGGACGAACTGCACCCCTGATGGCGACGTACATCGTCGACAACTCGGTCTGGTGGAAAGCGCATCGTTCCCCGGCGATCGCTCGGCGCCTGCGGGAGGTCGCGACTCAGGACCTCATCCTGACATGCCCTCCGCAGGTGCTCGAGTACTGCCATTCGGCGCGGTCCAGCTCCGACCACGACGGCCATTGCGACGACATGGCGGCCTTCCTCGAAGCGTCGAGCCATCCCGATGTGACGGCGGTGACGAGTATCCAGAACGCACTGTGGCGCAACGGACACGTTCGCGGAGCCGGGCCGGTCGACGTCCACATCGCCGCGTACGCCGTCTGCAACGGAGCGACGGTTCTGAGCTCGGACCGTGACTACGAACACATCGCATCGGCCGTCGCTGAGTTCCGGCACGAATACCTACCGGAGCATTGAACGCACCCCTGACCCAAGAGGATCAGACCGCCCGCTCCCAGAGCGCCACCGTGCTCTCGAGCCCGTCGTACCGGTACGGCTTCCGCTCCCCTGTCGGCGCGTACCCGAGCGCCCGCCAGAACGGCTCGGCACCGACCGCGTTCGTCGCCACGATCCCCAGTCGCAGTCGGTCGGCGCCGGCGTCGGCTGCCAGGGAAACGACGGCCTCGTGCAGGACCCGGCCGAGGCCGGAACCCTGCCGATCGCCACGGACGACGAGCAGTCCGATGTACGCCGTGGTCGGCGCCGGGTAGCCGAGCAGCACGTCCGCGAACGCCACGAGCGAGTCGCCGTCCCACAGCCCGATCCCGTGCTTGCCCGCCGGGTCGAAGCCGTCCGGCACCGACACGAGTGCGCTCAGCCCGTCGGACGGCCCCGGCGGGTACCCGGTGATCCGCTCGGCGTAGTCCGGCACGGTCTCGAGCAGCACCTGCAGCGCATCGACGTCGTCCGCACCGAGCGCTCGCACGACGAACGAACCGGCACCGGCCGGCATCAGTCGACGTCCACGTCGGCCCACCCGTCGAACCGACCGATCTCGGTGACCCGGACCACGGCCTCACCGGCTTCGTCCGAGGCGTCGAGGTCGATCGTCGCCGAGAACCCGAAGTCCTTGTCGCCCGACGGGTCCGCGAAGATCTGCCGAGCGCGCCACACGCCCGCCACGCCCGCCGCACCCGCACCCGTCGCCCCAGCACCCGCCCCCACACCCGTCGCCCCCGTCTGGTCGAGGACCAGGTAGGACATCGACCGCGCCTCGGCATCGGTGCCGATGGTGTCGTGCTCCTCGTAGTACTCCTCGAGCACCGCGTCCCACGCGTCGCCGTCGAACCCGGCCGCGGCGTCGAGCGCCCCGAGTCCGTCGACGTCGTCGCGCGCGGCGAGCAGCACCCGCTGGAACAGTGCGTTCCGCACGAGCACGGTGAAGGCCCGCACGTTGCCGGTGAGCCGTGCCGGCTGCGGCGGCGCGATCTCCTGCTCTTCGGCGAGGGCGAGCAGCACGTCACCGTTGAGCAGCGCTTCCCACTCGTCGACGAGCGAGGAGTCGGTCTGCCGGACGACCTCGCCGAGCCACTCGATCAGGTCGTCGAGCTCCTGGTTCCGCTGTTCCTCGGTGATGGTCTGCCGCATGGTCCGGTAGGCGTCGGACAGGTACCGGAGCACGAGCCCCTCGGACCGGGTGAGCTGGTAGAACCGCACGAAGTCGCCGAAGGTCATCGCGCGTTCGTACATGTCGCGGACGACGGCCTTCGGCGAGAGTGCGAAGTCGAGAACCCAGGGCTGCTCCGCCGAGTACGCCTCGTAGGCCGCCGTCAGCAGCTCGTCGAGCGGCTTGGGCCAGGTGACCTCTTCCAGCAGCTCCATCCGCTCCTCGTACTCGATGCCCTCGCGCTTCATGCGGGCGACCTCTTCGCCGCGCTCCTTGAACTGCTGCTGCGACAGGATCGCCCGCGGGTCGTCCAGTGTCGCCTCGACGATCGAGACCATGTCCAGCGCGTAGGTGGGAGAAGCAGGATCGAGCAGCTCGAACGCGGCGAGCGCGAACGGGGACAGGGGCTGGTTGAGGGCGAAGTTCGACTGCAGGTCGACGGTGAGCCGGTAGGAGACCGGAGGCCCCGGCACCCGCTCGATGACCTGCGCGTTGATGAGGGTCCGGGCGATGACGAGCGCACGCCGGGCCATCGCGAGCTGGCGGGCACGCGGTTCGTGGTTGTCGAACACCAGCGAGCGCACCTCGTCGAACGCCGAACCGCCGCGGGCCACCACGGACAGCACCATCGAGTGCGTGATGCGCATGCGCGACACCATGGGTTCCGGTTCGGCGCCGATGAGCCGGTCGAACGATGCCTGCCCCCAGGACACGAACCCCTCCGGTGCCTTCTTCCGCTTGATCTTGCTCTTCTTCTTCTGGTCGTCCCCGGCCTTGGCGACCGCACGGGCGTTCTCGATGTCGTGCTCGGGGGCCTCGGCGACGACGTCACCCTCGGTGTCGTACCCGGCACGTCCGGCACGGCCGGCGATCTGGTGGAACTCGCGCGCGGACAGCTGCCGCATCTTCGTGCCGTCGAACTTCGTCAGCCCGGTGAACAGCACGGAGCGGATCGGCACGTTGATGCCGACGCCCAGGGTGTCGGTGCCGCAGATGACGGGCAGCAGCCCGCGCTGTGCAAGCTGCTCGACGAGCCGTCGGTACTTGGGGAGCATGCCGGCGTGGTGCACGCCGATGCCGGCGCGGATCAGGCGGGACAGGGTCTGTCCGAAGCCGGCGCTGAAACGGAAGCCCGCGATCGCTTCCGCGATCCGGTCTCGACGCGCACGATCAGCGACCTTCGCCGACATCAGCGACTGCGCCCGTTCGAGCGCCGCGGCCTGGGCGAAGTGCACGATGTAGATCGGCGCCTTGCCCTCCTCCAGCAGCCGTTCGACGGTCTCCTGCACGGGCGTCATCACGTACTCGTACTCGAGCGGCACCGGTCGGCTGACCCCGGTCACGCGGGCGGTGGGTCGGCCGGTGCGTCGGGACAGGTCGTCGGCGATGGTGGTGACGTCCCCGAGGGTGGCCGACATCAGCAGGAACTGCGCACGTTCGAGCACGAGCAGCGGCACCTGCCAGGCCCAGCCGCGGTCGGGGTCGCCGTAGAAGTGGAACTCGTCCATCACCACGACGTCGACGTCGGTGTCGGGTCCTTCGCGCAGGGCGAGGTTCGCCAGGATCTCGGCGGTGCAGCAGACGATGGGGGCGTCGCCGTTCACGCTGGAGTCGCCGGTGACCATGCCGACGTTCTGCGCGCCGAACAGCTCGACGAGCTGGAAGAACTTCTCGGAGACGAGCGCCTTGATCGGTGCCGTGTAGTAGCTCCGCTTGCCCTCGGCGAGCGCGGCGAAGTGCGCGCCGGCCGCGACGAGCGACTTGCCGGTGCCGGTCGGGGTGCTCAGCACGACGTTCGCGCCGGAGACGAGCTCGATGACCGCTTCGTCCTGTGCCGGGTACAGCGGCCGGCCGCCTTCCTCGGCCCAGGCCGCGAAGGCCTCGTAGACCTCGTCGGCGTCGACGACGCCGTCCACCGCCGCCGGGATCGCGGCGACGAGCGGGGGCACGGTGGTGACGTCGGTCATGGCCCCATCCTCCCAGGCTGCGGTGACGAGGTGGTCGGTACGGACGACCGGGAGGCCCGGCTCCATACGCGCGCATAGACTCGCGTCATGCGCGAACTCGGCTTCCTCACCTTCGTCCCGAACCACGGCGGCACTGCGGGTGCGGCGAGCGCCCTGCAGGATGGTCTGCGGCTGTTCGAGACGGCCGAGACCCTCGGCTACGGCACGGGCTGGGTCCGCGGTCGGCACTTCGAGCCCTTCCTGACGAGCCCGATGACGTTCTTCGCCGCCGCGGCCCAACGGACCAGCACCATCGCCTTCGGCACCGCGGTGCTCGGCATGCGCTACGAGGACCCGGTGCGCCTCGCCGAGGACGCCAGCACGGTCGACCTGCTGAGCGGCGGGCGGGTGCAGCTCGGCATCAGCACGGGCATCGCCGGGTACGGGCCGATCCTCGACCCGGTGTTCGGCTCCGTGGACCGCTCGTTCCGCGACGAGGCCGAGGCCCGGGCCGCCCGACTGCTCGAGGTGCTCGACGGCGACGCACTCGGCAGCGCCGGCTCTGGCTACGAGAGCATCCCGGCCGGTGCGGACCTGACCCTGCAGCCGCTCAGCCCCGGCCTGCGCGACCGCGTGTGGTGGGGCGGCGGCAGCATGGGCACCGCGGTGCGCACGGCCGAGAAGGGGCTGCTCCTGCACTGCTCGACCCTCAACACCGAGGACACCGGTGCACCCTTCGCCCAGGCGCAGGCCGACCAGATCGCCGCCTACCGCGAGCGGTTCACCGAGCTGCACGGCGGGACCGGCCGCACGTCGAAGGTCGCGGTGGGCCGCATCGTCGTGCCGTTGCTCGACGACCACGACCGCGCGGTCCACGACGAGTTCCTGACCGGGTACGCCTCGGGAATGGACGACGAGGGCCGACCGCTCTCCGGTCCGCCGTTCCGGTTCAGCAAGGTGCTGTCCGGCGAGCCGGCCGCCATCGTCGACGCCCTGCTCGCCGACCCCGCCGTCACCGCCACGGACGAGCTCGTGATCACCCTGCCCGCGAACGGCGACGTGGCCGCCCACGAGCGGATCCTGCGCATCGTCGCCGAGGAGATCGCGCCGGCACTGCGGGCCTGAGAACGGATCAGGACACCCGGCGGGGCTCAGATCGAGTCGGTGATGCTCGAGAGCCCTGCCGGATGACCATCTCGTCCCTGATCCGCACGGGATGGTGGGACCATCGTTCCACCTACCGAGCGGTTTGTCACACTCGGTTGCGCCCTCAGGACGAGAAAGTTGATCATCCGTCACCCGTTTTGCCCGGATCGCACGAAGTCCGTCAACCGGTTCGCCGAACCCCTTCCAGGACGGAAACAGTCGGGACGAACGAATGCGCCCCCGCGCGGACGCGGGGACGCATTCTGGACGCACCGGGGAAGCTGGGGCATCGTCAGCCGGATCAGGAGGCTGAGTCGCACAACCAGCGACCCCGTAGTCGGTGCGTGCGCCGACGGTAACCAGCCGACTGGCGCACATCGATGTTACTCAACAGGCGTCGTCGGTGCGCGGAAACCGGACGAACTGGTCAGACCAGTTCGAGGGCCGCGCTCCCGGACTCGTCGGTGACCGAGGCTCCGACGTGCAGCGTGAAGGTGCCGGGCTCGTACTGCCAGGCTCCGTCCCAGTGCGCGAACGCCCGGGCCGGCACCTCGATCGAGACCTCGGTCGACTCCCCCGCGCCGAGGCGGACCGGGGCGAACCCGACGAGCCAGCGCGCCGGACGGTCCACCGCCGAGGACTCGCGCGACGCGTAGACCTGCACGACGTGCTTGCCGGCGCGCGGTCCGGTGTTGGCGACCGTCGCCGTGACGATGACCGCGTCCCCCTCGGACACGGTCGGCGTCGCGACGACGCCGTCGATGGTCCACGAGGTGTAGCCGAGGCCGTGCCCGAACGGGTACGCCGGCGTGGTGCCGGCACGGAGCCAGGCACGGTACCCGATGTGGACGCCCTCGTCGTACGACACCTTGCCGTCGACGGGGGTGACGTCCAGCACGGGCACGTCGGCCATCGCGACCGGCCAGGTGGTGGGCAGACGGCCGCCGGGCTCCTGCGCGCCGGTCAGGACATCGGCGAGCGCGTTGCCGTACTCCTGCCCACCGAACCAGGTGAGCAGGACCGCGGCGACGTCGTTCCGCCACGGCATCTCCACGGGCGAGCCGGCGTTCACGACGACGACCGTGTTCGGGTTGGCCGCCACGACCGCACGCACCAGGTCGTCCTGGTGGCCGGGCAGCGCGAGCGATGAGCGGTCGTAGCCCTCGGACTCGACCTTCGAGTTCGTGCCGACGACCACCACGGCGACGTCAGCCGTGCGGGCAGCCTCGACTGCGGCATCGATGAGCACCGACGGGTCCTCGTCGGACGGCTCGGTGCCGAACTGGTACGCGAGCACGCCGCCGAGGGTCTCGTCCTGGATGACGTCGTACTCGATGCGGATCGCGACCTGCTGCCCCGAGGTCACCGACACGGGCACCGAGCGGGCCGGCGGGTTGAGGAACGCCGCGCCGAGCTGGTCGCCTTCGAAGGGCACGTCCTCGTCGAGCACGAGCTCCCCGTCGATCCACATCCGCGACCGGCCGGCCGCCCCGATGCCGATCCGCACGGTGCCGGTGGACGGCGCGGTGTAGGTCGTGGTGATGTCGAGCCGATCGGCCTCACGCGTTGGAGCGTCGCCGCCGAACCAGAACAGTGCCGTGGCGCGGCGGTCCTCGACGTACAGTTCCTGGTCGTCCTTGACGAAGGCGACGCGGGCGCCGGGCTCGCCGGTGCCGGGGTTCGTGATGGTGGACAGCGGGAACTCCGCGATGCCCTCCTGCACGACGGCACCGATCGCGTAGTCGACCGTGGCGCCCGGGAACGCCGAGCGGATCCCGTCGAGCGGCGAGACGACCTGCGACGGCACGACCGTGGCCGAGCCACCACCCTGCGTGCGGGCCTGGTCGGCGTTGTGGCCGATGACGGCGATGCGGGAGACGGCGGGCGCGTCGAGCGGCAGCACGCCGGTGTTGCGGACGAGGACGGTGCCCTCGGCCTCGGCTTCGCGGACGAACGCGACGCCGTCCTCGACGTGCACCGGCTGCGCGGCCACGGGCTCGAAGCCCTCGAGTGCGCCGACGCGGGCGGCCAGGGTCAGGATGCGGCGGACCTTGCGGTCGATCGCCTCGATCGGCACGTCACCGGACTGCACCGCGGCGAGCAGCGGACCATCGCTCCACCACTGGTTCGGTCCGGGCATCGCGACGTCCTGCGACGCCTTCGCCGAGTCGACCGAGCGCACGCCGGTCCAGTCGGACACGACGATGCCGTCGAAGCCCCACTCGGAGCTCAGCGGCGTCTCGAGCAGGTCGTGCTCCGACGCGGTGACGCCGTTGATGGAGTTGTACGACGACATGATCGCCCAGGCGTGCGCCTCGGTCACGGCCTTCTCGAACGCGAGCAGGTACAGCTCGCGCAGGGCCCGGTCGGAGACCTCGGTCGACGCGGTGAAGCGGTCGGTCTCGTAGTCGTTCGCGATGTAGTGCTTCGGGGTCGCGGCCACGCCGTTCTCCTGCACACCGTCGACGTACGACGCAGCAAGGTCACCGGTCAGGACCGGATCCTCGCTGAACGCCTCGAAGTGCCGGCCGCCGAGCGGCGAGCGGTGCAGGTTGATGGTCGGGCCGAGGACGACGTCGACGCCCTTGCGGCGTGCCTCGACGGCTGCTGCTGCGCCGTAGCGCTTCGCGATCGCGCGGTCCCACGACGCGCTCAGCGCGGTCGCCGAGGGCAGGTTCAGCGACGGGTCGCGTTCGTCCCACACCTCACCACGGACGCCCGAGGGGCCGTCCGACATCAGGATCCGGCGCAGCCCGATCTTCTCGATGGGCCAGGTGGTCCAGAAGTCGCGCCCGGTCAGGAGCTGCACCTTCTCGTCGGTGGTCAGCTGGTCGACGAGCGCGTCGATGCGCTCGGCCGTACTGGAGGCAGGGGTCACGTCGTTCACGGTAGTCACGGTGGTCGGTCCTTTCGTTCAGAGCCTGGGGAAGCGTGGTCAGCGCACGCCGCGGATGCGGGACACCGAGACGATGCCGAGCAGTCCGACGACGGCGCCGGTGATGAAGAAGCCGCTGTACCCGCCGGTCAGGGCGATGACGCCCGGGGCCGCCGCGGGCACGATCGACTGGGGCAGGGCCTGCGCGATGTTGACGACGCCGAGGTCCTTCGCGTTGTCCTCGTCGGACGGCAGCACGTCGGTGATGAGCGCCAGGTCGACGGCGTAGAAGACGCCCATGCCGGCACCCATCACGAACTCGCCGACCAGGACCATGCCGAGCGACGGCGCGAGCGCGATGATCACGAGCCCGACCACGCCGACGATGCCCGCGATCGCGACGAACAGCTTGCGGCGGCCGAGCTTGTCCGACAGCCAGCCGGCGATGAGCGAGGTGAGCACGATGCCGACGACGTTCCACAGCGTTCCCTGGAACACCGCGTTCGCGACGTGGTCGGGGTCCACGCCGATGTCGTCCCGCAGGAAGTACGTCAGGTAGCTCACCGCGGTGTACTGCGCGGCGACCATCAGGAACCGGGTGAGCCAGGCCCAGCCGAGGTCCGGGTGCTTCACGGGGTTGAAGACGAACGAGCCGAAGACCTGCCCGATGCCGAGCTTCGACGTGGGCCGGTGGGTGAGCACGCGGTCGCGGAACACGATCGCGTAGAGCACGACGACGATCGACCCGATCGCACCGGGGATGATCATCTGCGTCGCCGAGGTCGAGAAGAGCTGCACGAGGAACGTGCCGCCGACGAGCGCGAGGTTCTGGGAGAGCCCGAGCAGCGCCGCGACCCGGCCGCGCTGGGACCGCGTGACGTGGTCCGGCAGGACCGCGGTCATGGCGGCGATCGTGGCGTTGTAGGCGATCTGCGTGACGCCCCACGCGATCACCAGCACGACGGTCGAGGTCGTCGTCGCGACGACCACGAGGCCCGCGAAGCCGACCACGGTGCCACCGATGATCCACGGACGACGCATGCCGAGCCTCCCGGCAGTCCGATCGCTGAAGCGACCGGCCAGGGGGTTGGCGACCATCGCGGCGAACGCGCCGACACCGAGTGCCAGGCCGAGCACACCCGCTTGGTTGTCCGGCGCGATCTCGGCGACCTTGAGCGCCATGGCGACCAGCACCGGCGGCAGCAGCGCGATGTACAGGCCGAGCATCGCGATCGGCATGCCGAGCGTGTACATGAGCGGGGCACCTCGGCCGCGCGTGGGTGCGACTGCGGTCGGGGTGTCGTTGACGGTCAGGGCGTCGTTGGCCACTGCAACCTCTTCTCGGGTACGCCACCTGCACCGGTGACTCGCACGCCTTCGTCGGCGGCTCCGCCCACGGTAACACCAAAACCAAGTGCGGCTAGGTTTTCTGTGTGCACTCCGAGCGGTACAGTCCTGCCATGGCACGACGGGGTTCGTACGCGAAGGGCATCGCGAAGCGCGAGGAGATCCTCACGGTCGCGCTCGACCTCGTCGCTTCGCAGGGGTTCCGCCGCACCAGCATCAAGGACATCGCCGACGCCGTCGGGCTGACCCAGGCCGGCCTGCTGCACTACTTCGACTCCAAGGACGAGCTCTGGGTCGAGATCCTGCGACGACGCGACGAGCTCGACCTCGCCCACGACTGGCAGGCACCCGACCCCGCTGCACTGCTCGCCGCGATCGTCCGGCACAACGCCGAGGTCCCCGGCCTGGTGCAGATGTTCGTCAACCTCTCTGCCGCCGCTGCGACCGACCCCGAGCACCCCGCGCACGCGTACTTCCAGGAGCGCTACGAGCGCAGCCGTCGCGACCTGTCCGCCGACTTCCGCACCATGCAGCAGGACGGACGACTCCGCGCCGACGTCGATGCCGAGGAACTGACGAGCGTGCTGCTCGCGGTGTCCGACGGCATGCAGATCCAGTGGCTGTTCGACCCGTCGCGGGACATGGCACAACACGTCGAGCTCGTCGCCCGCCTCGCGATCGCCCAGGTCGCCCCCACCGCCTGACGCTCCCCCGCCGGACAGCGGGGTACGGACAGGGCCTGGTCGGGTCAGGCGGCGCCGGGCAGGATGGGGCGTGCCCGGAGGGCGACCCGACGAGGATGTGGAGTGACGCGATGACGCGTGTAGTGGTGACCGGCGGCAGCGGCAAGCTCGGACGAGCGGTGGTGCGCGACCTCGATGCGCACGGGTACGACGTGGTGCTGCTCGACCGCGTGCCCTCCCCCGACCAGCCCGAGGGCGTGCAGTTCGTCCGGATCGACCTGACCGACTACGGCCAGGTCCTGAACGCCCTGCTCGGCATCGACGACCGGTACGACCACGTGGACGCCGTCGTGCACCTCGCGGCCGTGCCCGCTCCGGGGCAGGTCCCCGACGTGGCGCTCATCACGAACAACGTGACGGCGTCGATCAACGTCTTCCACGCCGCACGGGCCGCGAAGATCAAGAACCTGGTGTGGGCGTCGAGCGAGACCCTGCTCGGCATCCCGATGGGCGAGCACCACCCGCCCTACCTGCCCGTCGACGAGGAGTTCGCGGTCCGCCCGCAGTCGTCGTACTCGCTCGGCAAGGCGGTCGAAGAGGAGATGGCCCGCCACTTCACCCGCTGGGACCCGGAGCTGAAGATGATCGGCCTGCGGTTCTCGAACGTGATGGACGAGACCGACTACCCGGCGTTCCCGTGGGACGCCACCCCGGAGGCGAAGACCTTCAACCTGTGGTCCTACATCGACTCGCGTGACGGCGCCCAGGCGGTCCGCAAGGCCGTCGAGGCCGAGCTCACCGGGTTCGAGGCGTTCGTCATCGCGAGCCCCGACACCGTGATGGACACCCCGACGATCGAGCTCGTCGAGCGCTACGTGCCCGACATCGAGCGTCGCGCGGACATCGACGGCGTCAGCTCGCTGCTGTCGTCCGAGAAGGCCCGCGAGCTGCTCGGCTACGCCCCCGAGCACAGCTGGCGCGACGGCCGCTAGCAGCGCCCGCGTCCGCCGCTGAGCGGCCCCTTCGCTAGGCCGGCAGCAGCAGCCCGTCGAGCACCAGGTCGCGCGCCACCGGCAGCAGGTCGGCGGCGAGCACCTGCTCGTCGACACCCGTGATCTGCGCCAGCGCGCCGACGATCGCCGCGACGGACAAGTCCCCGTCGCAGGCTCCGACGAACGCAGCGAGCGCCGTGTCCGCGTCCACCCGCCGTCCGAGTCCGCCGCCCTGCACGAGCGTCATCACCGTGGGGTCGTCGTTGCCCGGCCAGTAGTAGCGCTCCTCGGTGACGTCGCCCGCCACCGTCAGGTGTGCCGTGGCGAGCGCGGCGTCGTCGTGCGCGGCGAGCCACGCGGCCGCGTCGAGGACGCGAGCGACCGTGGCGCCGAGCCCGGCGGGGTTGGAGCCGAGCGTCTCGGGGACGCGCTCGAACCGGCGGAGGCTCGCCGTTCCTCCTGGCAGGGCTCGACGCACCACGACGTAGCCGAAACCGACGCCGGTGACGCGGCGGTCCGCGAAGTCGTCGAGCCAGGCGCCCATCAGCGTGTCGAACTCGGGCGTCCCGGGCTTCGTGCCGCCGTCGCGGATCCAGGTCTCGGCGTACGACGTGGGGTCCTGGCGCTCGCGCTCGATGACCCACGCGTCGAGGTCGGTGTCCGCGAACCAGCTGCGCACACGGTCGAGGCCGTCGACGCCCCAGTGGTACTCCCAGTTGCCGAGCAGCTGCGCGGTCCCACCGGGCTCGAGGTGCTCGGACAGGCCGCGGAGCACGGTCTCGACGAGCGCGTCGCCGACCATGCCGCCGTCGCGGTACTCGTACGAGGGGACGCCCGGCCGACGGGGTGTGATGACGAACGGCGGGTTCGACACGATGCGGTCGAACCGCTCCCCCGCGACGGGCTCGAAGAGCGAACCGTACCGGAAGTCGATCCCGTCGATGCCGTTGAGCTGCGCGTTGAAGCGGGCGATGTCGAGGGCGCGGCGCGAGATGTCGGTGGCGACCACGTGCTCGGCGAAGCGCCGGGCGTGCATGGCCTGGATCCCGCATCCGGTGCCGAGGTCGAGGACCGTGCGGACGGGGACGGGGATCTGCAGGCCGCTCAGCGTGGTGGTGGCGCCGCCGATGCCGAGGACGTGCTCCTCGCTGATCGCGTGGCCGAGGGCGAGTTCGCCGAGGTCCGAGACGATCCACCAGCTGCCGGCGCCGAGGTCGTCGACGAAGGCGTAGGGGCGCAGGTCCACCGTCGGCTCCACGACTGCGGCGTCGGTGTCGCAGACCCGCAGCAGGCCTGCCGCGACCACGGCGTCGAGCCCGGCGGTCGGGAACGCGGCAGCTGCGTCCGCGCGGGACGTCGGCAGCCCGAGCACGAACAGGGTGGCGAGGGTGCCGAGCGGGGATGTCTCACGAGCGGCCAGGGCACGGAGGGCCGCCACTCGCGACCCCCGGTGCAGCGATGCGGCCGCTTCGGTCCCCCAGAGTGCATCGATCCGGTCGACGGTGAAGCCGGCGGCGTCGAGGTCCGCGGCGAGCGCCGTCGTCACGGCCGGGTCAGCACCGATGTCGGGGAGCGTGTGCACGGCCACCCCGGCGCCGGCGTCGGCACCCGCGCCGGGCACCGCGCTCACGACTCGATCCCCTCGCGGAGCAGGGCCGCGGGCACCTGCCAGTCGAGCACCAGGTCGAGCAGCCCCGGGAACCGCTGCTGCACGTCCTCGATGCGGACCCGGCTGATGCGGGTCAGGCCCTCGAGGTGCTGCTCGAGCAGTCCGGCCTCGCGCAGGACCCGGAAATGGTGGGTGAGCGTGGACTTCGGTCGGTCGATGCCGACCCAGCCGCAGCTCCGTTCACCACCGGCGGCGTCGACGAGGTAGCGGTGCAGGATCGCCAACCGGATCGGGTCGCTCAGGGCGTCCAGGACGACGGGGAGGTCCATCTCGGCCACGGACGGCTGGGGCAGCCGCTCGGGGGCATCGACGTGCGCGGGCATGGACGGGACGCTACCACCGTTCGGCTTGCTGTACGACTTGCGTCGTACAGCGGACTGCGGTACGAATGCAGTCGTACAACGGACCATCGGAAGGATGCTCATGCAGCAGTCAGCTCGCTCGGTCGCCGGGTTCTGGATCCTCGCGGCGATGCTCCTGGTGTCGGTCGCGTCGTCCGCGGTCCCCTCGCCGATCTACCCGGTCTACGCCGCCGAGTGGCACCTCACGCCGCTCATGCTGACCGGCGTCTTCGCCATCTACGTCGCCGGGTTGCTCGCGAGTCTGCTGATCGCCGGCCAACTGTCCGACCACGTCGGCCGCAAACCCGTGCTCGTCGCCGGAGGCCTGGGCGTCGCCCTGTCGCTCGGACTGTTCGCGATCGCGGACGGCGTCGGCGCGCTCATCGTCGACCGCATCGTGCAGGGCGTCTCCGTCGGGCTCCTGATCGGTGCGCTCGGGGCGGCCCTCATCGACAACTCACTCGAGCGGCACCCGACCCTGGCCGGCGTGCTGAACGGTGTCATCCCGCCGATCGCACTCGCCACCGGTGCGATGTCGAGCGGTGCACTCGTGCAGTGGGGTCCGGCGCCGGAGCAGCTCGTCTACCTGGTCTTCGGCGCACTGCTCGTGCTCCTCGTGCTGGCACTGTTCGTGGTCCCCGAGCAGGTCCAGCGGCGCCCCGGAGCGCTCCGTTCGCTGCGCCCGACGATCAGCGTGCCGCGGAGCTCGCGTCGGCTCTTCCGCGGGGTCGTCGGTTCCCTCGTCGCCAGCTGGGCCCTCGGCGGCATGTTCCTCTCACTCGTCCCCTCAGCCCTCGGTGCGGTGTTCGGCATCACGAACCACTTCGCGGCCGGCGCACTCATCGCCGTCGTCACGAGCGTCGGCGCACTGACCGGGCTCGCGACGCAGCGGATGGACGCTCGTCGCGCCGTGCTCGTCGGGCTCGTCGCCCTGGTGCTCGGCCCGATCGTGACCGTGGCGTTCGTGATGGCCCACTCCCTGCCCGGCCTCGTCGTCGGCAGTGCGATCGCCGGCGTCGGCTTCGGTGCCGGGTTCCAGGCGCCGCTGCGGATGCTGCTCGCGACCGCGGCACCGACCCACCGCGCCGGACTGCTCTCGACGATCTACGTCGTCAGCTACCTGGCGTTCGGGGTCCCCGCCGTCATCGGTGGGCTGCTCGAACCGTCGATCGGACTCGTCCCCGTCATCGCCGGGTACGGCGGGTTCATCGTCCTCGCTGCCGTCGTCGCGCTCGTGCTGCAGCTGACGTCGAAGGACGCGGCCGCCGTCGAGGAGCAGGCCGCCGAGGTCATCGAGCGCACCGCCACCGGTTCGATCCGCGTCGCGGCGGAGTAGCGGGCCGTCCGCTCGGAGGGCGGCGCGCGCCAGGCGCACGGTGCGAGGTTGGTCATCCCGTGCGAGGTTGCTCGCTCAGCGCGCGCATACAGCGCCGCACGGAGCCATCAACCTCGCACGCAGTGACCAACACGGCACGGTGCCGGACGCGCCGGGCCGACTCAGTGCCCCGGGTGCGCCGAGTTCGCGCCGCGCGCCCGTCCACGAGCGCGCACCCCGACCGTCCGAGCAGCACCCGTGTGGGCGGCGTCGACGTCGGCCTTGCCCCGGTCGGCAGCCTCACGCAGCCGCTTCGGTCCGTGCCGCTTGGCCCAGTCCCAGAAGCGGTGCAGCTGCGCCTTGAGCCACACGATGATCTTGTGGAAGAAGTGGAACTCGCTCGCCAGCACCGTGAGTCCGATGAACACCACGAGCCATCCCGGCCCGGGCAGCGGCACCAGGATGAGTCCGATGATGACGACCAGCCCGCCGACGATGCCGACGAGCACCTTGTAGAAGAGGTGCAAGTGCGGCCTGGCGTGGATCCAGGTCCGCATGTCGTGGAACCACTGGAAGCGCTGCCGCGGCGCACCGTCGGTCCGGCTCTCGCCGGGTCCGTCGTTCGCGTCGCCGTCCATGCCGAAAACGTAGGGCGTGCGGCTGGGAATCCGCGGCGCACGCGGTGGACGCGCGGTGCGCGTGACGGAGGACGTGTGGCGGGGATGCGCCGTGCCTCCCGTCCGTCAGCGGGTGTCCGCCGGGAGGCCCGTCACGCGTGGGCGACGCACGTCGCGGCCCACGGGACGGCGGCCAATCGGGCCGCTGGGATCGGTTCGCCGCCGACCGCGCAGGTTCCGTAGGTGCCGGCGTCGAGCCGCGCGAGCGCGGCGTCCACCTGCTCGATCCGATGCCGGGCCGCGTCGCGGACGGCACCGAGCGAGCCGCGCTCCCACGCGAGGGTCGCGCCCTCGGGGTCGTGCTCGTCGTCGGAGTTGGCGTCCTGGCGGGCGTCACTGACGTCGCGCATGCTCCGCTCGACGTCGGCGAGCAGCCGTACGTTGCGGGCGCGTTCCGTGTCGAGCGCGGTGCGGGGGTCGTCCATGGCGGACACCGTAGTCGTGACGGAATGCCCGACTCTCCGGATGCGTTTGCATCGACATGACGAAGATCGGGTTCCTGTCGTTCGGACACTGGCGCGACGTGCCGGGGTCGAAGGTGCGCAGCGGGCGTGAGTCCCTGGTGCAGGCGATCGACCTCGCGGTCGCTGCCGAAGAGGCCGGCGTCGACGGCGCCTACTTCCGCGTGCACCACTTCGCACCGCAGCAGGCGGCACCGTTCCCCCTGCTGTCCGCGATCGCCGCGAAGACCAGCCGCATCGAGATCGGGACCGGCGTGATCGACATGCGCTACGAGAACCCGCTCTACATGGCCGAGGAGGCTGCGGCGACCGACCTGATCTCCGGCGGACGACTGCAGCTCGGCGTCTCCCGTGGCTCACCCGAGACCGCCCTCGCCGGTTACCAGCAGTTCGGCTACGTGCCGGACGCGTCCGACGAGAACGGCGGCGACATGGCCCGCGCGCACACCAGCGTGTTCCGTCGCGCCGTCGCCGGCGAACCGATGGCGAACGCCAACCCGCAGATGACCGGCTCGGTCGGATCGCTGCCGATCTCCCCGCTCTCCGACTCGCTCGGCGACCGCATCTGGTGGGGCGCCGGCACACGAGCCACCGCCGAGTGGACCGCCGAGCAGGGCATGAACCTGATGTCGTCGACCCTGCTCACCGAGGACACCGGCGTGCCGTTCGACGAACTGCAGGCCGAACAGATCGAGCGCTTCCGCCGAGTGTGGGCGGAGTCGGGCTGGGACCGGACCCCTCGGGTGTCGGTCTCGCGGAGCATCATCCCGATCATCGACGACGAGTCGCGGCACTACTTCGGCGTCCGCGCACAGGTCGAGGGGCAGGACCAGGTCGGGCACCTCGACGGCGGGCTCGCACGCTTCGGCCGCTCGTACATCGGCTCGCCCGAGGACCTCGTCGCGGAGCTGGCGGCCGACCAGGCCGTCCGCGCTGCCGACACCGTGCTCGTCACGGTGCCGAACCAGCTCGGCGTCGACTTCAACGCGAGACTGCTCGCCGCGGTGAAGGACGTGTTCACCGAGGTCGACGCGGCACCCGTCCCGGCCTGATCTGCTCGGTCAGGCGCTGACGGTCGGCGGCTGCGTCTACGCAGGCGCCGTCGGCGTCGGCCAGATCAGCCGGAAGCGCTCGCAGACCACCGGCATGTCCGGTTCGAAGCCGCGCGGGTTCTCGGAGTGCTCACGCCAGTACGCCTCGTGCACCGTCCGCCAGTGCTCGAGAGTCCGGTCTCCTTCGCCTTCGGCGCGCGCGTGCTCGGCCCCGACCGCGTCGAACGGGACGATCCGGACGTCCGTCGTCTCGATGACGGCCCGGGGAACACCGGCGCCGTCGGTCACGATGCTGCACTCACCGATCGCGGGGAGCGGGTCACCCGTCGCCTCGTAGTCCCAGAGCGATGACGCTGTGCCGTCCTTGACCCCGCGGAGCACCAGGCCGAGCAGCTCGTCTGCCTGCTCCGGAGTGGCACCGAACGACCACGCCTCCGGCACCTCGGCAGGCAGTTCCGGAGCATCGTCGCGCCGCGCGTTCCAGAAGCCATCGGGGGTCAGAGTCACCAGCCGACCGTAGCGCACCGCCGGGTGTCCGCACATGTGCCGACACCCGCCTTGGGACTGTGGCGGCGGGGCGGCGTCCCCTACCGTCGAGGAGCACCATCCCCCGCACCTCGAGGAGTCCCCGTGACACTGCCGGCCGCAGGCTGGTTCCCGGACCCGCAGGACGCCAGTCGTCTCCGCTGGTGGGACGGTCACGCCTGGGGCGCCGCGACCCGCGTCCTGCCGAGTGCTCCGGAATCGGTCCTGCCGATCGTCGTTGCACCTGTCGGTCCCTCGTTCTCCGTGCACACGGCATCGATCCGGACCCACGCGTGGGCGTCCGGCGGCGGTCGCGACCGCCGGCTGTGCGTGTTCACGGTGCTCGCGGTACTGCTGGCCCTGACGTCGATCCTCATCAACCCGCTGGGTGTCTGCAGCGCGCTCGCTCTCGTGTGCGGGCTCGTCGGTGTCGTTCGTCCCGGCGCGACCGGCGGGTGGGCGGTCGCCGCAAGGAGTGCGTCCTCGAGCGCGGTGGTCGTGGCGGTCGCGACGGGCGCGGTGGCGGCGTCGGCCCAGTACCACCTCTTCTGACGCGTCCCGGGCCGTCACCGTCCGACTTCGTGAGCAGAAATGGTCGGGTGCCGACCAGCGACCCGACCATTTCTGCTCACGAAGTGCACGCCCGGGCCCGCCGAACGACGAGACCTACCGCCGCGCCCGCGGATGCGCCGTCTGGTACACGTCCCGCAGCATGTCCGCCGTCACCATCGTGTAGATCTGGGTCGTCGCGACGCTCGCGTGCCCGAGCAGCTCCTGCACCACGCGCACATCGGCACCGCCCTCGAGCAGGTGCGTCGCGAACGAGTGCCGGAACGTGTGCGGCGACACGTGCGCCTCGAGGCCCGCTGCCCCGGCTGCGGATTGGATCACGAGCCACGCGCTCTGTCGTGAGAGCCGAGCGCCCCGGGCACCGAGGAACAGCGCCGGAGTCGAGGCTCCTCGCGCTGCGAACACCGGACGGGCCCGGACCAGGTAGGCGTCGATCGCCGCCCGGGCGAAGCTGCCGAGCGGCACGACCCGCTGCTTGTTCCCCTTGCCGGTGACCTTCACGACGGCGAGACCGTCGGCGTCGGGGGCTGAGTCGTCGGACAGTGTCGTCACGTCGTCCACCGACAACCCCACCGCCTCGGAGATCCGCGCGCCGGTGGCGTAGAGCAGTTCGAGCAACGCGTTGTCCCGCAGCCGCACGGGGTCGTCCACACCGGAAACGCCGTCTGCGGAGACGTCCGTCGACACCGCTCCGAGCAGCCGCTCCATGTCCTCCACCGAGATCGCCTTCGGCAGCCGCATCGGGGCCTTCGGCGGCCGGACGGCAGTGCCGGGGTCGAGCGGCAGCCAGCCCTCCCCCGCCGCGAAGGCCGTGAACGAGCGCACCGAGCTGAGCATCCGGGCGATCGACCTCGGTGCCAGCGGACCGTCCGGCTTCGTCGCCAGGTAGGTCACGAACTCCGACACGTCTGCCCGAGCGAGCCGCCCGACGTCGTCGATCGCGGACGTCCCACCGGCTCGGTCGGCACCGTCGGACTCGACGACCGGAGCCGTCGCCAGCCACGAGGTGAACACCGCCAGGTCACGCCGGTACGCCGACAACGTGTGCTGCGACAGTCCCCGCTCGATCGCGACGTGCCGCAGGTACGTCTCCGTGGCACGGTCCAGGGGAATCACGACAGCAGGCGCACGGTCAGTGCAGTGCCTCGTCGGGGGCCCCGACCCGGTACCCGGTGAACGTCACGGTCAGGCCGGCTCGCGTCGGAGCTGCACACAACAGTCCGGCCGACACGGCAGCATCGGGATCGAGGTACGCAACCCGCACCAGCCGGGGTTCCTCGTCGTCGGCCCACGCCCGGACGGTCACGGCATCACCGTCGCGGCTGGCCCGGACGGTCACCACACGTCCCACCCACTCCGGCACGGGCGCCACCGACCAGTCCGAGAAGTCACGGGTCACCACGGCGCCGAGCTGCGGCGTCCCGTCGGAGAACTCGACACCGGCCTTGATCCAGTTCCGCTCGTCGACGCGCAGGAAGACACCGGCCTGGTCGAACTGCTCCGTGTAGTCGAGGACGAACGATGCCTCGACCGAGAACGACCCATCGAGGGGCTGCACCAGCGCGTGCTCGGAGTCGTGGACGAACCCGTACGAGGTGGTCCGCCAGGCGTCGCTGCCCTCGACCGCGGTCACGCGCAGCACATCGCCGTCGAGCTCGACGGCCTCGGGCTCGTGCGTCCACGTCGCCGCGTCGACCAGTTCTCGCAGGCTCATGCGCGGCCTCGCTCGAGCGCATCCACCGCGAGCACGGCCACGACCAGCCCGGAGTTGTGCAGCCGACCATCGAGGATCGCCTCCACCAGCTCGGCCCGCGGCACCCACCGCTTCACGATGTCGGCTTCCTCAGCCTCGCGCTCGAACGCCGTCGTCGTGGGCCGCACGCCCCGGGCGCGGTAGACCTGCAGGAACTCGTTGCTCCCGCCGGACGACGTGTTGTACCGGACCAGCGGCTCCCACGTGTCCGCTTCGAGGTCGGCCTCTTCAGCGAGTTCGCGAGCGGCAGCGACCTGGAGGTCCTCGCCCTCGACGTCCAGCAGCCCGGCCGGCAGCTCCCAGTCGCGCACCCGAACCGGGTGTCGGTACTGCTGGATCACGAGGACACGGCCCTCGTCGTCCTCTGCGTAGACCGCGACTGCACCGGTGTGGTCGATGTACTCCCGCACCATCGTCTCGTCGTGGTACGCGATCGCGTCGCGGCGCACGTCCCAGACGGCGCCGTCGTACACGACGGTGGACTCGGTGACCTCGAACGAGGCGGCTTCGTCAGCGATGGGTGCGTCAGTCACGGAACCATCCAAGCACGCGCCCCTCGCGGAACCAGGTTCCGGACACAGCACCGCGTCGTTCCGCGGTTCCGTGTCCGGAACCAGGTTCCGTGGGCGCGACCAGACGACGGACGGGAGGCGCGGTGCCAGCTGGCACCGTCCCTCCAGGCACGGCCGTCACCCCGCTGGCGCGGTGCGCCGGTACCGGCTGGCGGGGCCCACCTCCCGTCCGATCGTGGCTGGGCTGCGCTTACGCGACCTGCTCCTCGTTCTGCGGGTCGAACAGGCTGGACGCCTCGTGGCGCTCGATCGCGGCAGCGACGAGCCCCGCGAACAGCGGGTGCGCGTTCGTCGGACGCGAGCGCAGCTCCGGGTGCGCCTGCGTGGCGATGTAGAACGGGTGCACGTCACGCGGCAGCTCGACGTACTCGACCAGGCTGCCGTCGGGCGACGTGCCCGAGAACACCAGGCCGGCGTCCGCGATCTGCTGCCGGTACGTGTTGTTGACCTCGTAGCGGTGACGGTGGCGCTCGGACGCCTCGGGCGCACCGTAGAGCGACTCGGCCAACGACCCGGAGCTGAACGTCGCCGGGTACAGGCCGAGGCGCATGGTGCCGCCCAGGTCGCCGCCGGCGATGATGTCCACCTGCTCCGCCATGGTCGCGATGACCGGCGTCGAGGTCTCCGGGTCGAACTCGGTGCTCGACGCGTCGGTCAGGCCGGCCTCGTGGCGGGCGTACTCGATGACCATGCACTGCAGGCCGAGGCACAGACCGAGCGTGGGGATGCCCTGCTCACGTGCGAAGCGCAGCGCGCCGAGCTTGCCCTCGATGCCGCGCACGCCGAACCCGCCGGGGATGCAGATGCCGTCGACGTCGCCGAGCTGCTTCGCAGCGCCCTCGGGCGTGGTGCAGTCGTCGGAGACGACCCACTTCAGCGTCACCTTCGCGTCGTGCGCGAAGCCGCCGGCACGGAGCGCCTCGGTGACCGACAGGTAGGCGTCCGGCAGGTCGATGTACTTGCCGACGAGGGCGATCGTGACGTCCTTCTTCGGCTCGTGCACGGCACGGAGCACCGGGGTCCACGCGGTCCAGTCGACCGGGCCGGCCTCGAGCTTGAGCGCGTCGACGATGACCTGGTCGAGGCCCTGGTTGTTCAGCAGCGTCGGCAGGTCGTAGATCGACGGGACGTCCACGGCGTTCACCACGGCGTCCTCGTCGACGTCGCACATCAGCGCGATCTTCTTCTTGTTCGAGTCCGACACCGGGCGGTCCGACCGCAGCACGAGGGCGTCGGGCTGGATGCCGATCGAGCGGAGCGCGGCGACCGAGTGCTGCGTCGGCTTCGTCTTCTGCTCACCCGAGGCGTTCATGAACGGCACGAGCGACACGTGCACGAAGAACACGTTGTTGCGGCCGAGCTCGTGGCGCACCTGGCGCGCCGACTCGATGAACGGCTGCGACTCGATGTCGCCGACGGTGCCGCCGACCTCGGTGATGATGACGTCGGGCTGCGGGTCGTTCTCCGCCTGCTCGCGCATCCGACGCTTGATCTCGTCGGTGATGTGCGGGATGACCTGCACCGTGTCGCCGAGGTACTCGCCCCGACGCTCCTTGGCGATCACCGTCGAGTACACCTGGCCGGTCGTGACGTTCGCCGACTGCGCCAGGTTGATGTCGAGGAAACGCTCGTAGTGCCCGATGTCGAGGTCCGTCTCCGCACCGTCGTCGGTCACGAAGACCTCGCCGTGCTGGAACGGGTTCATGGTGCCCGGGTCCACGTTGAGGTACGGGTCGAGCTTCTGCATGACGACCTTGAGGCCGCGAGCCGTCAGGAGATTGCCGAGGCTGGCTGCCGTCAGGCCCTTGCCGAGAGACGAGACGACCCCGCCGGTCACGAAGATCTGCTTCGTCACCTTCGGGGTCGGGGTGTTTGCCTGGGTACCGCTGCTGAGAGTGTCCGCCACGGGATTCCATCGTACGTCAGAACTGCCGGGAGGCGCGACCTCGGTTCGCCGTGGGCGTTGCGCGGGGTGGGTGGCCGGGTCTTCGGGCCGTGCGCGCGTGGGCGCGCGTGCTTGCCTGCGTGCTTGCGTGCGTGCTTGCGTGCGTGCTTGCTTGCTTGCTTGCTTGCTTGCTTGCGGCCGTGTGGCAGGTCAGGCCGTCTGGCCGGCCACGTCGAGCAGTTCGCGGGCGTGCTCCACGCCGCTCGCGCTGTCGCCGAGTCCCGAGAGCAACCGCGCCATCTCCTGCAGGCGGTCGTCGCCCTCGAGCCGTCGCACGCTCGACGAGGTCACGGCGCCGCTGGCGTCCTTCACCACGTTGAGGTGGTTGTTCGCGAACGCCGCGACCTGCGCCAGGTGGGTGACGACGATGACCTGCGTGCGCTCGGCGAGCTTCGCCAGCCGACGGCCGATCTCGATCGCCGCGGCACCGCCCACGCCGGCGTCGACCTCGTCGAAGACGAACGTCGGCACGGTCGTGCTGCCGGCCATCACGACCTCGATCGCGAGCATCACGCGCGAGAGCTCGCCGCCCGATGCCCCCTTGCCGATCGGTCGGGGGTCCGTGCCGGAGTGCGGCTGCAGCAGGATCGACACCTGGTCGCGTCCGTGTCGGCGGTACTCCCCCGCGTCGGTGACCTCGACCACCAGGGTGGCGCCGGCCATCGCGAGCGTCTTCAGCTCGGTCGTGACGCGCTTCGCGAGGTCCGCTGCCGCCTTCGTGCGGGCAGCGGTCAACGCGGCCGCCGCCGCCGCGAGGGCCTGTTCGTCCTGTTCGACGGACTGCTGGAGGGCGGCGATGCGGTCGTCGTCGCCGTCCAGCTCGAGCAGGCGGTCGCTCGCCCGCTGCCCGTAGTCGATGACGTCGTCGACGGTCTCGCCGTACTTGCGGGTGAGGCCGGCGAGCAGGGCGCGCCGTTCGTTGATGAGCTCGAGATCGTGCCCGGCTTCGGGCTCGAGCGAGCCGAGGTAGCTGGAGATGCTCGCCGAGGCCTCGGCCGCCTGGATGCCGAGCTCCGTGATCTGTTCGAGCACGGGCTGCAGGGCGGCGTCGGAGTCGGCGACCCGCTCGACGGCGCGTCGGGCGGACTCGACCAGGCCGACGACGTCGGAGACGCCGTCGAGGGACTCGCTGGACAGGGCCTCGTGCGCCAGGGCAGCGGACAGCCGGAGTTCCTCGAGGTTGCCGAGCCGGTCGGCGCGCTCGGCGAGCTCGACGTCCTCGCCGGGCTGCGGGTCGGCCGCTTCGATCTCGTCCGAGGCAGCGCGGATCCGGTCGGCTTCGGCCACCCGCTCGTCGCGGTCGCGCGTCAGTGTCTCGAGTTCGCCCGTGTGCTGCTGCCACGCGTCGTACGCGGCGACGTACCGGTTCAGGGCCTTCTCGAGCGCCGCCCCGCCGAAGCCGTCGAGCGCCGCACGCTGCGCGGTCGACGAGGTCAGTCGGATCTGGTCGGACTGGCCGTGCACCGTCACGAGCTGGTCCGCGAGTTCACCGAGCACCGCGACGGGAGCGCTTCGGCCCCCGACGGTCGCACGGCTGCGCCCCTCGGCCGAGACCGTGCGCGTGAGGATCAGTTCGCCGTCCTCCACCGCGCCGCCGGCGTCCTCGACGCGTTCGGCGACGGCAGCGTGCTCGGGGACGTTCCACCGGCCCTCGACCACGGCGCTCGAGGCACCACGGCGGACCGAACCGGCGTCCGCCCGAGCACCGAGCAACAGCCCGAGGGCCGTGACGATCATGGTCTTGCCGGCACCGGTCTCGCCCGTGACGACGGTGAACCCCGGACCGAGTTCGAGCGTGGTCTCGCCGATGACCCCGAGGTCACGGATCGCGATCTCCTCGATCATCGGTGGTGCTCCTCGCCTCGGCCGGTCACAGGTGGTCCTCGTCCTCGTCGGTCTGCGGCCCGCGCCACCCGGTGACCGGGAGCCGGAACTTCGCGACCAACCGGTCGGTGAACGGGGCGTCCTTGAGGCGCGCGACCCGCACGGGGTCCGGCGACCGTCGGACCTCGACGCGAGCGCCCGGCGGCAGGTCGTGCGTCCGGCGACCGTCGCACCACAGCACCCCGACACCGCTCGTGCGCCGCAGGACCTCGATCGCGAGCGTGCAGTCCGGGCCCACCACGATCGGGCGGGCGAACAGGGCGTGCGCGCTGAGCGGCACCATCAGCAGGGCGTCGACGTCGGGCCAGACGATGGGACCGCCGCCGGAGAACGAGTACGCCGTGGACCCGGTGGGGGTCGACACGACGACGCCGTCGCACCCGAACGAGGACAGCGGGCGACCGTCGACCTCGGTCACCACTTCGAGCATGCGCTCGCGCGATGCCTTCTCGATGGTGGCCTCGTTGAGCGCCCAACTCGAGTAGACGATCTGGTTGCCGACGACCACGTCGACCTGCAGGGTGACGCGCTCCTCGACGTGGTACTCACCCGACAGAGCACGCTCGACGGTCTCGGCGAGGGCGTCCCGCTCGCTCTCCGCCAGGAAGCCCACGTGCCCGAGGTTCACGCCGACGATCGGTGCCCGCGTCTCGCGCACGAGTTCGGCCGCGCGCAGGATCGTGCCGTCGCCGCCGAGCACGATGACGATCTCGAGCTGGTCCGCCTGGACGTCGACGCCCAGGATGTCGACCTGCCCCACCGAGGCTTCGGCCCGCCGGATGTCGGCGTACTCGTCGAACGGCATCACCGGGATCAGACCGGCGGCGTGCAGGAGGTCGCAGACCTCGACCGCAGCGTCGATCGAGTCACGGCGACCCGTGTGGGAGACGAGCAGGATGTGCCGGTCGTCGCTCATGCGGTCCCCTCTGTGAGTTCGGTTGCCCGGACTCTCCATTCTGTCGGATTGCCACCGACACCACGCTGGAAGCGCGCGAGGTACTCGTGGTTCCCGTGCGTCCCGATGATGGGCGACGCCGCGAGCCCGGTGGTCCCGAAGCCCAGGTCCCATGCGGCCCACAGGACGTTCATCAGGGCGTCGTCGCGGAGTGCCGGATCGTGCACGATGCCCTCGCGCACCCCGCCGCGACCGACCTCGAACTGCGGCTTCACCAACAGGACGAAGTCGTCGGCGGGGACGGCCTCGGCCAGGGCGGGCAGCACGAGCCGGAGGGAGATGAAAGACAGGTCGCCGACCACCAGGGTCGTCTCGGCTGCAGCGCCGTCGAGCGCGAGGTAGTCCGACCGGGTCAGGCTGCGGGCGTTGGTGCCCTCGACCACTGCGACACGCTCGTCGACGGCGATCGTGGGGTGCAGTTGCCCGTGCCCGACGTCGAGCGCGATGACCCGGCGAGCACCACGGGCCAGGAGCACCTGCGTGAAGCCACCCGTGCTCGCACCGACGTCGAGCACCACACGGCCGGACGGGTCGACGCCGAACGCATCGAGCGCTCCGACCAGCTTCTGGGCAGCGCGGGAGACCCACTCGTCGGCCGCGTCGACCACGATGCCGGCAGCCGGCGAGGTCGGGGTGGAGGGCTTCACGACAGGACGACCGTCGACCGTCACCCGGCCGTCCTGGATGAGCTTGGTGGCAGCGGTGCGCGAACGCGCGAGGCCACGTGTCGCGAGCAGGGCGTCGAGGCGGACCGGGGTCGCGTCGGGCACGGCTCCGTCCGGTTCAGGCACTCGCGGTGCCGCCGCTCTCGAGCCGCGTGCGCAGCTCGTCGTGGAGTGCCGAGAACGCGTCTGCACGTTCGACGAGCGGCAGGGTCTCGGCCGCCGAGGTGCGCGCGGCGAACTCGTCCTGCGGTTCCAGGTCGGCGGACGGCTGCTCGGGGTTCGGCACGTCCGACACGCTACTCGCCGCCGTAGAGCTGCGGGTCCACGTCGAGGCCGTAGATGGCCAGACCGGACTCCCAGATCAGCGCTGCGCCGGCACGGAGCCGATCGATGTCGCTGCCGGCGTCGAGCACCCGCACCACGTGCCCCCGCATCGCCACGGTGGCGCTGCCGACGGTGACGTACCGCGTGCCGTCGTCGTCCTGCCGCCGGACTGTCACCGGGTAGGGCTCGGACAGACCACGGAGGTCCTCGAGCACGAACAGTGGACGCGAGCGCTGATCGGCCGCGAGCACCTGCTTCGCCTGGTCGATGCCCGTGAGCACGAGGACGCTCGGGATCCCGACGTCGTTCGCCCCCTTGATGTCGGTGTCGAGACGGTCACCGATGAACAGTGTCTTCCCGCCGCCGAACCGCTCGACCGCGGCGTCGAAGATCGGGCGCTCCGGCTTGCCGGCGACCACGGGCATCCGCCCCACGGCCTGGTGCACCGCGGACACGAGCGTGCCGTTGCCGGGGGCGATGCCGCGCTCGACCGGGATCGACCAGTCCATGTTCGTGGCGACCCACGGGATCGCCGGGTCGGCCAACGCGAACGACGCCTCGGCCAGTTCCTTCCACCCGAGGTCCGGTGAGAAGCCCTGGATGACCGCGGCCGGGGAGTCCTCGGCACTGGTCGTCACCGTGAAGCCGGCGGCCTCGACGATGCTCGACAGTCCCAGCCCACCGGTGACGAGCACCGTCGCGCCGGCGGGCACCAGCGTCGACAGGAGCTGCACGCCCGCCTGCGACGACGTGACGACGTCGTCCTCGGACACCTCGAGCCCGTAGCGCTCGAGGTGCTCGGCGACGTCGATCGGTCGTCGGGACGCGTTGTTGGTGATGTACCCGACCCGTGCGGTCAGCGAGGCCCGTGTGAGCGCCTCGACCGCGTGCGGGATGGCGTTCCGCCCCCGGTAGACGACGCCGTCGAGGTCCGTGAGCACCACGTCGACGCCGTCCGTCGGCGCGGTCGGGACGTCAGTCGGCTGCGGAGCCGTCGACGTCGCGGGGGTTGTCGTCGTCGAGTTCGCCGGGCTCGTCGGCGTCGCCGGGTTCGCCGACGACGTCGGGCTCGGCGAGGGCTGGCTCGTCGTCGTCGTCGAGGTCGGCGTCGTCGTCGAGCTGGTCGGTGTCGTCGAGCTCGCCGGCGTCTCCGTGTTCTTCGACTTCGAGCGTTTCCTCGACCACATCAACTGTCTCCCAAGCGTTCTCGTCGGCGGCTTCGGCGAGAGCCGCTGCCGCACGGTCGACACGGGCCCACCACTCGTCGGCCTCGTCCTGGCGGCCGAGCTCTTCGAGCGTGGCCGCGTAAGCACTGTAGAGCGCCGGTGACCACGTGTAGGCCGTGGACGGGTCCAGCTGTGGAATCTCCAGCTCGCCCAGGGCAGCTGTGGGGTTCCCGAGGTCGATGCGTGCGCCGGACATCGCGATCGCGAGTTCGACCTGCACCGCGGTGTCGAGCGCGGCACGCTCCACCGAACGGCCGAGTTCGAGCGCACGCTCGGGGCGGCCGAGGCCTCGTTCGCAGTCCACCATCATCGGGAGCTGGTCGTTGCGGCCGGAGATGCGCCGGTAGGTGCGGAGCTCGCGCAGCGCGGTCGCGAAGTCCCCCAGGCGGTACGCCGTGATCGCAGCGGTCTCGCGGACGACACCGACGCGACCGGCACGGCGGGCGGCGCTCAGAGCGTGCTCGTTCGCCAGAGCGGGGTCCTCGTCGACGAACAGCGCCGCGGCCACGAGGTGCCGGGCGACCCAGTCGGCGTTGTCCTTGCTGAGCGTCTTCAGCTCCATGCGCGCTGCGGGGTCGAGGTCGCGCGCATCGATCTCGTCGGGGATGTCCGGGTCGTCGTGGCGCGGGCGGAGCGACTTCGTGCCGTACGGGTCGCGGTCTTCCCAGTCGTCGCGGGCTGCCTCGCCGAACCGTGCGCCGGCGTGACGCGTCCCGTCGCCGAAGCGGCGTCGGTCGTCGCCACCGTCCTGACGCGGGCGGTCGCCACCGCGGGCCGGACGGTCCGAAGCACCCCGGAAGGACGGTCGGTCACCGTCACGACGCGGACGGTCGCCGTCGCGGGCCGGACGGTCGCCGCCGCGGTACGCGGGACGGTCAGAGCCGCCGCGGTACGCGGGACGGTCGCCGTCACGACGCGGACGGTCCGATGAACCGCCACGGTACGACGGACGGTCGCCATCACGAGCCGGGCGGTCAGAGCCGCCGCGGTACGGGCGGTCTCCATCGCGAGCAGGACGGTCGGAACCACCGCGGTACGCGGGACGGTCACCATCACGACGCGGACGATCCGAGCCGCCCTGGTACGGGCGGTCGCCATCACGACGGGGACGGTCCGAACCACCACGGTGAGCAGGACGATCGCCATCGCGGGCGGGACGAGCGGGACGGTCCGACCCACCGCGGTACGCGGGGCGGTCACCATCACGACGCGGACGATCCGAACCACCACGGTAGGCGGGACGGTCACCATCACGCGCGGGGCGGTCCGACCGGAACGGACGGTCCCCGTCGCGGCGCGGACGCTCAGCACCGCGGGGGCCGTCGCCGCGCGGCGGACGGCCGGAGTCGCCGCGATCGCTCCGCCACGACGGACGATCATCACGGTCTCCGGAGCGGAACGGACGGTCGCCACCGCTCCGCGGCGCACTGTCGCGACGTGCAGCGCCGTCGCGGAACGGACGGTCGGAGCGCTCAGGACGGTCACGACGGTCATCCTCACGGCGTTCGAAGTCACGCGGACCGGACGACCAACGGCCTCCGCTCGCAGCGTCTCCGCGCGGACCTCCGTCGCGTCGAGGGGCTCGGTCGTCCCGTCGGGGTCGGTCTCCCCGGTCGCCGTCGTTCCGCCGCTCGTCGTCGTTCGCCACCGTTGCTCCTCATCGCGTGCCCGAGCCGAAGGCCGGGCGTTCGTCCGCTGTGTCGTTGTGTTGGGTGCCGCGTCGGTCGCACCGACGTTCGAGCTCCAGTCCATCACGAACCGGAGCCGACGTCGAGCGACGAGCGGCAAAACAGAAATGGCCACCGGCCACCACCGTGAACGAGGGTCTCCCCTGCGAATTCACGATGGAGGGCCGATGGCCACATCTTCTT
>NZ_JALLIO010000020.1:0-409 GCF_023242305.1 Curtobacterium sp. MWU13-2055
CCGCTGCCTGGCCGGTGAGGGTCCTGCCGGAGACGTTCGTGATCCGGAACGTGATGACCTGTTCACCGTTGCTGTTGTCGGCGGCGGTCCACTCGTGCTTCCACGTCGCACTCTCGTCCTTGGCGGGGAGGCCGTTGGCGCGGTATCCCTTCGGCAGGGTGAGGGCCCAGGAGAACGAATCGCCGTTCTTGATGTCGACGCCGGTGTTCCCGGTCGTGGGCTGCGACTTCCACGTGACGGTGCCTTCGGTGCCGTTGGTGAAGACCGTGCCTGCGTCGGGGGCCGCGGTGATGCCGTGGAACCCGAGGGTGGTGGAGAGGTCCTGGATGTTGACCGTCAGCGTCTGGCGGTCGATCTCGGTGTTGTTGATCTTCTGGATGGCGGTGAGGGAGTTCGCGCCGTTCTTCAG
>NZ_JALLIO010000021.1:0-400 GCF_023242305.1 Curtobacterium sp. MWU13-2055
CGGTGTCCCGGTGTCCCGGTGTCCCGGTGTCCCGGTGTCCCGGTGTCCCGGTGTGCCGGAGTCCCGGTGTGGGTTCTGGCATCGACCCGCCGGGCCGGCTCTCGTCGACGCAAGTGGGTCCACGACTGCGACACGCCCGGGAAGTGACCCGGCTGGCGCTCCCGTTCACCTCCCCGTAATGTTGTCACTCGTTGCCGCTGAGGCGGAGAACGGAACGGCCGAGACGGTCACCAGGTGGAAACACCTGGAGATGCAGTCCGGACGGGGTCCCGCTCAGGCAACCGACACCCAAGGTTCCACGGTCTCGATCGTGGTGCTCGACGGTGTCGAGAGACGAATGCCTCTCTGACGAAGCCCGACGGGCGGAGTGGGGAGTGCGTCTGGTCCTTGAGAACTCAAC
>NZ_JALLIO010000022.1:0-411 GCF_023242305.1 Curtobacterium sp. MWU13-2055
CCCTCACCGTCGTCCAGAAGATCGGCAACGTGGAGATCGACCGCGAGTCGCTGACGGTCAACATCCAGGACCTCTCGACCACGCTCGGATTCCACGGCATCACCGCGACCCCCGACGCAGGCACGGTCTTCACCAACGGCACCGAAGGCGTCGTCAATTGGAAGTCGCAGCCCGCCTCCGGGAACACCGGCATCGACATCAAGAACGGCGATTCGTTCTCCTGGGCCCTCACCCTGCCGAAGGGATACCGCGCCAACGGTCTCCCCGCCAAGGACGAGAGTGCGACGTGGAAGCACGAGTGGACCGCCGCCGACAACAGCAACGGTGAACAGGTCGTCACGTTGACGATCACCAACGTCTCCGGCAAGACCCTCACCGGCCAGGCGCCAACGCAGCCCGACCGTTCGCCAA